>CAVJLG010000079.1:0-57187 GCA_963650135.1 Barnesiella intestinihominis | reverse complement strand
GAAAGTGTACTAAGCAGACACACTGTAAATCGTCTGCAAATCTTATTATACGAGGAGAGATACTATGTGGAGCAGAAAAGAACTAAAGACCTCGGCAAAGCAGCTGTTAAAGCTGAACTACTGGAAAGCGGTGGTTGTGGGGATTGTGCTGTCGTTTTTGCAGGTATCCGGAACTGCCTCCGGCAGTAACGCCGCAAAAGATTCAGACCTGTCCTCGACCCTTGCGTCGCTGGATCACGGGTCACTGGTTATGGCAATTCGAGTAATCTGGGTTGCAATCGCAGTTTCCGCAATCATTCACCTGGTTCTCAAGATTCTATTGTGGAATCCGCTTGAAGTTGGATGCCAGAAATTCTATCTGAATTGCAAAACGGGCGATTCCAAGATGAAGGATATGCTTTTTGCTTTCAAGAATCGTTATGCCTATGTCGGCGTTGTCATGCTGTTCCGTGCCATTTTCACATTCCTGTGGGGGCTGCTTCTTATCATTCCCGGTATCGTTAAGTCGTATGAATATATGATGATACCGTACATTCTGGCTGATGATCCCACTGTCAGCCGCAAGGATGCGTTTGCTCAAAGCAAGGCCATGATGAAGGGAAACAAGTGGAGTGCATTTGTATTGGATCTGTCATTTATCGGCTGGATTCTGCTCAGCCTCGTGACTCTGGGACTCGTTGGTATTTTTTATGCAGAGCCGTACATGAATCTGACGCATGCAGAGCTTTATTATTCCCTCAAGGAGCAAAATGCAGCCACGGCTGCGGACTGACTTTCTTCGTCAAACGTTCATGCCGATTTGTGCGGCATCGTCTATCGCCATTTATCATATCCGTGTAAAAATTGGGGCTGTTGCAAAATCAAAATGCAACAGCCCCATTTTTTTGCTTGCCACTTTTCAACTGAGATACAATGTGCTATAATGTGAAAATTAGGATGGGGTCATTGTAGGCACCCTACTGTAGATGAAAATTACTGTACGAAAGGACATTATTATAATGGGTTTATTTTCCAATACCATGAATAAGCTGTTCGGCACCCATTCTCAGCGGGAGGTCAAATCCATCACCCCCATTGTGGACCGCATTGAGGCGCTGGGCGACACCTATAAGGCCATGAGCGAGGCCGAGCTGAAGGGGCAGACCGACGTGCTCAAGGGCCGCCTTCAGAAGGGCGAATCCCTGGACGACATTCTGCCGGACGCCTTTGCCGCCATCCGCGAGGCTGCGGATCGCGTGCTGGGCATGCGGCCCTATCGGGTGCAGCTCATCGGCGGCATTATTCTCCATCAGGGCCGAATCGCCGAGATGAAAACCGGTGAAGGTAAAACGCTGGTGGAAATTCTCCCCGCTTACCTCAACGCCCTCACCGGTAACGGCGTTCACATTGTCACCGTCAACGACTATCTGGCAAAGCGTGACTCCGAGTGGATGGGCAAGGTCTTCCACTACATGGGCCTGTCCGTGGGTCTGATTATCCACGGCCTCACCAACCAGGAGCGGAAGGACGCCTATGCCGCCGACATCACCTATGGCACCAACAACGAGATGGGCTTTGACTACCTCCGTGACAACATGGCAACCTATAAAAAAGAGATGGTGCAGCGCGGCCATGCCTTCGCCATCGTGGACGAGGTGGACTCCATCCTGATCGATGAAGCCCGTACCCCTCTGATTATCTCCGGTAAGGGCGAAGCGTCCTCGCAGCTCTATGCCCAGGCTGACAGTCTGGTAGCCCGGATGAAGAAGATGGTCTTTGCCGACACCGACGATAAGGAAGCCCAGGACGATCTGGACTGCGACTATATTGTCAACGAGAAGGACCGCATCGCCACCCTCACCGCCTCCGGTATCAAGAAAGCCGAGCAGTTCTTCGGCATTGAGAACCTCTCCGACCCCGAGAATAACACCATCTCTCACCACGTCAATCAGGCCCTGAAGGCCCGCGGCGTCATGCGCCGGGATATCGACTATGTGGTCAAGGACGGACAGGTTATTATCGTCGATGAATTCACCGGCCGACTGATGTATGGCCGCCGGTATTCCGAGGGTCTGCACCAGGCCATCGAGGCCAAGGAAGGCGTGGATGTGGCCAACGAATCCAAGACCCTTGCCACCATCACCTTCCAGAACTACTTCCGTCTTTACAACAAGCTCTCCGGTATGACCGGTACCGCGCTCACCGAGGAAGACGAGTTCATTCAGATCTACAACCTGGACGTCATCGAGATTCCCACCAACAAGCCCGTCATTCGTATTGACCATCCCGATGTGGTGTACAAAACCGAAGCAGGCAAGTTCCGCGCCGTCATCGCCCAGGTGAAGGAGTGTCACGAAAAGGGTCAGCCTGTGCTGGTTGGCACCATCTCCATTGAAAAGTCCGAGGTGCTCTCCAAGCTGCTGAAAAAGGAAGGCATTGCCCACAATGTTCTGAACGCCAAGCACCACGAGAAGGAAGCAGAGATCGTTGCTCAGGCCGGTAAGCTGGGCGCTGTGACCATCGCCACCAACATGGCAGGCCGTGGTACCGATATTATGCTGGGCGGCAACCCGGAGTTTATGGCAAAGAACGACCTCCGGAAGCAGGGCATGGACGAGGAGCTGATTATCGAGTCCAACTCCTATGCCGACACCGACAACGAGGAAATTCTCGCTGCCCGGGCCGCTTATACCGAGCTCTATAACAAATACCATGCCGAAACCTCTCAGGAAGCGGAAAAGGTCCGTGCTGCAGGCGGTCTGTTTGTCATTGGCACTGAGCGCCACGAGTCCCGGCGTATTGATAACCAGCTGCGCGGCCGTTCCGGTCGTCAGGGCGATCCCGGTGAAACCCGGTTCTATATCTCCCTGGAAGACGATCTGATGCGTCTGTTCGGCTCTGAGCGCGTATCCTCCATGATGGACCGTCTGGGCCTGGACGAGGACACCCCCATCGATCAGAAGATCCTCTCCGGCGCCATTGAAAATGCCCAGAAGAAGAAGGAGAGCATCAACTTCCAGACCCGTAAAAACGTGCTGGAATATGACGACGTTATGAACACCCAGCGTAAGGTCATCTATGAGCAGCGCCAGAAGGTGCTGGACGGCGAGGACCTGCAGGAGTCTCTGCATACCATGCGCCGGAACGTGTTTGCTTCGGATATCCATTCCGTGATGGGCGAGAAGGGCTATCTCGAGGACCGGAACGAGCTCCAGGAAATCCTCAAGAATATGGAGGGGCTCTACTTCCCCAAGGGCGCTTACAATCCCAGCGACGAGGAGCTCTCTTCCCTCACCGCCGACACACTGCTGGACAAGCTCATGGCCCTGGCCGACCAGGTCTATGCCGTGAAGGAAGCCGCTTACGGTTCTCCCCTGATGCGGGAAGCCGAGCGCGTGATTACCCTGCGGGTAGTAGATGAATACTGGATGGATCAGATCGACGCCATGCAGGATCTGCGTCAGGGCATCGTGCTCCGGGCCTATGGTCAGAGCGATCCTCTGGTGGAGTACAAGCGCGAGGGCTATGCCATGTTTGAGGCCATGAACCGCTCCATCCAGGAAGAAACCTCCCGCCGCCTGTTCCTGTTCCGGATTCAGCGGAACGAGCCCCTGAAGCGCGAGAAGGTGGCAAAGGTTACCGCTGCCGGTGCCGGTGACGATAAATCCGTAAAGAAAGCCCCCATGAAGAAGAAAATCAAGGTGGGCCGTAACGATCCCTGCCCCTGCGGCTCCGGGAAAAAATATAAGAACTGCTGCCTGGACAAGGACATGGCAGCCGGTAAAAACACCGAATCCTGAGGAGGCGCCATGAGCTTTCATGATCTCCGCAGGGGAACGCTCCTCTGCTATCAAAGTAGCCTGCTTGACCGGCCCCACGGGTTTACCACCCGTTTGGGGGGCGTCAGCACCGGGCATCTTGCCTCTATGAATCTGGGGCTGTCCCGGGGCGACAGCAGGGAAAATGTACTGAAAAACTACGAAATTCTCGGGGAAGCCATTGGCTTTGATCCCCATAAAACCTTCCAGGCCGTCCAGGTTCACGGAGACGCCGTGCGCCTTTGCACCGAGCAGGACTGGGGGAAAGGCCTCTATGCCCATACGGACTATGAGGCCGACGGTCTGATGACCAATGTCCCCGGCACTGCGTTGGTGGTATTCTCGGCGGACTGCGGCACCATTCTGCTGGAGGATCCGGTCACCGGCGCTGTGGGCGCCTGTCATGCCGGTTGGCGCGGCACCGCCCTTGGCATTGCAGGAAAAACCGTCGCGGCCATGGCAGAGACTTATGGCTGCGACCCCAAAAACATTCGGGCTGCGCTGGGGCCCTGCATTTCCCCTTGCTGCTTCGAAACCGACGAGGACGTGCCCCAGGCGATGATTGCCGCCCTGGGTGACGAGGCCATGCCCGCCATTACACAAACCGGCGAGAAGTACCATGTGGACCTCAAGTATCTCAATCGGCTATTCCTGCAAAAGGCCGGAGTATTGCCCGAACACATGGACACCAGCCCCCTGTGCACCGCCTGTGCCCCGGATTTGTTCTGGTCGGCCCGGCGGCATAAGGACCAGCGGGGGTCTTTGGGGGCAATCATCGTAGCGGGAGGCAGCCGATGAGCCGCCGGACCCTCTGCGGTGTACTCGCCGCCTGCCTGGTATTCTCCCAGCTGTCCGGCTGCGGAGACAAAACCGTCGAAACCAATTCCGCCGCATCCTCCTTTGGCATCCAGGCCAGCGCGGTGGATTCTGCGGATTCCGCTTTGGAGACTCAGGCCACCGTATCCTCCGGCACCTTTACCATGCCCTATAACGGCAATTACGGCTGGAACCCCTATACCTGCCGCGGCATGGAAAATCAGGCTGTAATGCAGCTGATTTATCAGGGTCTGTTCACCTTAAATCAAGCTTTCGATGCAGAGCCGGTTTTGTGCAAGGAATACAGCGTAAGCGACGATGGGCTCACCTATACCATCTCGCTCCAGGACGCCTGGTTCTCCAACGGCAATCGCCTTACCGCCTCTGACGTAACCTATTCTCTGGCCCAGGCCCAGGAATCCGAGCTGTACAGCGGGCGCTTTACGGATATTGCCAGCTATGAGACAGTGGATTCCAGTACAGTCGCCATTTACCTCAGCACCCCCAATGACCGGCTGCCCTGCTTACTAAACTTCCCCATTATCCCCAGCGGTGCCACCACCGACAGCGCCCCCTTTGGCACCGGGCCCTTTGTCAGGAACGGTGACGTTTTGACCCTGGACCACAACTGGTGGCAGGGTGCAGAGCGGGTGAATATCCAGAGTATCTCCCTTTATTCCAGCAGCTCTGCCGAGGATACCCGGGATAACTTCGAGCTGGACAACGTGGATTTGGTGTATAACAATCCCCTGTCCTCCACTGCGGCCACCTTCCACTGCGACTATGAGCTGTGGAACAGCCCCAACACGGTGATGCAGTTCATTGGCTTTAACATGACCCTTGGGGTCTGCTCCTCCACGGACATTCGCACGGCCATCATCCGCGCCATTGACCGCAGCACCATTGCCGAGTCGGTTTACCACAACTTTGCGAACCCCACGGTGCTGCCCGTTCCGGCTGTCAGCTCCATGTACAGCGAGGAGCTGGCCCAGAACTATGCATATGACGCTGACGCCGCCCTTAATCAGCTGCTGAAAAGCTCGCTGTTCCATCTGCCGGACGACGACCCCCGGGTCACCGACGGCCCCGGCGCACAGCGAAATCAAAATAACACATCCACTACCACCCAGTCGGAAGACAGTTCGCTGGAAGACGACGCGCTGCTGGACGATACCCTTGACGACGATACCGAGACCCAGGCAACGCAAGACACCTCGGAAGAAAGCGTCTATAACGAGCTGACCATGATCGTTCTCTCCGGCAATGCAAGCCGCGTCACCGCTGCAAAGCTTGCCGCATCTCAGCTGGAGGATGTGGGCTTTACCGTAACCGTCAACACCCTGACCGAGGACGATTTTCTCGAAGCGCTCTCGGCCGGAAATTATGATCTCTATTATGCCGATGTATGCCTGAGCCCGGATTTGGACCTTAGGCCCCTGCTGACCTCCAGCGGCGATCTCAACTATGGCGGCATCCAGTCGGATTCCGTTTTGACATCGCGCCTGGACAGTGCCCTGGAAAACAGCGGCAACCATTATGATCTCTATGCATATGTCATGGATCAGGGCTATCTCTGCCCCATCCTTTTTGAAAACAACGCCGTTTTCACTTCTCGCGGGGTCTTTAGCGGTCTGAATCCCGCCCCCGGGAATCTCTTTTATGGCATCGAAAACATCACAGTAAAATGACACGGACAGGAAAATGGAGGTTCAAACAATGAATCAGGTTTATCGCTGCTACACGGAAAAGCGGGAGGGCTTTCAGGTAGAGGCAGGAAGTCTTCTGCGGGATCTTCGGGATCAGCTGGGAATCACCGGCCTTACGCGCCTGCGGATTCTCTGTCGGTACGACGCCCAGGGTCTGAGCCCTGAGGTCTATGAAAAGGCCCGTCAGACGGTATTCTCCGAGCCCATGGTGGACGATTGCTATGACGAAACCATGCCGGAGCTGGGCGACTGCGTGGTATTCGCCGTGGAATCTCTCCCGGGTCAGTATGACCAGCGGGCCGATTCCTGCGCGCAGTGTATCGGAATTTTGACCTGCGGCGAGCGGCCACTGGTATCCGCCGCCAAGGTCTATGCCCTGTACGGCACCATCACCCCCGAAGAGCTCCAGCGCATTAAAGAATATGTCATCAACCCCGTGGAGAGCCGGGAAGCCAGCCTGGACAAGCCCCAGAGCCTGGAGCAGACCTATGCCATCCCCACCGAGGTTGCTACCCTCACCGGTTTCACCGCGCTGGATAAGGACGCTCTGGCCCCGCTGATTGACCAGCACGGCCTTGCCATGGACGTGGACGATCTGAGCTTCTTCCAGGATTATTTCAAAAATGAGGCCCACCGTGATCCCACCATCACCGAGCTCAAGGTGGTGGATACCTATTGGTCCGATCACTGCCGCCATACCACCTTCTCCACCCATATTGACCAGGCCGACATTCAGGACGAGGCCGTAAAGAAGGCTTACGACCTCTATCTCCAGTGCCGCCAGGAGGTCTATGGCGAGAAGGCCAAGACCCGCCCCATCACCCTGATGGACATGGGCACCCTGGCCGCCAAAACCCTGAAAAAGCGCGGAATTCTCCAGCACCTGGACGAATCCGAGGAGATCAACGCCTGCTCGGTACATATTGACGCAGACATGGACGGCAAGCCCGAGGATTGGCTGCTGATGTTCAAAAACGAAACCCATAACCATCCCACGGAGATTGAGCCCTTCGGCGGCGCTGCCACCTGCGTCGGCGGTGCAATCCGTGATCCCCTGTCCGGCAGAAGCTATGTCTATCAGGCCATGCGTGTCACCGGCGCAGGCGATCCCACCGTTCCCATCTCCGACACGCTGCCCGGCAAGCTCCCCCAGCGGAAGCTCACCACCACAGCAGCAGCGGGCTATTCCTCCTACGGCAACCAGATTGGCCTTGCCACCGGCCTGGTACATGAGTTCTATCACCCCGGCTATATTGCAAAGCGCATGGAAATCGGCGCAGTGGTGGGTGCAGCTCCCGCCTCCAACGTGGTTCGTCTGACCCCCGCTCCCGGTGATCGGGTAATTCTGCTGGGTGGCCGAACCGGACGCGACGGCTGCGGCGGTGCCACCGGTTCCTCCAAGAGCCATACCTCTGCATCTCTCGAAACCTGCTCTGCGGAAGTTCAGAAGGGCAATGCCCCCGAGGAGAGAAAACTCCAGCGCCTGTTCCGTGACCCCCAGGTCACCCGAATGATTAAGCGCTGCAACGATTTTGGCGCAGGCGGCGTATCCGTTGCCATTGGCGAGCTGGCCGACGGCCTGGATATCGAGCTGAACGCCGTTCCCAAGAAGTATGACGGCCTGGACGGTACCGAGCTGGCCATTTCCGAGTCCCAGGAGCGTATGGCCGTAGTGGTTGCACCGGAGCATGTGGAGGCATTCATGGCCGCTGCCAGCCGGGAAAACCTGGAGGCCACTCTGGTTGCCACCGTCACCGAAAGCCCCAGAATGGTACTTCGCTGGAACGGCAAGGCCATTGTAGACCTGAGCCGTGAATTTCTTGCCAGCAACGGCGCCGATAAGCACACCACCGTTTCCGTGCCCAAGCTGCCCCAGCCTACTGCTATTATCCCCGGCAGCACCGTGGCCGAAAAGCTCAAGAATCTGGTGGAAAGCCTGGACTGCTGCTCTCAGCAGGGTCTGACCGAGCGGTTCGACGGCTCCATCGGCGCGTCCTCCGTGCTGATGCCCTTCGGTGGCCGCCATCAGTCCACCCCCACTCAGGTAATGGCTGCCCTGCTGCCCTCCGGCACCCGGGACACCTCCACTTGCTCTGTGATGGGCTATGGCTTTAACCCCGCCATTTCTTCTCAGAGCCCCTTTGCCGGTGCGGCTACCGCAGTGATTGAGTCCGTCTCCAAGCTGGTGGCGGCAGGCTGCGATCCCGATGCGGCCTACCTCACCTTCCAGGAGTATTTCGAGCGGCTTCGCACCGAGCCCGAGCGCTGGGGTAAGCCCTTTGCCGCACTGCTGGGTGCCTTCACCGCGCAGATTGGCCTGGGCGTGGCTGCCATTGGCGGTAAGGACTCCATGTCCGGTTCCTTCAATGAGCTGGACGTGCCTCCTACTCTGGTTTCCTTCGCCATTGCCGCACAGAACGCTGGCAAGGTGCTGACCCCCGAGTTTAAATCTGCCGGTCATCCGGTTTATCTGTTCACCGCTCCCGGCTATCAGGATCTGGCGGGCACCAAGTCCATGTTCCGTCAGGTGCATGCGCTGGCTGATCAGGGCAAGCTGCTCTCCGGCTGGTCCCTCACCGCCGGTGGTGCCGCCGAGGGTATCTTCAAGATGAGCCTGGGCAACCGTGTGGGCTTCCGTCTGGCCGAGGGTGTGGATGCCGATTCCCTGTTCACCCAGAGCTATGGCTCCATTCTGGTAGAAGCCAAGGAGTCCCTGGAAGTTGGTACCCTGCTGGGCTACACCATCGAGGATGCTGTTCTGGAGCTGGGCGAATCCCTTCCCATTGCCGACTACGAGAAGCTTTGGGAGGACAAGCTGGAGTCCGTCTTCCCCATGAAGGCCGGCACCCAGGAAACCGTTCCCGCAATCTCCTACACCCAGCGGCCCCATCAGGCTCCCGCTTACAAGCACCTAAAGCCCAAGGCCGTGATTCCCGTATTCCCGGGCACCAACTGCGAATATGACACCGCCCGCGCCGTGGAGAAATCCGGCGGCGAGGCAGAGATCATCGTGGTCCGGAACCTCACCGCCAGTGCCCTTGCAGAAACCGCTGACGCCATGGAACAGGCCATCCGTTCCGCGCAGATGGTGATTCTTCCCGGCGGCTTCTCCGGCGGCGACGAGCCCGACGGCTCCGGCAAGTTTATTGCATCCTTCTTCCGGAATCCCCAGCTGTCCGACGCCATTCACGACCTGCTCCAGAAGCGGGACGGCCTGATGCTGGGCATCTGCAACGGCTTCCAGGCGCTCATTAAGCTGGGTCTGGTTCCCTTCGGCGAGATCGTGCCCATGGACGCTGAGTGCCCCACTTTGACCTATAACCTCATTGGCCGCCACCAGAGCCGCTACTGCACCACCCGGGTTGCTTCCGTGAAGTCCCCCTGGCTGATGCACTGCAACGTCGGCGACCTCCACAACATTCCCGTCTCCCATGGCGAGGGACGGTTTGTGGCAACGGACGCTATGCTGAAGCAGCTCATTGACAACGGTCAGATTGCCACCCAGTACACTGATCTCACCGGCGTTCCCTCCATGGACATTCAGTATAACCCCAACGGCTCCATGCTGGCCATCGAGGGCATCACCTCCCCTGACGGCCGCGTACTGGGCAAGATGGGCCATACTGAGCGTGCCGGTGAATTCGTCGGCAAGAACATCTATGGCAGCAAGTATCAGCCCATCTTCCAGGCAGGCGTTGATTACTTCAAGCTCTAAGAAAGAGGAGGAACGCGCCCATGGAGCCTAGCAACACCATTGTAAAACGGGTCAGCTCCGGCGTATGGGCACTGGAGCAGGAGATCGTCCGCTGCTTCCTGATTGTGGGGCAGCAGCGGGCCCTTCTGCTGGACACCGGCGCCGAAGCCTGTGATCTCATGGGGCTGATCCGAGAGATTACGCCCCTGCCGCTGGTGGTGCTCAACACCCACGGCGACGGCGATCACACCGCCAACAACAACCAATTCCGCGATATTCACGCCCATCCCGACGAATTTGCCACCATTCGCAAATTCCGCCCGGATCTCACCAGTACCCTGCACCCCATCACCGAGCTTTCCGCCTTTGATTTGGGGGATCGGGTACTCCATGTGATCGAAACCCCCGGCCATACCCCCGGCAGCATCTGCCTGCTGGATCGGAAAAACCGGATTCTGTTCTCCGGCGACACCCTGTCCTATGGGCCGGTATTCCTGGCCGGGGAGCACCGGGATATCCACACTTATCGGGACACCCTGGTCAAGCTCATGACCCTGGGCGGCTTTGATACCATCTATCCCTGCCATAGCACCTGCCCCGTCTCCCTTTCGGTGATTTCGGCCCTGCTGGCAGCGGTGGACGGTGCGCTGGACGGCTCCATTGCCCCCACCCCCAGCGATATCCCCACCCCGGACGGCCTGACGCCTATGGTTTACACCGTGGGAAAATGCGGAATTCTCTACTAATCCATGCAAACTTCACCCTTAGGAGGTTTTTCTATGAACATTCGTTTTGACAATCAGGTCTGTGTCGTCACCGGCGCAGGCTCCGGCATCGGCTTCACCTGCGCAAAGGTGATGGCAGAGAGCGGCGCGCGGGTTGCCATGATTGGCCGCAACGCTGAGAAGATTCAGATGGCAGCCGACATGCTGAAGGACAGCGGCGACGTTCACGCCTATGCCCTGGATGTATCCGATGTTGAAGCCATCCCCGGCGTGGTGGAAAAAATCCGCCAGGAGCTGGGCGAAATTCGTTTTCTGATCCAGGCAGCCGGTATTATGGCAGGCGGCCCCGGTGTGGATCTGACCCCGCAGGAGTGGGATCGGGTAATGAACACCAACGCAAAGGGTCTGTTCTTTATGATGCAGCAGTGCGTCAAGCAGTCCATGATTCCCCAGGACTTCGGCGCAATCGTAAACATTGCATCCATGGCAGGCATCCGCGGCATGACCCCGCCCATGTGCTCGGCCCAGTATTCCGCCAGCAAGGGCGCTGTGGTTGCCATTTCTATGCAGGCAGCTGTTGAATGGGCCTCCAGCCGCATTCGCGTCAATGCCATTGCCCCCGGCGGCGTGCTCTCCGGCGGCGCAGGCGTTCATATTCCCAAGGAAGGTCAGCCTGGCCCCGGCGGTCCCGGTGCACCCGGTCCTGGCCCCGGCGGCCCCACCACCGGCGTTCCCACCGGTCGTCTGTCTGACCCCGAGGAGATTGCGGGCATGGCAGCTTACCTGCTCAGCGAGTACAGCGAGAACACCACCGGTCAGGTGATTGTCATCGACGGCGGCTCTTCCGCAGTTGGTTACTGATTAGGGGCAATAAAAAATTCTTACTTCTTTAGAGCTTGGCGTTCGAAACGCCAGGCTCTTTTTTCGGCTCAATTTGTGTTTTCAATTCTTCAAAAGCAAATATTTTTGCAGGAATTCCGTCTATATATTTCAATATTTCCGCCATTTTCTGAAGATTTCTTTTCAAAATTAGAGATTTCTGTGGTTATTTACTTCATTTCGCTAAATTTTATGAATTTTTAATTTTTCTTCTTGCATTTTTGATTTTGACGTGCTACAATCGGTTCATCAATTAAAGGGCAACACCACACAAATCGTCAAGAGAGTTTGGCGAGAGAATTTTCGTCAGGAAAAGGTGGAAAACCGCAGGAATACTTTGTGTATTTCAAGGGTTTCCTAACGCATTTCTGGCGGAAAGAATCCGTCAAAATCCGCAGACGTATTTGCGTGGTATTGCCCAGTGCAGAACGCACCGGTCAGAAGCGCTGCAACCGCCCGGGGCCTGCACTCTGGAGAATCCCGCATTTCGGGTGCCGAAGGGGCAAACAGATGATTCTGTAATCTCTCAGGCAAAAGGACAGAGCATTCCAATGCCGGGATTCGTAGCTGTACGTCCCGGCATTTTTTGTATTCAAAGAGATAAATTGTAAGGAGTGATTGTAGCATGATTGAGTCTATCACACGCATCAACAGCGCCATTAACAACGTGGTTTGGGGCTGGCCCGCACTGATTCTGCTGGGCTTCGTGGGCGTGCTCATGACCTGTCTCACAAAGTTCTTCCAGCTGAGCCACATCGGCCACTGGATGAAAAACACCATCGGCGCGATTTTTAAGGACAAGCACGTCACCGGGCATACCCAGGACCGTACCATTTCCCAGTTTCAGTCCCTATGCACTGCCCTGGCTGCTACCGTCGGCACCGGTAATATCGTCGGTGTGGCAGGCGCCATTGCCGTTGGCGGTCCCGGCGCGGTGTTCTGGATGTGGCTCATCGCTTTTTTCGGCATGATGACCAACTATTCCGAAAACGTTTTGGGTATTCTGTTCCGTCGGAAAGACGCCCAGGGCGAATGGCATGGCGGCGCTATGTACTACCTTCGGGATGGTCTTGGGGCAAAGAAGGGCTGCAAAACCATCGGCGCTGTATTGGCTGCCCTGTTCTCGTTCTTCTGCCTGCTGGCTTCCTTCGGCATCGGCAATATGAGCCAGGTGAACTCCATCGTCTCCAATGTTCAAACTGCATTCGGCATTCCCACCATCGCCACCGGCATCTTCCTGCTGGTCGCCGTGGGCGCGGTCATCTTAGGCGGTCTGAAGCGGGTTGCCAACATCACCGAGAAGCTGGTGCCCTTTATGGTCATCCTGTATCTCCTGGGTACCATGGTAATTATCTTTATGCACATCACCACCATTCCCGCCATCTTTGTTTCCATCTTCAAGGGCGCATTCAGCCTGAAATCCGCAACCGGCGGCGTGGTGGGTGCAGGCATTGCCACCGCTATGAAAATGGGCTTTAAGCGCGGCGTATTCTCCAACGAAGCAGGCCTCGGCTCTTCGGTTATGGTCCATTCCAGCTCCAATGTAAAGGAGCCCGTCCGTCAGGGCATGTGGGGCATCTTCGAGGTCTTTGCCGACACCATCGTGGTCTGCACCCTTACCGCCCTCACTATCCTCTCCTCGGGCCTTGTGGACCTGGACACCGGCATGCTCACCGCCACCGGAGAAGCCGTCGGCAGCAACTCTCTGATGAGTGAATCCTTCCGCATGGTATTCGGTTCTGCCGGCGCTGCATTTGTCGCCATTGCAATTCTGCTTTTCGCCTATTCCACGGTGCTGGGCTGGAGCCATTATGGCGCTACTGCCTGCCGGTTCCTGCTGGGCGACAAGGCCGTGGTTCCCTATCGCATTCTGTTCTGCGTCATCGTGCTGGCCGGTTCCGTGATGAAGGCACAGCTGGCCTGGGACATCTCCGACACCTTTAACGGCCTGATGATGCTACCCAACCTGGTGGGCGTATTGGCCCTGTCTCCCATGGTGGCCCGGTGCACCAAGAACTATGTGGACCGGGTGCTACACCACAAGGACGTAAAGCCCATGCTCTCCGCCTTTGACGATGTGCAGGCCATGCAGGAGGCTGCCATGAGGCTCGATCCCTTGACTGCTGAATAAACATACACAATATTCCTCCCCGGTCCTACCCTGGACCGGGGAATTTTCACGGAAACGACAGAATGCCGGAATTTTATTGGATAAGCCGCCGCAATACTGTTGTTTTTTCACTTGCAGGGAACTATGCAGATTGGTATAATAGTGGTAAGTAAATTCATCCCATGGAGGTTGATATAAAATGGAAAAAATTCCTGTGACTCTGACGACCCATTATAAAGAAAAGCCCGCCGGCCCCGACATTCCCTTCGGCGTGATTATGACCGATCACATGTTCCTGATGAACTATGATCAGGAGCACGGCTGGCACGACGGCCGCATCGTCCCCTATGCCCCCTTCCAGATTGATCCTGCCTGCATGGTGCTGCACTATGCCCAGGAGATCTTCGAGGGCATGAAGGCTTACCGGGACGCCGAGGGCAAGATTCGCCTGTTCCGCCCCGAGGAGAACTTCAAGCGCATGAACAACTCCTGCATCCGTATGAGCATCCCCGAGATTGACGTAGACTACTGCGTTGAGGCGGTCAAGCAGCTGGTTACCCTGGAGAAGGATTGGGTTCCCTCCGCACCCAACACCTCCCTGTATATCCGTCCCTTCATCTTTGCAACCGATAACCACATCGGCGTACATGCTTCTCATACCTATCTGTTCGCCGTTATCCTCAGCCCCGTTGGCCCCTACTATGCCACCGGTCTGGCTCCGGTCAACATCATGATCGAGCAGGACGACGTTCGTGCCGTCCGCGGCGGCACCGGCTTTACCAAGTGCGGCGGCAACTATGCTGCTTCTCTCCGCGCCGGTGAGCGTGCCGAGGAAAAGGGCTTCTCTCAGGTACTGTGGCTGGACGGTGTCGAGCGCAAGTACATCGAGGAAGTGGGCGCAATGAACGTGCTGTTCAAGATCAACGGCAAGATCGTTACCCCCGAGCTCAACGGCTCCATCCTCCCCGGCATCACCCGGAAGAGCTGCCTGCAAATCCTGCGGGACAAGGGCTATGAGGTAGAAGAGCGCAAGATCAGCGTAGACGAGCTCATCGGCGCCGCCCAGGACGGTTCTCTGGAAGAGGCATTCGGTTCCGGCACCGCAGCCGTCATCTCCCCCATTGGCGAGCTGAGCTATGGCGGCAAGGACTATGTGGTTTCCGGCGGCAAGATCGGCCCCGTGGCCCAGGATCTGTATGATACCCTCACCGGCATTCAGTGGGGCCGTGTGGAAGATCCCTATGGCTGGAGCCATGTGATCTGCTGATCCGTTTCCCTGTAAAATTGCAGAAAAATCCCGGTTGTACGCTTTGTACAGCCGGGATTCTTGTATTATTTCAGAATGTTTGACCGTTTCAGCAGCACCAGCGCCAGCACCGCCGACAGCACGTCCGCCGCAGCCTGGGCTAGAATCACGCCGTAAAAGCCGAATACTGCCGAGAGCACCACCATGCAAATCTGCAGCGCTACCCCCTGCCGGCTGATGGACAGCAGGAATGCAGGCATGGCCTTTCCCGCAGCCTGGAACAGCGTGGTACACACCAGAATAATTCCCATCAGCGGCATGGTCACCACCATGCACCGAAGAATGGTACCGCCCGCCTGCACAACGCCGTCATCCGTCATAAAAATCCGGATGATATGGGGCGCTGCCGCCAAAAACAGCACCGTCATGACAACAGAGAACACCAGCTCCACCAAAATGTCGAATTTCAGAATACCCCGCAGCCGCTCCCAGTTGTTTGCGCCGTAGTTATAGCCCAAAAGCGGCTGTGCGCCGAATGCAAAGCCCACCATAATCAGCATCACAATCATGTTGACCTTCAACGCAATGCCCAGGGCCGCCACATTCTCCGTGCCATAGGGCAGCAGGAACCGGTTGGTCAGGGTCATGGCAAAGCTCTGCATGAGATTGGTGATGGAGGCCGGAAAGCCAATCACCAGAATCTCCCGAAGCTCCATTCCCTGCACCGAGCAGTCCCGAAGCCGCATGGAAAGCCGCTGGCTTTTGGTGCATAGTAGCACAATGAACAGTACCGCCGACACTACATTACTCAGCACCGTTGCCAGTGCCGCACCGCCAGCCCCCATATTCAGGCCAAAAATAAAAATCGGATCCAGCACAATATTTACCAGCGCACCGGTAATAGAACCCACCATAGAAGCCACAGCCATGCCCTCGGTGCGCAAAATATTGCTGGGCACCAGGGTGAAAATAATCGCCGGAGCGCCCAAGGCCAGATATCAGTAATAGGCCATTGCGCTGTCCATGGTGTCGCTTTTTGCACCCAGCAGCGTTAAAATGGGCTGCCGGAATAGCAGCATCATTGCTCCAACAAATACGCCCCACAAAATTGCTCCGTAGCTGCAAAAGGCACTGACATGACGCACCCGCTGCTCCTGTCCCTGGCCCAATAGCCGGGAAATCAGCGAGCTGCCGCCCAGTCCGAAGATGTCGCCCATGGCCACCATCAGCGTAAACATTGGCGCGCAGAGGCTCACACCCGCCACCAGGGCCGTGTTCTGGGTCTGGGCAATAAACCAGGTGTCCACCATATTGTATACCAGCGACACCAGCATGCTCAATACCACCGGCAGCGCCATCTTAAAATAGGCCCGGGGAATGGGCGTCCGGGCAAACAGTTCCTGTTCCATTGCAGTTCCTCCTTATGCTTGTATTCTATCAAAAATGCTTGTGTTTCGTTGTGACATATGTCATAATAAAGGTAGGAAGTGATGCTATGCGCTATCGGTCTGATCCTGAACTCACACAAAAGCTCCTGACGCAATGGGGGATTCCCGCGCTGTTTTCCACCCCAAATCTCACCTTTTCCCTGGTGGAATATCAGCCCGGGGAGTTTCTCACCTCACCCAATCAAATCACGGATCGGTTTCTATTTTTGGTTCAGGGTACCGTTGCCATCCGCTCCATTCGCCCGGACGGCAGTGAATACGTCTTAACCGGCGAGGGGCAGCTTACCCTCCTTGGCGATGTGGAATTTGTCACAAAGCAGCTCCCCGCCTTTTTCGCCCAGGCCTCCACCCCAGTGCTGGCCCTGGCCCTGCCCATCGCCCCCTACGCCGCCGCGCTGGAGGAGGATGCAACCTTTCTGCGTTTCCTACTCCGCTGCATCACCGAAAAGCTCATGCAGTCCGCCCATACCGAGGCCTTCGGCGGCAGCTTGGAGGATCGGCTGCTCCATTGGATGGACTGCAACTGCCCCGACGGCATTCTGACCCGGATGGGAGAAACCGCCGCCCTGCTCCATTGCAGCACCCGACAGCTCCAGCGGGTCCTGCGGCATCTCACCGAAACCGGTCAGCTCCGGCGCATCGGAAAGGGCGTATACTGCCACTGTTCCAAAATAACAGACAAAAACGCAGCCAATGCTCCATAGCACTGGCTGCGTATCCCTCACTTTTTCCGTTTTCGGATGCCCCAGCAGAGGATTTCCTCTGCAATGCCCAGGAAAATCACCGGTACCACCAGACGCTCCTGTCCCAATAAAAATGCGCCCCAGGCAATCAAGCAGAGCACCGGGAACACAAACAACTGCACCGTCCACCCGGCAGCATATGGATTCCCCTGCTTTTTTCTCAGCTGGATTTTCAGAATTGCCCCCAAAAAGAGCAGTACCGTCAGCAGTCCCAGCAGCACCGTATCGCTCATGACGTTCCTCCCAACCAATAGCACCCATTGTCATTTATGCTGTATATCCTATCACATTTCTCCTTTCCCCGCAACATTTTACAGCCACGCCGGAAAAACACTTGCAGCTCTAACACAAAATCGGTATAATAATCCCGTGAAATCCATCCTGTTTCGGAGGTACCCCATGGAACGCATCGATAAAACAAACTACTATCTGGACATTGCGCAAACGGTGCTGGAGCGCTCCACCTGCCGCCGCCGTCACTATGGCGCAATCATTGTCCGCAACGACGAGATCATCGCCACCGGCTACAACGGCGCTCCCCGCGGCCGCATCAACTGTGACGAATTGGGCTACTGCGTTCGGGAGCAGCTGGCAATTCCCAGCGGCGAACGCTATGAGCTGTGCCGGTCCGTCCACGCCGAAGCCAATGCCATCATCTCCGCCTCCCGTCGGGAATGCATTGGTGCCACTTTGTACCTCTGCGGTCGTGACGCGGCCTCCGGCGAACTGCTCCGTGACACCACCTCCTGCTCTATGTGCCGCCGGAATATCATCAATGCCGGCATCGCCCAGGTGATTATCCGCAACACTCCCACTGAATTCACGGTGGTAGATGTGGAGGACTGGGTGAAAAACGACGAGTCCATCGCCGGGATCAGCTGCGGCGTGAAAAAGTAACCCGCTGCGTCCCTTTTTTCTCAAAATTCGCTCTTGCAATTTTTCTGTTTTGTGTTATAATAATCCATGCACAAAACATATGCGCCAGTGGCTCAATGGATAGAGCATCGGATTCCGGTTCCGAGGGTTGGGGGTTCGAGTCCCTTCTGGCGTACCAGTTTTGTTAGATTTCCGAGTACGTTTCGTGCTCGGAAATCTTTTTATTTCAGGAGCTACCGACAACGCCACCAAAAATTCTTCGCTTGCGGCTTGAATTTTCGGGAAGGGACAGAGCCAGTCGGACATGCCACCGGCATGTCCGACTGGCTCTACTTCTGGCGTACCCTGCGGGGGAGTAAGGTGTCTCCGACGGATTGAATTAAGTACTCTCTATCTAGCTGCTTACCACCTGCTGAAGCTTTCGGCATCTCCGACGGATGGAGTTTTACCCGCAACTTCTGGCAGTTTGCATTTGCACGGGCGTATAGTGTATCCCGCAGACAGAATTAAATGGAACATGTAATTTCACGCTGTGGAACGATTGGTTTCACAGCGTTTTCATTTGTCAAAATGCCAGTTTGTCATCTCTATATTTCATCCCATTCCGTAAAAACCATGATTTTTCACCTAGAATGCAGGATTGCCTTGACTTTCCCTGCACTTTGATGAATAATAGGCTCATTCAAGGTGCAAAGGTGCGGTACCGGAAGCCGCCGAAGGAAGCCCAAATCAGGAGGAGACAAATGGAAATCACATTGGTCACCGTGGCAGTCATTGCCGGTGCATTTTTTCTTGCCGGGATCATCGACGCCGTATCCGGCGGCGGCGGACTACTGACCCTGCCCACCTTTATGCTCATGGGATTTCCGGCGCATCTCATCGCCGGGACCAATCAGTGCAGCTGCTGTGTCGGATCGCTGATTTCCCTGGGGCGATTTACAAAAAACGGGCGCATTTACTGGAAAACCGCCGCCATTGCCGCGCCGGTTTCGCTCCTGGGCTCTATTCTGGGGGCAGAGCTAAACCTGATGGTTCCCGAACGCTACCTCCAGATCATTATGATTGTTCTCATCCCCATTGCGGCTGTGGTTCTGCTGCTCAACCGGAATTTTGGCCTGGAGAACCACGCAGATGCGCTCGCCCGCAGTCAGCAGGTGGCCGTGGCCCTATTCATCGGCCTGGTCTGGGGCACCTATACAGGTTTTTACGGTGCCGGTGGCGGAACCTTTATTCTCCTGAGCTTTGCCCTGCTCAACAAGTTGGATTTGGTCACTGCCTCGGGCAACACAAAGGTCTGCTCCTCGGTAGCCTCCCTCACCGCCGCTGTCACCTACACCCTTTCCGGGGCCGTGGTATGGCAAGTGGTACTTCCCGCAGCCCTTCTGAACATTCTTGGCAACTACATTGGCGCCGGGCTGGCCCTTCACAAAGGCGCGAAGGTCATCCGTCCCATGTTTTTTGCGGTACTGCTGATGCTGCTGGTGCGGCTGGCAGTCACCCTTTTCTTTTAATTCATGGAGGTATTCCTATGAAATACTCATCTGTTGCAGAATCCATTCCCGATTCCAAAATCCGCAGTATGATGGTACGCGCCGCCGAAATTCCCGACGTAATCTCCTTTGCCGTCGGGGAGCCGGATTTTGCCCCGCCACAGGCCGCTATTGACGCTACAAAGGACGCATTGGACCGGCACGAAACCAAATACTCCCCCGGTTCCGGGGTGACAGAGCTGCGCGAGGTCTATGCAGCGTACCTGTCGAAAATGACCGGGATTCCCTATACCGCCGAGAACATCACCGTCACCGCAGGCGGCATGGCGGCGCTGTTTCTGGGATTGATGTGCACTGTAGATACCGGCGACGAGGTTCTGGTCAGCGCCCCGTATTTCTGCAATTATCAGCAGATGATCTCCATGTGCCACGGCGTAACTGTTCCGGTGGATGTATACGAAAAGGACGATTTCATTCTCACCCCGGAGGCTGTGGAGAATGCCCTGACCCCCAAGACCAAGGTATTGATTCTCAACTCCCCCTGCAACCCCACCGGCGGTGTAATTTCCCTGGAGGCCCTCAAGGCATTGGCAAAGCTGGCGTTGGAGCATGATCTCTTCGTCATCAGCGACGAGGTATACCGACACATTCTCTTCGACGGCGCAGAATACCATTCCATCGCCTCCCTCCCCGGCATGGCAGAGCGGACGCTGATTGTGGACAGCTGCTCCAAAACCTTCTGCATGACCGGGTTCCGGATCGGCTTTGGCGCAGGACCGGCGCATTTGGCCGAGCTGATGACAAAGCTCACCGAGGGCGTCTATTCCAACGCCGTCACCTTCAGCCAATACGGGGCCATTGCCGCCCTTCAACAGGCACTGGGCGACTGTGAGGCCATGCGTCAGGAATTCCAGCGCCGCCGGGATTACATTGTCGCCCGGCTCAACGCCATGACCGGCATCCACTGCATTCTCCCCAAGGGTGCATTTTATGTGTTCGCCAACATCAGCGGCACCGGTCTGACCGCCCAGGAATTCTCTGACCGGCTGCTGGAGGAAGCCCATGTGGCAGTGGTGCCCGGGGATAACTTCGGCTCTATGGATGGCAGCCAATATATTCGTCTTTCCTATGCCACCAGCATGGAAAATATTCAGGCCGGAATGGACCGGTTGGAACAATTCTGTCAGAACCTTTCCCACTGACCCAAGGAGGACCGCTTATGAAAATGATTGCATACGCCGTAGACGAAGCCGAGCGCCCGATTTTTGAGCGCTTCTACCGGGACTATGGCATCGACCTTACCATGACCTCTGAGCGCCCCAAGCCGGAGAATGCTCACCTGACCCAGGGTGCCGACTGCATTAACGTTCTGTCCGAAACGATTATCACCCCGGAGCTCTGGGATATTTATCACAAAAACGGCGTGCGGCTGGGGGTAACCCGCTGCGTTGGCATGGAGCACATGAACGCCAACTATGCCGGTAGTCTTGGCATCGGCGTACGAAATGTCTCCTACTCCCCGGCCAGTGTGGCGGACTATGCGATTATGATGATGCTGATGGTACTCCGGCACATCAAGCCTATTTGGCTTCGAAGCCTGGGCCAGGATTTCGCCCAGTCCGGTCTTCGCGGCCGGGAGCTGCCCAATCTTACCGTTGGCATCATCGGTGCTGGCCGCATCGGCACCACTGTTGCAGCCCATCTTTCCGGCTTTGGCTGCAAGGTATACTATTGGAACCGCACCCCCAAGGACAGCATTCCGGCAGAATACCGCCCCCTGGACCAACTTTTGGCGGAATGCGACATCATCTCCCTGCATCTCACCGCCACGGAGGAAACCCAGCACTTTATGGACGCGGAGAAGCTTGCAAAAATGAAGCCCGGCTCCGTGCTGATTAACACCGCCCGGGGATCGCTGGTGGATTCTGACGCGCTGATTGACGCACTGGAGCAGGGACATCTGGCCGGAGCCGGGCTGGATGTCATCGATGGGGATCGGTACATCTATTATCGGGACCACAAGAATTCCATGCTCAAGCACCATCAAATGGCCATTCTCAACTCCATGCCAAACGTGCTGGTGCTGCCCCATCTGGCTTACTTCACCGACCAGGCCCTGGAAGACATGGTACACAACTCGCTGATCGTTGCCCGGAATTACTTTGCTCAGGCATAAATGCAGCTTTTCTTCCCTTTGACGCTGTGATACAATAGCGGCAAGCAACCATCTTGATTGGGAGGTAATCCAATGGAATACAGAAGATTTGACCACACCATTGTGGCCCGGCTGGACAAGGGCGAGGAAATTCTGGAGCAGGTAAAGAGCATCGCCCTCCAGGAGCACATCACCCTGGCCACAGTGCAGGCGCTGGGCGCCATCAACCGGTTCACCGTGGGGGTATTCTACACCGCCGAGAAGGAATACCACGCCAACGAATTCTCCGGGAATTTTGAGATCGTGTCCCTCAATGGCACCATCAACACCATGGACGGGGCATTCTACAGCCACCTGCACATGAGCGCCGGAAATGAGCAGGGCCAGGTCTTTGGCGGCCACCTGAACAGCGCCATCATCAGCGCCACCTGCGAAATGGTGATTACGATTCTGGATGGCACCGTAGACCGAAAGTTCGATCCGGATATCGGCTTGAATCTATTTGATTTTCAGTAACATACAAAAACCTCCGCAGTTCCGTTTTTCTTGGAACTGCGGAGGTTTCTTTTTGAATTATCGAGGCTTTGCTTCCACGGTGTTAAATTCGGTTTTCAGATTCGCATCCGCGATCAGGTGCCGGGGACACTTCTCTGCGCACTCCGAGCAGCTGACACACTTGGTGTAGTCGATCACCGCCAGATTGTCCACCACATGGATAGCGTCGTGCTGGCAGGTCCTCTCGCAGATCTTACAGCCGATGCAGCCGATGTCGCAGAACTTCCGCAGCGCCGCGCCCTTTTCCTTGGAGGAGCAGGCCACCACGATATCCTGGTCATAGGGCACCGCCTCAATGATGCCTCTGGGGCAGGCCGCCGCACAGGCCATACAGCCGATGCACTTTTCATGGTTGACCTTGGCAACGCCTTCTTCCACGGAGATTGCCCCCTCGGGACATGCCTTGACGCAGTTGCCGAAGCCCAGGCAGCCATAGCTACAGTAGTTGGGACCGTTGCCCAGGATTTTTGCCGCAGCGGCACAGTCCTGGATGCCCTCATATACGCCCTTTTTCGACGCCTGATGGCCGCGGCATTTCACCAGCGCCACCTGGCGTGTCATTTCCACGGACTCCACGCCCATGATTGCGGCGATCTTGTCCACACTCTCTTTGCCACCGGCGGCACAAAGACCCAGAGGCGCCGAACCGTCGATGACTGCCTGAGCATAGCCCGCACAGCCGCTATAGCCGCAGCCGCCGCAGTTGGCCCCGGGCAGCGCTTCGATGATGGGCTCCAGCCGCTCGTCCTTTTCTACTGCGAACACCTTGGATGCCACCGCCAGCAGCAGTCCGAACAGACCGCCCATAACGCCCAGCACCAGGACCGCATAGATCACATTACTCATTGTTCCGCCTCCTTAAAAGACCTTCAGACCCTGGAAGCCCATAAATGCCAGCGCAATCAATCCGGCTGCAATCAGCGCCAGAGGGAAGCCCTCAAAGCACTCGGGGCAGTCGCTGCTGCTGTCCAGACGCTCCCGGACCGAGGCAAACAGGAAAATCGCCAGAGTAAAGCCCAGACCGCCGGTAATGCCGTAGACCACGCTTTCAATGAAATTGTAGCCGTTCTGGGTATTTTGCAGCGCCACACCCAGCACTGCGCAGTTGGTAGTAATCAGCGGCAGATAGATGCCCAGTGCAGAATACAGCGCCGGCATTGCCTTCTGAAGGAACATCTCGATGAACTGTACCAGCGCCGCAATGACCAGAATATAGGCAACGGTCTGCATATAGCCAAGGCCCAGCTTCACCAGCAGCAGGTTCACCGCATAGGTCACTGCGGAAGCCACGCCCATGACGAACGTAACCGCCGCGCCCATGCCCAGGGCGGTGTCCATCTTTTTCGATACGCCCATAAAGGGGCAGATTCCCAGGAACTGAGACAGGATGAAGTTATTCACCAGGATTGCGCCAATGGCAATGGAAAGAAGACTAGTGATGCTCATTTCTGATTCGCTCCTTTCTTGCTCTTATTCAGGAAATACTGCACCACAGCGATGAGAACGCCCAGGGTCAGGAAGCCGCCCACCGGCAGGATCATCATCATAGCCGGGAACTGCTCGGGCAGAATCTGAATGCCTGCACCGTCTGCTCCCAGGATGCCGCCGCCAAAGGTACCGCTGCCCAGGAACTCACGCACCACGCACATGATTACCAGTACGATGGTGTAGCCCAGTCCCTGGAACACGCCGTCCAGCGCAGAGGCTGCCACGGAATTCTTGGATGCAAAGGCCTCGGCACGGCCCAGAATGATACAGTTGACCACGATCAGGGGAATAAAGATGCCCAAAGACTCGCTGAGGGAAGGCAGATAAGCCTGCATCAGCAGGTCTACAATGGTAACGAAGCCCGCAATGACCACAACGTAAGCCGCAATACGAATCTTCGAGGGAATCACCTTCCGCAGCAGCGAAATGACCACGTTGGAGCAGATCAAAATGATCGTAACGCACAGGCCCATGCCAATGCCGTTAAACAGCGTGGTGGTAATGGCCATGGTGGAGCACATACCCAGCAGCTGCACCAATACGGGGTTCTGAGTCAGAAGTCCGTCTTTGAATTGCTTTTTAATGTCCATACTTCATTCCTCCTCAGCCCTGCATTTCCGAGGCAACTACCAGCGCCGTATTCACGCCGGAGGTAACTGCACGGGAGGTGATGGTAGCGCCGGTGAGCGCGTCAATCTCGCCGCCGTCCTTGCTCACGGCCAGCTCACCGGACTTGCCCACAAACTGGCTCCGGAAGCTCTCCTTGCTGGCGTTTGCGCCCAGGCCGGAAGTCTCGGACATGCTGATGATGGAAACGCCGGTGACTGTGCCATCGGTTCCAACGCCCACCACCATGTCGATGGTGCCGCCGAAGCCGGAGGGTGTTACTTCAATCACATAGCCCTTGTCGTCCGCCTGATACACTGCGGCAACATTGGCCTGGGTGCCGGTTGCGGGGTATTCCAGTTGGGTGTAGGTATCCGCCGGAAGCACCTCTTTCATAGAGGCAGCGGTTTTCTCTGCGTTAATCGCAGCAATTGTATCCTTGGTCACATAGTTGGTCAGGCCCAGCAGGCCGGAAACCACTGCGGAAATCACCAGCAGGGTCAGAGCCAGCTTGAGGTAGTAGCCTGCGCCGCCGCTTTTTGCTTTGCTCATTTCGCAGCCTCCTTCCCGGGCTTCACATAGCCAAACCGCTTGGGTACGCCGATCTTATCCAGCAGCAGTACCGCAATGTTCATAATCAGGATGGCATAGCTGACGCCCTCGGCATAGGAGCCGAAATAGCGGATGAACATGGTGATCAGTCCGCAGCCAATGCCATAGACGATCTGGCCGCCCTTGGTCACAGGAGAGGTGGCATAGTCGGTGGCCATAAAGATTGCACCCAGCATCAGTCCGCCGGAGAGCACCTGATAGCCCAGCCATACCAGCCGGTCGTTGCCCTGGGGGAACAGCAGCGCAATCACGGCAACGGTACCGATATACGTCAGAGGAATCCGGGGAGAAATCACCTTTCTCACCACCAGATACACGCCGCCCACCAGCAGCAACACTGCAGAAGTCTCACCCATGCAGCCGCCAACGCTGCCCAGGAAGCTGTCGAAAATGGTGGTGTCCGGCAGCAGGCCCTGATGGAGGTAGCTCATGGGGGTTGCGGCAGTCACGGCGTCCACATTGGAGCCGATGAGATTCAGAGAGGTATAGGGCGCAACCCAGGTGGTCATAATCACCGGATAGGAGAACAGGAACGCACGCCCTGCCAGCGCCGGGTTTAAGAAGTTGCAGCCAATGCCGCCGAACAGCTGCTTGACCACTACAATGGCAAAGAAATCGCCGATGATAATGGTCCAATAGGGAATGGTCACCGGACACACCATTGCCAGCAGCAGGCCGGTGACGATGGCGGAACAGTCGCCAATGGTGGTGTCCTTTTTCAGGAGCTTCCGATACAGGAACTCAAATACAATGCAGGCCGCCACGGATACCGCCGCCACGCACAGGCTGCGGAGTCCAAAGAAGAACATTGCCCCCAGCATGGCTGGAATCAGCGCAATGATGACGTCCAGCATGATATCCCGGGTGCCGTCCGGCGCATGGACATGAGGCGAGCAGGATACCGTGAGATTCAGATTTTCTTGATCCATTGTTACGCCTCCTTAATTCTTTTTCGCAGCGGCAGCCTTGACCTTGGCCTTGCCGTTTTTAAAGCTCTGCACCAGCGGAATCCGGGCAGGACAGATGTATGCACAGGAGCCGCACTCAATGCAGTCGGAAATGTTTCTGCGGTTCAGCTCATCAATATTGTCCTTCCGCTCCGCCTGATAGAGGTACAAAGGCATCAGGTGCATGGGACAAACGCCCACGCAGCGCCCGCAGCGGATACAGTGGGGCACCTTTACCTCCACTTTCTGCTTCTTCGTAAAGCAGGTTACCGCATTGGTTCCCTTGATCACCGGCACGCTGAGATCGAACTGGGTCATGCCCATCATGGGGCCGCCGGTGAGCACCTTATAGGGATCGGAAGAGAAGCCGTCTGCCGCCGCAATCAGGTCGGACAGGGGCGTTCCGATGGGTGCAATAAAGTTTTTGGGCGTGGTGATGGCCTCGCCGGTAACGGTAACGCCGCGCTTTACCAGCGGCATGCCCAGATAGACCGCATCATAAATGGCCGCACAGGTTGCCGCGTTGAATACGCCACAGCCCACCGCAGCAGGCAGTCCGCCAGGAGGCACCTGCCGCCCGGTTACGGTCTGAATCAGCTGCTTCTCTGCACCCTGGGGATACCGGGTCTTCAAAACCTGGACCACAATATCACCGCCCGCGGGACATTTCTCCTGCAAAACGGAAATGGCAGCCTTCTTGTTGGCCTCAATGCCGATATAGCCCTTTTCCAGACCGAAAATCCGAAGCAGAACCCGCAATCCCTCCAATACCCGCTCGGGCGTTTCCCGCAGCAGCCGGTCATCGGAGGTTATGTAGGGCTCACATTCCGCAGCATTGACAATAATCGTGTCCAGCTTGCCCACGCCGCTGGAGATCTTCACATCCGTGGGGAATGTTGCACCGCCCATACCGGCAATGCCCGCCTCGTGAATGATCTTCGTCAGCTCTTCCCCGCTGAGATCCGCAATGGATTCCCGGGGCTGCACCGTTTCGCAGAGAGTATCCTGAAAATCATTTTCAATGACCACAGACATCACGTTTGTGCCATTGGGATGGGGCCGCGCCTCCACCGCCAGGACCTTGCCCGAAACGGACGCATGGATGGGAACGCAAAGACCGGTGTTGTCGCCGATTTTCTGCCCGACCGTAACCAAGTCGCCCTTTTTCACCAGGGGCTTACAGGGTGCGCCGATGTGCATCGACATGGGAATCACCACTGTTTTAGGCGCCGGCAGGCACTCTATTGCCATTTCGCTGGACAGAGCTTTCTTATCGTTGGGATGTACCCCACCGAAAAACCCAGCCATATTCTTCACCTCTCAAATTTCATCTGTTTCCGCCGGTTTTTTCATAAAACAGGCGCAAATCAGCTTGTTTATCATACCATGTGCACTTGGCCTTTGTCCACATGTATTTTGCGCCATCGAAAGAAAAATTTTTTCATTTAGCTCTTGCATTTTCCAGCTTCCCATGCTATAATCAATGTCACATTGCGGGTGTAGTTCAATGGCAGAACATCAGCTTCCCAAGCTGAATACAGGGGTTCGATTCCCCCCACCCGCTCCACAGTGCATGGAAGCGTAGCTCAGCTGGTTAGAGCGCACGGTTCACATCCGTGAGGTCGAGGGTTCGAGTCCCCCCGTTTCCACCAATCCCCATGGAATCTAAGATTCCACGGGGATTCCTTTTTATTTGGCCTCCTCCAGTAAAATTAAATGCATTAAAATCTGATCCGAAGAAGCTTGACATTCCTTGGCGAGTTGCTATAATAAACATGCAATGAGTAGCCGCGGCGTAATTCCGATTGCCGGGCTGCTCATTGTTTTTGTATATCCGGAAGTTTCCGTGTTCCATTCCCTAAAGGTGCCGTCCCATGGGGCTGGAACCGGGGTAGTGCTGGAAACGGCGCTGCCTTCCATTGCTGAGAAGGAAACCAAACGTGTTCCAGGTTCTACCCTGGGGATGCTCTGTCTATTGATAGACCGTTTTGGATTCGTTCCAGGCGGTCTTTTTTGTTGAATCGGATCATTGCTGTGCAGCGCTTGCATAAGTCCAGGCAATCCCTAGACGAATGCAGGCGCTGTTTCTATTTTGAGGGAGGCAGTTTATCACAATGGTCAAAAAACAGCATACCTTTCCGGTCATTCCAGTCCTGGCAGTGTTCTTGCTGCTTCTATTTCTTGTTTCGCTGATGCTGGGAAAATACCCACTGAGCCTTCAGCAAATCGGGCAGGTTCTCTGGACGCACGGAACAGCATCGGAGCTGCAAAAGGAGAGTACGGTTCTGCTCCAGGTAAGGCTCCCCCGCCTTGCTGCCTGTGTACTGGTGGGGATGGCGCTGTCTGTCTCCGGGGCTGCCTATCAGGGCATCTTTCACAACCCCATGGTATCGCCGGATCTGCTGGGGGCATCCTCCGGCGCCGCATTTGGGGCCTGCTGCGGTATTCTTTTGTCCGCTTCCGCCCTGAGTATGCATCTGACTGCCTTTTTGTTTGGATTGCTGGCCACTGCTTTGACGTATCTGGTCAGCAGCGCAGTATCCCATCGGGAAAACAGCACCATTACGCTGGTACTCACCGGTATGATCGTCTCTTCTCTGTTTAACGCCGGAGTTTCCATCACAAAAATGCTGGCGGATACCGATGATAAGCTAGGCGAAATCACCTTCTGGCTCATGGGCAGCATGACCCACCTGCAAATGAAAACGCTTCCAATTCTTTTGATTCCTGTCTTACTGGGACTGATTCCGCTGCTGTGTCTCTCTTACCGTCTGAACGTTCTGTCCTTTGGAGATGAAGAAGCGCAGATGCTTGGGGTCAATGTCCGCTGGCTGCGCCTTTCCATGATTGCCTGCGCAACTCTGGTCACCTCCGCTTCCGTAGCTGCCTGCGGTATGGTTGGCTGGATTGGGCTGGTCATCCCTCATCTCATGCGGCTGCTGGTGGGACCGGATTATCGCAGGCTGCTTCCCGCCTCCGCTCTGGGCGGCGGTATCTTCCTGCTGCTGGTGGACAATATCACCCGGATTTTCTTCCAGGTTGAGGTATCCATCGGCATTCTCACCGCGCTGATCGGTGCGCCCTGTTTTCTAATCCTGCTGGTCAAAGGAAGGAGGAGCTGGCTATGAAGCTGGAAGTTCAGAACCTCACCTGCGGTTACCACGGAAATCCGATCTTACAAAACCTATCCTTCTCCCTGGACAGCGGCGAGATTCTCTGTATTCTTGGTCCCAATGGCGTTGGCAAAACGACGCTGTTCAAAACCATGCTGGGACTGCTGCCTGCCATTTCCGGCGAGGTATTGGTGGATGAAACGCCCTATCTCAGTCATTCTGCAAAAATGCGTGCCCAGCTTCTGGGCTATGTCCCACAGGCGCATACTCCGCCGTTTCCCTATACTGTGCGTCAGGTTGTCGTAATGGGTCGAACCGCACATTTGGGTCTGACCAGTGCGCCGGGCGCCAGGGACTATGCCATAGCGGATCAGGTTTTGGCGCGTTTGCAGCTTTCTCACCTGGCGGAGCAGGATTATACAAAAATCAGCGGCGGCGAGCGCCAAATGGTGCTCATTGCCCGGGCGCTGACCCAATCCCCCGAAATTTTGTTTATGGATGAGCCTACCGCAAATTTGGACTTTGGAAATCAGGCGCAGGTATTGTCCACCATCCGGCAGTTGGCAAAAACGGGGATGTCCGTCATTATGACCACCCATGCCCCGGACCATGCGCTGCTGCTGGATGCTAATACCATGCTGCTGTCCAGACAGGGCATCCGCATTGGCAGTGCGAAAGAGATCATCACCGCCCCGGCCATGGAGCAGACCTATCGCGTTCCAATCGTCATGACCCACGGATACCGGGATCAACAGGTTGTCACAGGCTGTATGCCTTTGATCGGCAGAGCCTCTCTGCCCAATACAGAAAGAAAGGAACATGAACTATGAACATCAAAGCCATCCATCGACACACCGCATTGCTGGTCATTCTGTGCATGATTACTGCAATGCTGGCAGGCTGCGGCAATACCTCCGCATCCTCCACTGCATTCTCTGCTTCGACTGTTTCTGAAACCGTCAGTGCAGCACCTGCACCGGAACAGCCCGAATCAGCCGAAGAACCGGAAAGCATTCAGGATACTGCCAGTGCAGTAGAAGAAGTCTCCGAAGCAGAGGAAATTCCAGAAGTTCAGCCGCTGGAAGCAGATGAAAACGGCATGGTTACCATTACCGATATGGCAGGCAGAACCGTAACCTTCCCGGAAAACCCCATGGTCTGGAACTCCAGCCCTACCTGTGAAGGCTGGCTGTGTGCCATTGCGCCGGAGCAGATCATTGGCTTTGCCTCTGAATTTACCGAGGAACAGCTTTCCTACTATCCCGCTGCCGTAGCGGATACCCCCGTCATCGGCGGCAACTTTGGCAACAACGAAGCCAATACCGAAGGCATTCTCGCCGTTTCTCCGGATGTCATCATCAACACCTATGATGTCTCGGAAGCTGCTCTGGAAACCACCATTTCCACAGCGGACGCCATGGCAGAGCAGTATGGTATTCCGGTCATTGTGGTAAGCCGCGACATCGCAGACACCGCAAAGGCAGCCGGACTCATTGGTCTGTGGTTGGGTCAGCCTCAGCGCGGTGCAGAAGTGGAAGCCTATCTTCAGACGGTTCTGGATGAGATTCAGGCAACGGTAGATGCCGTGCCTCAGGATCAAGTGGTTACCTATTATTATGCCGAGGGAACCGACGGGCTTTCTACCGAAGCAGCCGATTCCTTCCACGCCGATGTATATCGCTACCTTGGTCTGAAAGCCGCTGTGGGCGAGGATGTCACCATGAGCAGCTTTGGCGGTATGGAAGCAGTTTCTCTGGAGCAGGTGCTTCAGTGGAATCCGGAGTACATCTTTGTTTGGAATGCCGCCGCTTATCAGGAAATCACCACCGGCGGCAACTGGGACAGCATCACCGCCGTGCAGAACGGCAACGTATACCTGAACCCCTCCCTTCCCCAGAACTGGGTAGACCGCAGCCCCAACGCCCTGCGGATTCTCGGCTGCCTGTATACCGCGGCAAAATGCTATCCGGAGCAGTGCACCTATGATCTGGAAGCCGAGGTACAGGAGTTCTTCCGCTTTATGTATGATGTAGAACTGACCCCAGACCAGCTGGCCGCAGTCTGCGAGTAACGGAGGCATTATGGACGATTTTCATCATCTCATCCGGAAGGAGGACGCTCTGGCACGTTTGTGCCAGAGCTGGACTCCCAAGCTGGGAACAGAACGGATTGCATTGGAGGACGCGGCAGGACGTGTTCTCTGCGAAAATCAATATGCCCAGTATCACCTTCCGCTGGTGCGCGCCTCTACCATGGACGGCGTAGCGGTGGACTCGGAACGGTTTCTCAGCGGCGTTCCGGATTCCTCTGGGTGGAAAATGGGAATAGACTATGTCCGGGCGGATACCGGCGATGATTTTGACGACGCCTTCGACACAGTGATCCCCATTGAGAATGTTGAGCTGCTGGCAGACGGCGGACTGCGCTTTCATGGCAAGTTTTCCGCCAAAAAAGGAACCAATGTCAAGCCCCAGGGAAGCGACGTAAGAAAGGGCAGCCTGCTGGTTCCGTCCGGTACTGTTCTGGACGCCATGTATCTTTCCGCCCTTGCAATGGGCGGCATTTCCGAGGTTCCGGTAATCAAAAAGCCCAGGGTTGCATTCTTACCCACCGGAAGCGAGCTGGTGGATGTCGGTCAGCCGCTGCAACGAGGGCAGAACTATGATTCCAACTCCGCACTGGTGCGCCAAATGCTGCTGGATATGGGCACGCAGCCGGTCATGTATCCCATTGTCCCGGACGAACCGGTACAGCTCCGAAACGCGATTCAGGATCTTCTTTCCCACGCAGATATCCTGCTGGTGAACGCAGGTACATCAAAGGGCGGCGAAGATTACTGTCATGCCATCCTACAGGAAATCGGAACGCCTGTCTTCGACGGAATTGCCGCCGTCCCCGGTCGTCCCATGAGCGCAGTGATCGTGGAGGGGAAACCGGTTATCAACCTGTCGGGTCCTTCTTTCGCCGCGTTCTACAGTATGGATTATATGGTGCGGGGGCTCATATGCCACGGCCTGGGGATTCCAGCACCGGTACGAGAAACGGTTTCCGCCAAGCTGACGGCACCCATTCCAAAGCCGCCGATTTTCTCCATGATGGTCCCCATGGAAGTCAAGCGAACGGCGGCTGGGTATACCGCATCCCCCGTCACCCTCCGCGGCCCGGGCGCACGGGGCTCCGCTGCCGCTATGACTGCCCAGGGAATCTACATTACGCAGCCGGGAGAACGTCCCAGCAGACCGGGAGAAACGGTTTCCGTTGAACTGCTGCGTGGCACCGGCAGCATCCCGCTGGACGAGCAGCAGCCGATAGTCGAGCTTCCGGACCACTGCGCCCAGTGTCCCAATCAGTGTCCTTCTGATGCTCTGCGCTGTGGCCGAGGACAGGCTTATTTTCAGCGGCTTCGGAACGGCGAGGAATTTACAAGCGATGATGAGCTTGTCCTGCTTCTGACACAATGCGGCGAAGCTGCAAAGCATATGGCATTGCGGCTTAGAAATACCGGCGGAGATGAACACAGCGCCATTACCCTGGAGGAAGCAGAACGCCAAACGCTGCTGACACTCCTAAAAAAGCAAAAAGCGCGGTGGGATCAGCAGCATGCCGCGATGCATACGAAAAAATAGATGTCACGAACAAAAGCACCGAGAAATCGGTGCTTTTGTCGTATTTCTTCGCAAATATCAGCCTTTTTCACCACGAAAAATTATATATTCAGAAATCACAATATTTTTTTAACATTCACGACAAAATAGATATCATCCCGTAATTTGGCAATCCCTTTTGATCCAAACCCCTCACCCGCTAATATCCCCTTCCAAAGCCCAGTCTGAATGAATGTTCAGGCTGGGCTTTTTGCGTTCGTGAATTGTCAAGTCAAGTGCAACAGAATCGAAAAATGAATTTCAGCAGGGGTTTTATAACCGAGAATCTTTCTGGGGCGATGATTCAGCTCATCTTCCGCACGCTGGACAGCCTCTTGCGTAACATCCGCTAGATCCTGACCCTTGGGGAAATACTCACGCAGCAATCCATTTGTATTCTCGTTCGTCCCCCGCTGCCACGGGTGGTGCGGCAGCGAAAAGTAGAACTGCACACCGCCCAGTCCTTCCGTCACCCGTTCATGGTAACGGAACTCGGTTCCACGATCCGGCGTAATGGTTTCCAAGGGGTGATCTTGCAGTGCTTGAATCGCGGCCTCCGCCGAAATACTGCAGCTGTTTGAAGACGGCTTTAAAGCTACCAAGAAACAAGATGCAGCCTGATTAACACATGGTAGGAAATCAACGATGTTTACACAAAATACTTGACACAATCCTTCATTATGCAATCAACCTAGGATTTTCAACGCATATTTTTCTGTATTCTCTTTCTCACATTCGTCATAAATGACAGAATAATATTGATATATTGCATTTTATTGAGTAAAAACCATGATTTTCACGTTTAATTGCAGGATTATCTTGACTTTCCCTCATTTTAAGAGAATAATGAGTATATTCAAAATGCAATGGTGTCGTGATTGAATGGCTAATTCACGGCTCCATCTTTGCTATTTTGGGGGAGATTCTATGGAACTTACGTGGATGACCACAGCCATCGTCAGCGCCGCATTTTTTCTGGCCGGTATCATTGACGCAGTCTCCGGCGGCGGCGGACTGCTGACACTGCCCACATTTCTGCTGCTGGGCTTCCCCGTACATCTCATTGCGGGGACCAATCAGTGCAGTTGCTGCGTCGGCTCCCTGCTCTCTCTGGGACGTTTCGCAAAAAACGGCCGGATCTATTGGAAAACCGCCGCCATTGCCGCGCCGGTCTCCCTGCTTGGCTCCATTCTGGGTGCGCGGCTGAATCTGATTATCCCAGAGCGCTATCTGCAAATCGCGATGATCGTCATTCTGCCCATTGCAGCGGTGGTGTTGCTGCTCAAGCGAGATTTCGGTCTGGAAAATCGCGCCGCTGAGTTGACTCGTGCCCAGCAGATTGCGGTCGCGCTTTTCATTGGTCTCGTGTGGGGCACCTACACCGGCTTTTACGGTGCTGGCGGCGGGACATTTATTCTTATGAGCTTTGCGTTGCTCAATAAGTTAGATCTCATCACCGCCTCCGGAAACACCAAGGTCTGCTCCTCGGTTGCGTCGGTGTCCGCCGCCATCACCTATGCCTGTTCGGGCGCTGTGGTGTGGCAGGTGGTGCTTCCCGCTGCACTGGTCAATCTCCTGGGCAACTACATTGGCGCTGGACTGGCCCTTCACAAAGGTGCGAAGGTGATCCGCCCTATGTTTTTTGTGGTATTGCTGATGCTGCTGGCACGGCTGGCAGTTTCCCTGTTCTTTTGATTTATGAGGAGGTATTCATATGAAATATTCATCCGTTGCTGAGGTCATCCCCACTTCCAAAATCCGCAGTATGATGGTGCGCGCCTCCGAAATCCCTGACGTGATTTCTTTTGCCGTGGGTGAACCGGATTTTGCCCCACCCCAGGTCGCAATTGATGCCACCAAGGCAGCATTGGATCGCCACGACACCAAATACGCCCCCGGTGCTGGCGTTACCGAACTGCGGGAGGTCTATGCGGACTATATCACAAAAATGACCGGCGTTCCCTATAAGGCGGACAATGTTGTGGTCACCGCAGGCGGTATGGCCTCCCTGTTTCTGGGGCTGATGTGTATGCTGGACACCGATGACGAGGTACTGGTGAGCGCCCCCTATTTCTCCAACTATCATCAGATGATTGCCATGTGCCACGGCGTTACCGTTCCGGTGGATGTCTATGAAAAGGACGATTTTATTCTGACCCCGGAAGCCGTGGAAAAGGCACTGACCCCCAAAACAAAAGCTCTGATGCTCAACTCCCCCTGCAACCCCACCGGCGGCGTAATTTCCCTGGATGCGTTGAAGGCGCTGGCAAAACTGGCCATCGAGCATGATCTCTTTGTCATCAGTGACGAGGTCTACCGTCACATCCTGTTTGACGGTGCAGAGTACCACTCCATTGCCTCTCTGCCCGGCATGGCAGAACGGACGCTGATTGTGGACAGCTGCTCGAAAACCTTTAGCATGACCGGTTTCCGGATTGGTTTTGGCGCAGGTCCTGAACACCTGACAGCCCTAATGACCAAGCTAACCGAGGGTGTCTACTCCAATGCAGTTACCTTCAGCCAGCACGGTGCCATTGCGGCCTTCCAGCAGGCGCTGGGACACTGTGAGGGGATGCGGCAGGAGTTTCAGCGCCGCCGGGATTATATTGTTTCCCGGCTCAACGCCATGCCCGGTATCCACTGTATTCCCCCGAAGGGCGCATTCTATGTATTCGCCAATGTGGGCAGCACCGGTCTTCCTGCGCAAGATTTTTCGGATCAGCTGTTGGAGCAGGCCCATGTTGCTGTGGTTCCTGGCGACAACTTTGGCTCTCTAGACGGCACGCGCTATATCCGCATCTCCTACGCCACCAGCATGGAAAATATCAAAGAGGGCATGGATCGTATGGAGGCGTTCTGCAAGTCCATTGCCAAATAACGCATTAACTTCATTTTATTCTTTCATTATCATAAGATTCCGGAACGCAAGGTATACTGCGTACAGTAGTGTATTTTTTGGTTTTTCCCATATATTTTCGAATATATTTGGTTGATTTCTTTCACTATTATTATATTTTGAAATTATTCACATACATTTCTCATTGTTGGTTTCTTCTTTTGTCGAATTTCATTATGAATTTTTTCTTGACTTAACTTGCAAAAAGTTCTATACTTAGTTCATCAATACAAAGCAAAGGCGCTTCTGATCATCCCCTCTGGGATCCTCCAGGAGCGCCCTTTCTGCTTTTCCATGGAGGTTGGATCAAGGATGACCCGGTTCCATGTTCCGAGAGGAGAATTGCTATGAAAACAAAACTCTGGAAAAAGCTTGTATGTGCCGTTCTGTCCGTATGCATGGTCGCTTCCATGGCAGCCTGCGGCTCCGGCAGCAGCAGCGCATCCGCTGCAAGCTCTGCTTCTACCGCAGCCGCTCCCACGGAATCCGCCAAGGAAGCTCCTGCGACTGCCGCAGGCTCCACTGACGAGGGAACAGCCGCTGACAGTTCCGATCTCAAGACCAAGTGGGCTTCCCTTCAGGGCAAAACCCTTCGGGTTGGTACCTCCGCTGCACAGGCCGGTTGGTCTCAGGATGATGGAAACGGCGGCGTCGAGGGTATGGACATTGATGTCATGAATTATATGGCTGACTATTATGGCTTCGATATTGAATGGACCATTTCGGAATATGCATCCCTTTGGGGCATGGTTCAGAATGGCGTTATCGATACCATTGCAAACCTTACTACCGTAAATGATGACCGACTCGGTCTCTATTGGTTTACCAACACCTACGCCTGGGAGTCTTATTCCGTGGTTTGCCTGAAGGAAACCGGTGAACCGGAAGACGGTGACATGGATTTCTGGGCAGATAAGACCATCGCCGGTGAGGCTGGCTCCAACGCAACCCTGACGCTGGAAAGCATCATTGAAGAGAAGGCAGCTGAGGGCATTACCATCAACGAACTGACCTTGGATTCTGCCTCTGTTTTGATTTCCGCTGTCGTCCAGAAGCAGGCAGACGCTGAATTCCAGTGTACTTCCACCGCAGCCTACGCCGTTGCACAGTCTGGCAATGCCGATAAGCTTTACATCCAGGATGCAAAGTGGAAGAACATGCCTATCGTCTATGGCTGGACCAGAAACGAAGACAATAAGGACTGGATCCTTGCATTCAACGATCTGATTGAGCAGATGCACGAAGATGGCACGCTGGCAGATCTGTCTATGAAGTGGTTTGATATGGATGTTACATCCCTGCCTGACGGTGAAGTCAATACCATTACCACCACAGGCGACAATGCATGGCAGAGCTATGAGAACTGATTGCTGAATAAAACGACGGAAACTAAAATGCGTCTGCTGCCACAGGCGGCAGACGCATTTCCTGTTTCATCCGGCAGATAGAAAGGAGCCACTTGTATGTATTATCAATTCTCAATGCAGTATTTTATGGATGCATTTCAGCCTATTATTTCATGCATGAAGGTCACACTGCTGATTACCTTTGCATCTTTCCTTTTCGCATTCCTCTTTGCAATTATTCTGGCAGTCATTTCCATGAGTAAAAACCGGGTTGTTCAGGCCGTACTGAAAGTTTGGCTGAGTCTGTTCCGAGGTACGCCGCTCATTGCCCAGCTGTTCTTATTCTGCTATGGCATCTTCCCCTATATTCCCGGTATTGCAAACATTGGACTCACTGCACAGGCAATTCTCTGCCTTGCCCTGAGTTACTCCGCATATATGTCCGAAACCATCCGCGGTGCAATTTTGTCGGTGGATAAGGGGCAGATGGAAGCCTGCATTACCTGCGGCATGACGACCATGCAGGGCTATACCCATGTGGTGCTGCCTCAGGCATTTCGGTTGGCCATTCCGTCCCTGATGAACAACTTCATTGAATGCTTCAAGGGCTCTGCTCTGTGCTCCATGGTGGGCGTTGTGGACATGATGCTTCGGGCCAAAATGCTGGCAAACAAAACCTATCGGTTCATTGAGGTATATCTTTGCGTGCTGATTCTCTACTGGCTCCTCAACATGGTCTTTGTGGCAGTACAGAAAGTCATCGAACGCAAGGCAAGCGCGAAATATTAAGGAGGCAGAATGCTATGATCCGCTACGATAACATCCATAAGGTCTTTGGAGATCTGGAGGTACTCAAGGGTATCAACTTTGAAATCGGCACCGGAGAGGTGGTTTGCATTCTTGGTCCCTCCGGCTCCGGAAAAACCACACTGCTCCGTTGCACCAACTTTCTTGAAACACCCACAAAAGGAAAAATCACGTTGGACGATGTGACCGTTGACGCAGAGCAACATGGAAAGAAGGACATCCTTGCCATCCGGCAATTGAGCACAATGGTATTTCAGAATTACAATCTGTTTCGGAATAAAACAGCGCTGGAAAATGTAATGGCTGGGCTGACCATCGTACAGAAGAAGCCCAAAAACGAGGCCCGTGAGATTGCAGAGCATTACCTGAACGTGGTCGGCATGGGCGAGCGCATGGACTATTATCCCTCTCAGCTTTCTGGCGGACAGCAGCAGCGGGTGGGCATTGCCCGCGGGCTGGCGCTCAAGCCCCATGCGATTTTGTTTGACGAGCCGACCGCTGCTCTGGATCCAGAGTTGGTAGGGGAGGTATTGAACGTCATGAAGGACGTTGCTAAAACCGGAATCACCATGGCAGTGGTCACCCATGAGATGGGCTTTGCCCGTGAGGTGGCAGACCGGGTTGTATTCATGGATGGCGGCGTTGTAGTAGAGCAGGGCAAGCCTCAGGATGTATTTGACCATCCGCAAAATGAGCGCACCCGTAAATTTCTTCGTGCCGTTGCCAATAAGGGCAATTGACCCTATTTTTAGAAAGGAAGCTGGAAACAATGGATCTACTGGCTCTTGCAAAAGAAAACTTTCCCTATACGGTAGGCCTGCGCCGTCATTTTCATGAATATCCGGAATCCGGTCCGGAAGAGCAGATTCACACCATGGATTATATCATGGAGGAGCTTCAGCAACTGGACATTCCCTATGAGCAGGTTCCTGGCGGAGGCATTTTCGCCCATATTTACGGCGCGCAGGACGGAAAAACCGTTCTCATGCGGGCCGATATGGATGCGCTCCCCATTCTGGAAAGTGAAACAAACCTGGTTGGTCCGAAAAAATGCATTTCAAGGATTCCCGGTGTCATGCACGGCTGCGGACACGACGGACATTTGGCAATGCTGCTCACCGAGGCAAAAATTCTCAAGTCCATGGAAGCTGAACTGCCCGGCTCCATCCTCCTGATGTTTGAGGAAGGAGAAGAAGGTCACGGAAACGGTCAGAATTTGTGCCTTTATATGCAGGAGCATAACCTCCACGCTGATATCTGCTATGCCTCTCATGTGCGCTGGGATATTCCTGTTGGAAAGGTTGCCTGCAACTACGGTCCCGCCATGTCCGGCCTTTATCACTTTGAGCTGGAGCTATACGGGCAGACCGGTCACGGCTCCCGCCCCGATCTGGCGCACAGCACCTTAGACTGCTTCCATGAGATCTATAACGCCCTACAGACCCTGCGGCTCCGTTATGTCCGCCCGGACTCCTCCCTCACCTGGTCCATCGGCAGTCTACACACCGGCGAGCGGTTCAATGTGGTTCCCGATGATTTGGTGTGTCAGGGCAGCGTTCGTTTTCTGGACAGGGAGAGCGGCATGACCTTCTGGTCTGAGTTCCGGCGGGTGCTGGACAGCGTTTGCCCACTAAATTACTGCACTTATCAGTTGCGGGTTCCCGAAATGCTGCTGCCCACCACCAACTATGCTCCCTGCACCAAGCTCTTCCGGGAGGCAGCAGAGGAGTATCTCGGTCCGGATGCCATCTACGAATGTGAGCCGTGGATGGCATCGGAAACCTTTAGCTTTCTGTGCAATATGATTCCCGGTGTCAACAGCTTTACCGGCATTCGGGATGACGCTTACGGCTCCGGTGCTAATCACCACACCCCCAAATTTGATATTGCTGAGGAGGGACTCTTCTATGGGGTTGCAGCCGCCCTGGGTTATGTGTTAAACTATTTTAGATGTCCGCCGGATCTCTCCGGATTCCAGCCCGTCTTTGGAAGCATGAAAGAGTTGATCCATCTGGTTCGAAATGCATAAGGAGGAACGACCATGGCAAAGAAATATGTAGTAACCGTCGGACGGCAGTTTGGCAGTATGGGTCGTCCCATTGCTAAGCGTGCCGCCGAGCTGCTGGGCATCGAATACTATGATCGCGATATTGTGGAAGAGGTAGCCAAGCGCATGGATATGCCGCTAAAGCTCATCAGTCGGGAAGAGGAGGAGGCCAACCACAAGTTTGGCACCTACGGAAAAATGCTTTTCCCCCTAGGCAACGGCACCACAGAGCTTCAAGATCGGATTTTCTCCGTACAGGAATGCGTTCTGGAGGATTTTGCGGATCGATCCTCATGCATTCTGGTAGGTCGCTGCGGTGACTACCTCATGCGAGATCGAAAAAATCTGCTGCGAGTGTTTATTTATGCCCCCATGGAAGAACGTACCTTGAACTGTGTTCAATACTTTAATATGACGCCGCTCCAGGCCCGTAAAATGTGCGCCGACGTAGATAAGGCCCGCCGTGCCTATCACTTGCGCTATGCAGGCTATGAGCCGATGGATCCAGAGCATATGGATCTGCTGCTCAACAGCACCGCGCTGGGCATTGAAGGCACCGCCCAAGCCCTTGCCGACCTGATCCGCCGCCGGTTTGACGAACACGCGATCTGATAACACTGTCCCGTTTGGAGGAACCCCCTATGAAAATGATTGCATACACCGTGGATGAAGCCGAGCGCCCGATTTTTGAGCGCTATTACCGGCAATATGATATTGATCTGGTCATGACCCATGAGCGTCCAAGCCTTGAGAATTCGGATTTAACCATTGGAGCGGATTGCGTAAACGTCTTATCCGAAACCGTCATCACCCCGGAGCTTTGGGATATTTACCATAAAAACGGCGTTCGCCTGGGGGTGACCCGCTGCGTTGGCATGGAGCATATGAACGCGGACTATGCCGCCACGCTGGGCATTGGCATCCGCAACGTCCGCTACTCTCCTGCCAGTGTAGCGGATTATGCCATCATGATGATGATGATGGTGCTCCGGAATATCAAGCCCATTTTGCTCCGCAGTGTGGGGCAGGACTTTTCCCTTCCCGGTCTTCGCGGCAGAGAACTTCCCAATATGACCGTCGGCATCATCGGTGCCGGACACATCGGAACCACCCTTGCCGCGCACCTTTCTGGCTTTGGCTGCAAAGTCCTCTACTGGAACCGCACGCCAAAGGACAGTATCCAAGCGAAATACTGTCCGCTTCCTCAACTGCTGTCCGAATCCGATATCGTCTCTCTGCACCTTACCTCCAACGACCAGACCTACCACTTCATGGACGCAGAAAAGCTCCATCAGATGAAACTGGGCGCGGTACTCATCAACACCGCCCGTGGCGCACTGGTGGACTCCGACGCGCTGATTGACGCACTAGAGCAGGGTCAGCTTTCCGGTGCGGGACTGGACGTGCTGGACGGAGATCGGAACATCTATTACAGCGACCACAAAAACGTCATGCTCAAGCACCGTCAAATGGCGATTCTGGGTTCCATGCCAAATGTTCTGCTGCTGCCGCATATGGCCTATTTTACCGATCAGGCGCTGGAGGATATGGTTCACAACTCCTTGCTCGTTGCGCAGGAGTATATTCAGGCGCAGTCCTGATACCAAAGCAGGGAAAGTGGTCAAATCCCCATGTTTTTGACCACTTTCCTCGCACAGCATCAATGACCCGACGGGAGGCACATTCCATGGCAGGAATCGTTGCAGAAAAAATATTTGAAATGTTCGTAATCCTGCTGGGCGGTGTGATTGCCTGCAAGACCGGACTTCTTCGCGCAGAAACCAATCAGCAGCTCTCCAACTTTCTTTTGCTGCTGGTATGTCCGCTGCTGATTTTCGTATCCTATCAAATCGACTTCGATTTGGAGCGTCTTTGGGGGCTTTTTCTGGCACTTGTGGCCTCTCTTTTGACCTTTGGACTGTGCATTCTGCTCTCAAAGCTGCTGATTCGCCGAAATAATCCCCAACAGAGCGTAGAGCAAATGTCATTGGTTTACTCCAACTGTGGCTTTATTGGCATTCCCCTGATCAGTAGCGTATTGGGTGCCGAGGGTGTCTTTTACATGACCGCCTACAACGCCGCGTTCAATCTTCTGCTCTGGACCCACGGCACCGCAGTCATGGGAGACAAATGTCAACTGCGGCAGCTGTGGAAAAAGCTGCTGACTCCCGCTATTGTCGCCGTTGTGTTGGGAATTGTGTGCTTTGTGGCGCAAATCCGGCTTCCAGAGCCGCTGCTCTCCCCGCTCCAACAGATTGCAAGCATGAACACGCCGCTGGCAATGGTAATTGCCGGAGTTAATCTTGCCCAGAGTAACGTGCTCAAAAGCCTAAAAAATCTCCGTCTCTATCGGATTTGTTTCATAAAGCTGCTTTTGATTCCCGCTCTCTGCCTGCTGGTACTGCTGCCCATGCATCTGGATTTCACTATTGCCTATACGGTATTCGTCGGAGCAGCCTGCCCAGTAGGCGCTACCGCAATCATGTTCGCCGCCCGATATGAGAAGGACTCTGGCTACGCCACCGAACTGTTCGTACTGACTACCATTCTTTCCTGTATCACCATTCCGCTGATGTCTATTCCGGCAATTTATCTGCTGCGCTGAGCAGGGTCGTTTCGCCAAGTGCAAGTTGCAAATTATATACCAGTTTTGTCCTGTATAGATGGCTATACAGGACAAAAAAGATGTCACGAACAAAAGCACCGAGGAATCGGTGCTTTTGTCGTATTTCTTCGCAAATAGTAGCCCTTTCCATCGTTAAAAAATAGATATTCAGAAGCCGGAATACTTTTTTGAATCTTCACGACAAAATAGATATCATCCCGTAATTTGGCATTATTTTTGATCCGACCCCCTCACCTGCTTACTACACCTCCTACACGTCAGACGATGCCAGCAGCTCCTCCTACTGGAAGCTGGAGCTGGATGACCTCCAGCGCAGCCACATTCAGAAAATCCTGGCTTTTGGCTACCCACAAGTGGACTACGGCTACAGCCGTCAGGTACAGTACGCTGCAACGCAGGTGCTCATTTGGGAGGTCGTATCTCACAGCCGGTACAATGCGGACATCAAGTCCTGCACAGATTACGGTCTCTACCGCAATGTTTACGCCGTGCTGGGGGCGGACTTCCAGAGCTGTTATGATGGCATTTTGAATGCTATCTCCGTGTCGGACGGCACAGTTCCCAGCTTTGCGGGAACATCCCAGAGCAGTGCGAAGTCCATCACACTGACCCTGAACAATTCCACTGGCTGCTATGAGGGCAGCGTCCGGGATACGGCGGGCGTCCTGTCCCACTTCACCTTCTCCGCATCCGGTGTCAGCTTCTCTCGAAGCGGCAACACATTGTATATCTCCGTACCCGCAGCAAATGCGGACGCCATCAAGGGTCAGACAATTACCGGCACCTCGGACCAGAAGCTCATGTCCACCAGCAACCCGACCATATGGGAGAATCCAACCTACCAGACCGTGCTGGCCTCCGGCGGGGCAGATTACCTTCAAGCGCACATTTCCCTGACCTGGGCGGATGCGCCGAAAACAGGCAGTCTGGTGGTTAGCAAGGCGGTCAATTACGGCAGCTGGTCGGTCTTCACCTTCCGGCTGTATGGCACCAGTGACAAGAGCAACTCCGTGGATGTCACTGCCACCACCGGCTCGGACGGCAAGGCATACTTCAAGGACATTGAGATCAGCACCTATACGCTGGAGGAAGTCTCTCCCGGTAACGCATACATCCTCCCCGAACCACAGAACGTTACTATCCCCGGCAATGACATTGCTTATGCCATCGCTGAGAACATCTGGAAGCACTGGCGTGCCACCATCACCAAGGTGGATGCGGACACCGGCAAGGCTGCGCCCCAAGGCGATGCCACGCTGAACGGTGCGGAATATACTCTGTACAAGTCCGGCAAGGCGGTTGCCACCTATACTGTTTCTGATGGCGGCTTCACCACGGATTTGTTTCCATGCACCCAGGATGACGGCGTTTACACCCTCAAGGAGACGAAAGCTCCCAGCGGCTACAAGCTGGACAAGACGGTGTACAAGCTGAAAACCAGCTATGACCACTACAGCGAGAAGGAAAATAGCTTTTCTGTAACGGTCAGCGATGCAGTAATGTACGGCAAAATTCAGCTGACCAAGTACGCACTGAACACTGTCTCTGATGAAAAGCAGCCGGAGGAGGGTGCCACGTTTACGGTATATCTGAAATCTGCGGGCAGCTACGATACCGCAAAAGAAACGGAACGGGACATTATCACCATCAGGAAGAACGGCAAAGGTACCTCCAAGAGCCTGCCCTATGGTATCTACTGCGTCCAGCAGCGCACCGGCTGGGCGGGCTATGACCGAGACGAGACGGTCTATGAGGTCCGCATTTCCAAGGATGGTCAGACCGTAACGAAGGACAATTCCGGCCATGTTCTGACCATTTACAACAACATTTGGACAGGCAAGCTGTCCATTCTCAAGGTGGACAGTGCGGACAATGCGCCGCTGTCCGGTGCGGTGTTTACCCTCACCGGTTCGGATGGTTCTGAGAGTACATTGACCACCGGCGAGGACGACACCGTTGCTTTCGAGGACCTGGTATTCGGCGTCACTTATGTGTGGAAGGAGACGAAAGCGCCCAAGGGGTATCTTCTGAATGAGGACAACACCGGGATCTGGTCAGTGGAGGAGCACGATGCGGAGATTCAGTACACCGCCAAGGATGATCGCCGCCCCGGTTCTATTTCCATCACAAAGCAGAACACCGATGGACAGCCGCTGTTTGGAGCCACCTTTCTGCTGGAATACAAGGACGGCGATAGTTGGAAACCTGTGTATCACAGTGATTCCCTTGCCAAAGGCGGCACATCCACTGCCGTTACAGACGGCAAGCTCACTACGGATGAATCCGGTATCGTTACCTTTGAAAATCTTTGGGCAGATGAAGAAGTACAGTACCGTTTGACGGAGGTAGCTGCCCCAGAAGGATACGAACTTCTGAAAGAGCCGATCTTTGAGGGCACGCTGCCAGTCAGCTATCCTGACGGCAAAGTGACCGCCCCCCCGGATGAGGTGATTGACGGAACAGCGTACTTCTACAATTTCCCTATCACGGTTCAAAACGGACATATCTACACACTGCCCATGACGGGCGGAAGCGGCTTTCCCTTTGCGGGAGTTGGCGTTGCGGCACTTGTTCTGGGGCTGCTGCTCTTTGCCAACGTTAAATACCCAATCATTCTGAAAAATCTGAAACGGAGGATCTCTCATGAAAACTAACATTTTGAAACGGATTAGCGCCCTTGCCATGACTGCGGTCATGGCTTTTTCCATCTCCAGCGGCGTTTCTGCCGCCGACGCTGCTACGGCTACCATTGACACAGGCCGCAGCACTTCCCTGACCCTGTATAAGTACGATCTGACCGGGGCCGAGAACGACGGCATTTGGGACTCGCAGTCCTATGTGTCCACCGGGCTTGCAGATGAGCAGGTGAATACAGCGCTCAGTCAGTACGCCATTCAGGGCGTAGAGTTCAGCTACCGTAAGCTTGCGGATCTCAGCATCTACAGTGGACGGCGAGGACTATGTGACCCTTGTGACCTGTGTGCCCATAGCGGTGAACAGTCACCGACTTCTGGTCAGAGGGACCCGAACAGAATAACGAATCAGAAACCCAGGGGCGGGGATCTTCGGATTTCCGCCCCTTTTTGCGTACAGGAGGAAAAACTATGGCTGTATTTCGCGTAGAAAAGACAAAGGATTTCACCATCATGAGCAACTACCATCTGCGAGACAAGAACCTGTCCTTGAAAGCCAAGGGGCTGCTCTCCCAGATGCTGTCTCTGCCGGAGGAATGGGATTATACCCTGGTGGGGCTGGCCCACATTAACAAGGAGAGCAAGGACGCCATCCGCACCGCCATTCTGGAACTGGGAAAAGCCGGGTACATCACCCGGCACCAGACTACCACAGAGGGCGGAAGGTTCGGCAGCAATGAGTATGTGATCCGTGAGCGCCCGTTGCCGCACGAACCGTCGACGGAAAATCCGACAACGGTAAATCCGCAGACGGCTGCGCCGATGCCGGAGAATCCAACGCAATTAAATACTAACTCATCCAAAACAGAAAAAGAAAAAACAGATCAATCAAGTATCGATTCCCTTCCCATCAGCCAGAAGCGGAATCGAACCGAAGTGACTGCCGCAGAGATGCAGAATTACCGGGAGATCATCGCCCAGAACATCTCCTACGGCCTGCTGTGTCAGGAATACCCACACCAGCAGGAGCAGCTGGAGGAAATTCTGGAGATCCTGGTGGAGACCGTCTGCACCACGCGCCAGACGGTGCGGGTGGCGGGCAATAACTTCCCGGCAGAGGGGGTCTGTTGACAAAATCACATTTTTAAGCAGCCGACAAGCCCAACTCCAGTCTCCAAAACACGAAATCCGCTTGCATACGAGGCTCACCATGGCCTCTGCAAGCGGATTTTTCACCTGGCTTATTCCCTTTACCAACCGCTTCAGGTTTAAAGCGGACGCCGAAAGGAGGCATTGCTCTAATACGTTTTCAATGCCTCTTTTTCGGGTGAATCTTAAATTATGGCAGCGCTTCTGCAAACCGAAATTTCCTTCACAAACGATCTGCCTTTGCCGCTGAATTTGCTTGTAGCGGTGTGTACCTATGCGCTGACGGCCTGTATCTTGGAAAGCGGATAGCCATTTCCTAGATATTTCTCTGTGTAGCTTCTTTTCTGAGATACATTTGGTACGAAGCGAACATGCATTGCAGTCACTATTTTCTGCGGCATAAATAAGGAGCGGCATAACTTTTTTAGGTTTTGCCATCCACTTAAATACCAAGTCTTTTCCATTGGGGCAGACAAATTTATTGCTTTTAACATTCCATTTGAAGTCACTACGAGAAAACCATCTGGGACTCTTTCGATCACCGCGTAAGCAAGGACGTATGTAAGTAGTAATTCCTAAGCGGCTTAGGCCATAATGAATCCGGATTGTATCATAGCCGCTATCCAGTCCAGCAGATTTAATTGGATAATGCATTTCATTTTTCAGATACGCATACCGATCTACGCAGCATTCGCAATCCTGCACATCCCCACCCGTTACGCTGACATCCAGAATAATGCCGGTGTCCGCATCGGAACACTGATGGTTTAGGTAGTGGAATCCCTTTGGTTTATTGGTACGGTTCATATATCCAGCATCGGCATCACAGGGGTTCTCGGATTTCCGAACCACCTCAGTAGGCAAGTCTGTTAAATTAAGGTCGTCCCAGTATGCTTCTGGCTTCTTAAGCACGTCAATCCATACGGAGTTATGGTTATCCGCGTTCGCCTTAATGTGCGTGGAGTCCATCACAACATTTTCACCACGAACCAGCCCAGCCCTTTGGCATTCCCGGACGATACGATTAAAAATCTGCCGGAATACCTCCTGGCCCTTAAACCGGCGGCGACGATTCTGCGAAAAGGTGGAGTGATCCGGGACGGGATCATCCAGATCCAGCCCAAGATACCAGCGGTACGCAATGTTATACCGAACCTCTTCAGCCAGCTTTCGCTCGGAGTCGATGCCATAAAGATAGCCCAGAAGCAGCATTTTAACCAGCAGTACCGGATCAATTGACGGCCTGCCACGGTCACTATACAGCGGGGCTACGATGTCGTATACAAACTCGAAGCTGATGGCTGCATCCAGCTTGCGAAGAAAATGATCCTGTGGAATTAGTTCTTCCATTGTTACGAGGAGGAGCTTGCTCTGCTTGGCTTCGTTTCTGGTCATCATACTGCATCACCCGGATAGATTATACCATAGATAATGTTAAAGCGGTATTTTGTCAACAGACCCGAGGTGGTCAAAGGTCGGCTCATGAAGCTCACCGCGGAGCACATCCGCTTTGTTTTGGGCTGTCTCAGCCGAAACACCACGAAGATCCGCAACATCCGGCAGTACCTTCTGACCACCCTGTACAACGCCCCCACCACCATCGACAACTACTACGCTGCCATGGTTAGCCACGACCTGGCGGCTCAAACGTGAAAGGAGATTTTATGCTTAGTATTTTTGTAATTGGCCGTGTGGCCAAGGAAGCCGACGTCCGCAAGGATGCCAAGGGGAATCCCTATGCCATCGTGGAGATCACCTCCTGGCGCACCTACAAGAATGCCGAAGGGGAACGCATCACCGACACTGTTCCCGTGAAGCTCTACGGCAAGCAGGTGGAGCTGTTCCAGCGCTTCGCCTACCCCGGTTCCCGCATCGCCATCCTTGGCAGCTTCGAGCCCAGCCCCTTTGAAAGCTCCAGCCCGGAGCACAGCTACATCATCAAGGCTCGCCAGCTGGAGTGCCTGAGCTTCAAGAAGCAGGAGGACACCTCGGAGGAAGATGAGCTTCAGGAGGAAGCGTAAATGAAAAACACAGGAACCCTATACCGCTCCACGGATAAAACGCCCACGGTGTTCCCGGAGTTCCGTGATCTCCTGCCGCCCCTCTCCCTGGAGCAGCAGGAGGCATTGGAAAAGGACATTTTGCAGAACGGCTGCTACTCCCCGCTGATCGTGGATCAGGAGCTGCGAGTCGTGGATGGACATAACCGCCTGTCGATTTGCCAGGGCCACGAAATCCCCTATACCATGCTGGTGTTCGAGTTTGAAGATGCGCTGGAGGCAAAGCAGTGGGCATTGGATACTCAGAAGGGCCGGAGAAATCCGGACAACTGGGAGCTGGGAAAGATTGCGCTGAAGCTGAAGCCCGATGTAGAAGCAAGAGCAAAGAAAAACATGTCTGCCGGTGGGCAGGCGTATCTCTACATCCTCGGCAAAATAGAAAAGCGGCAGTACCCGCCCAGAGTTACAGGCAAGATGCGCCAAGATGTCATGAGGTTCGAGCAGCTCCGGGCGCAGTTTCAGTTCCTCAACGAGCATGGTATTTCCGGCGAAGCAGATATGACAGCCTTTGTGGAAAAGGCAGAGGTCAAAATCAAATCGCTCACAAAACGGCGCACTATCCTCAATGTGCAAAAGAAAAAACGCCAGCCGCTATTTCAGGCACTGACAAATGAAGAAGTACTGGCTCCTGCCAAGCGGCTCTACAATCAGGGCCACAGCGGTATGGAGGCGGAAGCACAGCAATATCTGAATGCGGTGAAGCTGTTGGACAGTTGTGGAGAATCCCGTGAAGCATTGTCTCAGCAGCAATCCGAGCTATACACCAAGCTGGCTGACCTAAACCGGGAGCTTCGGCAGGTGCGGAAGCAAATCAAAATGTGTGAAGAAATCCGGGCACAGGCTGCCGCCATGCAAGAGAATATCCGACAAATTGAAACACCGGGACGCCACCAGACATCCCGTCAGAAAAGCCGAATGTAAAATCCGTACTGGCCGTTTGTGACCTTTTCATCGGCAACTTCCCCATAATCGCACCGCAGCACCGCTCCGAGCAAATATCTGGAGCGGCGCTGCATTAGGGGGGAACGCACAGCGATTGTGCAAGTGAAAGTGAGTATCAGCGATTACATGATTCCAACCATCGCCATAACGGTTGCCACCGCCATAATTGCACCGGTCAGCAGAACCGTGGTCTTAAAGATGGAGGGATAGCCTTCCCGCAGCGGCGTTTCCGTCAGCTCTGCCTGCATGATCATCCCGCAGCTGTTGGGCAGGTTGGCAAGCACCGTATTGGAAACCACAAGGAGCGTACCACAGGTGGCTGCTGAGAGGCCCATGGGAATAAAAATCTCGGTGGCAAGATTAGCGCTGATGACAACTGCCGACACGCCTGCCGGGACCAGCAACGTGGAGACAATGCCATAGGCCAAGGCAGGATGCAGGACCGTAGCCAGCGTGCCCATCCAGTTCGTCAGGGCTGCCCAGCCGGGGACGGATACCATGGCGTAGGCCAGCATCATATCCATGCAGTAGTACAGGGGGATCTGAATGGATGCATCGTTCATCTCGTTGATCAGCCAGCCAAAGCGCTTCTGTCCCTCCGGTACCTTCATATAGGGAACAAAGAGCACACCGGCGACAATGCAGCCAATCATAATGCAGATCCAGGAGGAGATCGTTGTAACAACGGAGAGAATGTACACTACCACCAGCGGCACAAGGGTCAGCAGCCAGAAGGGACGCTTTACATTTGCATCCGTCAGCTCTCCGGCATCCATACCCGGAATTGCCTCATAGTGCTCGCCTTTGTCCTTGGCGCGCCGGATCATAGAGCTTACCATCAGGGTGCTCAGAATAATGAATGCGAACATAAAGAGCAGTCTGGGAATAAAGCAGCTCATTCTTGTGAAGCCGGGAAGTGCGGTGGGAAGGATGACATTCATCATGGTCGGTGCGCCGGGCATAAAGGTGGGGATCGTACCGGAGATCATCAGAAGGCAGTTTGCGTACTTTCTGGGGATGTCCAGTTCCTCGCACATTACCGCGACCATGGCAACGGTTGTAACGATCAATGCCATGTTGTCAATGCCGGAGAGGGTAAGCAGCACACGCATGATGAAGAACATGAAAATCGTACCCAGCATCTTGACCTTCGGATTCTTTGCGTTCTTAAACGGGCGGAAACAGGCAAGGCTCAGGGATGCCGCTGCACCGGATTTCGCATAGAACAGGCCCAGAATACCGCCGAAAATATAGATGGGGATCATTGCGCCAAGGTAGGGCTCCAGCTCCGTAATGGCGCTGTCCCAACCGGCGGAAATGCTGACGCCGCCGGTGATCCAGATAATAAAGCAGCTGAACACTGCTGCCAGAGCCAGCCCAAGGCCCCGGTATACACTGTAATTGCAGAAGATTAGAGCAATTACAATACCAATTACACTGATTGCAGTCATTGTCTTTTCTCCTTCTGTTTCTGTTAGATTTGTAGCGCTTTGGAATACGCATCCCGGACGCACTGCTGAATATTTTTGCTTTCGGCGCACTCGCCAACCATGTAGAACTCATCGGCGCAGCCAACGTAGGACAGGGCCTCCTCCTGCTTGGGACGAATGCCGCCGCAGATCACCACATTGTCGTACACATTGTCCTCTACATTTCCAAGCTCGTCCTTGTAGGTCACGGTGCTGCTGGTAATGCTGACGACGCTGGCCTTGACAATGCTGGTGAGATTGGGGTAGCGCTCCCATGCGGAGAGCATTTTGCCCTTTCCATCCTCGCCAGCCACCACATCGCACAGAGAGAAGGAGTGCATATGATTGATTTCGTGAGCCAGCCGCTCCTGACGGGTGTAAATGGTTACGTCATGGCCGTGCTCCGCCAGATACATGCCGGTCTCGGTACCGGTGCTGGAGCCGCCGATGATTGCCACCTTCTTTCCCAGCTGATCCTCGTGTCCAATGACCTCATGGCAGGTGGGGCAGGTCGGTTTCCCATCTGCATCAAATGCGCCGGAGATCTCCGGGATATTCGGCGAGCTTCCGATTGCCACGACCACAGCGTCAAAGCCCATCTGCCGAATTCTATCCGGCGAGATATCACTGTGCAGGCGGATGTCCACCCCGGCCTTCTGCGCTTCACGGATCAGCCACAGCCGATAATCCCGAACCGTCCACTTAAAGCTGAAATAATCCCCGTGGAACAGCTGACCGCCCAGATAGCCGGTCTTTTCAAACAGCACAACCTCATGGCCTCTGTTTGCTGCGATAGTTGCTGCCAGCAGACCGGAAAGGCCGCCGCCGATCACTGCCACATGCTTGGAGCGCTCGGGCTTTTTAGCAATCAGACGATGCAGCCGGGACTCCTGCCCCAGCATGGGGTTCACGGAGCACACAATATGCCACGGGGGTGTGGGAGAGCCATGGCACTTGTTGCAGCGCAGGCATGGAACGACGTCCTCGCCCCGTCCTTCCCGGATTTTCTGGAAGTAGTCGGGATCGCAGTAAAAGGCTCTTGCGGCGCTTGCCAGATCAATGATCCCGTCCGCCAGATACTGCTCGATCTCGTCCGGATCCTGATAGCCGCCGTTGACTGCGATTGCCACGTTGATTCCGGCGGCCCGGACAGCTTTGGCGTATTCGATGGTGCCATGGACGCCCTTGGTGGAGTTGTAGGACAGCGGATGGGCCAGCGCCAGATTCTTTTCCCGCAGCTGGACGATATCCACATACTGTTCGGTGAGCTTCAGAAACTCCAGTGCGTCGTCCAGCGAATAGCCGTAGCTTACCTCGCCTGCGTAGCCCAGAAGCTGTTCGCCGTGCAGAACCATTTCGATCAGGAAGTCCTTGCCCAGACGCTTTTTGACCGCAGAAAGCAGTCTGTTCAGGAAGCGCGCGCGATTTTCCGGACTTCCACCGTACTCGTCCACTCGTTCTCCATCGGTTCCGCACAGAATGTAGTCGCCGCGGATACTGATGCCGTCATAGCCAACGCCCTTGTACAGCTTGAGCTTTTCGACAAACTGACAGATCACGCCCTCCATCATATCCTCCGGCAGGGGCTGATAGCAGTGCTCATTACCGGCCGCATCGTGGCCCCATCCGCCCAGCAGCGAATAGGAATCGGGCATTTCAATGTTGGTGTAGACCAGAAGCTTGGAGCCATAGAAATGGACGTCATCGCACATGGCGGTGTAATAGTTCTGGTTTTCCACATCCGTAATATCCATCGACGGCATATGTCGTCCATCTGCGCCCTCCGCCGGGTCGATATGCTGGATGGGGTTGGACCATTCGCCCACAGTAATGTAGGCAGCGCCGTTCCGGGCACGATTTGCAAGGTCGGCAATAAAGCCCTCGGACGGGTACTTCTCAGGCCCCTGAATGTAGTGAATGGATGAGTTGGAGCAGCAAAGCCGATCCTTCAGGATCACATTGCCGATCTTCAGCGGCGAGAGAATGTGTTGATATTTTTGACTCATAATACGATCTCCTTTTGCGTGGATTTGAAGTGCAGCTGCATCGGAAAGCTGTCGATACGGGATCTTCGTCCTGCCGATCAGAACAATTCTCTCAGCAGGAACACAAGACAGGCCACTATGGTTGCGCCGCATATCATGCAGATCACAACACCGTGGACATTATGGAAGGTGGAGGCTTTCTTGCCCTCCAGCATTTCCATCAAAACATCCGTTGCCACAAATGCCGCGCTGCCGATGGCAAGCAGGTACATGGCTGCCGTTTGGAAGCCCAACAGCTCCAAAACAGCCGCGGACACGCCAAAGGCGATGAGATAGCCCAGAATCAGGGACCGTGAAATGTGCAGTCCGTTGGGCTTGATCCCCAGAGCCCTGAATAATCTGCTCTGATTGTTCATAAGCATCTTCCTTTCCCGACATATTTCGTTTGGATTGCAGCTGTCTTTAGTTTATTGATTTCTGCGTCTCCACGCATTGTGGCGCGCATACAAATCGCAGGGACGCATATTTCCTGCGATTTGTACTCTTTGCACAATGGATTGTAAATTCAAATCTGCTATAGTAAAATTGTTATAAGTGGGCGTATTTATGACCATACGACGAAACAGAGGGATTACAATGGATATTGCACTCGGCATGCTATTCGACCAGCTGGAGGGCTGTCAAATCACGCAGTACAGCGCAGCACAAATGGATTGCGTCTACCATGGAATTGAGCTGCTGCCCAGCGCTCCAAAGATTCTCAAGCCGCAAATCATTTACCTGACCGATGGGTCCAGAGCTGATGCGGTTCAGCGCATCATGGGGGAACGCCACGCAGAGCAAGCCCCCTGCATTCTGTACGTCTGTCTCCCAGGCGGCAAATGTCCGAAGGGCTGCTGTGCTGCCATCGAAACGGAGCTGGAGCTGTGTGAGGTGTTAAATCAGGCTATTGCCATCGTCTTTCACTATGCAAAATGGCTCAGCAGCATGGATTACTGCATGCTGAAGGATGGACAAATCGGTGAGCTTATCAATATTGCCACTGAAATGGTGCAGAACCCTATTCAGCTCTACGATCCCAGCTTAAAGCTGATTGCATCCTCCCGGCTTTCTTCCGATGATGCGCTCTTTGCGGAAATTCAGAGGTATGGCGGGCTAAGCCACAAAACGGCCCAGTATCTGCAAAAGCTGAACTTCTTCCCTCAGGCAGGCCCAGAGGCAGACCCGATGCTGCTGTTTGAAACGAGCCCGATTTCCCCCTATGCCCAGCTATTTTACCGGATCTACTCCGGCGGAAAGCTGTCCGCCATTTTGTACATCGTGTTTTCGGAGAAGCCCTACGCCCCATGGTATCGGCAGCTGGTCAAGGTGCTTGGAAAGACGCTCAGCCAGGCCCTGCTGCAAATGGATCTCATCAATGACACTATTGCCACCGGGTATGCCTATCTGATGCAGGATCTGCTCTCAGAAAAGGAGATCCCCCAGGAGGAAATCGAAGCGCGGGCCGAACGCCTTTCCCTGCCCTATGAATCCTCCTACTTTCTGGTCAGCATTGGCGGAAGCCAGACAGCGGCGCAGAATATTCCGGTGGACTTCTTCATCCGCGGCTGTGAGAGCCTGCACCCCAACGCCCGCGCCTGCAAGTATGAGGATGAAGTCCTTGTCCTGATCCATTTCTCAGAGGTGGGAGAGGCTGCGGATCACCGCTTCTCCGGATTTCTGGAGCAACTGCGGGGGCGGCTGGTGGAATACGACCTCTGTGCCGGGTTTAGCCGCAGATTTTTCACCCTGAGCGAAATGAAGCTCGCGCATATTCAGGCATATCAGGCCAGAATGCTGGGCCTACGGCTGCGGGACAGCCAATTCGCAAAGGAATTTCACCTCCATCTGACCGGAAGCGGCGCGATTCTGTTTGACTACAACGATTTTTGCCGCGCCCATATGGTGGCATCCTTCTGCGAAACCGTTCCCTATCACAGTTTCTGCAATATGAAGCTGCTGGAGCTTGTAAAGTCCTCCCGCGCCGCGAATACCAATCAGGTGGCGATCCTCTATGCCTATCTGGTGTGCAACTGTAAGCTGACGGATACTGCGGAGTATCTCCATATGCACCGAAACAGCATTGTCTATCACGTCCGCCGGATCGAAGAAGTCATGCAAATGTCTCTGAAGGACGCAGAATTTCAGGCGGAGCTGATGACAACGTTTTTGACGCTATGCCTGATGGAATAAGCGACATAGACAAAGCTGGCTGCCGCATCCGCGACAGCCAGTTTTGAAAGTAAGGAGAGTGACTCGATTGTACGGTGAAATCAGTTGCTTGCTGCTTGTCTTCTGCGCTCCAGCTCCTCATTGATCTCGTCCATCTTGGCGCGATCCAGCTTAAAGGCACAGGAGCTGACCAGCATTAGCACATAGGCCACAGTGGGAACTACCGTCAGCAGGATAATCAGGCAGGTTCCGGCGCTTTCGGGGAAATAGCCCGAAACATAGCCTGCGCCAGCCAGCGCAAAGCCAAGAATGGCAGTACACAGCGCGCTGACAACCTTCTGTACCACGGTCTTTCCGCTGAAGCAAAGCCCTTCCTGACGCTCGTGATGGACATACTCGCCGTAGTCTACCACACGGGCGGTAAGGGTCGGAGCCAGATCACAGTTGATGCCGTCACCAAAGGATACGATGAAGCTGCCAATCAGAAATACCATCGTGTTGTTTTCCATGACCAGCAGAGAAGCAGCCGTCATTCCGTAGCCGATGATGCCAAGAATCGCATTGATAATAAACAGCTGTCTTGCATCGAGCTTCTGGCAGAATGGCATCCAGAAAACCGTACCGATTGTTGTTGCGATCATAATGACGGTCATATACACGCCAAAGAAGCCCAGATCATGCAGAATGAACTCGCAGAAATATGCGGCACAGCCCATGATAACGCCAGCACCAATGTTAAACGGTACGGTCATACCAAGAGAGATTACCCAGTACTTGTTTTTGAGCAGGTACTTGATCTGCTGCCAAATGGTCAGGTTTGTGCCCTTATGGTTGTGCTCCACGGCGGTGGAATCACTTTGCGCGGTATACTTTTCCTCGGTGGTCAGGAAGTACGCTGCCAGGCAGAATATCAGCGTCAGAATTGCCAGAATAATGGCAAAATTCCGATACCCAACAACGCCATCCCCAAGGAATGCGATAGTGGGAACCGTTACGGCGTTGGTAACCATACTGCAAAGGGTTGCAGCAATGGCAATCATAAAGCCGCCGATGGTACGAACCTTTTCGTTTTTGCTGATGACGGCGGGCATGGTGTTGGCCGGAAGCCGAACTGCGGTGACGGCGGTGTTAAACAGGTTATAGATAGTAAACAGCCAGATCACCTTGAATACCGTGGGAGAGTTGATTGGTACGGTAAACAGCAGTGCGGTAGTCAGCGCCATGGGAACTGCCATCCACAAAAACCAGTGCTTGATTTTTCCGTGTTTGGTCTTTACACGGTCAATCACAATACCCATCACAAAGTCGGAAAAGCCATCCACCACAACGCCAATGGACAAAACCACGCTGACGATTGCAATGGGAACCGCAAAGTACTCTGTATAGGTAAAGCTCAGAAACGATGATACGAACGAAGCGCCTAACCCTTGGGCTGCTGTAATTCCAAGGAAAATCGCCAGATAGTTTTTCAAATTCCTCTTAGAAAATGCGTTTTCCATATTGATTTCTCCTTATTCTTCCCGATTCCTTACAGGTCGAAGATCAGTTTGCCGCCGCTTTCCAGTGCGTAGGTGCCGGACAGTTCGCAGCCTTCTCCCGCATGCGCATGGATGGTAATCATGCCGTTGCCGTCGATCTGCTCAGGATGAATATCTCCCATGAGCACAACGGTGCTGTCTCCGGTGGCTGTCCACTTGCTGGCATGATCCATGGTCAAATACACATTTTTGAGCGCGCCCGTATAGTCCATGCAGGACATATTCACACTCATGGTGCGTTCATAGTCCTCGTGGAGAATGTCGCCTGCCAGGGTCATATTGGACAGGGCGATGTTGTGACCGTAGACGGTCTTTCCATCCACTGCTGTGCGATCCTTACTATTGTTGTTGATCTGCGAATGGACAAATACACCGTTCCGGCAGGTGATATACAAGTGACTCACACCACAACAACCATGGATGAAGATGAGCTTAGTAACAAGGTAACATACGCTCGAAAACTTCTTTGGGACATTCGAGCAGATAAGTATGTGTGGTGTATTAAAAAAATAATTAACAGCCTTCGCAAGAAGAAGTAAGAAAGTAAAAACAACAATGATTTGAATGCGTGCTGTGAATGTCTCAAAAACATAAATCATAAGAGAAAGACCTCCATAAAAGCTAAAAAGCTGCGAAATTCCGAGATTTCCATCGGGATTTCGCGGCTTTTTTATTCTTTCGTATTCCCACCTTTTCTCCACGCTGCACGCGGAAATATATGCAACAATATACTTACTGGGGGAACTACGGTGAAAAACGTGTCAGTTACAGAATAGAGATGAGCAAAACACACATTGAACATCGAGGTCAAAGCGATTCAATAAAGGA
>CAVJLG010000078.1:0-58945 GCA_963650135.1 Barnesiella intestinihominis | reverse complement strand
GTATTGTTACACATTTGAAAACCGGGGACAAGATGCCGGGAGAGTTGACGCTTACAATCATAAGGCTACCTCCTATGATTTCTATTATATTCTGCGCACTTTGAATTGAATATTCCCGATATATCGGGTATAATCAAATTAACATACCATGATGAAGGTGATCCTATGGACGTTAAAACCTGTGGTTTCCTATCTCACGTTCCAACCCGCTTCAAGTTCGGCTGGGATGAAGAAGATCCTCTGTGTCTGGGCCTGAAGCAGGTGCTCTTACAGCAAATCCAACTCTTGCTCCGGGCGGGTTGTACGAGCTTCTATGTTGTCCCTGATTCCGGCGCTGGGCTTTGGACCGGTGAAATTCTCAACCTCCTGCGCCATGATGATCCATCCCTGCTCCTGCAATGTCTACTGCCCCATGAGGAAATCGCCACCAAGTGGTCTCCGGAACTTCGTGACCGGTACTTTGTCCTACTGGAGCAGTGTACCCATTTGAGTGCTGTGTCCCGCCCGGGCGATCCGGACGCCGTAAAAAATGCGCTGAGCCGTATGATCGACTACTCCGATTTCGTCATAGCCGTTTATGATCCCGCTTCCCGCCGTGGGGATGCGGTAGATCAGGCCATGGACGATCTGCGTAAGGCGGAGAAACCGTATCTCATGATCCACCCGGATACATTGGAATTGCAGCTCTGCCAAGTGAACCATTGATTACGCACACAGCCACCTGAGTCAGCCGTTATGGCCGGATTCAGGTGGCTGCAATAATGTGGTACCCCTGTTTCAGTTGACAGCGAAACGAATCAATTTGACAAAACGGCAGTTATCGTATATACTGGATGAACAATGTGAGCATGCAGCATTGTACCGCACAAGTCCATATCAACCTATAAGAGATGCGCGAGGGACAAGCCCGATGACCGCACGGCAACCTCCCAGAGAGAAAGGTGCCAACGCTTGCACGATAGGTAATATCCTGTCTCGCGACGGGAATTTTTGCACCCTTTTTCCGGGAGAACAATGAAAAAATCAAAAATTATGTAAGCCAAGGAGTGTTTTTTATGGAAAAATGGGCAATTGGTGTCGCGAAAAAGGACATGGAAATCGTGGCCGTGAATACGTCGAAAGAAACGATAATGGAGGCGGCGCAGCAGTATAAAGACATCCCGCGTTCCACGGCAACCGTGTGTATCTTTACCGCCGATTTCGATGAGCAAAATCAGAGAACCGATCATCGGATGCGAATCTATGAGGTTATTAACTGAGGGAAAGCATGGCGTTTCGTCTATGTGCTAAAATAAAGCCTGTGGGAATTCACTTGCAATCTCTACTTTCCTTCGATACCAGCCGGATTGCCGCGCTCCGCGATCCAGGCTATAATGAATTCAGAAGCAAAGGAGGATCTACATGAGATACTACACATTCGGAAATTACATCTGTAATCTGCGGGAAGCACGAGGCTACTCCCAATTTCAGCTGGGCGCCCTGGTCGGAGTATCCGACAAAGCTGTGTCAAAATGGGAGAATGGAAATGCCAAGCCGAGAATGCAGACGTGCATTCGGCTCGCAGAGGTGTTAGAGGTTCCGCTTGCGGAGTTTCTTCAGGGTCGTCCTTGCTATCCTATCATAAGCAAGGAGCGCATTATGGATAAAAAGAAAGCACTATGGAATCAGGCTGAGGCAGTGCTCCGTGAAAAGTACGGAGCCGATATGCCCATCGCCTTTGCAGGAAGACTTGCCACAGAAAAACTGGAAACAGAGGATTCTGACTTTATTCTGCACCTTGATTTTCTCGGGAAGCTATCTGAAATTGCCGAAAAAACAAACAGTATGATCTCTGTGCGCGGGACCGTCAATTCGTCCCTGACCAGCTGGCTGATGCATGCTACCACAGTAAATCCGCTGCCGCCCCATCAGTATTGCCCCCGGTGCCACAGGGTCATCCTTCATCCGGAAGTAGCAGACGGCTGGGATCTTCCCGCCGAGACATGTGAGTGCGGCGGTAGGCTGAAACGGGATGGACACAACATTCCCTTTGAAAGCGTCAGCCGGCAAATCCGGAGTAAGGGAACCTCCATCGAAGTGGATATTCCAGCCGAGATTCTCGATGCGAGTCAGCAGCTGCTGCAGGAATACTATGAAAAGCTGTTTCAGGTGATTCCGGTTGACTGCTTTGGCGGCGAACAGCCGCTGAAGCTCTACAAGTATCTGCTGCTTTCCAAAGAGGCTGCGCCGCCGCACACAGATTCAGACGGAATTCTCCACATGGATATGGCCGAATACCACGAAAAATATGGCCACTGCGATAGCGTTCTGCTGGTCGTATCATCGAAGCCACTGCGCAGCAGCTCTGCGAAAAATCTGGACGAGCTTCTTTCACCGGCAACGCTGGATGCGGTTTACAAAGCGCTGGTTCATCAGCTTGGCCATGCCAGCGAAGCACAGTTTATATCGGAAGAAGCTGCTGCAAAAAATCGTGATATTGCAAACGCTCTTTCGGATATGCCAATTTGTTTTTCCAAGCTGCTGAAATACACGGCACTGTGTTTTGCCACCGGAGCATGGGAAAACAATGGAGCGGCGCTGGTAAAAAGCGGAACTGTTTCCATTGAAAATCTCCCCGCCTGTCGGGAGGATATCTGGGATATTCTTCAAGCCTATCTGGATCTGCCAAACAACGCCGGGAACGGTATTGCCCTAAAATTCATGGGCGCTGCAGGAATGGGAACATACGCCCGGCATGGAATGTCACCGGAAGACGAGGCACTGCTCCGCCGCTGCGGTGTTCCAAATTGGTTCGTGACTTATATGAAAAACGTCCGCTATCTGTTTCCAAAGGGACATTGTATTGACCGACTGCTGCGGATGTGCGCGCAGGAGATGTAAGACTATAATATGATTGATACCCCATTATGCCCAAATTGAGCGGGTGTAATGGGGTATCAGTTTTAACTTATCTGTTCGAGAGAATCCAGTTGTTTTCGACTCCGTGTGTAATCAAAACGTGTCCCAACTTTCAACAAATAACCATTCTCAGTTGTAAATAATTTAGTCCACCGATATTGCTTTCAATATTTTTTAGAATACAATGTAACAGAAGTCCAAATTTGACGTTTACCAATAGGGTTACATTTTGGCGAAAAGCGAAACAGCGTTCAACGGATTACATCCGCTGAAAATTGATTTAGCGTAGTTGTCTGTATCAAAAAATCAGCTTGATCTCAAAGATATGCAATATCCCTCAACACAATTTTACGGAAATTATGTTCAAGGGCTCCAGTCTTTTGATAAATAGCCTACAAAGATCTGGATACCCATTGCTATGCTTAACGGAATATTTGTCTCAAAGTAAGGGCGGTCAAGGAATGAGTGGAGGAAAACGAAATGGCAAAGAAAAAGGCTGAGGATACCATCAATCTGGATGCGATTCTCTTTAAGTGCAGAGATATTCTGCGTGCGGCACGCAATTCCGGCTCTTTCTTTGAGAAGCGAGATATGATGCTGACGCTGATGTTCCTGCGTTTTATCGGTGAAAAATATGAAGACGGAGTCGAGAATCTCCGTCAGATCTTACTGGAACAAGGGCTTGACCCGGACGATGAAAACATCCGTGCAGCGTTCTTTGACGATGCCACCTTTGCGGACGGTACGTACAATCTGCCGCCAGAGGCAAGATGGTCCACCATCATTAATACGCCCGCGCCCAAGCTGAATGTAGCGCTGGATAATGCGCTCCATAGCATTGCGGCAGGTTCCAAGCAACTGAAAGGATGCTTTGTAGAGGGAACCTTTACTACGCGCAACCTTGCACCGAACGATATCAAAAAGCTGATCGATGAGATCAACAAGATCAGCCATAAGCAGTTTAGCGAGGAAAAGGACCTGTTCGGTCGTGTGTACGAGTACTTCCTGAAAGAATTTGCGGTCAACGCCACCAAGGAAGAGGGCGAGTTCTACACACCGCATGATGCCGTACAGCTCATCGCAATGATGATCGAACCGTATGACGGTACCCTGTATGAAATAATCATGCAGAGCTTGATACAAGGGGTAGGAAAAACTGAAATGTGTGCCTTTGCGGTGTAAAAACTGTCATTGGGGTGTAAAGGAAAGCCGGAACTGCTCGGTTGTTTTTATTTGGAGGACGATTATGAAAAGACGCTCACCCAGAAGCAGATTGCCGATTATGATCAGTTATTCCGTGAACGCAACAACGGTCGGTTGCTGACCCCGGACAGGCTGCGGTTCATCTGCGAAGCCAACGACTATGACCTCGAAGCCGTCGGTTGGAACTTCCTTGAGGTGCTGGCGAAGATGGGGCAGCGGTAGATTTATTCACACTCTGGTGATATAATTCTGGTATAAGGAGGTGCGTTTGATTGGACAAAAAAGGTGACTTGATTTCCTTCAGTGAGGTCGGATGGCACAAGGGCTTCTATAATGCAGAAGGCTTTGACGATATATCATATACACTGTTGAAAATAGACTACACGGATTTCTTTGAATATCCAGATGACGAGGATTTTCCGTATGATACAGCGCATTCTCTTTTGCGTGGTTCCTGTAATCATTTTGCTGTGGCACTCAAAAATGTGCTGGGATATACTCCCTACATAATCGAAGAAACCAACGGAAAAGGATTCCATGCTTTTTGCCAGGTATATAAGGATGGGAATATATTATGTTGATGCACGAGGAATGACTACCAGTTTTGACGAGTTTATGGTTGTGGGACGAGAATTTGTGAGGGGTGAATATACAATTCGAGAGGCCACACAGGATGTTATCGAAGAATGGGAAAACGGTAGCGAATACAACGACGAAGCCTATGCCTTTGCTGAAGCTGTGATAAAAGAATATATTGAATGCTATACAGTTTGATTTATATAAGAAAATGCCTCGCCGCTGGGATTAGCCAGTAGTGAGGCATCTTTGCATTTATGGGGTTAGGCCCGGATTTCCTGCCCATTTTTGAAGGTAAACCGCACATCGTCCTTGCCGTAGACGGTGACAAAGTCCACCAGCCCACACCAAAGGGCAGTGTCGAATTTATCTACCAAGCCAGCCTTCGCCAGGGTTTCCAGAAAGGTTTCGATGGTGGCCCTTCTGGATTGTTTGCTGCGGATTGTCTCATCCAGGAATTCATACCGGGCCTTGGCTGCGTCGAATCGAGCGGTCAGTCCGTCATATCCGGCATGAAATAGTCGGTGCGGTATTTGGTGATGAATCGACCCAGGCGCTGTCCCATATCCAGGATGCGGAACTCTGCCCACAGATCCATCAGGCCGTTGGAGGCGGGAGTGCCGGTCAGGCCAACGATGCGGTTGACCCGGGGCCTGACTTTCAGCAGGGACTTAAACCGCTTTGTGTTATGGTTCTTGAAGGAGGACAGCTCGTCAATCACGATCATGTCGAAGGTGAAGGGAATGCCGCTTTCTTCAATGAGCCACTGGACATTTTCCCGGTTGATGATGTAAAGGTCAGCCTGTGTCAAGGCCGAAATGTAATTGCCCCAAAAAGCCGGGTAGAATATGACCCAATCGCCGACATTACAAACGCCGGAATTCTTACCGCCGGTTACGGTTTGGCCGAAATCTCGGCCGGTGGTGCCGTCTGGATTCCAGCCTTCCGCCGGTCCCTAAGACGGTAGGTTTCGCCACGGATGTTAATGACATTGGCATGGTGCAGAAGCCTGTCAAGCAGGGCAGTCGCCAGCACTGTGTCACTGAGCAGTTCACCCCAGCCACTAAAATACTTGTTACTGGTCAGGATCACGCTGCCATGTTCATACCGTTCGGAAATCAGGCGGAAGAACAGCTCTGCTTCTTGACGGTTCAATTGCGAATAGCCAATTTCGTCAATCACCAGAACCGCCGGACGGAGATATACCCGCCATCTGCGATCCAGTCGTCCCTGAGACTGTGCCTTTTTCAGGTCTTCGATGAGGTAAGACAAGGTTGTGTAGTAAACCACCTTGCCGGCCTCCAGGGCCTTCAGCGCCAGGCCAACAGCCAGGTGGGTCTTACCTACGCCGGGTGGGCCCAGAAAGATTACATTCTCCGCTCGCTCTACAAAGGCCAGATTGGCCAGTTCGGCAATCTGCCTCCGGTCAATGCTGGGCTGAAAATCGAAATCAAAGTCCTCCAGTTGCTTCCGGTGCGGAAGTCTGGACAGCTTCATCCGGGTCTCCTGACTTTTTCGCCTGCGTTCTGCTTGCTCTGCAGCAAGCAGACGGTCCAGGAACTGGACATAGGTCAGGTCCTCATGGACTGATTGCTCCAGCTGCGCGTCCAGAAGCTGCGCTGCAGTGTTCAGCCCCAGTTCCTCCAAAAGCGCCTCACTACCGGAATCAAATCCAGTGGCGAGGCATTTCTGCGTCTATGGGATTATGCTTTTATTTCCTGGCCGTGCTTGAAGGTGATGCGGATATCGTCTGCGCCGTAGACGGTGTCAAGGCAGATCTGCTGCTCCTGGATGAGCTGAGCTATCTTAGCTTTAACCGGCACCAGTCTGAACTGTTGTTTAAGGTTATCTCAGATCGAAGCGAGAAAAGCAGCACCATTGTGACCACAAATCTGCCATTTTCCAAGTGGACGGATCTGTTTGAGAATACTACAATGCTAGCAGCCATGATTGATCGTCTGACATTTCGCAGCCATGTGCTGGACATGAATGGAGATTCCTACCGGCTGAAAGTGACCATGCAGAACAAGTTTTAGAAGGGCAGCTCAAATTTTCGTGAGCGAAGTGGCTCACTTTTTCATGGTCGTTAGGGGGGCCAAATTTTTGTCCGCGCGCCCTTTACGCTAACTTGCATTCGTGAATTGCGATTTTATACAAGTACAAAGCAGAGGTGTGCGGTTCTCCCTTTTTGTAGCTGCATTTCCATTTTTAAATTTGTTGCATTAATATTTTCCGTTTCTGCTTGGTTTTAAAATATCCGCAATAGCCGTAGCAATTTCTACTGCGTCAGATTCCTCATTGTCTCTCCCAAAAGAAACGCGGATAGTACCCTGAGCATACTCTTCCGGAACACGAATTGCCTGTATCACATGAGATAGCTGAGTATTAACCGAGTCGCACGCAGAACCTGTAGAGATAGCAATACCTTTAAGATCAAGCCTGTGAAGTAGCATTTCTCCACTTGCATCACGAATAGACACATTTACATTGCCAGGAACATGATTGGTGTTGCCGTTACGGATAAAATCAATTCCAGACAATTTGAGCACACCTAAGAATTTATCCTCAAGCTGATGGAGCTTATTCTGCGTCTCATCCATATGGTCACAGTTCTTTTTTAATGCTGCCGCCATGCCAACAATGGAAGCAATATTTTCTGTACCGGCTCTCATGCCATGTTCCTGTGCGCCGCCGTCAGCATACGGAAGAATACTTGTCCCGGACTTAATATAGATAAATCCAATGCCTTTAGGTCCGTTAAACTTATGCGCCGAAGCTGACAGCATATCTACGCCGAGTTCCTTTACATTTATCGCAATATGTCCCACAGCTTGCACTGCATCTGTATGGAATACGGCACCATGACTATGCGCAACTTTAGCAAGCTCAGAAATTGGTTCTATGGTGCCTATTTCGTTATTCACAAGCATCACAGATACAAGCCTCGTTTCATCTGTAATAAATGATGCCAGCATATCTGAAGATACAATTCCTTCATTGTCCACAGGAAGATATGCAACCGGATACCCGATCCGTTCTATGGACTCGCAGGCGTGTAGTATCGCATGATGCTCAATCTGGCTAGTAATAGTTGCTCGACGGTCAACATATCGAGGCATACCTTTGATAGCCCAGTTATCGCTTTCAGTGCCACCGGAGGTAAAATATATCTCCTCCGGCTGAGCGCCGATACATCTTGCAATCGTTGTTCTCGCTTCAGAAAGGGCCTTTCTGGGTTTACGTGCAAAAGTATATGGCTGTGAAGCATTACCGTATTCATCCTGCAACCATGGCAGCATCTCACTCAAAGCATCGCTATCCAGTTTCGTTGTTGCTGCATTATCAGCATAAATAAAACGCTTCACGACTTCACCTCATTCAAAAAGCTTACAGCCCTCATCCTTAAATTCTTCGATTTTTTCATTCAGGTCATCAACTGTAACATCCAGATAATCCGCAAGGCAATCCATACAATAGAAATTGATAATGTCTTCACCAAGCAGTTTCTTATTGATTCCTAAGACATTCTTTTCTCGGATCTCCTTGCCACAAATCACGCATTTAGTTTTCATTGGACAAATCCCTTACCGTGAATGCGGGCATCTCGCGGTCTTCCTTTCTGTACTGGGCCGAATCCATTATGGCAAGTTGCCGCCAGATGTTCTTGCGCATCTCAATAGCTGGACGAAGGCAGTACTTTGTAAATTCACGCACATTAACATCCTTTGCACTGCGTACATGAGGGAAGAATAGCTTTAAGTAGGCAGTAGTAATTCTCTTCACAGCTTCCACATGGCGGATATATGCATCACCAGGCACTTCAACCAGTTTATCTACAATTACTCTGTAGCTGGGATCATCACGCAGCAAATGCATGATCGTGCAGAAATACTCTGAGTTCATCCCCCATCCAGATATCTTCATCGCATTGGTCATCGGAGGAATATCCCACCCCTTGATAAAGCCATGAAAACGGTCGACCATCGCAGAATCATGAAATAGCGCCGGAAGTTTGTCAAACATCGGCATAGTCTCATCCATGTCCTTCTTTTCAATATTGCCCAACAAAATCATTCCGGCATCCGCCGTTCCATCGTGACCCGGAATAGAAACCTTGCCGTTTTCCATGTAAGTCTGGAGAGAGCCGCCCATCTGTTTCTCATCTTGGAATCTTAGCTTATGAACTTCATCAAACGCTACATAATCGTTGTTATAAACAAGCCCCGGCTGACGTTTACTCAGATCATAGAACAGCTTTGCACGAGTCATATATCCCGCTGACAGATTTCCGTATTTGCTGATAGAACCGAAAATATAGGACTTGCCGGTTCCCGGAGGCGCTAATTCAATCAAGTTGATCCTCTTCTCTACAAAAGGAAGAAGTCTTGTAAGGACTGCCCGTTTCTGATTTTCGTCAGCATATCCACTTGCGTTGTAGTCAATAGCGCCAAGTAGTATATCAATCCATTCATGAATATCGAACTCAGCTCTAAGTTCCTTATAGTAATCCAAGTCAACCGTATACGGACAAAAGTCCGTAAAACTAACCAGCTTGATTTTTCCCGGAAGTTTCGGAGACGTTGATGGAAGCCGGTACCCCAATTCGACAACTCCCCAGATGTCATTTCCCTTGACTAATTCATCTTTACATTCAGTCCAAACATCGGGTTCGATAATAGTTTCGGCATTGGTTAATGCAAAGTCGGGAAGAGAGAATGAAACCAGCTGGTCTTTAATGCTTATATCGACGGATATCCGAGTAAGAATCTTTACATGCTCATTTTCAGTTATGATACGGTTCTTAATGTTTGTCCATTCATCTTTATTCGGCAAAAATGTATGGACAAATTCCATTATCTCCTCAATATCAAACTGCCCCTCAGAATCTTCAAACTTCTTTAATACCCAATCTCTTAAAAAGGAAGGAAGCTTTAAGTCCGAGAAAAAGCTACTCTGCTTAAGATCCTTAAACACCGTCATCTCATCAAAGCACTCTACCAACTTTTCTTCTAATTCAGTCAAAAGGACACCCCCTTACAATATATCATTTGATTTGTAGCCTTCTTTTTCAACCCTAAATTTCAACCCGGTTGCAATCATAGTTCCTCCTGCATACACATCCGCGGTATATGTGTTTTCTCTTGTTCGTTTCGACATTTCAATTGAGAAGGAATGACCATCTGTTGTATTGGCTTCGTATTCAGTATTTCCTACATTAACCACAATATTGTCAATTTTAGTTGTAGAGTAAAATTCAATGATTGGGGGCTTTCTGAAGCTGCTCATCACGAGTGGTGTCTGCACGATAATCTCAATATCGCCCGGCACATATGAAAGCTCAATAATGGGCACGGTGACCTCTTCCAAGGTGGCACCTCCATGTACCTCAACGCCCATCAGGCGTCCAGGTTTGAATCTTTCATAATTTGCAACAACTGCATACTCATCATTTTCGCCAGCCTGTACAATCATTGGCATACTTCCGGTTTGCTCTGTGTATGCACACACACGACCACAATGAGTTCCCTTGGCATCAAATTCTCCATCAATCAGCTGGTTCTTTAGGACAACCAAACGGCTTGCACCGTGATCGGATGTCAAAATCACCTTGGTGTACTTTCCTTTAGCCAGATCCAACTTGATAAGATCGAGTACATGGTCAATAATTTCCAGCTCGCGAATCAGATGTGTCGGATATGGGCTATTTTCTAAAGTGAAATTTTCCGCCCCATGGTGCTTAATATCATCGATCTGCTTAATGCTCTTGCATTGAACATTGCGTTCCGCAAAAACATCTAAGAACTCTTTGTTACGCGAGGTAATTGACGGAAGCTCAGAGCGACAAACCGTAATCTTTGGGAGAAGCTTCTTCTGCTTGCTTTTTTCCGAGATATATCCCAGAAATTCAACGCCCATTGCATCTATGAAGTAAGCAAATGCACCAGACATATCAACGGATTCAATCTTTTCTGAACGCGCAGGAAGAAGTAGATTGTACTCTCTTTTGACAGCTTGCTCCTCGACAATACTATAAAATTCCGGCGTGATTCTATTTTCCAACTTACAGAATTTATAATCCTCGAAATACTGGTTCAGCAGAGCCGCATTGAACTTGTATGGCATCAAGTATGCATACAAGTCAGGGTAAACATGCTGCAACACACTTCGAAGTTCATCATAAGAGAAGCTTTCTGAATAATCGGCAATACATTCCAGAATAAGCTCCTTCTCAAGTCTGTGCGAGTCCGTAAGATAATACAGCGCATCTCTCTTCTTGCATTTGATATATCTGCAATAATCGAGAACTTCATCATCAGAAACTTCCATCTGATTTAATAAAGCCTTGCGGCAATCGTACAACTTCCAGAAGTCGGGGGAATTGCAGTCAAAATCTACAAGACCGCGAACAATCCAATGGACGAGTTCTTCATAAGCCTGTGCCCTCCGGCTTGCCAGATCGAGGCATTCGTTTTTAGCACCAAACCGTTTAAGCGCAATAAAATATAGCCATTTCTTCGTTTCGGTATAGTTCTGTGAAACATTGATAAACAATTCCAGATTGCTGTACAAACCAATCTCGTGATTTATGGCGTTGACCCAATCTCCCTGTTCCTGCAGGAGAGTAAGTGCATAGGCCCATTGATCATCTGTGCCCATGTCTTTGGTCAGCGCCTCGGTAGACTGATCAATACTGCACAAGGCATCATATGGATTTGCTTCCCCTGATATCCTAAATAGTGCATAGGGATATTCCTCTGGATGATGCTTTGTTTTCACATGCAAAGTATCAGCATCTGTAGTTTCAATAAATGTGGGCAAGTTCTGTATTTCTCCAACCCAGTTTTCGTTTGTGACTTGAAGCTCCGGGTTTACAAAAACGATGTGAGGCCTTGGTGTGGCAACACCATCAACGCTATATACCAGTCGATTTGACCGTAAATCTTCGAAGTTCAGATAGTCGCTACACTGAAAACACAGTACGACCACATGTCCTTCTACACTCATTTGCGCAATAGCCGTAAGCTGAGAAGATAGCTCTTTTGCCCCTATAAGCTTCCAGTATGTTGTAAAGCCAGTCAGAAAGATATTTCCTTGCAAAGAAGCCATATCATTTAGCAAATCTGCAATTCGCGGATTCTCATCTCCTGAACTGTATTTTTCAACAGTCAGAAAGACGTTTTCCCCAACTTTATAATGATCGACTATAGCAACCATATCTTCTACAGACTCCACATTTACAAATCGGGGAGCACTTTCATCTTCTCTATTAAGATAGCGGTCTATCGAACTATAACATCTTTCAAGTGTCAAGATGGTGTCCCCTTTCTTAGTTGTCCTTGATAATCTCGATGCCGACAGCCATATTTCCTCTAATTAGCTGCTTCAAATAGCGCTTTACGTCCTCAACCTCCATGCTATCAATTTTCTCAAGCGCAGTATCGCAACCTGTCTCATCGTATTTAGCCTGTGCCATCTCTTTGAGCTTGGTCTCAACAGACGGCAGACCAAGCCAAGAATACGGTGATCCAACAGTACGAACCAAATAATCTCTGACATCATCAAGATCCGTCAGAATGACGTCGTAGTTTTTGATAATGCACCGCTTAAAAGCTGCATCCCTTGCTTTTCCATCCTTTAAGGAATCATAGAAGCCAGCGGATTGCAGATATTCAAGCGCCTTATCAATAGAACCAGCGTCCGGCTGGTTACGATTCAAGGTATCAAATGCAGCACGGGCCTGTTCAATTTCTGCTTCCGGAACCATGGAGAGAATAGGTGTTTTGAATTGCTCCGACCACTTCTTCGGCGATTCCGTACCCGTCTTATCGTTCCACAGCTTGCGAAGCTGCATGGATTTACGGGTAAGCTTGAATTCATTAACAGTCCGCTTCACCAAATTGACATAATCCGACCGTTCCATTGTGAAGACATCATTGCCCTTGATAGTCTGATACAGATCTCGAATCTCATCATCTGTGAACTCGCTCAAATAAAACGAACATGCCTGCTTAAAGATCTCAATCTGGTTAGAACAGTAAGAAACAAAGTCATTTGCATGAAGAGTCAGTTGATTTAAGAAATTTTCGCGCTGAGGTTCAGGCAAAGAGCCAGTTTTTTTGATGTTATACAGCTGCCTCATGAAACTTTTCAGGTCATTCCAGTAGTTTTCTGCACACAAATATGACATTCTGATTGTCTTGCACTTTGTACACCATTCTTGCACAGCGTTATCAAATGTAAGAGCACGAGGATTGATCTTATTGCTCTCCACAATAATGCGATATTCGAGAATAACCTCACGGATTTTCTGGTCAGCCGTTTCTTTGTTCCATACCCAATTTGCGGCATCGGCATCAAATTTTTTCCTCAGCCGATTGATATACTGTCCATTATCGCTTACAGTTTCAGCCAGCTTGACCAGTTCACCGCCTTCAAACTGATGAAGATATGCATCCATACCTTCTTTGCACTTAGCCGAAGAAAGGATTGATTTCAAATCAACAGACGCATCCTCATGTTCAATACACAGTGCTCCGATAGAGATGGCAATGTCGCTGTCGGTTTTCTTGCTTGCAGCTCCACTGTTCGCAATATCACTGAAACCATCAATCAGTTCCACCATGATATCTTTTTCAGTCTTCAGGTTTTCAGTATCAAGGATATACTTGATACACCAGATAGGAAACAAAAGTCCCTTCATCTTGTCTCTAATGCGTTCTCTGGTCTGCTCAATAGAGGTACACAGATTACGCTGAATACCAAAAACGTCAGAAGCAACGTCACTGAATTTACGCTCTTCAGGCGTCATCGTGACGATAAATTTATCCTTATAGCGAGGATTCGGAGTATTCTGGAGCTTGATAACCTCATCGATCATAAGACGCAGCTTATCTGTACTCATGACATCGTTGGTGAGACCATCCGTATAAGTAAACGAGCTAACAGCATATTCCTTCAGTACAAACGCCAAAACGAAAACAGACAGATTGCAGGGCATAAAGCCATAAGGCTTATCCATCAATACAGAATAAATTTGGCGAATAGAGACGCGACCATTCTTCTTAAATTCGTCCGCAATGATCTTCTCTACTTCAATTTTTATCTTGGAAATCAAGAGATACGGTTTATCCACCCAATAATTCGGATGCCTCCAAGCATCTACTCCGATGAAGTCCTCCAGTTTTATATTGGAGTTGGAAAAGCTAAAAACACCTTTCTTGTTTGTGTCTTCAGCAACGGCTGCTTCCACACCAAACTTTACTGCAGTTAAATCCCACATTGACGATGGAACCGCAGGCCCGATTTCAAGCGAAAGTGGGTAAATGGTACTGTTGATAAGCGTCAATTCAGCGTACAGTGCATCCTGTGTAGTTGCACGTTCGCCGGCAGGCTTCTGCTTAGAATAGATGCGATACTCCCCGTTCTCGATGCGTTGACGCCATTTTTTCAGAACATCTTTTGCATCGCGCTCATATTGACGAGACAAGTCATTGTCTTTTCCCTTTTGGTAAGTCGCATTTGCCATTGCGTTTGCATATTGCTCAAGCAAATCATTTCCAAGAGGCGTGATAGATGTATCAATGAAGACGATATGATAGGAATCGTCCTTCAGTAGTTCATCAATCATCTTTCCGATAGCAACGCTTTCTTTGTCATCTCTGGCAAATGTTATGATTGCCATGAGCTTATTTCCAAGGGAAGACTCTAGATTGCGCAATCTGTTAGCCTTAGACTTCAAGTCGCTGGCAGAAGCGCATTCCAAATGAAATCGCGCTTTCAACGCACCTGTTAAAGTGATAGCTTCAGAGATTTCACCCTGCTCTACCAGTTCAATGGTTGTCTTTTTGCGCATCTGATCCTTCAGCTCTTCAATTACACTGTCATCTGTAACAGACATACGGGCGGCAAACTGATACTTACCTCCGCCGATAGGCTGCTGATAAAGAATCTTTTCTCTATCCATTTCAGTCGCCAGACGCCCGGCAAGACCCTGATCCAAATCAGAACCTTCAAATGCATGATCAATATTTTCAACATTGGGCACAAACAGATCGACAGAACTGCCTACTTTCTGAGAAATCGCCTGCATCAGTAGCACTGCTTTCAGGACTCTACGATGATCGGAACTCAGATTCTGCTCCTTGACAGCATTATAGTAATCTAGAATGCTTCGAATATCGTGAGCAAGATATTCCTTACCCTTTTCATAGAAGAAGTCCCAGAGTTCGTCAATAGTCAGAAGTGGATTGGTATCGAATGGTCCATAATTATCAATATACCACTGGAAACCTTTCAGCTCATCGCCACGATCGTTCTTAATAAAGTCAAACATACTACGCTGGTTAGAGTCAAATGTAGCGGAGATATGCTTTAAGAGCAGAGCTGTATATGGATGAATCGGGAGGATACTCTGCAGCTCTTTGTCACTGATTTTTGCCTTCTGCATAACCAGCTTGCGGGAACCTTTTGTTCGATCACAGAGTTCGTCTACCGTTTCCTCCCATTCCTTCAGAATCTGCGGGTCCTCCTTCTTTGTCATAGCAGAACCCATCAGACGGAACGCCATATTATCAGGCAGCGAGATCTCACAGATAGGGTCAATGAATCTGCCCTTAATCTTGCCGAATTCCTTATCACCATCAGGGAAGATATGCATAGCATCGTGAGTAACAATCAGCATGTAAAAAGGTGCAGAACTGCTCAAATCGACGATTCTCTGGAATCCGGTAAGACTGCGCATATTATTGCGGAAGTATTCCGTAAACTCATCCCAAATGAACATAATTGCCTTCAGATTATTCTCCTGAATGACAGCCTCAATCCAAGCAGTCAGATGATCAGCGTCCAGCTGCAGCATCTGCAAATGCCGCTCTTCTGCTACCTTTGTAATCTTCGACATAAGCTCAATTAGGCTATCACCGGTAAAGCTATTGAGATTTTCAATAACAGTATCCGCATCTACACCACCGAATATTGGACGGTACGGTCCGGCAAGCAGGCTATTGAAGAAATCCTTGTTCAGAGGATCGTCAATCCACTTAATAACAGAATCCTTTAATGCTGCCTCAGTTGCATCCATGCCATTTTCTTTTAACGCATGCTGAATACTTTCCTGAATAGCAAAGCCCAGATTGTCATCGCCGTGGATCTTTGAAGAACCGTATCGGTGAACCGTCAAAATTCTCTGCTCTCCGGTTTTCAGTTGCTGGAACTGATTATATAAATCGTTGCTAAGCTGATCCGGATATTTATCAAAGTAAGCCTTTGTATCTTCCGGCGAAGCCTCAAGTAACTTCTTTAGAGTTAATACAGCATGAGATTTACCAGTACCATAGGCACCCTCAACCCAAATGGACACTTTCTGCTTTCTGGAAAGAACACTTACAGTATCCTTCAGAAGCTTTACAAATGTTTCATGTGGATAGAACTTTTTCCAGATGTCCGGGTTGCTATTTATTACTTTCTCGTTGATCTGCGGGAAATACTCCGGATCAATGTCAAAATAGTCGCGGTATTTATCCAGCATCCTGCCATCCCCCCTTATCAGAACAAACTAAGAACATCCGCTGACGTCTTGTCACTGCGCAGAGATATGTTATCCAGGTCAATCGTAAACGAGCAGTTGATAAACTCCGGATAGTTTACGCTTAGGCCGTTGAGAATCTTCTCCATCTTATCTCTGTCAATTCCGAAGATCTCCGTCGGGCTTACGCCATCACTGTCAATATCATGATTCAGGAGACGCGTTAGTGTGAACTGATAGTAACCATCGCACGCCTCTGCAAATTTGTAGAGAGAGTAGAGAATAACTAGAGGTTCCGGATATTCCCAAGTGCTTCTTGTCAAAGAGTTTAATGTGTAAGTTTCATTCCCTGCGGATGTAATCTTCTTAACATAATCACAGTTGCCTAATCCTAATGTTGAACCAAATGGAGTCGTGATCAGAATAATTTTGAACGCATCAACCACATTTCGCTTTCCTAAGCCTTTGGCATCATTTTCCATGAACGGTTCAAGAAGCATTTTCATCTGATCAGGTGTTACCACACTGTTCTCCGGTATATTTTTAACATACCAGTTGAAGTCAGGAGCATACACCAAGTTGGATAGCATCAAGCCCCATGCTGCCTCGCTGTCGAAACCTAAGCTGAAGACAACTTTGCCGAAGCCAGTGATATCAAACTTCGTATACTTATCATGCCCAACAGTTCGATTAGGCGCAATAAATCCTGCATCTTTTACAAAATTTAAAAATGCGTCCTTCTTCTTATTAGCGACTTCACCTTCTCCGTCAGAATCCCAAAACCGTTCTGAACCTTTATATTTGAAATATATCTTAACCCAGTTCCCTTTAACGCCAAAGCTAAAGTACTTACCAAGTCCTTTTACCATTCTCTCGCCTCCAATTTTATTTCTGATAGAGTTGTATCTTAAGCAGTGCTCATGAATATCATGACAACTATGGCAATGAACGCAGTTATCCGATATTTTCAAGCCATGTTTCATATCTATACATCCATGTTTGCACTCCGCTACACACACTCCACAATTCACACAATAAATACTTTTTATGATGACACTTCTGAATAGAGATAGAAACTTGATATCATTTTTTCCCGTTCCGCAATCAGGGAAAGTGAACAAGGTTCCTTCTTTTACCGATTCAAGTTTTACGGTGTACGCACCATTCATATAGTCGATAACATATTCATTAGGTGATTTTTCGATTGTTGTACCAATAGTTTTCGCCCATTCTTTCCATCGGTTATTTAAGGAGAATACAGTAATGGATATGCGTCCGCCTGTGTTTTCAACAATATGCTTATCTTGCCCGAAGTTGAGCTCTCTACCAGTTTTTCTGGTTCTCCAAAATCCAGCATCAACAAATTCACGCAGTTCCTGCTGATTATATGAGGCCTTTCCACTTGTGGAAATAATTTTGTTCAGAAGATGATCTACTTCACTTGTGTACCATTGTCTCTTTATATACTCATGTTTACCAGAGGACATTGGGCAAACTAAGCATCCAGCGCGTGTGTTACCTTTCTTATAGGCTTCGTTCAACACTAAATCGTTTGCATATATATAATTAAAAAGTTCTGCGGAATTCCATTCAATAATTGGATGGCAGCTGTATTGGCCTTGGTGTTTACCACCAAGACTTACATCTTCATACTCACTTCTTGCAATACTCTCATCACCGCGTACACCTGTAAAAGCCATGCCAGTAAAATTACTAATACCCGTTACACTCTGCAAGAGCCTAACCTGCGGCGATGTTTTATGAACACTACAGCACCAACGGTTAGTGACAGCCGGTGGCCCAAAACATTCCCAAGTTTGCTCTGGCGTTAATTCTGATTTTGCACGTAAAAACTCAATTTCATGATCTTTGCAGTATTCAGATATTCTGTTTACGCAGTCATAGGTATCAGGAAACTCCATTCCAGTATCGCCAAAAAGAACTTTGAACGCGTTATGGGGAAGTGCTCTTTGAACAATATCTAAAGCGACGACGCTATCCTTGCCGCCACTGAAAGCAACATAGAAAACATCAACTTTTCCTAAATATTCAACGTAGGTGTTATATACCTTCTTAATTGTTTCCTGAACCAATCCTTCCATAATGAGCTCGTTTTTCTTGACCATGGTTGGAATATCTACAAAGCGTAGCTTTTGACCTGCAGGCTCAGCTTCATCATTTATAATAATCTCTGGTGCTTCATAACAAGATCCACCTTTGGTTTGGGCCACCTTTCGTCCACGATACCAATAAGTATTTGCTTCTGCCCACATATAGGGGTACGTGTCGTCCTTTTCATAATCCCAGTACCGGTCAAAGCCCAGCATATCCAATTCCTTGTAATATACCGGACGAGGCTCTTTACTGAATTTTAGTGGAGTACTGTTCAGTGTATAGCCTCCAGTAGATGGTTCCCAATCATAGGAGTACATATTCTATCTTATCCTTTCTTTGACCGGACCGCGTTCGCTTCGGTTACTATTCTTCCTATATTGCTGTAGCGTCTCCGAGCTATATATCCCTGCTGGCGCAGATATTCCAACGCAGAATTTTCATTCAGCATAATATTGCTATTTGCCAGAATATCAACCAGAAGATCATTAAAATTCTTGAAGGAAGAAGCCTGTTTTACAATAGCGCCAGCGCATGCATTGGCACTGTAACCAATATGGAGCAACATGAATTTCTGGCTATAATTTGCGACAAAATGCTCCAGCAGATATTCGTTCCACGGATAACCAGCATACGGGAATGTTCCAAAGTCACGAATTTCCTGAAGCGACATATATTGCCCTGTGCAAATTCGCCCGATCGCCTCATCAGTCGCTTCAACATCAAACTGCACCATGTCTTGAGAGACAAACTCATTCTGACTTATGCGCAGAGAATTGGCATAAATCTCATCAAAATAAATCGTAGAACCAAGTTCCTGTTTCATAACATTCAACTCATCCAATGTAAACCGGGAATGTTTACGGCAGTACTTTGCATACACTTCAGCCATAGACAAATCCTCGCCATACTTGCTGATAATGTTGCCATTGAAGGAGAATCTGTTATTCAGCTTATACCCAATGACATTTCTCATACCGAATGGCGTAATCCACTGGTACATTTCTTTAATGTCAGGGAAATGTGCCTCTACTGCCTCAACAAGTTCATTGCCAGTAACAAATTCCCGCTCTTCAATACCATCCACAATGAATTGAGAAATCCATTCCAATTCAGAATTGTTAAAATGAACACAAGCCTCATAGAAATACTCGCCAGTTGTGTTCCATATGAAATCGCTGTTCATGCTAAGGGCAAACTTGATTTTCTGTTCTGGGATGTATGTGAGTTCAGCCACAATCTGCTCCACTTCAACAGATCTGGCGGCTTCTTTAAGATACTCTCTAATGTCATCTTCAGGATTCATTTGCACGGTGTAGTCCTTAGCCAGGTAACTGCGCTGAAGGACATAATTTCCTTTGTTGATGTATGACAGATAAGTCTTTAGCATCTCAGGCGTATAAATATGCTCACCCTGTAAAGCTTTCTCAAACTCCGAAAATAATGCACCGTAGTAGATGGCATCACAGCCAGAACTGAATTTATCCTCTATATACTGCAGCAGCTTTTCTTTTTTCTCCCGCGATAGCATCGAATCAGGAAGATAGGCTTTTCCGTCATAAAGAACTGCTATTGAGCTAATGTCTCTGCAAATAAGGCTATCCTCATCTGAAAGCTCGGCTCCATATTGATTTTGATAAAATCTACGGAGCTTTTTCATATCTAGTGCGGATTCCATACGAAATCCTTTTTGAAAAAACGTATCAAGCAATTCTTTATAACGAGCAAGAACAGGGTCATCCTCCGGCCTTCTCATAGGAGCAGTTTCAATCGTAAACTGCATTCGCTGCGAGGGTTTCACACTCGTCGGATTACCTTCTGATCTGTATTCGATATATTTTCGAAACGCAGCACTAAAGCGATTGTGCTGTTGCTTATTATATTCGTAAAACTCAGCAATGCCAAACAGCTTATCATAGATATAACTGGAATCTTCTGCATTCGCTACATTCCAAAGGTTCGTCTCGCATAAATTATATTTTGCTATAGACTTTACGCACTGCCCAAAAGAAGACATATAACTTGTAATCGTTGTCTTTGACATTCCGGATCTCAGCATCCAGTCATTGAACTTCTGCCTTTCCTCTTGATCCGTTAATTGGGTTCTTTCGGTTGGCACAGAGATGGCCTTCCTGTCCACAGCCTCATTCTTCGGCTTCATACTATCTGCATCAAGCGAAGAAGGTATTGCAGTCTGAATAATCGGTTTTACTTTCTGTTTTTCTTCATCAGGCCTATAAGACTTCAGAAAAGTATAGTACGCATGAATTACGGTCGACATCTGCTTCAGATTTCGCTTATAAGTGAAACGAAAGACTCGGTTAGAATCAACCGTCCGAACAACTCGTTTAATCGTATCACGGTCAGTTGTTTCAAAAAGTTTATTCTTAAGAATTTTTCTTTCCAGGCAAAAACTTTCAATATCCGAAAGCAACAGATATGCAGCTGACAGCTGAAACGTTGGCATATGCGTCGACAGATATGAACAGAATTCATCCTGCACAAGCTTTGGATCAACCACGTTCTCAGCCTCCTTAAGTATTTTTTCATAAAGCTCTCTTTGATTCCAGTACAGATTCACAGTTTCCACGAAGAGCTTTGTGGGGTGCTTTAGTTTTGTGTTCATTCCGGTATAGGCAGCTTCCAAAGCTGACATCTGGAATGTGATTCCATTCTCATTTCTGAAGATGTCATCAATCTCTATTCCTCTATTTACTGCACGTCTGCGTAGCTTCTCAGAGACTTGGTGAATTGCCTCTTTTCTTGTAAGTTTTCCATCTAAAGATTTGAGTAGCACATCAAGCATCAGCACTGCTTCTTCAATATCCCAAGAAATTCGCAATGCCATTGGTATAACGCCTCCTCAAAATATACATAGCGATGTCCCCAATAGGTACAATGCGTCAAATTAAAGTATACATCAGATTCTGTTCCAAATCAACACGGCTTGCCGCTATTTAAGCCCTCGTTCCGAAACGGAAGCTCCAAAACAAGCATGTTGAAGACTTTTCCATTTCAATTAGGATAGGCTCAAAGCAAACATCCCGTCCGCATACAGCGCACCTATAATTGCTTCTTATTCATTATGTTGACGCGCTTAATGTGGCTTGCTTTTGTATGCTCGATGCCGAATTTCCTGAAAGATCCGCTTAATATTTCAAATTCTCATCTACACAGAGAGCTGATTGCCGCAAAAGTCGAATTTCCAATTGACCATATCGGGCCGCATATTTGTCAGCATTTTTCCGAATGCGTAGCCCATCATTTATGATGAATCTGGGGGATTGGGGACCGCCCCAACAAGCGAAAAAAGTCAGGATTTTATGAGGAGGGAAATCCTGATTTTTGCAGATGTACGGACATCTGCCCTGCTTGCGGCTAGAATATCACCGCAATTACCTCATCACTTTATTCAACGGCATTTCATATGTTGCTTCAATTTCATAAAAGCTGCGTTTATCCGGATTTTTGATTCGCATGAGTTGCAGATAATGCGACGATAACAGCGTGAACATAAGAGACTCGTCCGAAATCCGGAACAGCGTGTCAGATTTTCCATCAACGAATTTCCGAAACACTGCTTCGGAAATTCGATCCTAATAGTTCAGGCAACGTTTTCTCGCATTTCCAAGAATATAGTAGTAATGCTGCCGCCCCACCTGCTGACTGATAATGTCCAGGCCGAAGTGGCGCAGCTCCTCGAAGTCCGTGTACAGGGTTTTCCGGTCGGCGCTAACATCATAGTCACTAAGCCTTTCAATGATTTCCGAAATGGTCAGCATATGATTTTCGTCTGTCTGCTCACGGAATATCTTGGTCAGATACAGTAATTTCAGCTTCTGGTTTGCTCCCTTTGCCATGACCGTGCCCCCTCAAACATACTATATATAGAATACCACATATTTCTATTGAGTGATAGCCGCATCGGCCAAAAACAGACAGCTTTCGAAGTTCTATTTCAACATGGTACCCCCAATTGTGTCCCAAAATACACTCTATATTTACAGCGCCAATTCGTGCCATTATAATAGTAGTAACCACAACAACACTGGGGGACGCAACATGAAGAAACGAACAAAAATCCTGCTTGCCACGCTGGCAGTGATCATCCTTGCTGTGCTGATCGGTGGATACGCTTATCTGTCCGACTACTACCATGCAAACGATCTTGCCGTAGAAGCCATGGCAGTTCAGGAGGATGGCGTGCAAGTAGAGCAGGATGGCAGCGTCACGTGGTTCCTTCCGAGCCAGCCCACGGCGGGGCTGATTTTTTATCCGGGCGGCAAGGTGGAAGTTACAGCCTATGCGCCGCTGATGCGCGTCTTGCTGAAAAAGGAATTCTCTGTGGGCTGGTGAAGATGCCCGGCAATCTGGCTGTGCTCTCACCCAATGCGGCTGACGGACTACAGCAGGCACATCCGGAAATTACAGATTGGTACATTGGCGGCCATTCTCTGGGCGGCGCAATAGCAGCCAGCTATGCGGCAAAACATTCTGACAACTACACCGGATTGATCCTGCTGGCTGCCTATTCCACAAAGGATTTAACCGGCACCGCTCTCCGAGTGCTTTCCATCTATGGCTCGGAGGACGGCGTGCTGAATCGGGACTCTTACGAAAAGGATCAAAAGAACCTGCCAGCGAACTTCACGGAAGTGGTCATTGACGGCGGCTGTCATGCGCAGTTTGGCAGCTATGGTGCCCAGAAAGGGGACGGTACCCCCACCATCTCCGACGAGGAACAGATTCAGCAAACTGCAACGTGCATTTCAAAATTTATCAGCAATCCATCATAGCGAATCAGGCGGAGCCTCCTTTCTGTGAGGCTCCGCCTGTGTATTACGGTCTGTATCAATCACTTAATATAGTCTTTCAAAATCTCATCCAGACAATCGTATGCCGCCTGCAGTAAAAAAGTTGGAATCATTAGGCTATGCTCTTCATCATCATATACTTGGCCAGAATGGCTCGTTACCACATTTTTGAATTGGGTAAAAGTTTCGCTGTTGAAATCAGGAAAGATGTAAATCAAGTCATTCCATTCAATTGTATCGATATATAAGTCCCAAAGCTCAGCTAACGTTCCGATTCCAGAGCATTCTTCAACAAAAAAGACTTCGAATTCATAGCTGATAAAGCTCGGAATCAGCTGTAAGAAGTTGATTGTAAAATCGTGCAGTTGCTTATATACCGGTGCGGGTATATCAAGCTTTGCCTTCTCCAGTGCTGTATGGATTCCGATGAAATTGGAGAGATATTTCCCATTGGTATCGAAGTGGCTACCAGCCTCATATTCATAATCCGAGATACCAAAGCGAAGCTCTTCCAGATAGTCTACCATGGCGTGATAAATGCTACGAACCACGCTTTTTTCAGAAGAATAGTCAATCGGATAGTCGGGGCATTTTGTTTCTTTCAAATTCTGCTGATCGTTGGTTCGATCATTTTGAAGCTGCTTATATGCGATAAAAATCTTCATCATCTCTAGCATCTGATCGGTAGTAAACTGATTATCTGTACAAATGGAAGCAGTATTTGTGTTCATAACGTTCTCCTTTTCTGTATCTAATAAGTCCATCATATCAACGCCCAGCCCATCAGCAAGATCCTTGATTTTTTCAAGATCACTGGGGGCATTATGGCCCAACATCCAGTGCTTTACCGCGCTGGAAGAAACTCCGATTTTGTCCGCAATGTCCATCATCAGTGCCTGTTGACTGCGCTTCTTCCCCTCTTTCTCAGACTCCAAACTTTTTCGGAGCATGATTGACTTAAGCTTGGAAGTACTAAAATACGCTGTTTCTCCAGAAGGTAAGGAATAATGCATTTTTAAGATATTCTTCATACTCGGTTCGCATCCTTTCGTGTTGTATCAGCTGATGGTCTCAGTATACAGAAAATGCTTGCAAAGCACAAGTTCGACCGCCTGTGATGATTGGGTCGACCCTTTTGCAAAACACCGCAGGAATCCTGCGGTGTTAGTTGATATTACGTTATGTACGTCGAAAAGCGGAGTGAGTTTTCAATAGGAATTCAGAGATACAGAAGCGCAGCACCAGTTCGCAGCATAGGACAGTACCCGATGGCATCACAGGCTTCTGTCAATTCAGCATATCCGGCAGCCCGGAAAATGGCTCCGCAGACACCGCCTCCGGCTACCAACCGATCATTGGCAGCATCGACAATGCAGTCTGCATCCAAATCCGTAATGCTGATTTTCCTGATTTTAATCTCGCTCATTTCGTTTGCTCCCAGTTAATCATTCATATCATCCCAATAGTCTTCCGCATCTTCAAAGCCGTCGAAATCATCGTAATGATCGTCGTAAAAATCCTCTGCGTCATCGTAGTCCCTGGCTCCGTATTCATCCTCATCATCGTTGTGGTGCCTGCGGTACGAATAACCACTGGTAGACGGTTTCCTCGTGGGGGTCGGTGTCGGGGTAGGTCTGGGCGTCTGCACATAAGTGGGCTTGGGCGTCGCAGTAGATCTGGGCGTTGTGGTCGGCCTCGGCGATACAGATACAACGTGAGTGGATCTTGGCTGTTCAGTCTCCTTTGGTACGGAAGCCCCATCACAAGCACAAAGCAAGCCAATGAGTATCACACATACCAATACAAAGAAATGCAGCTGTTTTTTCATTTCAATTTCCTCCCTTGAAGCTCTGCCGCATCGGGCAGGTTTCTTATTCGTCCATATGGAACTCTCTATACAGTTGGTCTCTGAACTTTGCGTTTTCCGCTGCACGGAACAAGTCCTCCTGACGGCCCGCATGGGTCAGCAATACTGCCAGCTTCTCAGCTCGAGCGTTGTCCTGTTTTTTCCGCCTTTGATATTGTTCTTCAAAATGTTCCATCGGTAGTGCCTCCTTCACCCCGCCTTCGGCTCTGCAAAGAACTCACTGAGCGTAATCCCCAGTGCATTACAGATTCGCTCGATGGTATCCACGCTGAGCTGCGTATTGCGGCTTTCCGCCATCTTGATCGTAGAGTAGGCAACGCCGCTCATCTCTGCCAGCTTGGTGAGCGACAGCGCCCGATCGTCCAGCAGCTCATACACCCGGGTAATTGTATTCATCATCATACCTTCTTCTTTCCGAATTTTTAGTTGCCAGCCTGGATCATGCTCTTATTCTACCATAAACAAAGTACGATAAATGGGACTTTACTGGCAACTTGGTCAAAAATTATAACTTGCTGCGCCGGACATTCAGTACCCGGCCCACAATGCAGAAGCTGGCGTTTGGATTCACCGGCCGGGGTGCATATTCCTCATTATAGGAGACCAGCACCGGCTGAGGCAGCACCTGACCATCGCTGGTGGTATATTCGTCCAGGAAGTTTTCTTCGGGATACTGCTCATCGTACATTTTTACATAGCCGTTGCCGTCGTATTCAAAAACGCCCACCTCGCCGGGTCGAAGCTGTTTGCAGAGCTGAACCCAGATAATCTGTCCGTCGCTGTACACCGGCTCCATACTATCGCCGCTGACCCGAATGGCAAACTCAGCCCCATCGGGAATCTCGTCCTCCGGGAAGCGTTTCAGTTCAAAATTGTTCTCGTCCAAAAATGCGCCGGGACCTGCGGATACCGGGAACAAGCTCATGGGCATCTCGCGGAATTTCAGTACATTACTTCCCACAACCGGCGCAGGCCGATACTTCCCGGATGCAATCAGATCTTCCTTGTACTCCCGTACCTTCCGAAGTCCCTCTTCATTCAGGGCATCCGATGCCGCAGGGCCGTCCATAAAGAACGTCTTGGGATCTTCAATATTGAAAATATGGCTCAGGGCCATCAGCTGATAGGCGTTGGGGATCACCGTGCCGCTTTCCCAGCGGCCGATGCCGGTCTGCTTCATATCAATGCCATATTGCCTTAGAACATAGCTCAGCCCCTCCAGACTGACGCCCTTTTCCTTGCGGACCTCCTGAATGCGTTTTCCGATGATATTTTCATTACGCTCCTTCTCTGCATTGTAGAAGGGGCCTCTTTTTTTATTTTCCTCCAGAAGACGGTTTGCCATTTCCAGACCTTTTCCTCTGCGTACTGCCATATGGAATTCCTCCTGACAAAATCTCTTTTTAGGCTGATTGTATTATATACGCTGTGCGGTACGGTGTCAATAAATCATGCTGATATTATCACATATGCGAAGTTGACACGTCAAAATCAGCATATTATAATGCAATTACAGTCCAAACAAAGGAAGGCGCATCTACATGGGCAGCCAAAGAACCATACTGCACAGCGACATGAACTCCTGCTATGCAAGCATTGAGCTGCTCTACCACCCGGAGCTCAGAGGGAAGCCTCTGGCCGTGGGCGGTGATCCTGAGGCCCGGCACGGAATCATTCTGGCAAAGGATCAGCTCGCAAAGAAGGCCGGTGTCAAAACCGGCATGGCCCTGTGGCAGGCCCGTGAATGCTGCCCCGACCTTCAGATTGTACCGCCCAGAATGGACATCTATTTGCGGTTCTCCAAACTGGCCCACAAGATCTACGCAGACTACACAGCCTTGCAGGAGGCATTTGGGTTGGACGAATCCTGGCTCGATGTGACAGCCAGCGCTCAGATCAAGGGCGATGGCATGCGTATCGCCGAAGAAATCCGGCGGCGCATCAAACGTGAGCTTGGGATCACCGTCAGCATCGGCGTCAGCTGGAACAAGATTTTTGCAAAGTTCGGATCTGACTACAAAAAGCCGGATGCCATCACTGAGATCACCCGGGACAACTATCGGGAGATTGTCTGGACAAAGCCTGTGGAAGATCTTTTGTATGTGGGCCCGGCAACCCGGAAAAAGCTGCACCGATACGGCATTTACACCATTGGACAGCTGGCAGCATGCGACGACACCTTTCTGAAATCCACTCTCGGAAAGATGGGGTTGGTGCTGGGGGCCTTCGCCAATGGCACCGATCAAACGCCAGTCAGTCTGGAGAACTCATCTGCGCCCATCAAGAGCATTGGAAACAGCACCACCACTTTCCGGGATCTGACCACAGACCAGGATGTGTCCATCATCGTTCATCTTCTCGCTGAAAGCGTTGCCGCCCGGCTCCGTGAGAATGGATTTGCTGGATATGTCGTGGAACTGTCGGTTCGGGATAACGGACTGTTTACCTTTACCCGGCAGAGGAAGGGGGAAATCCCCACCAATATTTCCTCTGAAATCGCCGCTGCGGCACTAGAGCTGTTCCAGGCCAATTATCACTGGGATAAGCCCATCCGGAGCATCGGCATCCGGGTTTCTGAGCTGGTGGTGGATACCTGTCCATATCAGCTGAATCTCTATGCAGATCCTCGGAAGCGTGAGAACCAGCTCAAGGTGGAGCAAACCGTAGACGATCTCCGCAGACGGTTCGGATTTCAGGCGGTACAGCGGGGCTGTATGTACAAAGACCGTAAGCTGGCGTCCCTGAACGCCAAAGAAGATAATATCGTCCACCCGCGGGGCTATATGCAGCGCGGCAATCAGGTGGGCGTATGAGTGGGAGGTGCTCATTTTGGTCACATCCAAGGTGGAATCCACAAAATTCAAGATTTATGTGGATGTCATTGCGGAGTTTACAAAAGACGGCAAGCTGCGTCCTCTTTGGCTGATCTGGGAGGATGGCCGGAAATATGAAATTGACCGGATTAAGTCCTGCCAGCGGGCAGCCAGCCGAAAGGCCGGGGGCGTTGGGCTCCGATATACCATTATGGTGCAGGGGCAGGAGCGCTATCTCTACTATGAGGAAAATTACCACTGGTTCGTAGAAGCGAAGGGAGCGGATTAAAAAGTGATACCGAAAACTTACACCGTAGATCATATGCTTGCAGCGCACAGCATTCGCAGCAGTCAACATCCTGCAAAGGTCCAGCAGCTAAAGCAAAGGCGAATGCTGAAGGAACAGGCAATTTCCCGGCTGCAACGGGAAATTGCGGAGATTGACCGTTTATTATATGAGGCAGAGGATTAGATTGCAGGAAATTGATATTGAGTACAACCTGAAAGGCAAAATCCAATATGCCTGCGGCTGCAAAGCGCAGGTTCTGGTTTACCATGGCACCCACGGGAAATCATCCATGAAGTGTCCCGTGTGCGGAAAGTTCTCACTGTTTGATTTTGACGCCATGGCAGCCACCCGTGTAAAGCCCCTTCGACATGGCCTTACACAGAAGAAAGTCATTTTATAAATCAATGCGCCACCGGGGCGCTGGATCGTCCAGAGCAGACGATTACGGGACCGGGGTATGAACATCATCAGTACAACGCTGGTGGTGCCATACCCCGGTCCCTTTTTGTTTTTTTCTGCGCGGTCATTCCCGGCAAATCAAAATATCGTAGCCTGATATGCATTAAGGGCTGAGGATACATATGCTGTTCCGTTTCAAGCGGAGAACAGCATCGGTACCCTTACCTTGGTGCGCCCGTCAGGCTCCGCAGGTATCGGACCGATCTGATTGTGAAAGCAGTTGTACATCAGCCCTGACCGCAGAACGGCGGAAAGGACAAATTATGTACAACATCGAAAACACTGCGGCACGAATTAAGAACCTCCGCATTAAACACGGCATTACGCAAGAAGCATTTGCTGATAAGCTTGGCGTTACTCTACGCTTCTTACAAAGAGCAGAAGCAGGAAGCAGAGCATTTTCGGTTGATTTACTAGCCGAAATCGCTGAGACATTTGATGTGTCTTTGGACTTCCTTGTTCTTGGAAGATATACAACAAAAGATCTTTCACATGTAAAATCTAGTCTTAATGAGATTGCTTTGTTGCTTCAGAATTTAGAGGAAAAGCTATAAATTTAATGTTTTTAATTCTAAATTTACGGCCTATTGGGCCGTAAACCCGGCCTATTAGGCCGTAAAAAAGTGAAATTAAATGCGCTACAATATAGGCACAGTTGAAAAACAGCTGTAACCCAATTGAATCAGTCATTTCGTCAGGAAAAGTCTGCTGTCGTACTTCGGTACAAGCCGCACCTCTGCCGCGAGGCAAATGCGTGAACAGGTCGCGCTGTTCATATTCCATTTTGGATTGGCCATGACGGGCAGCAGTTAAATAATGATACGTCTGTCCGAATGCGAGGCAGCCCGGTGAGACCCACGGGGAGGTGCGATTCCTATGAGACCAGATGCAAATGGTCGCCTGACGATTTCCCGCAAAACAGCGTTTGGGGTGTTGAGGACAAATAAAAGGCTGTTCGTTATAGAAGTTGACAACATTCCATGGCTCGGAAAGCAATTTCAGTCATGGGATATACATAGGGGGCATGAACATGGAAACTAGACCTATTCTTCGAGGAGACCTGTACTATGCAGACCTGGAGCACGCAGTTCCGCAGTCTGTCTACGGAAGCGCCCAGCGCGGCGCACGTCCCATTGTGATTCTTTCCAACAATGTGGGCAACCGGTACAGTCATACGGTGATCGGCGCAGTTCTGACAACCGCCAGCAAAAAGAAACTGCCAACACACGTCCACATTGGCAAGAACTTTGGACTCCCGCGCAATTCGCTGATTCTCACGGAACAGCTTGTCACGCTGGATAAGCTCTACTTGCGCGGTTATATCGGTTCGCTGGATTTGGAAGCCATGCAGGAGCTCAATAAAGCGCTGAAAATCAGCATTGGCACCGTCCGGGACAATTCCGAAACAATGATGCTCTGCCGCAATTGCGCCGGGCTGCTGTATGAATCCTCCGCCTTCCGGATTATCAAAGCCGCCAAGGAGGACGCCGACAACGGCGCGCTCAGCAGGCGCTGCGGCCTGTGCGGCAAAAAGGGCAATCGGGCCTATCGTGTACGCATCCAAACATCCAACTCACCAATCAGGAGGTAAGCATATGATTTCCTATAAACAGTATCGATCTTGCCGAAGCTGCATATTCTTCGACAAATTAGCCGACAACTGCACCCGGCCCAGCGGCGACTGTCTGGGCCAGCGAGGGCGCATTTCCTTTCACCCCTGTGCCGGCTGTCCCTACGCCGTGGATTCCGCCTGCGTTGGCAGCTGCCACCGAATGCTGCTGGAAATGGTGCAGCCCAAAGCGCCTCAGGAGCTGTACATTCCATCCGTTCCCATTGCCATTTGAACAGGAGGTTCCAACTATGACCTTTGAAAAACGCAGATATGAAGCGGCAAAGTACCTGCTTCTCAAGGATAAAGAGCTCTCAGAGCTGTCTCTGGACTGTTTCGAGGACGAGAAGATCTTTTTCAACCGCTTGTGCCGTCAGTCTCTGACCAGCGAATCCTATGCTTCTCTCCAGGCTGCTAAGGCGCTCTATGACGGCTCCGGGAACATCTCTCTGGACGAGCTGGCAAGCCGCCGGGACATCAACGATCCCTGTTTCCGCAGAATTGTTCGAGCCATTGCCATTGCGCGCTTTGGCCCCGACCGTGAGGGAGCAAATGCTTCCGGCAAGCAGAAAGGAGCGATTGCCCATGAACTGTGAGCCTGCTGCAATTACGCTTTGCCCGCGCTGCCGCCGTATTTTTGGCCGCAGGGTCAGAGCAACGCCCCAGTATCAGTGGCTCAAAGAGCCCTGTGATGTGTGCCGTGTCCGGCGCGGCTATGAATACTACTATACGGAATACCAGAGAGAAGGAGTTCGGAAGCATGCATAGTTTACATCGTGGAGACATCTATCAGGTTCGTTTTGCACCAACGGTTTTCTATCCCTCCGGCGCACCCGGCTATGTGCTGATTATGAAGAACGACGACGGAAGCATTCCCTGCGAGACGGCTGATGTCATTCTGGTCAATCCGGTCTGCAACCGTTCCAAGGGGATCGTACTTGGGCATGGCTTTCGACCTGACCTTGGGCGGTGCATTCGGATCCCAAAGCGCTGTCTTCGCCGCAGGGTGGATTCCATCAGCCCGGAACAGCTTCGGGCCGTGGATCTCAGCTTTTATGAACGATACGGCTGCCGCCCCACAGAGTCCGTGCAGCTGCCGTGACGTGCTCCATTGGGAAGACAGGATAAATCCGGCAATACCGGTCAAACTAGTCGTGGAGGTGTCTTTATGGAAAATACAATTCAGATTGGGCATTCGACCTATGAGGTTCATCGGGTATTTCGAGGGAACCAGCCCTTGGAGGATGTGATTCTGGAGTCCCTGACCAAGCGCAATCACCAAATTATACCCTTGACGAAGCAGTCTCCATCTCGATATAATACAGTTAATGGGTCGGCTCTGTAGAAGGAGGCAACATGAGAGCTGACAGAGAAAAAAAGACATTTGCCTACCTTCGGCTGTCTCGAGAAGAAGCACAGTCCGGAGAGTCGGCAAGTATTAAAAACCAACGCCTGATGATTACCAACTATTGCTCGCAGCATGGGCTGAATTTGGTTCGTACCTTTGTGGACGATGGCTGGTCAGGCGGCAACTTTGAACGTCCCGGTTTTCAGGAAATGATGCGGGAGCTGGAAAAAGGAAGGGCCGATATTGTAATCACCAAGGACCTTTCCCGCTTAGGCCGCGATATGGTCGAGTCCAGTTACTATGCCGAGCAGTATTATCCGGAGCATGGCATCCGCTATATTGCCATTGCCGACAACTTTGATACGGAACACGAGAACATCATGGCTCCGTTCCAGTTTGCGATGAACGAGGTATACCTTCGGGATGGCTCCCGGAAGGTAAAGGACGTTCTCCGGACAAAGCGGGAGCAGGGACAGTATTGCGCTTGTCCGCCTTATGGCTACAAAAAGGAAAAGGGCAATAAAAACCATCTGGTTCCGGACGAAGTAACCGCCCCTGTGGTAAAGCGGATTTTCCGTCAGGCTGCAAACGGCGATTCCTCCCGCAGGATTGCGCTGGATCTCAATCAGGATGGAATCATTCCGCCGCTGAAATACAGAGTGCTCTACCGAGACGATTTTTCAGAGGTCGGTGCATCCAGAATGTCTGACATCTGGAACTATACCACAGTAAAACGCATTTTGAAGAACCGCGTCTATTTGGGGCATACCGTGCTGGGGCGAAGCCGTAAGGTCAGCGTGAAATCCAAGAAAAAGGTCGCAATCCCTAAAGAGGATTGGGCTGTTACCGAAAACACTCATGAACCTCTGGTGACAACGGAGATTTTTGAGTTAGCGCAGGAAAATCTGGGTCATGGTGCCAGTTGCTACAAAGCCTACGACCATGTCCGGAAAAGCATCTTTTCCGGGATTGCCGTGTGCGGTAAGTGCGGGTATTCCCTCTGCTCCTGCGGAACCGTCTACAAAGGCGAGCGCGAGAAATACTGGTTCTTATCCTGTACCCACCAGCGGAAGGAGATTGCAAATCCATGCGATGGTGTCCGGATTCGGTATGCAGATCTGGTGGAAGTCGTTCGTCAGGAGCTGAGCTATGTGATTAGCCTGAGCGACGATCAGATTCAAGCTATGGCCAAGGAAGCAATCGACCGGGAGGTTTCCGAAGATAACCTTGCCCTAAAAAAGGTGCAGCGGGAGAAAGCGAAAGCACGCCTTGCGGTAATCGACAGGATGATCTCCAAGCTGTATCTGGACAATGCAGAGGGGAGATTGGCGGATAATCGTCTGGAGAAGATGGTTGCCGATTTGGAAGCCGAGTCGGATCAGCTCTCCCAGCAGATGGAAGATCTAAACCCTGTGGAAATCGCAGCGGATATCCAGCGTCAATACGATCAGTTCGCGGAGCATATTCGGCGCTATACGGATATGACCACACTGGATCGTGAAAAGCTGGTTACGTTTGTTGACCGAATCGAAGTTGGTCCCAAAATTCTGGAGGGCGGCGCGGTGAAAGCCACCCACCGAAACCAGCCGTATCGGCAGAGTATTCGGATTTTCTATCGCTTTATCGGGGAGCTGAACACAGAAAATGCCGAGCGAGCACTTCCAATCGCCGTCGGAAATTTGTAACACGTGTTACAAACACCTTGATGTAACCATCTTAAAATGCCCATTTTATCCATCATAAACAGTAAATATTTCCTGTAAATGGGTGCAATTCGCCTATTATATGGCAGAAATAAGGCTTTAAGATGGAGACGGAACACCAAGGGAGGTCGGCGTCAACCTGAAGGAAGGCTACAACGGCAACCTGACCTCCCGTGAGGCAGGCAGCGTCGGCGGCCAGATGGTCAAGAAGATGATCGAGGCCTACGAGCGCGACATGAAGTAAGACCCAAAACGGGGCTGTTGCACCTTGCAGCAGCCCCATTTCCTTTATTTTCGCAGAATTCCATAGGCCCGCAGCAACTCCACCCGCTGCGTACCAATTTTTACGGCGTCGCTTGCACGGTTGCTTCCGTCCCGACGCCCCAGGGCTTCCTTTCCATAGTGCGCCATACGGCTGGCCCAGGCCACCGGCAGCAGATAAGGCTTTCCTTTCAAATACGGATAGCGTCCCTCCAGCTGCTTTGTCCCGGGGAACAGCGTTGCGCGAAGTCCTGCGGCACGCTTGCCGTGTTTTTCCGCCGCCACCGCATCCAGAGTGATGTTGCTGCTGTGCTTCCGGCTCATGGTCGCGTCTCCATACACCCCGGAATCCAGCAAATCCTCCAGCAAAGGCTGTTCATCCACCGCAATTGCCCGCCACTGCTCTGGCATTCCGGCCTGTTCCGGGTCAAGCGTCAAATAGATTTCGCCAATCCGAAACAGTGCCGCTGCGAATATCTCTCCATGAATCTCCTGGCAGCAGGTAAGCAGCCGGAGCCAGTCCACATGCGTTCCGTAAGCATTGGCAAACAGCGCAATATCCGCCACCTGGCGAATGCCAAAGCCGCTGTGGAGGAAGTGCTTGAGGGCATGGCAGATGAGATAGAACAGATGGTCCGTATGGTCCATGGTGTAAATGCACTGCCCGTTTACCGTCAGTGGAATTGCCCAGGAATGGACCGATGAAAAGAATCGATTCAAGTCCCCATAGGCCGCCGAATCCTGTGGAAACAGCTGCTTATGGAGCTCAATATACAGCGGACTGCCAGGCTTTCGATAGGGCACCTCATAAGCCGATTCCAGATCCAGCTCCGGCTCCACCAATACCATGCCATAGTCCAGCATCGCCTGATGGCACCTTGCAAATTGCTCCGCCGGAATCAGCAAATCCTCGTCGCTGGAGGGGCGATGGTCCGGCTTGGGGTACAAACTCCGGCACACGATTCCCTTTACCACCAGGGGTGTTACTCCGGCATTTGTCAAAAAGCCGTATAGGTCCAGGAATGCGCTGGTTTTCATGGTCTGCTGCATCACCGACAGCACTGCCTGCTGCTTATAGCTTGAAAGCGATGCTTCTCCCTTTGCCGCCGGGCAGGCATACACCGCCTCATAGACAATCGACAGCACATGATGGGCCGATGCTAACCGGAACAGCGCCGTCCATGCTTCCGGCGTGAGGCTTTGCGTCCAGGTGACCGATTCCTGCCGCAGCCCTGCCTGGAGCGCCGATAAAAATAAAGTCTGAATCTCGTTCATAGTTGCTCCTTACGCCGCAGATTCCGGCAGCAGGTCTACCGTAACAATCTCCGGAACATTGTGGAATCGAGGCACCCATTCGGTGTTGCCCAGTCCTGCCGACAGCACCAGGCTGGAGCTGCCGTCTGAGCTGGTATAAACGCCCCGCAGTTTTCCCGGGAACCAGCCCATATCCGGGGCATATACGCCGCAGCCCCCGGGCAAGATGATCTGCCCGCCGTGAATATGCCCGGAGAAAACGCAGTCAATATCCCAATCCTCCAGGCTGCTGCCCTGTAGCCAGCATAGGGGCATATGGCACAGCAGCATGGTATAGGCGTCCGTATTCTGAAAATCCGTCAAAAACGTATATTCTTCCGAATCTGCCTCGCCGGTTGCAAAGTATTTTGGGGGCTGGCAATAGCCGTAAATGCCGCCGATGCGCAGCTTTTGGCCGTTGACGGTGACATCCACATATTCCTTCTCCAGCACCGTGGCCCCCGCTGCCTGATATAGCGGGATCAAATCCGTGCCGTACCGTTCCAGATACTCCGTCTCATGATTTCCCTGGGATACATACACCGGTGCAATTTCGCAGAGGTCGGAAATCAAATTCGTTGCAATGTCCGTCCGCTGGGTGTTTGCATTGAGTAAGTCTCCGGTGATGAAAATCAAGTCCGGCTGCTGCTTTGCCACCAAGTCCACCAGCGTTTGATTGTCCGTCCCAAAAGCGCTATTGTGAAGATCCGTCAGCTGCACAACCCGGATGGGCGCGCTGATTTCCGCCGACTGCAAGGTATACATCGTATTTTTCAGGCAATACTTGGATCGATAGAGCAGAATCCCAGTGAAAATCAGCAGGCACAGAAAAATCCCCAGGGCAATCACTCGCCCGGGATGCCGCCGCATTCTCTGCATTGCGCTCATATTCCGCGTCCTCGCTTTCCCGTGATTTCAGGGTTCATCATATCATTTTCTCCACCGGAACGCAAGTAAAACGGTGCGTCATTTCCATTTATTTGTATTCCGTAAAAACGTAACGCAGCAAAGCGTTTTGCCCTGCTGCGTTCCCGTTCTCTTATGTGGTGCCTGCGGCCAATACGCCGTTTTTCGCGGTATGCGCCACATCATCCGGCTGCTCCTGCGGCTGTTCCTCCGAGGATGGGTGATAGGCGGGCACAATCTGCTGCAATGCGCTTCGAATATCGGCGCTGTTGCCATGGCAGATGGCGTCCAGCTTATTTAGCTTCTCCATCAGCTGATTTCGGTCAAAGTCGTTGAAATGGCCGATGAAAATCAGCTCATTAGGGGTCTTCTCCAGGCCCTCGTCGTTCATCAGTAGCTCTTCATACAGCTTTTCGCCAGGGCGCAGGCCCGTATAGACAATGGGAATGTCCACATCCGGCTCGAACCCGGACAGCCGAATCATATTGCGCGCCAAATCGTCGATGCGCACCGGCTCGCCCATATCCAGCACGAACACCTCGCCGCCCCGGGTATAACAGCACGCCTGAAGCACCAGGGACACCGCCTCGGAAATAGTCATAAAATAGCGGATGATATCCGGATGGGTCACCGTCACCGGGCCGCCATGGGCAATTTGGGACTTAAACAGTGGAATGACACTGCCGTTGGACCCCAGCACATTGCCAAACCGTACCGCCGCAAACTGGGTCTTAGAGTGCTGGCCCATCACCTGAACGATCATCTCGCACACCCGTTTGGATGCGCCCATAACATTGGTGGGGTTCACAGCCTTATCCGTGGAAATCAGGATAAACGTCTCCGCCCCATACTTGTCCGCCGCCCGGGCCGTATTCAGGGTGCCGAACACATTGTTTTTTACGGCCTCGTTGGGGCTGTCCTCCATCAGGGGCACATGCTTATGGGCTGCCGCATGGCAAACCAGCTGAGGATGATAGGTTTCAAACACCGACTCAACTCGCGCCTGATCCCGCACCGAACCAATCAGCGTCACCAAATTCAGCTCCGGATGGGTGAAATTGAGCTCCTGCTGAATAGCGTAGGCGTTATTCTCATAGATGTCAAAAATAATCAGCTGCTTGGGATGGTGCTCGGCAATCTGGCGGCACAGCTCGCTGCCAATGGAGCCGCCGCCACCGGTCACCAGCACCACCTTGCCGCCAATGTGCGCACCAATTTCCGACAAATCCGGCTGAATCTTATCCCTTCCCAGCAAATCCTCCACCTGAACGTCTCGAATCTGCTTCACCCGGATCTGACCGCTGGCCAGCTGATAAATACCGGGTAAAATCTGCATTTTACAGCCGGTTTTCTGGCAGATTTCGATGATTCGGCGGGTATCGCTGCGAGACGCCGTGGGAATGGCAAAGATAATATCCGTCACATGATAATCCGCCACCGCGTCGAGAATGCAATTTCGATCTCCAACCACCGGTACACCGCACAGCAGCGTATTTTTCTTTCCGGGATCGTCATCCACCACGCAGACCACATCGTTCTGGCTGCTTTGACTGCGCTTGAGCTCCCGCAGCACCATTGCCCCCGCAGCACCGGCGCCAATGAGCATGGTACGCCGCAGCGGCACATCGTGCTTCCGGAACAGCCGCCGGGCGATCCGGTAGAAATAGCGAATCAGCGTCAGTGCCAAAAACAAAAACAGCAGATTGAGAATCGGCATGCTTCTGGGCAGATATACCCCCATCAGTCGGCTTACCACATACTCTGCCACCGCCGCAGACATGGCCGAGAACAGAATATACCGTAGCTCATCAATGCTGGCATATCTCCATAGGCTCTGATACAGATGAAACAGCGTAAAGAGCAAGATGGAGACAACGGAATACACCGGTGCAATTTTCAGATAGTTCAGCACAAATTCGGACTCTTCCAGTGCCGTGATGCTGAACTCAAACCGCACCAAAAGTGCCGCCAGTGCCGAAAAGTTCAGCGCAAACAGATCCAAAATCACCAGCGTCAGCACGCGCTTGCTGCGCACATAATCCCACTTCTGCGGTTTCCCGTCCATTGGCTCCACCTCCTTACGTTTCTTCTTTCGTTTCGATGCCTTTTCCCTTTCCATAGCTGCCATAGCCATAGCCGCCGTAACCGTAGCCATAGCCGTAATATCCGCCGGAGCTGCTGCCGGTCATATAGTTCATGACGCAGCCAATGATGAGCAGCTTGCTGTCAGACAAAATCTGCGCACACTCCAGTATTTTATGTCTGGGGGCATAATTTTGCCGAATGGCAAGAATCGCACCGTCCGCCATCTCCGCCACCTCGGCCGCATCGGCCAAAAGGGCCGCAGGCGGGGTGTCGAGTATGACATAATCAAAGGTTCCCCGGCATGCCTCCAAAAACTGACGGCATGCCGGCTTTGCAAACAGCTCGGATGCATCACTGGCGGGCTGTCCCGCAAAAATCAGGAACAAATTCGGATTATCGCTGCGGCGAATGATGTTCTGATAGGACGTCTCTCCCCGCAGATATTCCGTCAGGCCCACCACATTCTCCACATTGAGGGCGCGGGCCACCGATGGGCTTCGAAGGTCGCAGTCAATCAGCAGCACTCTGGAACCGGCCTCTGCCAATGCATCCGCCAAATTGATGGCAATGGTGGTTTTTCCTTCGCCGGGCGTTGCACTGGACACCAGCAGGATCTTAATATTCTGATCCTTCATTTCCTTTTCTGCCCGAATCCGCATCAGCCGAACGGATTCTGAGAACCCGGAATGGGCCGCAGAATCGTCCATTCGCGGACTCAGCGCCCGCTCCTTCTTCTTTCTGCCCCGGACCACCGGCAATGCGCTGATGACCCGCAGATTGAGAATCTGCCGCAGCTCTTGCTCGTTATGGACCGTTGTTCGCAGAGAAGCCAGGCAGAACGCCGTTACCAGCCACAGCACCAGCCAAATCATCACACCCTGCTTTACCGCCCCGGTATAGTCTCGGGTGTTATAGGGCTGCTCCGGCAGGCCGCTCTCATCCAGCAGCGACATTACCGTGGGGCCTACCACAAATTCCGCCACATCCGGATAGTTCTCAATGACGGCATTGAGAACATCATAGGCCAACTGCGGGTCCCCGGAGGTTACCGCCAGAGTAAAGATATTGGTATTGCTGAGCACCGACGCAGATACCGCCGGCATGGCCCCGATATTCAGCTCCCGCATAACCCGCTCGTTCAGCGCGCCGCTGGTAAGGATATAGGGGAACGTCTTTGCCATCTGCTCTGCGGTGGCCGTGTTATAGCTGCGGATTTCCGACTGGAGCGGATTGGTAACGTTCACCGTAAAGGTCGCAGTGGCCCGATACATGGGCTGATAGGACCGATACACCCGCCAGCACAGAAAGCCGGTACACAGCACCAGCAGGGCAAGGAACGGCAGCAGCGTCCGCCGCAGGGCGCCCAGGCCGTCTGTCAGGAGCTGCCGCAGGTCGATGCCCGCAATTTTCACTTCATTGGTTGTGTTATTGTCCATTGCACACGCTCCGCATTACCGGCGTCCCTTCTGTGCGGCACCGTATGCGCCGTACTTCCCGTACTTGCCGTATTTTCCATAGTGACCATAGGTCCCGTATCCATAGCCATAGCTGCCCTGATCGGTAATAGGCGAGGAATGACAGTCGTTGAGCACGCAGCCCAGGACCTTTGCCTTTGTTGCCTGCAATACCTCCAGCGCACCCACCAGCACGCCGGTTCTTGCCTGATTCTGCCGCACCACCAGCAGCGCGCCGTCCGCCAAGTCTCCCAATGCCTCTGCATCAGACCCGGCTGACATAGGCGGTGTATCCAGGATAATCACATCATATTGGGCCCGGGCCGCCTGAATGAGATTGGCCATTGCCCCGGAGCTAACCAGCTTCGTGGAGTTCCGCACCGCCCGGGATTCCGCCAGCAGATGCAGGCTCTTGTTCTCCGGATACTCTGTCACTGCATCCTCCAGGGTGACAGTACCCTTCAGTACATCCAGTGCCCCAAAGTCCCCGGACACGCCGAGAATCTTTCCGCAGGCAGGCTTCCGCATATCGCAGTCCAGCAGCAGCACCCGCTTGTGCTTCTGCGCCATGGACAGGGCCAGATTCACCGCCACGGTAGACTTGCCCTCGTTTTCCAGTACGCTGGTTACCATCACAATCTTGCCGCCCTCCGGCATATGCTGCTCCAGCTTTCGCCGCAGGGTGCGTACCTTTTCTGTAAAGGAGAAGGACGTCAGGGGATTGGTAATGAGAATGCTGGTCTTCTTCCGGCGAATGGCCGCCCAAAGGGTACGATACTTCCGCTCGTGGTCGATTTCCGCCAGCACCCGGCAATCCAGCTTCTCCGCCGCCTCTTCGCTGCTGCGGACAGAATCCCGCATAAACGCTAGAATGACCAGCAGTACAAACATCGCTGCTGCCGCAATGGCCGCAGCCTTCTTTCCGTTGCTGCCCGCCATCATGGGGTTGGAGGGGGCTGTCGGTACCGTGGGCTGCTGCAAAACCTCCAGTACGGTATTGCCGATCACCTTCCGGGACACCTCGGAATGATGCTCAATAATTGCCTTTGTCGCCAAAAACGCCGTTCTTGGGTCCTGATCGGTCACCTGCATGGTCAAAAGATTCGTCTCTGCCACCGCAGATGCATCGATCACGCCCTGGAACGAATCGATCCCCAGCTCTTCCGTTACGGTCTTCCGCAGAATAGAGCTGTTGATGATCTCCGAAAACGTAGTGGCCAGACTGGTGGTCGCCGAAAGGTTCTGGTAAACCGACGAAGAGCTCTCCTGCATGGTGACCACAAAGGTCGTGGTGGTGGTATACCGGGGCACATAGGTCAGCTCCGTTGCCGTATACGCGCCCATCCCCACAATCAGCGCTGCCGCCACAATCAGATACCACCGGCGCAGCACATCCCGCAGAAGAATAATGGGATCATAGGAAAGCAGCGAAATTGGCGCTTCCCGCTGCTGATTTTTATTCTCCGCCATGCATCAATCCTCCACAACCACAATCAGCCGCGACTGACCGGTATAGTCCTCATAAGTAACGGTATAGTCCACCCAGTAGGTGCCGGGGGTGTCGGTGTCCACATGGGAGTCCACATCAATGAATTCGTCTGCGTTATACCGGCCCAGCGAGATGGTTTCGCTGCCCGCCTTCATGGTATCCAAATACTCCTTGGGCTGGAGATTCTCCCCCTTGGGCACATAGATCAGGTAGTCCGTCAGCGTGATCTCCGCATTACTATCCTCCGCTGCCACCACACGGATGGGCGCTTCCAGGTAAGCCGTATCCCCCAGGGAATTGGTCACCCGGAACTCTACGGTATAGTCTCCCGGATCACTGATCTGCTGCCCGCCGCCGGTGAGGGTCGCCTTGATACGGTCCGTCAGGTTGCCGTCGAATACGTCCTCCGCTTGCAGCTCCGAGAAAATATCCAAGGACGACGAAGACCGGAGCAGCAGCGACCCCGTCAGCGAAAACTTCGGGCTCACATAATCGGAATAGTGTACCGTGCGCTGGGCCTTGACCACATTGCCTGCGCTGTCAAAGGCAGCATAGGTCACGGTAAATTCCTGGTCCGCCACAACGCCCCGGACGGATTCCACCACCAAAGAGCCGGTGACGTCGCCATCCTGCGGGTCCGTCGCCGTTACCCCTTGCAGCAGGTCGCTTTCCGGGTCCGATACCGACAGAGTCAGTTCATCGCTGTCCATGGTAATCACCGGTGGGTCCCGGTCATATGCCTGGTTCCATATCACCTGATAAACGGCAAGTCCGATGCAGCAAATCAGCACCAGCAGCAGAAGCAGCCATTTCCCCTTTTTTCGCACGTTACATTCTCCTATTCAAACCAAATTGGTTCGTCCATCACGATTTCTTTGTTTTCCAGTACCCGGCGGGGATTTTCCTCCAGCAGGGCCCAGACCGTCTCTTTGGGATACTCCCGCAGCAAATACTCCGCCGCATCCCGCAGCCATGGCGTTCGTATCGTGGGCGAATGGGCGTCGCTTGCCACAAACGACACGAAATTCCGCTCCAGAAGTCCATTGGCCAGCGCCTCGGCATGGCGGCCAAAGCGCCCAAACAGACTGCCCCGATTGATTTGCAGCAGGCAGCCCATCTCCACCCAGAGGTTCAAAAGACGCGGATCCGACTGGGTATAGTGGTAGCGCTCCGGATGGGCCACAATGGGCCTTAGCCCCAGCCGCAGCACCGAATCCAGGATTTCCGTTGCCGTATCTCCATAGTCCACAAACGGGAACTCAATCAGCGGATAACGGGAACCTGCCAGGGTGCACAGCCGCCCTGCTTGCAGTCGCTGGGCCGTCTGGGGCGTGCCGAAAATCTCCATCCCGCCGTACACCTTCAGCGGGATTCCCGCTTGCTGTAAGGCCCTGCGAAACCGCTTGACCTGCTGCTCCACGCCCTGGGCATTGAGGCATGGTTCCTCCGGCAGATTGCAGTGAGGCGTTGCAATCACCCCATGTACGCCGCTCTCCAGGGCCAGCTGGGCCATCTCCAGAGACGATTCCATGGATGGCGACCCGTCGTCCACCCCCGGCAGGATGTGCAGGTGGATGTCAATCATATTCTTCCACGCCGCCGATTTCCTTCAGCTGCGCCAGGAACTCCTGGGCGTCTGCCTGGGCGGTGGCACGATCCACATCATATTCCGACACAATGGCCGAAACCAGCTTCTCCATGGTGTGGTTTTCCTGAAGGGTTTTGAAAATAAAGCAGCCCAGCTCGTTCATGGTAATCAGGCCATTGATCTTAGTGGCGCTGATTCCCGTGGGCACCAGAATATATTCCCCTGCGATTTCCCGCAGGATAAAGTCCTTTGAAACCTTCATGTTGACTTCCTCCTCTTTCCGATGGAATAGATGCGGCACAGCATTGGCCGAAGCGGAATCAGGCGAATCCACACCCGTCCGAAAAATTCCCACCAAAAGCAGCCGGGCTTCTGGCATTTTCCCTTGCGTGTGGCAGATTGTACCACCGCAAAAATCTGATCCGGCCGAACTCCGGTTTCGATGCAGGTTTGTCCATCGCCGATGATGGAAAACGTGCCATCTGCGTCCCGGCGTACAATACGGTGGAGCACATATGCGCCCCCATCCCGCTGATACAGTACCATATCCCCAGGCCGCAGCGGTCCCTTGGGCTTTGACAGCATCACGCTGTCCCGCCCCGGCACCAAAAACGGCGTCATACTGCTGCCGCTTACCGTAAGCGGCAGCTGGTCTACCGTCTCCAGCAGTTTGCGGTATTCCTCCATCAAAAGACCGGTATCGACTGTTTTTTCTACCCGCTGCATTCCGTTTCCTCCCGTACCGTTCCGTCGGCAACGCGATAACGGCGGCGGCAAATGGTGGTAGCAGCAGGGCGATGGGTGACGAAGATACAGGTATGTACCATGCCGCTGTCCATGAGATTTTGGAGCAGCCGATGCTCCGTCTCCTCGTCCAATGCAGAGGTCGCCTCGTCCAGCAATAGGATCGGCGCTCCCCGCAGCAGTGCCCGGGCAATGGCAAGCCGCTGGGCCTGACCTTCGGAAAGGCCTTTTCCATGGCCGCCCACCTTATAATCCAGGCCGCCGGGCAGCTCCATCACAAAATCATAGGCGCAGGCCGTCCGGAGCACCTGTTCCAGCAGCGCGTCCTCTGCTTGGGGATTGGTAAGCAGCAGGTTCTCCCGAATGGTTCCGGCAAACATGCTGTTTCCCTGGGGTACATAGGCAAATGCGGCCCGGGTTCTGGCGGAAAGCGGATGCTGCATATCCCCGCAAATCAGGCTTGCCGTCCCCTTTTGCGGCTGAATCAGCCCGAGAAGTAAGCGAAGCATAGTGGTTTTCCCCTCACCGGAAGGCCCGGTCAGTGCAACCAGCTCCCCAGGGCCCGCAGAGAAGCAGGCGTCGGTCAGCACCGCCTCGCCGTTTTGATAGGAGAACGCCGCATGATCGATGGACACGGCGCCATAACGGAGCTGTTCCTGCCCCAGCGGCTCGCCGCAGTCCTCCGCGGGCAGCTGTACCACTGCCATAATTCGTCCCGCCGAGGTGGAGATGGAAATCGCCGAGGACACCAACCCAATCAGCGCCGAAAATGACGAGCTCAGCGAAGAGGCCAGCTGCAAAAACATCGTCAGGGAACCATAGGTAATCGCGCCGCTCCACAGCCGGAATACGCCCCAGCCGAAGCAGCCCGCCGACACCACCGTGCCAACCAGGGATAAGAATATTGACGTACGCACGGAGAACCTGTTGTAGTCCAGATATTCCTTCTGATAGCGCCCCTGGAGCTTGCGCATTTTTCCATAGAACAAGCCGGTGATATCAAAGGCCTTGATGCTAGTGATGTTGGTCAGAGAATCCTCATAAAAGGACATCACGTCACTGGAAATCGCCTTCATCTGCCGGTTGTGGTCCCGCATCCGCCGCACCAGCAGCCGCGACATCACCGCAGAAACCGGCACCGCAATCAGCGCAATCAGCGCCATGGTGGGGTCAAAGTAAAACATGATGATGAGCGCGCCGAAAAACTGCGCCAATCCGGAAATTAGGCCCGGTGCGAAGCTGGTAACGCTGGCCGCCACCGTATCCACATCCGAGGTCATGCGGCTGAGCAGATCGCCGGGGCGATAGTCCTCCAGCGGCTCCCATGCGGTGTTCAATACTGCGCCATAGACCTCCGCCTGAATCTCATTGCGGATGTAGACGCTGTTTTTCGCGCCCACCAAGCTGCTGACACTGCGCAGTACAATACCCAAAATCAGCATGCCCGCCATCGCAGCCGCAGCCACCCCAATGGTTCCGGTTTTATAGCCCGTCACCGCATCGATCAGATATTTGGAGGCAACGGAGGTCCCCAGGCCCATGAGCGTGGAAAGCAGCCCCAGCAGGATATAAATTCCCACTGCCCACCGGTATCGGCGGATGTACCCCCACACCCAGACGGCCTCGTGGTAGAACTCCCGCAGTGCGCCGGATTTGATCTTCTTGCGTATTTTTCGCAGGGTATCCAAGCGCACCGACCGCCTCTCATGTTATAATTCTTCAATTTAGTATTTTATCACAGCAGGTAATTGTCTGTCAATATACATAGATGGTATTTATTTACTTTTCTCAAGCTGCGCGCGAATTTTTGTCAAATACGCCACAGTCAGCCGGCACATAAACTCCGGCGCTTCCGTATAGCAGCCGCACTCCGCATAGCATACCGCCGCGCATTGGTCGCAGGCGTTCCCCATGGAGCAGGACGTGCATTTGGCCGGAACCAGAATATCCTCCCGCATCCGGTGAATCTGCTCCCAGCCCTGGGCGAAGGTAATACCGTCCAGCTTTACGGTGGGCTCCGTCATCATGCCGCAAGGCCGAAGCTGATGGTCCCAGGTGACCCAGAACGTACTGCTCCCCGCCCGGCAGCGAAGCTTTTGTGTGGGCAGCTCCTGGCACTCATTGTCAGGGTCCGGCATGGTATTGCCCGCCAACAATCCTTCCCAGCGGGTTCTGCATTCATCCGGTGTAAAACGTGACTGGTCATAGCGCACCTTTTCCTCCGCTGCCTGTTCCGGGGAAAGCCGATCCGCTCCGAAGCTGCCATGTTCACAGGCGCGAACCGGCGGAAACATATAACTGGCCGCCTGCAACGGCATTCCATGTTCCTTGGCGAATGCATACACCGCCGGAGCGTCCTTCCGGTTATATGGTGTCACAGAGAAATTCAGCTTCACCAAAACTCCCGCTTTTTGCAGCCGTTCAATGGCACGAACCGTCTGGAAATAAGCATTTGGATTGCCGCAAAGCGCACCGTAAGTCTCCGGGGACGCACCATACAGCGTGATATTCACCCGGGACGGCGGGTCCGCAGCCAAAAAATCCAGCATGTCGTCCTGAATCAGCGAACCGTTGGAATTGATGGAGATCATCAGCCCCATTTTGCGGCAGCCGGTGTAAATCTCCCGAAAATCCTTCCGTACCAACGGCTCTCCGCCGGTCAGCAGCAGGAGCAGCGTTCCCTGTTTGCAGCATTCTTCCGCCAGGGCCAGCCATCGATCCGCCGAATACTCCCCGGCAAGCGCCATGGCGTCCTGCTCGGACCGGTGAATATAGCACATTTTGCAGTTAAAATTACAGCGGGGCGTCAGCTCAAAGGTACCGGACAGGGGAATTCCCTGGGTGTCCGCCCGCGCAAACAGAAGCCCCCTGTAGGCCTGATAAGCGTTCATAAGCGCCTCCTAGTGTTCTGATTTCAGCCCATCCCGGGCCATTGCATGTTCCAGCGCCTCTACGGCCCGAACATCAGGCGTGCAGGCCAGTGCATAAATAGGCACCGCTGCCACCAGATCCAATAGCAGCATCAGCGTTTTTTGCCACTCTTCCCTGATGAGCTGATCGGAAAATACGTTGATGCTCAATTGCTGCAGGGCCTCCCCCGCGCCCAATCGGCGCACCGTATTCTCCTTTGCCTGCGAAAGCACCACGATGCATCGGAGGGGCAGGGAGACATTTTCGCAGATTCCGCTGGTTCCGCAAAAGGGCATTCCATGGACCATCGGCTGCTCCCCCAGGTGCACCGCCGCTTTATCTCCGTTTAAAATGTGTGCGCCGCGGTGGGCTTCCCAAAGGGCCGCCTGGGTGGACTTTCCCGTTTGGCTGGGTGCGGTGAACAGGATTGCCCGCCCCTGGTCTGCCACATAGGACGCATGAAACACCAGCGCATCATGGTACAGCAGCAATTGCGGCAGCGACACCCCCGGCCACAGGAATTGTGACCGCGTTGCCCAAAGCCAATCCTCCAGCCGTGCAATACAGCGAATTTGGTCCGGCTGGGCCAGGTCATAGGCGCAGAGCATGTGGGGCTTTTTACGGAATATGTCACGGGTCAGGCGGGTGACAGTGGTGCCGCTCCGCCAAATGTATTTTTCTCCGCGATGGCCCAGCAGCTCCCCGGGCGGGGTTGGCAGTTCTGGTGCGGAGGTAATTTCGATGTTAATTTCCGGCGCGCAGGGGGCACAGTGAAACCTGGGGCTGTGTTCGTCCTCCCAAATGGGCTCCGGTGCGGTCACGCGAACAGGCACGCCGCAAAAGTTATAGTAATGTTCCATATGAATTCCTTTGCAGAAAGAAGCGCCCACACCCGCAGGGGTATGGGCGCTTGATCAGAGATTAAGATGTAAAGAGCTTATAGCCATCTGCACCAGAAAATTTGCAGTAACCATAGTACTCAGTAGGAACAGAGCAATTGTCATCTGCATCCACAAAGAGTCCGCCTTCGCCGGGGCTTAATACGCCATCGCCATCTTTATCGAATAATGAACTTAGCTCATTGTTTCTTGTACCAACTTGGCATGAAGAGCAGAGTGCATCGTTGGCTGAAACAGAGAGTACCATCAGCTTGGGTTCTTCATAAACTTTCAATTTGTACCCTCCTTTCTTAGCCAGTGACGGTCTTTGTCTCACTGGCAACGCCGTTGGCGTTATACGCAACGATCTCATAGGTCTTCGTTTCGTCCTTCGGAACCGTGTTCACCACAAGGATCGTACGGTTCTTATTGAACGCGCTCTGGAACCCGGTCCGAGTGTACTTCACACCGTTGATCGTGACATACGCCACGTCGCTGGAAACGGTAACCTTCAGGGTAACCACCTTATTGCGGATTACCTTCGTCGCAGTAGTCTTTGCAGTGAACGTATCAGGAGTGAATACCTCGGGCTCCTCTGCACCATGAATTGCAAGCTGAATCGCAGCTGCAAGTTCTTCATTAGAAATCGCGCTTGCTTGCTGAATCATATTATCTGTTACGCTTGACGGGAGCTTCACATTGCCAATGGCAAGCAGGCTATTTCCTGTACCTGTATTGGTAATTGTAAAGATGCCGCTCTGTACATTAACAGAATAGTACATTTCTGTATTTGATCCGATTGCAGTGTTATTATATCCTGTCGAGCCACTTACTGCACGCAAGCTCACCTGGACGGACGTAATGCTGGTATCAGTAAGTTTGAACGCAACGCCCTGTCCACTGGCAAGGTAAATCTCGTTTTGCGGGCCACCATCTTTCTCATACTGCTGAACGGCCACTGTGCGTGCGTTATCAGACTCTGTATAGGCAGTAATCTCCCCCTTAATAACGTCCAGAATATTCCAGTAATTCACATTCTGCTCAGTTACAGGGTAATTATCTGCGACAGTCGGAGTCTCATTTTCATCGGAAGTAGCCGTAGAACGATAGACACGGAAGCCGTCGATTTCAACGTAGTTGCCCTCGCCGTGATCTACAGCAGTTCTTTCACCATCAGGCAAGCTTGCAACGGCAATCTGCTCAGAGCCAGCCGCTGCGATTTCGGTCATTGCAGAAGTCGTAACAACTTCTACCTGATCGATTGTCAGGCCGTTCTCCTCCAGAATTGCTGCAATCTCATCACTGTCTACATCATAGGAATCGTCCGCAGATGCGGCGAGAACCGTCTTAGCAGTAACAGAATTGGTATCGTTACCAGCGGTAGTTGCAGCCAGACCAGATGCATAAATCTTTACATCATAGGTTGCGTCCGCTCCCATATCAACATGGGCAAGGGGCACCTGGTAAAGCGTTGCGGAGCTTTCAGCTCCACCGTCATTATAACGGGTGTCGACCACGACAATCTTAGCTTTGGAAGATTCTGCCCCCTCTGCCGTCTTAATCAGCATAATTACCTTGCCGGTATGATAACCGCAGGTGCCAATCAGGTCAAAGGTGTTGCCGTAGAAGGTGGTGGTAAGGGGCTTGGTCGGGGTATTAACACCCAGATTGCTTACCTTCCAGGCACCGTTCTTACCGACGGAAGAGTTGTAAGATTCATCATTGCCGAAGACGCTGTAGGTGTCGGAGCTACCAACCTTCTGGGTCTGCTGGTTACCGGTGGATGTCGTGGGAAGCTCCTTTTTCCAACGTTTTTCGGTATCCTGATCGCTGGTCAGGAAGTCTTCCTCGTAAAGGACGTTGGAGGCGGGGAGGATGGAGACAACGTAGGTAACCGCGCCCTGCTGCAGTTGTTTATTTTCGTCCAGCTGTAGCGTACCCGTATAGGTTACCGTCAGGGTTTCGCCTTCCTTACTGCTTGGGAAGCTGCTGCTGGGTGTGTAGATGATGTTGTGGTTATCATCGGTCTCGACTTTGCCGTAAGACACAGCACTTACCTCTACACCAACAATATTAACACCACTACCGTACAAACTATCGTTAATATTCTTCGGCTCAAGTTTCAGCGACGTACCAAAGTCAACCACAAAGGACGCCGTGTTGTCGAAGGTATAAATCAGGTATGCATCAAGCCCATTATCACTTGCATACGCATTGATCAATGTATACTTGGTGTATCGGTACTGCGCTGGAATGGTTGTCAAACCTGTTAGTACAGATGTCACGGTTTCTTCTACATCAGCAAAGTTCGTGACAGTATTGTTTTTCAGCCCGGTGTCACTATTGGAATCTATACCAAACTCATTGCTAAAACGTGTCGTTTCGTTTACGCCAATTTTATAGCTGTGGAATTCATTTTTAGAATCATCGGTGTTATTCATGAAATAATGCACCGTCAAATTCTTTTCCGCAACAGACTTGACGTAAATCCGGATTAGGATAGCACTGTTGTTTTTGCCATTTCCGTTGCCATTCTTGCCCCAGCTCAGGTTCTTCTGTGCGTCTGTCCCAACGTCCGGATAGTTGGTATTGTTTGCGATGGAAACAGACTTCTGAGACGCCTCAGTGCTACCGGAATCATCGCCCCAAACCAGTGTTTCATCATCATTCCACTGGAGAGATATGTTGTTTAAGTATCCATGCGCTGAATTGTAGTTACAAGTCAAATCGCCTGTCGTAGCAGTCACCTTATAGATTTCACAGCCCTGTCCGTCCAGGTTCAGGGTACCAACACCTCGTTTATCCCAGTAGTTATAGAAGTAGGTCTTGGTAATCAGAGCCGATGCCTCTTTCGATGCGGGATTTGTTGCACCGGATTCATATACAATTTGGAAGGAAAGCGAGCATACGCCTTCACCTGAGATATATCCGTTGTAGCTGGTGTTACTTGTCGAAGAGCCTCTCGTACCCCAGTCAGAGCCGCCAACGTTCATCTCGGTTACTGCTGTACCGTCCGTCTTTGTTTTGGAAATATCGAGGACTTCCATATAGTACGCAACCAGCTGGTTCTTATCGCCAGAATACGTTTTGGTTCCATTATCCGTATACGTCACCGTTACCTGACTACGATCTACGTCAACCCATTCGGTGGTATAAACCTGCCATTTTCTGTTGTAATAACGTACCTTTGTAAAGGCACTGCCACTCAGGGTGTCATCATCGCCTTTCGCGCCAGTCTGGAGTTCTGTTTTGCTCGTACTGTTGTTTTCCTTTTGGGTATTCAGGATAACGGACTTCCAGTACTTTTGGTCTCGACTATCTCTGGTCGCGGTCGAATCAACCAATGTCGTGACATCTACGCCATTCTCTGTTGCAATGCCGCTGGCTGTTGCCTTAATGGAAACGTAATTCTCTTTTGTCACACCACTGTTTCCATCCACGCGAGCGTTTGTAATCCAATACTCAATCTTCAGCGGGTCAACCGTAGACAAATCCTCCGCCATGACATGAATATTGTACGTAACTCCGCCGATTACAACAGAGGTATTGCCCTCTTTGACACCGTGGAACGTAATGGTGGTTTGATTCGTTGTCTCGGTTGTTACCTCTTTGTACAGGTAGAGTGTTTGCCTACTGTCGTCTGCAGAATAAGTATAACTACCGCTCCAGTTAGGCTTCCTCCCCAACGTCAGATATGCAGTCGTAGTATTACTGCCAGAGCTACAACTCTTAGAAATAATGATTCCGTTTCCGCTCGTTGTAACTTTAACAGGTTGCTTGCCTGTCTTCAAGCTATAGCTCCAACTGCCGTCACCCCACCCTCTTGTATAGGTAGCGTCGGGATAGATATAGTTGTTTCCATTTTTAATATAATACTGTCCGTTTCCGGCATCCTCAAAGGTCAGCTGATTAGACGGTTTTTCGCTAACGCTAGAGCTGGTGGAAACATAGAAGGTTCCCACGCCCACTTCGGCTGCCTCAAGGCTGGTCTTGCCCGTAATTTCCTTTACCGATGTCGTTACGGTAGCAATCGTTTCATCATCTGTCTGATACGGACCGGTATAGCTGCCGACAACTACAGTGTCACTGTTGTCGGCGTTTTCAGAAACGGTAATATCCTCGGTTTCAGTTTCCTGCACCGTCACAGCAAACTCCGCTGTCTTCTCGCCATCGGTTGCAGTAATCGTAGCGTTGCCGACTCCAGCTGCCGTAACGTTAATCGCCGATGCGCTAACCGCGCTGTCATTGCTGATGGAATTTACACCAGTTTCGTCCGCAGACGCAATGGTTGCCACGTCTTCATTGCTGGTTGTCCAATCCACCGTCTTACTGGCGTGCAGAACCATTTTGCTGCCAACCGTCAGCTCACCAGACGTAGCCGCCTCAGTGGAATCACCGATGGAGATTTTAATGTCGGAATCATCGGTGGCACCGTTGACAGAGCCGTCTGCATTGAAGCCGTTTGCAACCACTTCATCGTTCACGTTTACGGTCTGGCCATCCATCCGCTGTGCCATGGCACGGAGGACAAGACGGGTGTTGGCAGCAACTTGCTGCTCCGTCTCGGCATTGGGATAGTCGCACCAAATGCAGAACATAGAGCCGACAGGATTGGAGATGGTTGTATCACCAGCGAATACAGTGTTGTTAAAGCCCGAAGCATAGGAATAACCGCTGTCAAAATTGTCGTTCTTACCAAGCACATAGTAGAAGTCGCCATTGGTGTTGATCATCTCATAACCGTTTTGGGAGATGGTGGAGGCAGAAGCAACAGGATAGTTTCCCCAACCAGAGGACCAGTAGCAAACCTGAACCTTGCTTAGATTCGTGCTAGCTGTCATTCCCTGATTATTATAGTACAGACCATCGTTAAACGCACGGGGTGTCATACGCTTTTCAATAATGTAACCGGCAAGGTCATTGATAAAGGTGACAAACTGCTGATACTCGGTGCTGTTCAGTCTGCTAAAGCTGAACGTGCCGCTTGCATCATTGGCATACTCGTCCGCGCCAAAGTTAAAGAACTTGCAGTTCTTACCGGCAAAGTAATCCACATACTTCTGGAAAATTGCCTTGCCAAATTCTCTTGCCTTAACGGAATTAGCAACATCCAGCGTGTTATTGGAGCCAGATGCATTATAAGCATCATCCGCAATATCCAGAATCGCATTGGCATGACCGGGCAGGTTCAGCAGGGGGACAATCTCAATGTCCAGTTCGTTTGCCTTGACAATGATCTCGTCCATTTCACTCTGCGTCAGGTAGCTGTCGTCACCACTGCTGTTCTGCGCTTTGTTGCCAGCTTTGACCTTGGAAACGACCATCTCATGCGAATAAGTCGTGCCGTTGGCGGTGAAGGACATATCATCCAGCAGGAAGCGCAGACCGTCGTTGCCGAAAGCAAGCTGGAGCTGGTTATAGCCGTCGTTCTTCATTTCATAGAGCAGGGCAATAATCCAGTTCTTGCTGAAGTACTTTCTGCCGCAGTCCAGATGTACAATCTTATAGAAAGAGTCGTTGGACGCATAGGTCACCGCATTCTCTTCCTCCGCAGACTGCTCCTCCGGCTGGGCAGCGTCGTCTGACGTTTCGTCTGCTGCCGAGGACTCCTCCGGCTCCGCAGTGGAAGCGGCTACCGCAGCATCGTCCACTGTACTGGCAGGCGGATCGGCAACGTCGGTTCCCATTGCAGAAACCGGCAGGGTGCCAAATACCATCACCGCCGCGAGCAGGACAGAAAAGAGTCTGGTAATGTTCTTTTTCATGGTTTACTCGCTCTCCTTTACTCGAAGTATTGCATCGGGCGGGCCGTAGTTTTGGCCGACCTGGGAGGCGCCAGAATTTCCAATTCCTTACACGGTTTTGGATACACCTCTCCCGATAACATTGCTATATAATTATAGCGCGCCGCGGGAAAAATTTCAAGCAGAAATTTACTGTAATTTGGTACCAATTTTCACAAAGTCCGAAATTCCGGACAGGCAGGCAAGGTTTTGTGGATTAGAGCGAAGGGCGGCGGGATTTTTTACATAGGTTTTACATAGAGGGGCTTTGATTTTTACGCAGGATTGCTATACTCTAGCCAAGAGGTGAGCCATATGAAGATTTTTATTGTAGAGGACGATCCGGAAATCCGGGAGCTGGAGCAATACGCGCTGGAGAGCAGCGGATTTCAGGCAGAGAGCTTTCCCAGCGCGGGGCCGTTTTATCTGGCGCTCAGCGGGGGCGTACCGGATCTTATTCTGCTGGATATCATGCTGCCGGGTGAGGATGGGCTGACCATTCTCCGGAAGCTGCGGACCCGGATGGACACCCGGGATATTCCCATCATTCTGGTGACGGCAAAGGACTCGGAGCTGGACACCGTAAGGGGGCTGGATCTGGGGGCCGACGACTATCTGCCCAAGCCCTTTGGCATTATGGAGCTCATCAGCCGGGTGAAAGCTCGGCTGCGGGGCGCTACCACGGCGAAGCTTCCGGCGGAGTACAGCTATGGCGGGCTGTATTTGTCCGAGGAAAAGCATCTGGTAACTGTGGACGGAGCGCCGGTGGAGCTTACATATAAGGAGTTTGAGCTGCTGAAGCTGCTGCTGAGCGCGCCGGGGAACGCCTTTACCCGGGACTTGATTATGGAGCGGATTTGGGGCTATCATTACGAGCTCTCCAGCCGAACCCTGGACATGCATGTGAAAACCCTGCGGCAAAAGCTGGGGGCAAAGGGCACGATGATCCAGACCATTCGGAACGTGGGCTTCAAGCTGGAACGACTGGAGGCATGAGTCATGGAAGAAAAGATTACATTAAACCTATTTTATATGGGGCTGATTTCCGCCATACTCGCCGCGCTGTGCTCGGGATTTGCATTTTTCTCCGCCTTTCGCACCCAGGTGCAGACTGATTTACAGCAGCAGGGCGAGCTGATTGCCGCAGCATACGAGGAAAGCGAACAGCCGGAGTCCCTCTCCCGCTACGCCGGGGATCGGCTGCGGATTACGCTGATTGAGCCGGACGGCACGGTGCTCTATGAAAGCGCCGCCGATGCCAGCACCATGGAAAATCATCTGGACCGTCCGGAAGTACAGGCCGCGATCGAAAACGGTCATGGCAGCAGCCGCCGGACCTCCGACACCCTGGGCACCGAGGACTATTACTACGCCCAGGCCCTGCCCTCCGGCGAGATTCTGCGGGTTGCCAGCTCCGCCAGCAATATTTATCAGATTTATGGCAGCGCAGTGCCCTATTTGGTGCTGGCGATTTGCCTGCTGATGGTGATGGCAGTGGCCTTTGCGGTACTGCTGACCCGGCGCTTGGTGGAGCCCATCAAAAAGCTGCCGGAGGCTCTGGCGGATCCGGAGCTTGCCAACGACCCCAAGCGGGTGTATCCGGAGCTCAGGCCCTTTGTGGTGGAAATTCAGCAGCAGCGGGAGAGCAAGGAGAGTCTGCGTCAGGAGTTTACCGCCAACGTATCCCACGAGCTAAAAACCCCCTTGACCTCCATTTCCGGCTATGCCGAGATGATCGAAAGCGGCATGGCCAAGGACGAGGATGTAAAGCGCTTTGCAGGCACCATTCATAAGGAAGCCGGGCGGCTTTTGGATCTCATCAGCGACATCATTCGCCTGAGCCGCCTGGACGAGGACCAAACGCCGGTGTCCCACGCTCCGGTGGACCTCCACGCCATCGCCCAGGAGTGCATCGAAACCCTGACCCCCTCCGCCGAAAAGCGTGGCATTCTGCTCCAGCTGGAGGGCGGCGAAACCACTGTCCACGGCGAGAAAAACAGTCTCTGGGAGCTGGTCTACAATTTAACGGACAACGCCATTCGCTATAACCGGGTCAACGGTACCGTCACCATCACCTTGAAGGATCACAGCATCGCCGTCAGCGACACCGGCATCGGCATTCCCCCGGAGCATCAGGAGCGGATTTTTGAGCGGTTCTATCGGGTGGACAAGAGCCACAGCCGGGCAACCGGCGGCACAGGTCTGGGGCTCTCCATTGTAAAGCATGTGGCGGAGCGCCATGGTGCGAAGATTTCGCTGGAGAGCACCGTGGGCGTTGGCACCACCATCACCGTCACGTTTCCGGAATAACCGGCAGGGGTGCAGTTTCTTCTGTGCCCCTGCATATTTTACACCGATTTTACATAAGTCCCTACATACGCTTTACATTGCTCTGATATTCTTTACCATGACAAAAGGAGGATGTTACACGGATGGATATATTTTCTGTTTTTACCCTGTGCGGAGGGCTCGCCTTTTTCCTGTTCGGCATGCATATCATGTCCTCCAGCCTGGAGAAAATTGCAGGCGGCAAGCTGGAGCTGACCCTGAAAAAGCTTACCTCCAATCCCTTTAAAAGCCTGCTGCTGGGGGCTGGCATTACCATTGCCATTCAGTCCTCGTCGGCTATGACCGTAATGCTGGTGGGCCTGGTGAACTCCGGCATTATGGAGCTGAGCCAGACCGTGGGCCTGATTATGGGCTCCAACATCGGCACCACCCTCACCGCCTGGATTCTCAGCATGGCTGGCATTCAGAGCGACAATCTGCTGATTTCCATGCTGAAGCCCGAGAACTTCTCCCCGATTTTAGCCCTCATTGGCGTAATTCTGATTATGGCGGCTAAAAGCGAGAAGAAAAAGGACACCGGCTCCATTCTCTGCGGCTTTGCGGTATTGATGTTTGGTATGGAGCTCATGAAGAACGCCATGGCCCCGCTGACCGATATGCCGGGCTTTGACTCCATGCTCACCCGGTTTAACAATCCTCTGCTGGGCGTACTGGTGGGCGCAGCGTTTACGGGCATCATTCAGTCCTCGGCGGCATCGGTGGGCATTTTGCAGGCCCTATCCCTCACCGGCTCCATTACTTACGGCATGGCGATTCCCATTATTATGGGCCAGAACATCGGCACCTGCGTTACGGCGCTGCTGTCCTCCATCGGCACCAATAAAAATGCACGCCGGGTGGCCGTTGTCCATGTGAGCTTCAACATAATCGGCACCGTGGTCTGCCTGATTGGCTTTTACGGGCTCAACGCCATCTTCCACTTCCCCATTACCGGCATGGCAATTACCCCCCTGGCCATTGCCGGGGTGCACTCTGTCTTTAATATTGTTACCACGCTGATTCTCCTGCCCTTCTCCCATCAGCTGGTGCGCCTGGCGAACTTTATGGTTCCCGACAAGGGCGAAAGCAAGGAGAAGACCGTATTTCTGGACGAGCGGCTGATGAACGCTCCCATCCTCGCCGTAGAGCAGTGCCGGGAGCAGGTGGTCACCATGGGGCATGTGGCAAAAAGCGCACTGCTGGACGCCCTGCACCTGATCTCAGGCTATGACCAAAAGCTCTATGACAAGGTGGAGCAGCAGGAGCAGCAGCTTGACCGCATGGACGACGCGCTGGCTACCGCTCTGGTGAAGCTCTCCGCCCGGGAGCTTCGAGTGGAGGAAAGCCGCGAAATCTTTGAGCTGCTCCATGTAATCGGGGATTTTGAGCGCATCGGCGACCACGCCACCAATCTGGCGGAAAGCGCCGCAGAGCTGCACAAAAACGGCGACCGGTTCTCAGAGGCCGCCACCAACGAGCTCACCACCCTATTTGCAGCCCTGACAGAAATTCTGGAGCTGACCATGCACGCCTTTGAGGCAAATGACGATCGGCTGGCCGGACATGTCGAGCCCCTGGAGGAGGTCATCGATGATCTCACCACTGAAATTCGCAACCGGCACATCCGGCGGCTCCAGGACGGGGAATGCTCCATCGGCACAGGTCTGGTGCTCACCGATATTTTAACCAACTGCGAGCGGGTATCTGACCACTGCTCCAACATCGGCGTTTGCATCATCCAGATTCGGAACTCCGCCTTTGAGGTCCACGATTATCTGACAGAGCTCAAGTCCGATCAATCCGACCAGGCCCCCTCCTTTGTTAAGGAATTCAATCAGTTCCATCGAAAATATCGGCTGGAAGCATAAAATTTGGCGCGTTGCAAAAACTCTTGCAACGCGCCGTTCTTTTGATTAAGTAAGATTATTGATCCAAGTGCCCTTTTTCACCAAATACAGCCCCACCAGGGTTTTCAGCGCATCCACAATCTGCACCACCGCATACATTTGAATCAGCGGCAGGCCCGTAAAATGCGCCAGAATAAACGCCACCGGGAGGTTTAAAATCCACATGGATACGCTGTCAAACAAAAACGTCAGCAGCGTCTTCCCCCCGGACCGGAGGGTGAAATAACAGCTGTTATACAAACCGCGGGCGGTAAGGAAAATCGCATCGATCCATAGGAGATTCCGCGCCAGCTCCCGGACATAATCCGTGGTGTTGTAGATTCTCGGGAACAGCGGGGCGAAAATCGCCAGCAGCACCGCAGCGCCCATACAGAGCACCGCGCCAAAGGCAATCATCTTCCGGTTGGTGTCCACGGCCCGCTCAAACTCCCCGGCCCCCAGCTCCTGGCCCACCATAATGGAGATGGCGGTTCCCATGGCAAGCACCGCCATGGAGAAGAAGTTGTTCACGGTGCTGGAAATATTATAGGCCGCCACCGCATCCAGCCCCCGGGTGGAATAGCACTGTACAATCAGCGTGGTGCCCAGGGACCACATAAGCTCATTGACCATCAGGGGCATGCCCTTGATGGTGATTTCTTTGGCAAGATCCGCAGGCACGCGCAGGGTCTTGTACACGCCGGTGAGATAGGAAAACCGTTCCCGCTTCACCTTGGCATAGATCAAAATGAACGCCAGCTCCGCAAACCGGGAAATCACCGTTGCCACTGCGGCGCCGGCAACCCCCAGCTTTGGAGCGCCGAGCTTACCGAAGATCAGCACATAGTTGAAGCACATATTAACCAACACCGCCAGGGTGCTGGCCTTCATGGGGATGGCGGTTTCGCCGGTTTCCCGCATGGTGGAGGAATACATCTGCACAATGGCAAAGGGAATCAGGCCCACCATCATAATTTCCAGATATGTTTTGCCATAGCCCAGGGTAGCCTCCAAATCGCCGCCGGTACCGGTGTCCGTTAAGAACAGGCGAATCAGCGGCTCCCGGAAAAACCAGAAAATCGCCATAGCCAGCAGGGTAATGGCGCCGGTGGTCAGGACCTTATAGCGGAATACGCTTTTTACCTTCTCCTGATCGCCCTTTCCGAAATATTGGGCGCAAAAAATGCCCGCACCGGACAGGCAGCCGAAAATGCACAGCTGGAAAATAAACAGCAGCTGGTTGGTGATGGCAACGCCGGACATCTGCTCGGTGCCCACCTGCCCCACCATGATGTTATCCAGCAGACCAACAAAATTCGTGATGCCCTGCTGAATCACAATGGGGATCATCACCTTCAAAACGCGACCGTAAAACGCCCGATCGCCGATGTACTTACGCACGCTAAAACTCCTTTGTTTTTTAGGCAACACCACACAATTACGTCTGCGAGCTTTGGCGGTCCTTTTCCCCCACAAATCCGCTGCAAAAACTTGAAATACACAAAGTATTCCGGCGTTTTCGCATCAAATTTGTGACGCAAAAATCCTCGCCAAATCTTCTTGCCGAATTATGTGATGCTGCCTTGATTTCGAAATTCCGGATCATTATAGCACAGCTGCTTCTTTGCCACAAGTCCGATTTCGGATGATTTAAATGAGCTTTCCCTCAAAATGGTCCATTTCGTGCTGAATGATCTGTGCCGGGAAGCCCATAAACGTCCGCTCCTGGGGATGGAACTGCTCATCGAGGTATTTTACCCGGATGGTGCGGTAGCGTTTCACCGCGTGCTCCCCCTCGTGGCACAGGCAGCCCTCCCGGGTTTCATAGGGGCCCTCCCGGCTGATGATCTCCGGATTCACCAGGATCAGACTGCCCGGGCCAATGGCGCAAATCAGGATGCACTTCCGTTCACCGATCATATTGGCCGCCATGCCAACGCAGCGGTCCTCATTGGCCTTGAGGGTGTCCTTGAGATCCTGAATCACCGTCACATCCCCCACAGTTGCCTTTTGGGAGGGCTGGGACAAAAACAACGTATCTTTTACAATTTTCTTAATCATCGTATTTCACCTCGTATAATAAGATTTGCAGACGATTTACAGTGTGTCTGCTTAGTACACTTTC
>CAVJLG010000077.1:0-38518 GCA_963650135.1 Barnesiella intestinihominis | reverse complement strand
CTCGGGGGTGATATCCTCTGCCTGAGAATCCTCGGGGGTGGTGGGGGCAGCTTCGGGGGTCGAGGCCTCTTGTACCGGTGCGCCAGGCTCCGGCGCTGGGGCCTGTGCCTGGGTTTCTGCCGGAGCAGATTCTGCCACAGAGGCGGAGGGGGTCGTTTCTCCGCAGGCGGCAAGGCTCACAAGCAGGCTCATGGCCAATGGAATGGTCAGCCATTTTTTCATATCCATAACTTCTCCTTTCCTTCCCCAAATTGGAATTCGGGGATCTACCATTATTGTACCACCGGAAGGGGGGATGTCAACGCGAAATAGCAAGAAATGAAACTGTTACAGGTTGCGATTTGTGCTTCCATCAACCGTTTGGGGCAGGCGAAAAAATCCCCCGGTGCAGTGCTGCATCGGGGGAGTGTCGTATTAGAATTTCAGTACCAGGCTGCCGGTGAAAGCGCCGCTGTCCAGCACCTGATGGGCCTCCAGAATTTCTTCCTGGGAGAAAGTACGGAAGATGTGGGGCTTGATTTTGCCCTCGTGGAGCATGGTGAACACCTGCTCCCGGAGCATTTTCAGCGCCTCGGGCTTATCATCGTTATAGTGGAAGGAGAACACCCGGACGGACTGGCACTTTGCCATGCCTGCAATCATTGCCTCCAGCATGCCGGTGTTTTCTGCGCCGCCTAAGTAGTTATACACCAGAATGGTGCCCAGGGGTGCAAGATAGGAAAGCTGCGATGCCATATTGGGTCCTGCCACCTGGTCGAGGATGATATCGGCACCCATTCCGTCGGTGGCGGAGAGCACGGCCTCCTGCTCCGAGGTTTCCTTGTAGCAGAATACATGTGTTGCCCCGAGGGTGCGGAGATAATTGCATTTTTCCTGGGTGCTGGCGCTGGCAATCACCCGATAACCGGCAAGCGGGGCCATCTGCACCACCGCAGAGCCCAATGCACCGGCGGCACCCTTCATATAAAGGGTTTTCCCATGGCCGGGGCCAAGCACCTGGGTCATCAGGCTCCAGGCGATTACATAGTTGGTCATCACCGCGCCGTAAACCGGGTCGGTTCCGGCAATCATCTTGGTAATGTTGCCTTCCGGGGCGATTTTATATTCGCTGTAGCAGCCGCAGACCACAGGATGATCCACAAACACCAGATCTCCCGGCACCACTGCCGTTACATCGGTTCCTACCGCTTCCACGGTTCCGGTACCGTAAAGCCCGGGATAGAACGGGAGAATGCCCTTGGTCCAGGGATACGCGCCGGTGCGCATCAGAAAGTCCGGCTTGGAGATACCGGCGGCCTGCATCTTCAGCAGTACCTCGCCGGGACCGGGCTGGGGAATGGGCGCATCCTCCAGGTGCAGCACCTCGGGGCCGCCATATTCGTTCATGACTACTCGTTTCATAGGGAAGATCCCTCCGATTTCTAAGATATCAGGTTTATCATACCGCAATACGGGACAATTGTCTAGAATTAGCTCTGCTCGTCCACATAATCGTCGGAGTAATCCTGCACCGGCGTAATTGGCGGCAGATTGGCCCCCAACACCTGAGAGAACACCTTGCGCATGGTATTGATGCCGGTTTCACCCTCAATGTCAAAGGACTGGCCCTGGTAGTAGACGCAGTTGAGCACATTCTGCATATACTGATTTTCCTCGTGGGGGTCATAGTCAGACCATTCGCCCACCTGCACCATATGAATGGCATAGCGGTTACCATGGTCGGACTGGAGGAAAATCAGAGCATCCGGGTCATGCTCCTGAATGGTGTCCACCAGCTTTAAAATGTGCTTGTTGATAAACTCCACCTGGCCCAGGTACAGGCTGTGATCCCGCCAGTTCCAACCGGTGGAGAACGGGAGGTCCTCACCGTTGGGGCCAACCATGGTGGGGGAGTGGGGGCACTGTACATAGCCAACGGTCAGCGTGGGGCCGTCCTGGGCCTCCTGCCAGCAGGTAAGCTCCGCCTCCAGGGCGTTGTCCAAAGAGGCGCGGTAGTTGTCGCCGTAGTCTGCTACAAAGAACTGATCCAGCAGCTTTCGGAAGGCGGGAAACTTGTTGTAGATGCTGTTGCGCATGAGATATTCCGAGATGGTGCGCCGGGTTTGATTACTGGTGAGCACATGGCAGCCGCCGGTGCCCAGATAGTCCACATGGTTGATGAGGTTGATCTGATAGCCGTTGTCCGCGAACATCTGATAGAGCAGGCAGCTGCGGCGGTACTGGGCCTTTTTGTGCCCGGACTCCTCCACCTTCACCACATAGTTCATATTCAGGAGATTGGGCACAATGGTATCGGTGGCAACGGCCTCGGTGTTGTGGCTGTGGAGCGAGACGGAGAAGCCGCGGTTTTTCAGCTCGTCCAGGAATGCGCTGTTGTCAAAATCGTAATAGTGCTTTAGATTGTCATAGCCGCCGTATTCATCGAAGAGGAAATAGTAGACGTTGGGGCGGTTATCGCCAAACTGTACGTCCTGCTCCACCTGGGTGTTGGGATTTTCGTCATCGGGTACCCCGCGCATCATCTCCTTCTGCACCTCGTGACTGGAGAGAATGGCGGGAATGGCTTGGATGGTGTTGATGGCGATCATGGAGCCAAAAGCGATGAGCACCAGCAGACACCCTGTACGCAGATCCGGCTTTTTCCGAAGCAGCAGGATAAACAGTCCCAGCAGCAGAACCACAAGCAGAATCAGCAAATACCGGTCCCGCAGGACGGGCAGAAGATTTTTAAGATGGGATGCCAGCAGGCAGAAGTTGATGACCACCAGCATGGCAAGGTCGGAGAAAAACGCCGCCCGGGAGACATTGTGAAGGAAAATGGCGGAAATGCCGAAAAACAGCAGGGCATTCAGGGAGAATACCACCAGAAAGGGAATCATAGAATCCGCCGGAACCTCAGAGGCGTTCCGGGCATAGAGGAACACACAGGGAAAGGCGCAGACCGCCAGCATAGAAAGCAGCGGAATCAGGTCGTAGTGCAGAAAATGGTGGAAAAATCGTTTCATGATGGATCTCCTTCCGGCGGCACATTGGGGCCGCAACCACTATTGTATCATAGAAAATGGGAAATAGGGAGAGATACTTCACAAAACGAACACAAAAAGAGAAATATGCCTGCATTTTTTGCGAATTGGTTGACATTATATATAACTCGTTATATAATTAAATCAAACCTTGGTATTATACCAATGTTTATCAATGCATGGGAGGAATTCATATGCTTGCGGTAAAGCAGCGGTTTTCCAACGATGAAAATCTGCTGGATCATGTAGGAGAGTTTGTAGGGCAGCGGCTCCGGAAGGAAGGCCTATCCGACGCCAATGCCATCAACAGCACCAATTTGGTTTGCTCTATTTCAAAGCTCATGGCGGAGAAAAATCCGACATTTTTGGGCGTGGCAGTACAGAAAACATCCAATAAGGTTGTGGTTCGAATTGTGTCCGACGGCGTGACCTATAATCCGCTGGACGAGCTGGATATTCAAAACCTGCTGGACACCGATCCGCCGGTGCCGGATCAGGATTTTGACGCGCCGCAAACCAGCGAGCAGCTGCTCAAGGCACTGCGCAACAACCTCAGCTATTACCATCGCGGCACCCATAACGAGGTGGAGTTTGTGGCCCATAAGTCCCGGCCCCAGACGCTCAAGGTGATTTCCATTGCCTTTGTGGCGGCGATTGTGGTGGGACTGCTGCTGCGGTTCTATGGCGGCGCGGGGCTGAACGACGCGGTTTCCACATATGTGCTGACTCCCCTGCGCACTATGTTCTTAAATGCGCTGAAAATGCTGGTGGTGCCGGTGGTGTTCTTCGCCATTTCCTCCAGCGTGGCGGGGGTGTCGGATATCCGGGAATATGGGCGAATCGGCGCAAAAGTATTTTCATTCTATACGTTTACCTCGTTTGTGGCAATTCTGGTGGGCTATGCGGTGTATCAGATGTTGCAGCCCGGGGCCAATGTGCAGCTGGACATGAGCGCCTATACCTACTCCGGCGACACCTCCACGGGAATTTCGCTGCTGGATTCCATTGTGAACATTGTGCCTACCAGCTTTATGGGGGCGTTTACCGGAACGGAAATGCTGCAAATCATTTTCCTGGCGATTCTGGCCGGTGTAGCCGCGACCATGCTGGACAATGGCGATGACCGGCAGAAGGTCACGGAGTTCCTGGGGCTATGCAACCGGTTCTTCCTGAAGTTGGCCGCTATCGTGATGAAAACCATCCCCCTGGCAACCTTCTGCGCCATGACGCTGCTGGTATTGACCATTGATACCTCTATGGTGGTGGCGCTGCTGAAGCTGGTGCTGGGCATGTTCCTGGGCGGCGTGGGGATGTTCCTGGTGTACTCGCTGCTGTTTGTGCTGTTTGTGCGGAAGAATCCGCTGAATTTCTTCAAAAAATGCCTGCCCAACTTCCTGCTGTTCATTACATTTTGCAGCACCAGCGCCGTAATGCCCCAGTCTCTGGACACCTGTACCAAGCGGCTGGGCATATCTCCGAAGATCAGCTCCTTCTCTATGCCCTTGGGCTCCACCATCAATATGGATGGCGCCTGCGTATATTTGACGCTCAGTACGCTATTCTTAGCGGCAGTGTATCATGTGCCGGTGACGGCGGATATGCTGCTAAAGCTGGCGGTGACTATTGTGATCCTGTCCATGGGTGCGCCACCGATTGCGGGCGCAGGATTTATCTGCCTTTCCATTTTGGTGCTCCAGATCGGGGTTCCCATTGAGGGCCTGGGCGTCCTGATGGGCATTGACCAGATTATGAGTATGCTCCGGACGCTGATTAACGGCACCGGCGATTTTGTTGGAACCGCCGCCGTAGCCAGTACCGAAAAGCTCATTGATTTCGATATTCTGGATTCCAAATGAAAAAATGCCGCCTGAGTAAAAAGCTCAGGCGGCAATCATTTTATGCGTTTGCGTGGCGGTGGTTATAGATCCCTCCGGCAATCAGCAGCCCTGCACCCAGCAGGCACAGGAGGATAGTCAGTCCCAGAAACAGTCCGGTTCCGGTGGACTGGGTGGTACTGTAATAATAGCTGCACAGACCGGAAATCAGGGCGCTGAGCCCCAGCACCGGGAATGCAGCGGCGGTGAACCGAAGCTTTTGCAGGTCCTTTTGACTGTGCCCCGGCAGCAGCCCGAGCTGGGAGAAGGTGGGAAGCAGAACGGAGAACAGCGCCGCCAATGCCATGACCTCCAGGGGCAGCATCAGGGAATTTTTAATCAGGCTCTTTACCAGGTAATAGAGATAGCCCTTTCCATAGAGAATCTGACTCCAAAGGCAGCCCAGGGTGACATTGACCAGATAATTCACCAGAAATTTCGCCCCAAACAGCCGCAGCACTGTGATTTTCTTCCGATAGAGCAGCAGACTGTAGATCAGCGCCCCGGCCATTTCACTGAGCAGATACCCGGGAAAATAGGCGCCGGTGGGGAAGATGATGTAGTTGAGCGTATCAGTGACCGCTGCCACCATCACCCCCAGTACGGGGCCGTAGACAGCACAGCCCACGGCGGTGATGAAGAAGGTGAAGTAGATCCGGAGATTGTCGCCCACGGTGATGAAAAAGCCGCCGACTACGATGCTCAGGGCGCAGATCAGCGCGGCAAAGGTCAGCTGGCGCAGCTTTTTGACCTCGCCCCAGGCACTGCGCCAATAGCTGGGAGAAAGAATGCTGTTTTCCATAAAAATACCTCCTATACATGGCAAATCTCAGCCACATAGAGGAGGAACTCCGGTATGCAGCAGCGGGATGCGAGGATCTGCACGGCAAAAGCAGGCTTTTTTCGTTCCGGAGACAACTCCCCGTCCTCCGGACACGTAACCCGCAGATCTCTACTCTGCCATCTTTATTTTTAGGCAACATCAGCCGAAGCATGTGATATTGCCTATTTGCGACAGCGCAGGTGCATTGTGTTGAATGCTCTCGCGTTGTCTATTTTGCGGCAACATCATAAAACGAGATGCTGTCGAATTCTATTTGTATTATACCGGACTGCATGGAAAACACAATAGGAAAATAGAACAAAAAACATGCGATATGTTCCCATACCGCATGTTTTTTTAGCCAATGATTTCTACATTGACACGCTGACCTTTGCGCTGCGCCACGGACTTGATGATGGTGCGGATCTCTTTTGCGATCCGGCCCTGCCGTCCGATGACCTTACCCATGTCTTCCGGCGCAACACGAAGCTCCAGAGTGGTTTCCTCCCCGTCGATCTCCGTTACGGAAACGGCGTCGGGGTGGTCCACCAGGTTTTGTGCCATATAAAGCAGCAGCTCTTTCATGTTCGTACCTCCGAATTAGAGTACGCCGTTCTTCTTGAGCAGAGCGCGTACGGTGTCGGTGGGCTGAGCGCCGTTCTTGATCCACTGCTGCGCCTTCTCAGCGTCGATGGTGACGGTAGCGGGATCGGTCAGGGGGTTGTAGGTACCGATCTCCTCGATGCAGCGGCCGTCGCGGGGGCTGCGGGAATCAGCAACAACGATTCTGTAGAAAGGAGCCTTCTTGGCACCCATTCTGCGAAGTCTGATCTTAACCATGGGTATTTCACCTCCGTAATCTTTTTCTCTCAAAATCTATCGTAAAGCAATGTGCTGGTTACGAACCAGGGAAGGGGATTAGCGCCGACCGAAGCCGCCGAAGCCCCGTTTGCCGCCCATATTGCCCATGTTCCCCAGGCCGCTCTTTTGCAGGCGCTTCATCTTTTTGCTGGCACCGGGGCCGGTGAGCTGACGCATAAGCTTCTGCATGTCGTCAAACTGTTTGAGCAGGGCATTGATTTGCTGTACCTGAACGCCTGCACCGGCGGCAATCCGCTGCTTCCGGCTGTGGTTGATCACGCCGGGATTTTCCCGCTCATAGGGGGTCATGGAGAGGATAATCGCCTCGGTACGGCTCAGTGCTTTTTCGTCTACCTGGACATTTTTCAGCGCACCGGCGTTCATGCCGGGCATCATGCCCAGAATATCGGTAATGGAACCCATGGATTTCAGCTGCACCAGCTGGTCATAGAAATCCTGGAGGGTAAACTTGTTTTTCCGGAGCCGCTGCTCCAGCTCCTGGGCCTTTTTCTGGTCCATGGCGGCCTCGGCCTTTTCAATCAGCGTCAGCACATCGCCCATGCCCAGAATACGGGAGGCCATGCGGGAGGGGTGGAAGGGCTCGATCTGGTCCAGCTTTTCGCCGGTGCCCACAAACTTAATGGGCTTGCCGGTGACGGCCTTTACGGACAGGGCAGCACCACCGCGGGCGTCGCCGTCCAGCTTGGTGAGCATCACGCCGTCGATGTCCAGCTGGTTATTAAAGGCGGTGGCGGCATTGACCGCATCCTGACCGGTCATGGCGTCAACCACCAGAAGAATCTCGTTGGGATGGACGGCCTCTTTGATGTTGGAGAGCTCCTCCATCAATGCCTCGTCCACATGAAGGCGGCCTGCGGTGTCCAGGAACACCATCTCGAAGCCTTCCTTTTTGGCATGCTCCACCGCAGCCTTGGCAATGTCAACGGGATTTGCCGTGCCCATTTGAAACACAGGAATGCCCAACTGACCGCCCACAACCTCCAACTGCTTAATGGCGGCGGGACGATAAACGTCACAGGCAACCAGCAGAGGGTTCTTGCCGTCCTTTTTCATCAGCCCGGCCAGCTTTGCGCCATTGGTCGTTTTACCGGCGCCCTGGAGGCCAACCAGCATCACAATGGTGGGGGGCTTGGGGGCAATGGCGATTTTGGCATTCTCGCTGCCCATCAGTGCAATCAGCTCTTCGTTGACGATCTTGACGATCATCTGAGCGGGGGTCAGGCTTTCCAGCACATCGCTGCCCACGGCACGCTCGGTGACCTTTTTGACAAAATCCTTAACGACCTTATAGCTAACGTCGGCTTCCAAAAGGGCCAGCCGAATTTCTCGCATAGCGTCTTTTACATCAGCCTCGGTAAGACGGCCCTTGCTGCGAAGCTTTTTGAATGCAGCGGAGAGCTTTTCGGTTAATCCTTCAAATGCCATGCGATCACTCCTTTAGGGCCTTCAATGCGGATAAGATTTGCTGGGCAACGGCTTTCCCTTCCTCTCCAAGAGAAAGGGCGGCCTGGGCAGCGTCTTGCAGCTGCTGTTCGGCGGCTTCCAATCGGATGAGACGACCAACTGCGCCGATTTTCTGCTCCATATCCTGAAGCAGCGCCTCGGTGCGGACGATGTTGTCCCGAACGGCCTGACGGCTGATGCCCTCCAGCTCGGCAATTTCGCCCAGGGAAAGATCTTGATTATAGCGGAGGTCGAAGCACAGCCGCTGCTTTTCCGTGAGCATGTCGCCATAGGTATCAAACAGAAGGGTGCGGGTGAGTGTGCTCAGCTCCATGAATTCTCCTCCTGCCAGCTGTAAAGGTCTTAAACTTAACAGGCAAGATTGTACACAATTTTCTCGCGGATGTCAAGGGGAAAAACTTTACACCTTCCAATTTTTTTAGAAATTCACTACTTGAGTGATAAATACGAATATGCTACAATGTCAACCGAGGTGAGATTGACAATGGAACAGGAAACGGTTCTGTCGCTGTTACAGCAGGCAGGGGAAACATATATCTCCGGAGAGGCCATGAGTCAGGCGTTGGGCATTACCCGGGCGGCAGTGTGGAAGCAGATCAGCCGCCTGCGGGAAAAGGGCTATGGCATTGAAGCGTCTACCCGGCTGGGCTATCGGCTCACAGCGCAGCCGGAACCGCTGGAGCGTGAGCGTGTTTTAGCCTTTCTGGGGGAGCATCCCTGGAAGGGAAGCATCATTGTGCTGGACTCTGTGGATTCCACCAACAATTATCTTAAACTTTTGGGAAACCAAGGAGCGGCGGACGGTACGGTGGCCATGTCCGATGAGCAGACCGGTGGCAGAGGCCGTCAAGGGAAGAGCTTTGCGTCCCCAAAGGGCGTGGGACTGTATTATTCCCTGCTGCTGCGCCCCGATTGCGCCCCTGCGGAGGTCAGCCACATGACGGCAATGGTGGCCGTGGCAACCTGCGATGCCATTGAGGCAGTGGCAGGGGTGCGGCCCGGCATCAAGTGGACCAATGATATCATTTTAAACGGCAAAAAGCTGGTGGGCATTCTCACGGAAATGAGCGTGGAGTGGGAAAGCGGCACCCTGCAATATCTGGTCACCGGCATCGGCATTAACTGTAACCACAAGATTTCGGATTTCCCCCCGGAGGTGCAGGAGATGGCAACCAGCCTGGCCCTGGAGCTGGGGCACCCAATTGATCGGTGCCTTTTGGCGGCAGAGCTCACAAAGGCCCTCTACCGGGTCAGCCAGGAGATCGTCAGCGGCAAGCAGGCATGGCTGGAACGGTATCGACACGACTGCATCACCATTGGGCGGCAGGTGCAGGTGATCCGGGGAGACAGCCGCCGCAAGGGCTTTGCCAGCGGAATCGATGAAAATGGCGGCCTGATTGTACGCTATGACAGCGGCGAAACCGGCGTGGTGTATTCCGGCGAGGTTTCCGTCCGGGGACTTTATGGGTATGTATAAATGGTGCGTGCATTTTTTTGCAAATCTGGCGATTTGCATATTGGAGTAACTGCGTGTTTGTGGTAGAATATGTGCGTGCAATGCCGCGCAAATGTACCTTCTGCGGATGGATGCGGTATTGCATTTATTTTTAAACGTGAAAAATGCACATGTTTGACGGATGAGGTTTTTCAATGAAAAAGATAACACTGATTGTTCCGTGCTTCAATGAGCAGGAAGCACTGCCTTTTTTCTATGACGAAGCAACTGCTGTTATGCAGCAGCTGGATTATGAATATGAGCTGCTGTTTATCAATGACGGCTCAAAGGATGAAACACTGCGCGTCCTGAAGGAGTTTGCGGGCAAGGATGACCATGTGCGCTATCTTTCGTTTTCAAGAAATTTTGGGAAAGAAGCGGGCATGTATGCAGGCTTTTGCAATGCAGACGGAGACTATGTGGCGGTAATGGATGCAGATATGCAGGACCCGCCGGCCCTTCTGCCGGAGATGCTGAAAATCCTGGAGTCGGGAGAATACGACAGCGTAGCCACAAGGCGGGTAAGCCGGGACGGGGAGCCGCCGATTCGCTCCTGGTTCGCCAGAAGATTCTATTCGTTAATCAATAAAATCTCCGATGCAGACATTGTAGACGGCGCAAGAGATTTTCGCCTGATGCGCCGGGAAATGGTGGATGCCATTGTGGCGATGGGAGAGACGAATCGCTTTTCCAAGGGAATCTTCGGCTGGATTGGATTCCGCACCTATTGGCTTCCCTATGAAAATCGGGAGCGGGTGGCCGGTGCGACCAAGTGGAACTTCTGGAGCCTGTTTAAGTATGCGATTGACGGAATTATCAATTTCTCCGAGGCCCCGCTGAGCATTGCCTCGTGGTTTGGCATGGGAATGACGGCGCTTTCTTTTGTATTCCTGCTCTTCATTGTGATTCGCCGCCTGTGCTTTGGAGATCCTGTGGCGGGGTGGGCTTCTACCATTTGCGTCATTATCTTCATTGGCGGAATTCAGCTGTTTTGCATGGGGATTATGGGGCAGTATATTGCGAAGAATTATTCGGAAAGCAAGCACAGACCGCACTATATCATTGCAGAAACCAATAAATCCGGTGTGGAGAAGATGAAATAAACCTGGCAGTGGAGGAAAGAAAAATTTTGAGAGATTTCGTGGTAAAACTGAAGCGGGATAAAAGCGTATGGGCGAAAATTATTGTCCTTGTGGCGCTTTATTTCGGGGCGAATATCTATTTTGCCTATGCAACCGACACCTATTGGCCGCTGATGGCCGGATTTAAAGCCCCGGCGTCTGATATGGTGCTGCGCAATGGGCGGCCGGTGATTGGGCTGATCTATGCGCTATTTTCCATGAGCGGATTACCCAATCGGACTTTTTATTATATCTCTACCGTGCTGGCACTGGCGTTTTTGGCGCTGGCCATTTGGATTTATCAAAAAATATTGGAAAAGCACGGGGTGGCGGAGAATACAAGAATTATTGTGTCGTTTGCGTGCATTGCCAATATCTTTATCATTGAATATTTCATGTTCATTGAAAAATGCGGCTTTATGCTTGCGGTGCTGTTTAATGTGATTGCCGTATATTTCATTGAAAAATTCTTTGAGAAAAAGCGCCCGCAATACATGATTGCAAGCGTGATTGCGGTGGCGCTGGCGATCTTTACCTACCAAGGCTCTATTGCGCTGTTTGTGGTTTTGAGCCTTCCGTTTGCCTTCCAGTACGCAAAGAGATTTGGAAACTATGTGGTCAATCTGGTGTGCATTGGGGTTTCCTATGCGGTGCCTGTATTGGTGGATCTGCTGGCGTTTCGGTATGTATTTAAAAGCGCAAGAGTGTCGGGAGAAATTGATTGGATTGGAAATTTGAAGAATGTGATATCTGGATTGCGTAATGTGAAAACATCAACATTCGATATTCTGCCGAACAATTTGTTTTTCATCCTGCTGCTCCTTGTATTTGCGGTGGCAATCATTCTTTCGATCATGCACAAGCACAAGGCGATTTGTGCTTTGAATGTGGTTGCAATTGCGGTGGCCTCTGCTGTTTGCTCCACGGCGAGCATTTTGCAGGGCTCGGGCTGGTGGGCAGTAAGAGCTGTTTATCCAATGGCGAGCGTCATCGGCGTCATTGTGGTGCATCTGCTCATCAGCAGCCAAGACCTTAGTGAGAAGAAAAAAAGTGTAAAAATGCTGCGGGGCATTTCGATTGCCCTGGTTGGCGTATTGATGATTGGTCAATACTTGTCGTTCAACAAAATATATATCGATAAGTATCGGCTCAATACGTTGGACGAATACCGTTACCGCTATGTGGGTCAGGCCATCAGCGATTATCAAGAGGCTACGGGGACGGAGGTTACAAAGATTTCGTTCTATACGGATGCGTCCCGCGCAACCCCAACCTATCTCAATTTGTATTCCACTGGAGATCTGGTGGCGAGCGCATTTTATACCGACTGGAGCGATCTTACAGCGCTCAATTATTACCTTGGTACGAGCTATCTCAAGGCCGATCCCGAGGAAAAGTATGTCGAATACTTTGCGTCGAAGGATTGGGATCAGCTGTCTCAGGAGCAGTTGATTTTCGACGGAGATACCCTGCATCTCTGCGTATACTAAAAATTCATTGCAAGGCCCGCTGCGAAGAAAATCGCAGCGGGCCAAAATTTTGCGCAATATAGAATGCTGCGGGGCAGCGGCGCTTTAAATGGTCATGCCGTGGTCCACGGTCAGCACCTGGCCGGTAATACCGGCGGAATCATCGGAGGCGAAGAAGGCGATGGCGTTGGCCTGGTTCTGCACGGTGCACTGGGGAACACCCTCCAATGCCATATGGCTGTTGCACAGGGCGGCGAATTCGGAATCAAAGGTGGCGATCTGCTCGGGGGTGTTCAGCGCCGTGGGAGTGGGGCCGGGGCAGACCACGTTTACCCGAATATTCCCGGCGGCAAACTCCAGCGCCACATTTTTGCTCATGCCGATGACTGCGGTTTTCGCGGTGGTATAGGCCAGACCGGAGTTGGAGCGAACGGCGCCAATGGAAGAGATGTTCACGATGGAGCCCTTGCCTACGGCCTTCATATGGGGCAGTACAGCCTGCATCATATAAAATACGGAGTTCTGGTTGATTTCCAGCACATAGCGGTACCAATCCACATCCAGCCGGTCAATGGGGCGGTGCTTATCGGCAATGCCTGCATTGTTTACCAGAATATCAATGGCGCCAAACCGGTCCATTGCAGCCTGGGCGAGGTTGGCACAGTCGGCCTCTTTGCTGACGTCAGCACAAACGGTAAGCACCTGAGCGCCAAGATCGGTGCATGCCTGGGCAATGGCCTGGAGCTTTTCGGGGTGACGGGCAGCCAGTACCAGATTGCCGCCCTCGGTTGCCAGCGTTTTTGCGGTGCATGCACCAATGCCGGAGCTGGCCCCGGTGATAATAGCGGTTTTTCCTGTAAAGCGATTCATAAACCATAGGTCCTTTCCAAAGGAATTTCATGGTTACAGAATAGCACGGAAAAATTTGCAGTTCCAATATCCAGTTCATGAAATTTCTTATAGCCAAATGGCTATAAATGCGGTAAAATGGAGAAAACGAAGAAAGGCGGGGCAGAGCATGACGTCGTTACAGGTAAGCTACTTTCTCAAGGTGGCGGAATCCATGAGCTTTTCCAAGGCGGCAGAGGAATTGTATGTCTCTCAGCCCTCGGTGAGCCGCCAGGTGCAGCTGCTGGAGCAGGAGCTGGGCTTTTCGCTCTTTGACCGCAGCAGTAAGCGCAATCTTGGCCTGACCCCGGCCGGGGTGGTGTTCCGGGAGTATTTTCTCCATACGGCCCGGGGCATGGAAGAGGCGAAAAAAACCGCCGCGGCCTTGTCCGGCAGCGAACATTTAAGACTGCGGGTGGGCATCGGCGTGGGCTGGGACTTCAGCCGTCAGCTGATGGAGTTCCGGCGGGAGGCACTGCGGCGATACCCCATGGCAGAGCTGTACTTTGAGAGCGATACCTTCCGGAAGCTCCAAAGCCGGGTGCAGAGCGGTGATTTGGATGTGATACTCTGTACGGAAACCAGCGTGCAGCTCCATGATAATTTGGACGTGCAGCTGGTCAACCACATCCGGGGCCGGGCCTTTGTGCGAAAGGGGCTGCTGGCGCCGGAGGGAACCCCGCTGACCATTGAGGACTTTGATGGGCAGAACCTTTTGATGCTGCCCAAGGAGGAGGAAACCCCAGTGACCTTGCAGCTGGTGATGCTGCAATTCCTGGATAAGGGCTGCAAACCGGTACCTGTGACCCTGCCCAACCGGGATTCGATTTATCAGGCGGTGCTCCGGGGCGAGGGCTTTGCGGTGTTCGACGAGCATATGAGCATTGCTATGGACTCCCGGCTTACCTCTATGCCCTTGGACGGGAAAATTACTTTGAGCATGGTATGGGACCGGCGCAACCAGAATCCGCTGCTGCGGCTGCTTGGAGAGTTTATGTCCCAGCCCATGGAGGAAAACGATTAAAAAGCCCCGATTTCCGAGGAACGCTCGGAGATCGGGGTGTTCTTTCTTCAGTTTGCCACAGCCACCAGCGCGTGCCGTAGAACTGTATCGCCTCGGGTAAAGCCTGCACGGATGACGCGGACTACGGTATTCTCCGCCAAGTCCGGGGCTTCGATATGCTCCACAGCCTCGTGCAGCTTGGGATCGAAGGGGGCATTCAGCGCGGGGATTTCCTGGACGTCCAGCTGGGCAAAGGTCTTTTCCAGCGTCTTTCGAGTCATTTCAATGCCGGTGCGAAAGGCCTCGTCCTCGCAGGGCTGCTCCAATGCCAGCGTTAGATTGTCGTAGATGGGCAGCATGGCCTTCAGCGCATCACTGCCGCCCTGAAAATAAGAATCCTCCTGGACGCTGGCATTGCGGCGGCGAAAATTCTGGTATTCCTGATTCAATTCCGCAAGTTTCACCTCTGCGGATTCCAATGCCTCACGGGCTACAAAGGGTAGTTTCATAGCGTGTCACCTCAGCAGCAGAAATAGAGCCCATTGCCGCCGCAGCAGGCATTGAGCAGGCACCAGGTCATGCAAACGGGATTGCAGAAGCCGCCGCCGGTCTGGAACCCAAAGCGGGAACCGGTGTCGGTATACATTCGGCTGCCGGACTGGATGATTTGATAGAGCTGGCGGTATTCCTCGTTGCCCGGGCAGAGATCCATGGCCTTGCGGATATGCTCCATAGCGGCCACCCGGTTGCCGCGTCCATAATTGGCGGCGGCGCTGCAATAATACCAGCGGTGATCCCGGTCTGCCTCGGGAATGGAGGACAGTACATTCAGCGCCTCGGGGAATGCACCGGCCTTTATATAATGTAGCGCAGCCTGAATATCGGTGGAATCCCGGGCCTCGTATTGGGTGTTATACTGCTGCCGCTGCTGATAACCACCGAAGGGGTCATAGCCATAGCCGCCGTAACCGCCGTAGCCGCCGTAGCTGCCGGTATTTCCGTAGCTGCTCGAGGACTGCCGCTGGGCCTGGGGATTTTTAATCTGGTCGTAGGCGGCGTTGACCTCGTTCATTTTCCGCTCGCACTCTTTATCTCCCGGATGGAGGTCCGGGTGATATTTTTTTGCCAGCTTTCGATAAGCGGACTTGATTTCGTCCTCGCTGGCGTTTCTGGAGACGCCCAGAACCTCATAGGGATCTCTCATGATTGTTGTTCTCCTTCGCTTTGTTCTCCCTTATGATGGCGATGGTAGAATTGATTGTATTTCTGCCATACGCCTACATATAAAATATTGCGCATTAAATTGAGATCCTGCTCCAGGGGCAGCTGCTCAAAAACGGCGGTACAGTCGCTCAGCAGCATGGACAGCAGGTCATAGTCTCCTTCGCGGGTCCGCTCACCGGTGCCCAAGGCGCGGAGGGGATTGGGGCGATGGCGGCGCTCGTCGCTGTGATAGTCAATACAGGCGTCCATAATATAAATGAAGCGCCCGAGGCCCTGACCCATGGCCCGCAGCGCATTTGCCCAATGGTCGTCTTCCCGCCATACGAACAGCTCACCCATCAGACTGCCAAAGCAATTGGCGGCAGCGTCGGCGCTGACCTGGGGGCCGTCCTCATATTGATGGAGTGCGCTGAGATTTTCCCGGATGGCTTTGGCCTGCCGGGGATACTGCTGCTCCAGCTGACGGCACTTTTTGCCCAGCAGTCCGGCAAAGGCGCGGCTGGCAACGTTTTTATCGTCCTCCCAATCGTCCATGCAGTTCCACCAGGCCAGCATCAGGTTGAGATCCGCCGCATAATCCGTAAAGATGTTCTGCCAATCGCTTCGCGGCTTGACGGGATGCACCGGACATCGCTCGGAATGGGCCGTTTCCTCCGGCTCATAGAGGGAGGAGAGCACCAACACCAGAAACGTCATGTCATAGGTCAGCGTTATTCTGCCGGAAAAGCCATGCCGACGGCTTAGGCACCGGCACAGTCCGCAATAGCAGCCGCCATATCGCTGGATTTCCTCCTGGCTCAGGCTGCTTGGGTCGGCGGTGATATATCCAAACATCAGCTGTTCCTTTCAAACACGTTGCCGCAGCATTTACAGGTGATCCGAATGTGGCCCTTGCCCTTAGGTACCCGCAGCACGGTATTGCACTGGGGGCACTTGAAGAAGCAGTAAAGATTCTTCTGACGCTTTTTCTCCCTGTGGCGGGCCTGCAGCTGCATCAGAGGGGCGATCAGGGTGAGAAAACGCTGGTTTTCGGCCCGGCGACGGACGATGTTTCGGCTGAAAATCCGGAAATAGCAGATAATCAAACAAATCAGCGCCAAAAGCCACAGCACAGAGCTGACGGTACCGCCGGTGAACATGGCAATAATCAGCAATACGCAGGCGGAAAGGCTGGCGGTCATGGAAAGGGCGTCGGGGCCGTTTCGTCCCGCCAGGAATGGTTTTCTCCTTCTCATATTCCGCACCTGCCTTTCGATTCTTGAAATTTACAATACCATATTATCAGGCGTTTGTGAACAGGGTATAAACAGTGAAGAATTTTTTTTGTTCCGGGGTGGAAGGTTTATCCCTCCCGTTTACAAGAGCGGCAAAAACGTGATACAATGAATATGAACTGAAAGGATGGAAAAGATTCCATGGATTTTGTGCAGAATAACGGGAATTGCCCCTTGACTCTGGTACTGTTCCATGGTTTAGAATATCCGGAGATGCGAAACCGAAGCAATTTTCGGCATTTTGCAGCGGTCCATCAGGTTCCAAAACGGCGAAGCTTCCACCATTCCTTGAAGGCTTCGGCCCACGCGGAGGCGAGGTGTAACAAAGCTTTATGAGCGACGAAAAAAAAGTACGGCACAGCCGGGAGCGAGATCGGCGGGAAAACCACGACAACGATGTAGAGCTTCGGCCTCTGGAAAAAGACGGCGGAAAGCTGCTGGAGGCGCTGGAGGGCGGCAAGATTGTTGCGGTGCAGTCGGGACTGGAGATTATGTATGTGCTGGTGATTCGGCACAACTTCCAGTGCTTCATCCACAAGATGGATGCGGAAGACGGGCGGCAGAAGGCGTTCCCGGTGAACGAGCGCAATCGCGCCATGTTTAAAAATCTGGCGTCCCTGGCCGACGGACTCTTTGTCATCACACCCAAGGACCACATGAACCCCATGGGCGCCATGGTGGCGGCAGAACGGGGAATCATTGCTTATCTGGACGCAACCGGGCAACTGCCTGCTGAGGATCAGGATTTTATGAGCTGGCAGGACGCAACCGGAGAAGATCATACAGAGGGAGGCTAAATCTTGAAAACCTACAAATTTGTCTGTAGAAGCACCCGCCGCGGCTTTACCGAGTGGGCAAGCGTCATGGAAGATGGCGTAGAAGTACGCCGCATTGACCGGGACGTATGGCAGGAGACTGTACGCCAGTTCCGGGAGCGGGTTGGTGCGCAGCTGGAGGCCGAGGGCTATCAGCTGGCAGAGCATCAGTACACACTCTGAGCGATCATGGAGGAAGGTGCGTAAAATGACAGAAATTACACTGCTGATTCAGCATCATGCCGGTCCCACCGGAGATGTGCTGGTATGTCAGCTGCCCGGGGGCGCGTGGGAGCTGCCCAAGGGCTATATTCGGGTGAATGAAACCCCGGAAACCGCAGTGGTTCGCACGGCTTGGGAGACGCTGGGCATTCAGGTGAAGGCCGGAAAGCTCATCGTCCAGGGCAGAAAGTACCGGAAGGACGGCACCGTAGAGCATATCCCCTGCGGCAATATCACCCACAACACCCATACCAAGTGCGACGAGCATTGGTATTACGAGGCCATCGACACCTATCAGACGGAGCCCACTGCCGGGACCTATACCGCGTTCCGCTGGGTACACCCCTCTGAGCTGGGCCTGGAAGCACTCACCGGCGACGATAAGGCGTTCCTGGATAAGTACGATCCCTGGATCAACGGCCGTACCATCCCCGATGTGCGGATGTATTAAGGAGGGGCGGCATGAAGAAGTATTATTGTGAGGCTCAGAAGAAGCAGCTGGAAAAGCCCACGGAGCCCAAGTATGTGTTCTGCACCACCGCCAAGTGCTTTGTTCTGGCGGAAAATGACGATGACGCCCGGGTAAAGGCTGCCGCAGAGTTCCGCGAGATGTATCACGGCACCGGCGTTGTGCTGGGGCAGATTCAGATTACAAAGTCCGTGGAGCTGCCGGTAGACTGGAGCTATGGCGAAAACGAAGATGCAAAGCCCGGCGACCAGGCAGCGATGGATCAGCTGATCGCCCATAACATGATCCGATAAGAGGAGGCAGTACCATGGATCTTGTAAAAAAATATGTGCTCCGACTGCCCCAGGGTATCGTTACCATGGAGAAGGACGAGCTGGTAGCCAAGGTGAAGGAGATCCTCAAGGATCATCCCAGCGAGCATATGAATGCCTATCGGGTCTGGTATGAGGGCTTTGAGGGCTGCGGTATGCCCGGCACCGATGTATATGATGTGATTGTGGAGACGATGCGCTCCATGACCGAGGACTGGAAGGACATCGGCCCCATGCGGATGGAGAAGTATGGCGTCATCGATCCCACCTTCCTGAACCTCCACTATGCCACCGCGCAGAAGCGGGCAGACGCACCCGGCGGACCGGTGGAAATGCTGCTGCATCAGTTCCATGCAGGCAAGCATTATCAGGGACCGGACGGACGTGTGTTCTGGATTCCTGTCATTGAGGATTTTGATATGCGCTGCTTTGAGCGCAAGGACGGCAAGTATGTAGGCACTATGGTGGAAATTGACCCCAAGAGCGACTATGCCCGTCAGATGATTGAAGTGAAGTAAGGAGGACTGCAAGTTATGGAAAAAATACCCATGCGTTCCGACTCTAAAAAGGAGCGTATTACCCACAGCGTATGCGTGGGCGGCCCTATGACCCTTCACACCATCGACGGCGTGATTCGTCGTGTTCGCCCCATCGTTCTGACCGACGACGATCCCGCAGGCTGGGTTATTAAGGCCCGAGGCAAGGAATATACCCCCCAGAGAAAGACCACCATGAGCCTGCTTGGCTACTGCGAGCGGGATAAAACCTATGCTTATGACCGTCTGAAATACCCCATGATCCGCGAGGACTTTGTGGAGACCCCCGACGGCAAGAACCGCAACACCGAAAACCGCGGTAAGTCCGGTTATCGCCGCGCTTCCTGGGACGAGGCTCTGAGCCTGGTGGCCCGGGAGATTAAGCGCCTCCAGAAGACCTATGGCAAGGAAACCATCACGGCATGTACCTCTTCCCACCATTCCTGGGGCCTGGTTGGCTATAAGATTTCGCTGTTTAAGCGCTTCTTCTCCATGATGGGCTATACCCGCATTGCCGATAACCCGGACTCCTGGGAGGGCTTCCACTGGGGCACTCCTCATTCCTACGGTTACTACTGGCGTCTGGGCGGCCCCGAGCCCTATGATATGCTGGAGATGGCCATGCAGAATACCGAAACCATCGTCTGTTGGTCCACCGACCCCGATACCAGCCGCGGCGGTTACTCCGCACAGGAGTCTGCACTGTGGCGCTGGTGGATGAAGGAGATGGGCATTCAGTTCATCTACATCGATCCCTTTAACAACTATACTTCGGTCAAGCACGCCGACAAGTGGATCGGTCCCCGGATGGGCACCGATGCTGCACTGCTGGAGGCCATTGCCTATGTGTGGATTACCGAGGGTACTTATGATAAGGAATATGTGGCCCAGCACGGCCACCGGTTTGAGGAGTTCAAGAACCATATTCTTGGCCTGGGCCCTGACGGCACACCGAAGACCCCCCGTTGGGCGTCGGAGCTGAGCCTGGTTCCTGCCATGGATATCAAGGCCATTGCCCGCCGTTGGGCAAACTCCGTCACCACCGGCGGTTCCGGCATGCGCGGCGGCTTTGGCGGCGCCTGCCGTCATTCCAACGGCACCGAGTACGCCCGTCTGATGACCCTGCTGTTTGCAATGCAGGGCATGGGCAAGCCCGGCCGTGCCTTCTGGAGCCCTGCCTGCGGCGGCCCCATGAACTATAACTTCTGGTTCGGCGGCTATTCCGATCCCCTTTCCTCCATTGCAGGCGCACCCATCTGCGATGATGTTCCCGTGAACTCTGTAGAGCAGGTGCTCTATCGCCCCAATGTGCCCGACGCGATTCTGGACGGACACTATGAGTGGTATGGCGAAGGCTTCTGTGGCGGCGGCGTGGATCAGGAGTTTACCCGCCATGTCTATCCGGCACCCGGCTATAATAAGGTTCACTGCTTCTGGCGTTACGGCGGTTCCTTCTTCGGCACCATGCTGGACACCAACAAGTGGGCCAAGATGTATAAGAGCCCCGAGCTGGAGTTCGTCATCAACCAGGATATTTATATGACCCCTGAGACCCGGCATGCCGACGTGATTCTCCCGGCCTGCACCAACCTGGAGCGTGTGGATATCGGCGAGGTCGGTAACTCCGGCAACGGCGGTTACTGCTCCCATTCTCAGACCGGTAACTCCTGGCAGGTCATCGTCTACCAGGATAAGGCCATTGAGCCCATGTGGGATTCCCGTTCCGACTTCTGGATTTTCTCTCAGGTGGCTGCACGGCTTGGCTGGGGCGAGCGCTTTACCGAGGGCCGCACCGAAGAGCAGTGGGCAAAACGCTTCTGGCAGTTCTCCGATCTGCCCAAGCATATCTCTTGGGAGGACTTTAAGAAGAAGGGCTACTACATCCCGCCCGTGTCCTACCATGAGGAGAATAAGGACCCCAAGACCGGCCTGTACGAGAACTGGGATCGCTATCCCGGCTTCCAGTGGTTTGCAGAGAACCGTCCCTGCGACACCATGAACCATAAGGTCTTCCAAGAGGAGGGCAAGCTGGGCACATTCTCCGGCAAGTTCGAGTTTGTATCCGAGTCCCTGACCTACTGGGCACCCGACGACGAAGCACGCCGTCCCATTCCCCAGTATCAGGATTCCTGGGAGGGCTTTAAGAGCCTGTCTGCGGATAAGTATCCCTATGGCCTGATTTCTCCCCATCCTCGGTTTGACTATCATACCCATTATCAGCAGCACGCCAAGTGGCTGTGGGAGATACCCAAGAACCGCGTGGTTATCAACGGCAACCCCTATCTGGTGTGCCATATCAACCACAAGGTGGCGGAGCAGAAGGGCATCAAGGACGGCGATGTGGTTCGGATGTTCAATGACCGCGGCAGCTGCCTGATGGTGGCCCGGGTGACCTATCGTCTGTATCCGGAAACCATCCACGCCTATACCTCTTCCGGTATTTATAACCCCATTGAGTACGGCGTATACAAGAGCTGGGATAAGGGCGGCAGTATCAATGTGCTGACTCCCGGACGGCTCATTGGCGACTATGTGCCTGCAATGGCGCCCTATAGCTGCAACATCGACATCGAAAAGTGCGAGCCGGACCCCAACTATGGTCAGGGATTTGAGCATATCCTGGACGAGGTGGACAAGCAGCAGCTGGAGACGGAGCGCCCTGTCCGCACTTCCATGGAAGCCGACCTGCTCTTCGGTGAACGGGAGCAGTGGCTGCGTGAGCAGCTCGAGAAGAAGGAGGCAAACTGATTATGCTGAAACACCCCATGAAAAAGCCCGGCATTGCCATTAACTCTGCCCGGTGCATGGCCTGCTATGCCTGCTTCATGGCATGCAAAGACGAGCACTGCGGCTGGGACACCGACCTGAGCAAGTCTCAGCCGGAGATGGGCCAGTACTGGATGAATATCAAGGAGTGGGAGCGCGGCGACAACGAGCGTCACATCAAGACCGCTACCGTTCCCACCCCCTGCTCCCACTGCGATAACCCCGCCTGCATGGCTGCGGCCAAGGACGGCGCGGTCTATAAGCGTCCCGACGGCATCGTCATCGTTGACCCTGAAAAATCCAAGGGCCAGAAGCAGATTGTGGACGCATGTCCTGTAGGCGCAATTTTCTGGAATGAGGAAGAGCAGATTCCCCAGAAGTGCACCATGTGCGCCGAACTGCTGGACGATCCGGATTATCCCGGCTTTGAGCCCCGCTGCGTAGAGGCCTGCCCCAACCAGGCGCTGGTATTCGGCGACCTGGCCGATCCTGACAGCGAGATCAGCAAGCTCATTGCGGCCAACAAGGTCACTCAGCTCAAGGAGCTTGGCAACATGGGCTCCAGCGTGGTCCATCTGAACATCCCCGGCAAGTTCCTGGCCGGTACCGTGGCCTATCCCGAAGAGCTGGAAGAGGTCTGCATCGGTGCAAAGGTCAAGGTAACCTGCGAGGAGTGCGGCACCACCTATGAGACGGAGACGAACTGGGCCGGCGATTGGGAGGTAGAGGATCTGCCTGAGGGCAAGAGCTGGACCGTGGATATCACATTCCCCGGCTTCAAGCCCGTTTGCTACAAGGGCGAGCGCACCGACCATGACCACTATGTAGGCATCACTTATCTGGAGCCTGCGGAATAACACAATATATGTCCGGTGCTGCCGTAAGTCAATGCGGCAGCACCGGGAGAGATTGCACATCCGGCGCGTCTCCTTGCACTGCTTGTCGTCCCCCGGAAACGGGAGAGAAGCAGCGGAAGGAGCCGGTTGGATTGCCCAATCAATCAAACCACCACCTATTTTAAGAGAGGAAGTATTTCCAATGGAACTTCGTAATGTAGTCGTTGTAGACGGCTGCCGTACTGCCGTGGGTAAGTTCGGCGGCGCATTGCGTCCGGTCAGTGCCTATGACCTTGCCTGTACCGTCATGAAGGGCTGCCTGGACCGTACCGGGATTGATCCCGCAGAAATCGATGAAGTCATTATGGGCCAGTGCCGTCAGACCTCTGATGAGCCCAACATTGCCCGGATGGCAGCCCTGAAGGTGGGCATTCCCGCCTCTGCCTCTGCCCATACGGTTATGCGGCAGTGTGCTTCTGCAATGACCGCTGTGCAGAACGGCGCCATGCAGATCATGACCGGACTTTCCGACGTGGTTCTGGCAGGCGGCACCGAATCCATGTCCAACGCCGTGTTCTATGTGCGCAATGCCCGCTGGGGTGTGGGCACCGGCAACACGGAGTTTGTGGATGCCGTAACGGAAGGACAGTTCCGTTCTCAGCCCCAGGAGATGTTTGGCCGCTATAACATGGGCGCTACGGCAGAGAAGATTGCCGAGACGCTGGGCATCACCCGGGAAGAGCAGGACGCATTCTCCTTTGCTTCTCAGCAGAAGGCCATTGCGGCCATCGACGCAGGGAAGTTCAAGGACGAAATCGTTCCCGTAGTGGTTCCCCAGGGCAGAAAAAAGCCCCCCATTGTATTCGACACCGACGAATTCCCTAAGCGCGACACCAGCATGGAGAAGATGGGCAAGCTCAAGCCCTGCTTTAACATTACCACCGACGACCAGGGCAGAATTTATAACAGCTCTGAGCTCACCGGCACCGTAACCGCAGCCTCTTCTTCCGGACGGAATGACGGCGCATCCTGCATGCTGCTGATGACCGAGGAGAAGGCCAAGGAGCTGGGCCTGAAGCCCATCTGCCGGATCATCGGCATGGGCACCGCTGGCTGCGATCCCCGGACCATGGGCCTGGGCCCCGTTTATGCGGTACCCAAGGCGCTGAAAAATGCCGGTCTGACCATGGACGACATTCAGCTCATTGAGCTCAACGAGGCATTTGCCGCACAGTCCCTGGGCTGCATCAAGCAGCTCCATTGGGAGGACAAGATGGATATCATCAATGTCAACGGCGGCGCCATTGCCCTGGGCCATCCCGTGGGCTCCTCCGGCTGCCGGATTCTGGTGACCCTGATGTATGAGATGAAGAAGCGCGGCCTCAAATACGGTCTGGCTACCCTGTGCATTGCAGGCGGTATGGGCCAGGCAACTGTCATTGAGATGTGCGACTGAGAGAATAATCGGTTCTGAGAAAGGATGTAATATTCATGGCAAAGTCCAATAAGATTATGATTCAGGTGTGCCTCTGCGGCGCAGGTACCAAGAAGGATAAGGCGCCCACCGTTCCCTACACCGCCGACGAGCTGGCAGAGCAGATTGTTGCCTGCGCAAAGCTGGGCGCATCCATTGCCCATATCCATGTTCGTGAGGACAAGGAAGTGGACGGCGTGATGCAGATCGGCTATAAGTCCATGAGCCTCCAGAAGTTCACCGAGGCGGTGGAGAAGACCCGCGAGCTGTGCAAGAAGGAGGGCGTTGATATCATCATCAACCTTACCACCTCCGGCGGCGAGTATGAGGACTACAAGCGCCTCCAGCATCTGTCTGCGCTGAAGCCCGAGATGTGCTCCTTCGACCCCAACACCCTCAACTGGTCCAACAGCTACATCTTTGAGAACAGCCCTCGTTTTCTGAACAAGCTGGCAGAGGAAGTGGTGAAGGAAGACGTGAAGCCCGAGTTCGAGATTTTCGACACCGGCCATCTGGATTCCGCTATGTACTATGTAAACAAGCACGGTATCCCCGGCAATCCCCATATGCAGTTCATCATGGGCGTTGGCGGCTCTATGCCCGGCACCGCTGAGAACCTTGCGTTCATGGTTGGTCATCTGCCCAAGGGTGCAACCTGGTCCGTATCCGGCATCGGCAAGGCCCATATGCCCATGATGCTGGCCGGTCTGGCACTGGGCTGCGACGGCCTGCGGGTCGGCCTGGAGGACAACGTTATGTATGGCAAGGACGAAAACGGCAACAAGATCATCGCCACCAACGAAATGCTGGTAAAGCGTGCCGTCGAGCTGGCAAAGCTGGCAGGCCGTGAAATCGCCACTGCTGATGAGGCCCGTGAGATTCTGGGCATTACCAGAAACTGCCTCCGCGACGAGGGCTAATTCTTTCAGCGGATCTTTTGCGCCGTAACTTCGTTATTTCTTCCTTGAAATACCCATAGTATGTCGGCGGAAGAAAACCTCGTTACGACACAAAATCTCGCGCTGAAAGAGTGCGCAGAAAGGTTTATCGCGGATCTTTTGCGCCATAACTTCGTTATTTGTAGTATGTCGGCGGGATTTCCTGTGGAAAATATATTCCCGGTTGCGTTTTTTCTGAATTTCGTGTATCATAGAGGTGCGTCGATTGGGCGCACCTCTATGGAAATTATCTCCGCATTGCGGCGGAATACTTCTCCGAGTGCCGGAGTCTAAGGTCCATGGGCTAAGATTTCGGTTCCTGGCCGGAAAACGGTCACAGGGCTGCAAGGGAAACCAAGCAGCCTTTCTATGCAGCCTGTGCTGCCGAAAAGGAGAGGGCTTGTGCAGATCACATGGTACAGCTCTGTCCTTTTTGGCAGAGCTGTACTTTTTCGTTTGGAGGGAAAATCATGCAAAAGAATCTGGAGTTTCAGGAGGCAGCTCGACTGCTGGCCGCGCAGGTTCAGCCGGTTAGCATGGAATATGTGCCCTTAACGGCATCCATGGGGCGGGTTCTGGGCGAGACGGTCCGGGCAGAGAGCGATGTGCCGCCCTTTGACCGTTCTCCCTTTGACGGCTATGCATTCCGTGGGGAGGATAGCCAGGGAGCAACGCCGGAAAGCCCGGTGACCCTGCGCATTTTGGAGGAGATTCCCGCAGGCAGCGTGGGCAAAAAGCGCGTGGTGCGGGGCACTGCCGCCAAGATCCTTACCGGTGCGCCCATTCCGCTGGGGGCCGATTGCGTCTGCAAATTTGAAGATACCGAATTTACGGCAAGCAGCGTCACCCTGCATAAGGCATACCGCAGCGGAAGCAATATTGTGCTCCGGGGCGAGGATTTAACCGCAGGAGACGTGGTGGCAGAGCAGGGCATGGTCATCGACAGCGCGTTGATGGGAACCCTAGCTACGCAGAATCTGGCGGAGCCCAAGGTATATCGCCGTCCGTTGGCTGGTATTATCACCACCGGAAGCGAGCTGTGCGGCGTTGGCGAGGCCTTGACCGGCGGAAAAATTGTCAACTCCAATCGCTATACATTCCAGGGGGCACTCCAGGATACGGGGTGCGTGACGGAGTTTTTCGGCTGCCCCGGGGATACGGTGGAGGAAATTGCTGCGGCATTTTCCCAGGCGGCTCAGGCCTGCGATGTGATTATTACCACCGGCGGCGTGTCGGTGGGAGATTATGACCTGACGCCCGATGCGCTTCAGGCGGCAGGGGGCACGGTGCTCATGCAGAACATGCAGCTCAAGCCCGGCGGAAAGTGCTGCTTTGGCACCATTGGAAAGGCGCTGGTGTGCTGCCTGTCCGGCAATCCTGCGTCCAGTATGACGGCGTTCTATGCAGCAGTATTGCCTGCCATTCGGAAGCTCTGCGGCAGAAAGAACTGGGCGCTGGAGCAGATTCCGGTGACACTGCTGGAGGATTTTCCGAAGAAGAGTCCCAAGCCGCGCCTGCTGCGGGGCAAGCTGGAGCTCAGCGGCGGCACCGTCGGTATGCATATCACCGGCGAGCAGGGCAATGGCATTCTCCACACCATGGTGGGCTGCAATGTGCTGGCCCTGGTTCCCCCGGGAAGCGGACCGCTGCCCAAGGGAACGGTTTTGCAGGGATTTTGGATTGACGGGAAAAACGGAGGAACACTATGAAAAAAGTTCGAGTAGAAGATGCAGTGGGCTTGACCCTCTGTCACGATATTACAGCCATTGACGATCATTTTAAGGGCGCGGCATTCCATCGGGGCCAGGTGATTACCCAGGAGGATGTGGAAAAGCTCAAGAATATCGGCAAAAACCACATTTATATTTGGGAGGAGAACGCCGGGGAAATCCATGAAGAGGATGCGGCCCTGCGCCTTTCGAAGCTATGTCAGGTGGAGGGCGGCGTATATTCCGGCCCCAGCGAAGGAAAAATGGTGCAGAAGGCCGGTGTTCGCGGCATGTTCCAGGTGAATGTTCCCCTCCAGCGGGCCATCAACTCCATCGGCGATATTACCATCAGCTCCATTCCCGACCACTACCCGGTGGAGGTGGGGGGCAAGCTCTGCTCCATGCGGATTATTCCGCTGACCACCCAGGAAAGCCAGATCATCGAGGCCGAGCGGCTGTGTCATGAGGCGGACGAACCGCTGATGCAGCTGCTGCCCTATCAAAAGAAAAAGGTCGCCTTTATTATTACCGGCAGTGAGATCTACACCGGACGCATCCAGGATAAGTTTGAGCCGGTACTTCGGGCCAAGGTGGGCCAGTATCCCTCTGAGGTGATCGGCTGCAAAATCTGCGACGATGATCTTTCGATGCTGAATGCAGCACTGAAGGAGTTTATGGACGCTGGGGCGGACCTGATCCTGATGACCGGCGGCATGAGTGTGGACCCCGATGATCTGACCCCCACGGCCATTGCCGGGGCAGGCGCGCAGGTTGTGACCTATGGTATGCCCTCCCAGCCCGGTAATATGCTGCTGGTGGCCTATGCAGGGGATACCTGCATTGTGGGTGTGCCCGGTGCTGCAGTGAAGCTACCCACCACCACCCTGGATGTGGTGCTGCCCCAGATTTTTACCGGGGTGAAGTTTACAAAGGAAGACTTTGTACGGCTGGGTGACGGCGGCTTCTGCCAGAGCTGTGACGGCTGCCATTGGCCCAACTGTACGTTTGGACGGTACTAATGCATGAAAGATCAGTTTAACCGGGAGATTACCTATCTCCGGGTGTCTATCACGGACCGATGCAATCTCCGATGCCGGTATTGCATGCCGGAGGATGGCGTGTGTAAGCTCAGCCATCAGGATATTCTGCGGTATGAGGAGATCCTGGAGATCGTCTCCATGGCGGCGGAATTGGGGGTCAAAAAGGTCCGCGTTACCGGAGGCGAACCTCTGGTGCGGCTGGGCTGTGCGGACCTTTGCGCCGGAATTTCTCAGATTCCCGGTATTCAAGAGGTGGTGATTACCACCAACGGGATTTTGCTGGAGCAGCAGGCGGAAGCTCTGCACCGGGCCGGGGTCAAGCGTGTGAACGTCAGCCTTGACACCATGGACCCGGAGAAATACCGCAGCATTACCGGCGGCGGTGACATTCATCGGGTGCTTCGTGGCATTGAAGCGGCGCGAAATGTGGGCATGACTCCCATCAAAATCAATACGGTGCTTATGGGCGGCTTTAACGACGGAGAAATCCCGGATTTTGTGGAAATGACCCGGGAGCATCCCATTGAACTGCGGTTTATTGAACTGATGCCCATGGGGCCGGGCGCGGAATTCGGCGAGGGCGCCTATTTGCCCGGTCAGACCGTGTTGGATCGGGTGCCGGAGCTGAGTCCTATGCCTGACGACGGCGGTGTGGCGCGGCTTTATCAGCTGCCGGGGGCGGCCGGACGTGTGGGGCTCATCAGTCCTCTAAGCCGGCATTTCTGCGGCAGCTGCAATCGGCTGCGGCTGACCTCGGAGGGAGCGCTAAAGCCCTGCCTGCACTCGAATCAGGAAATTCCGCTGCGGGGACTGCACGGCGACGCTCTGCGGGAAGCGATGATTTCTGCAATCCTGGCAAAGCCCAAGATGCACGGGGCATTGGACGCCCACCACAGCAGCCAGGCAGGACGGAATATGAACACCATTGGAGGCTAGTATGGACTTTTCTCATTTTAATGAATCTGGCAGAGCCCGGATGGTGAACGTCAGCGATAAAAAGGAGACGCACCGTACTGCCATTGCGGCAGGGCGGGTGCTGGTGAATCTGGAGACGCTGGAGCTCATTCGTACCGGCGGTATGAAAAAGGGCGATGTGCTGGGAACGGCGCAGATCGGCGGTATTATGGGGGCAAAAAATACGCCCCATATCATCCCCATGTGCCACCCCATTATGATTTCCGGCGTGGATATTGACTTCCGGCTCAACGATGAAGACTGCGCCGTAGAGATTACTGCCACCACCACCTGCACCGGCGCGACCGGTGTGGAGATGGAGGCGCTCACTGCGGTATCTGTGGCGGCGCTGACGGTATATGATATGTGCAAGGCGGTGCAGAAGGATATGGTCATCGACAATATTCGTCTGCTGCGGAAAACCGGCGGAAAGTCCGGGGATTTTATCAGAGAGGAGCAGGCATAATGGAATGGACGGCAGCGGTGATTACAGTCAGCGATAAGGGCAGCCGGGGCGAGCGGGTGGATACCAGCGGCCCTGCACTGGTGGAGATGCTCAATGAGGCGGGCTATCAGGTGGTTTACACCAAGATCATCCCCGATGAATACGATCAAATTGCCCAGGAGCTGCGCCATTGCAGCGACGAGCTGGGGGTCTGCCTGGCGTTGACCACCGGCGGCACAGGTTTCTCTCCCAGGGATATCACCCCTGAGGCAACCCTGTCGGTGATTGAACGGGAAACCAGGGGCATTCCCGAGGCCATGCGGGCGTTCAGCATGACCATTACCGATAAGGCCTGCCTGAGCCGGGAGGCGGCGGGTATCCGGGGCGAGACGCTGATTGTCAATCTCCCTGGCAGCCGGAAGGCCTCTACCGAGAACCTTTCTGCGGTATTAAAGCCCATCCACCACGGCATTGAAATTCTCCGAGGCGAGACGGCCAACTGCGGGGAAGAGCACCATCACCATCATCACGAATAAAGCCATAAAAATGCGGGACAGGATACATTTCCTGTCCCGCATGTTGTCTCATTTGGTTTGATCGTAGGGCTTGACGGTTACCGACTGGGTTTCAAAGTCGATGAAAATCTGGTAGGCGTAGTTGTCTTCGCTGGTGTCCCAGATTTCCACATATTTCGGGGTGACTTCAATGATGATTTCCGTATCCTCATGGGAGTATTTGTTGTAGCTGCCCCAGAGGTATTCCTTGTAGAGCGCCTCAAACTTCCGCCCGGGCTCATCGACCACCAGGCCTTTGTTCTCCGCAATGCCCTCTACCTGCACACCGCTCCAGCACAGGGCAACATGGGGATTCTGGAAGAGCTGCTGGGTCTTCCGGAAGTTCTTGTCGGTTTTGAACCAGATTTTCTGATCGTAAAACAGGCAGCTGACATTGCGCACCATCACATAGTCCTCCACCGAGCTGGCGAGGGCCATGATCTTGGAATGTCCCAGCTTTTCAAACATCAGCTCCACTGCCTGGGAGAAGGTCAGGGATTTGTCCACACTGAAATTCATAGATGATTCCTCCATTTCGTTATGCAAGGGCGAGCCGCTTCATGGGCACGCTGATTTTCTTATAGACTAGCAGGGTAATCAGCGAGGTGACCACCCGGGAGATCAGGTTAAAGGGTACCACGGAGAATGCCACCATGGTGGGAATGCTCTTGATCCAGGGGTTGACGGCGGAGCACATGTCGATGATGCTGTCCCAGTTCATGCCATAGAGCTTAATGTACAGCGGGAAGATCACATAGACATTGGTGAAAATGGACACTACCACGCTGATGACCGTGCCCAGGGCCAGACCTACCACAGCCCCATGCTTGGTGCGGTGACGGCGATAGTACCAGAGCGCCGGGAGCACATAGGCAAGGCTGAGAATGAGATTCATCAGCTCACCGGTCATCAGGGAGCTGCTGCCCTTAAACAGCAGCTTGAGACCGATTTTTACCACGATGATCTCTACCGCGCCGATGGGGCCCAGAATAAACCCGCCGATGAGCTCCGGCAGCGCGGAAAAGTCAAATTCCGCAAAGGGGGAAATCACCGGGACGGAGAAGCTGAAAAACATCAGCACGAATGCCACCGCGCCGCAGAGTGCCGCCATCGTCAGACGGCGAAGGGAACCTTTTTTCATTGTAAAAACCTCCAAACAGAAAATGCGTCTCTTTGCAGAGCCTAAAATCCCTGGATTCTCTGACTTCATCCAGGCAAGCAGGCAACAAAGAAACGCAACGTAGATACGGAGGTTTGCCGCACTTATCTTCTTTCATCCAGACTATACTGTTGGTCCCGGAGTTACACCGAGTCAGCGGCTACAAGAGCCGGTCGCGGACTATACCGCCAGTAGGGGAATTGCGCCCCACCCTGAAGACAAAGTATTCAGTTGATTTTGGAGACATTATACGACGGTGTTTTTCGAATTGCAAGTATTTTTACAGGAAAATCCGGAAAAATTTTCGGGAAATGCGCCGAAAGACAAACAGCACAGGAATGGCGGCATTGACAGTTGCATTCCATTTGCGGCTATGCTAAACTAATATTTACGCGCCCATCTGAAACGAAGTTAGAGGAGAGAAGAAGTGTATGAAAGAACGGAACCATAAGCGAAGTACGTTTTCCGGCAAAATCGGATTTGTGCTGGCGGCAGCCGGCGCATCGGTGGGCCTGGGAAACATCTGGAGATTCCCCTATCTGGCGGCCAAATACGGCGGCGGTATTTTCCTGCTGGTGTATATCGTGCTGGCGCTGACCTTTGGCTATGCCATGATTATGGCGGAGACGTCCCTGGGCCGCATGACCGGGAAAAGTCCGGTGGGCGCTTACGGCGCGTTTGGGAAAAGCAAATGGCGGTCCTTGGGCGGCTGGATCAATGCGGTGATTCCCATTTTGATTGTGCCCTATTATTCCGTCATTGGCGGCTGGGTGATTAAGTACCTGGTGGAATATCTCATGGGCCATGGGCAGCAGCTGGCGGCAGACGGATATTTCACCATGTTTATTTCCAGCGGCGTTTCCACTGAGGTATGCTTTGTGATTTTTGCGCTGTTTACCCTGGGAATCATCTTCGCCGGAGTACGCAATGGCATTGAGCGGGTTTCTAAGATTATGATGCCCATTTTGGTGGTGCTGTCGCTGATTATTGCGGTGTATTCCGTGACGCGGCCCGGTGCGCTGGCGGGAGTAAAGTATTTCCTGGTGCCCAATTTGAAGGATTTTTCCTGGATGACGGTGGTGTCCGCCATGGGCCAGGTGTTCTATTCCCTGTCCATTGCCATGGGCATTCTGATTACATTCGGCTCCTACATGAAAAAGGACGTGTCCATTGAGGGATCCACCCGGAATGTAGAGATTTTCGACACAGCCATTGCGATTATGGCCGGATTGATGATTATCCCGGCGGTGTTTGCATTCTCCGGCGGCAGCGCAGAGAACCTGAAGGCGGGCCCGTCGCTGATGTTCATTACCATTCCCAAGGTGTTTGCCAGCATGGGCATGGGAACCGCTGTGGGCATTCTGTTCTTTTTGCTGGTGCTGTTTGCCGCAGTGACCAGCTCCATTGCCCTAACGGAAAGCGCTGTTTCCACCTTTGAGGATGAATTCGGTTGGAGCAGACGGAAGGCTACGGTGATTATCGGCATTGTGATGCTGGCGCTGGGCAGCCTGTCTTCTCAGGGCTATGGCCCTCTGGCGGGTGTGACTATCATCGGTATGCAGTTCCTGGATTTCTTCGATTTCCTCACCAACTCCGTGATGATGCCCATTGCCGCCATTGCCACCTGCCTGCTGGTATCCAAGGTGGTGGGGGTAGAAGCCATCGAGCAGGAGGTCACCCTGGAGGGCGGTACCTTCCGGCGGAAAAGGATATTCTGCGTGATGATTCGCTATATTTGTCCCATTTTCGCGGTGATTATTCTGCTGAGCTCCGTGGCGAATGCCTTTGGACTGATTTCTATGTAAAAAATGACATCTCCGAATCCAGCCAGGGTTCGGAGATGTTTTTTGCACTTTCGTGCCAATGAAACACTCCGCGCCCAGAACAACTGGAGCGCGGAGTGCTTGTCAGATTTCGTTAGATGGAATAACCGGTGATTTCAGCGACCCATTTGAGAAATTCGTCCTGATCGTCGTCTTCGCAGTGACCGCCGTCCCATACCAGGCGACAGTTGACGTCTTTTCCGGCGTTCTCGGCGGCAGTGGCCAGCAGCACAGCGGGCGGAACGGCCAGGCAGGGGTCGCACGCGCCGTGGCGAATCCACCAATGCGGCGCTACGTCGGAATGCTTCCGAAGAATGTGCCAGATGGGGTTTTGACTGTGGACAATATCAGTCAGCGCCGGGTCTACCGTGGCGGTTTCATCTCCGGTGGCAAGCTGGAGCGCATAATCGGTAAAATGCCGCGCGGCGTGATGCTCGTCTCCATAGAGGTTGGGGCCGGGCTGCTCATAGCCCAGATCGTCGAAGGAAGGAACCCGGGCGTCGCGGGTGGCATAGACGCCGAAATCCGCAAAGTCAAGGGTGGCGGCGGTGCCGTCGTAATGAATCCAGGGGTGCTCGGCCAGGTAGGCGTCACGCTTTTCGGGGCTCAGCTTCTGGAGATACCGGGTGGCGTCGGGGGAGAGGTAGGTTTTTGCGATGTAGTCCCCCAAATTGTCCAGGGTCAAGCGGCCATATCCATGTTTGCCCACAAAGGTTTCTTCCTGAAGGTAGTCGCCAAAGAGCTTGGTGAGATGCGCCGAGCGCTTTTTCTCCTCGGGATCGGTGATGAGCTGGCCGCCCTGCCATTCCACAACGCCGTCGGCAATCTCATGCCCGATAATGGGGCTGGTGGAATAGGAGGCGAAAATATCATCCCGTTCCTTGGCTGCACCGATGGCGTCGAGATAGGGCTCAAACCAGGCACAGTTGCCGGATGCGCCTACCAGCGTAGACTGCCAGCCGCCGCCAGAGCCGCCGGTGGTGATGATTTTTTCGGGGTCACCGGGAATCACATCGGCATTGTGCCGAAGATAGCGGACAGCGGCTTTTAAATCCACAATGGCGGCAGGGGCCTTTCCATAGAAGGTGCCGTCGGGCCACTGATTCTCTCTGCCGCGGCATCCGACCTCTACCAGTACATAGCCCAGGGCCAGCTTGCCCCAGCGGCTGCCGTCGGGCGGTGCGGCTTCGCCGGGATCGCCGCTGGGGCCGGGCATCCCCTTGGGCTGGAAGCTGCCCAGGGTGCGGATTCCCATAATACCGCCGCCGGCATGGCCTTCGCCGCCGGCCATCTTCTCCCATTCCTCACTGCTGGTAATCTGCGAGGCTGGAACGGGAGGCTTATCGCCGGGACCGCCAGGACCACCGGGACCACCAGGGCCGCCGGGGCCGCCGGGGCCACCACCGGGCGCGCCAAAGGAACCGCCGCTTGCAGCTGTAGACGAGAGGAAACCGGCGCAGCCAATCCCAAAGAAAATCGGCGCATGCGAAGCGTCAATGGGCTTTCCGTCAATGGAGACAGGCTCCTTGATGTTCAAGGTCTGATATTTGGGGTCTACGGGCTTTTCACAATAGAGAATGTCCGAATAGAACTTGTAGACGATTTCCTTTCCCTGATAGGTGTGGCGCTCTAGGGTAAAGGCGTCCTTGTTGAATTGCAGCATCCAATCAACCTCCTGTTTGGTGGAAAGATAAAACGTTTTCTGCGTTATCTCTATTGTAAAATCAAGAGGAATATCTGTCAAACACGACTTTTGTTTGCATAAATCAAGAAAAATACGAATTAAAGCTTGACTTTATCATACGGCATGTTATGCTGAATCGGAGGTGATGCACGATGAACTTTCAGAGCCTTTTTTACTTTCAAACGGTGCAGGCAGAGGGGAGCATTCAGCGGGCGGCGGAAAAGCTCCATATTTCTCCCCAGGCGCTCAGTGAGCATATCAAGCGGACGGAGGGGGAACTGGGCGTTTCGTTGCTGCACCATACCAGACCCGTTACGCTGACGGAGGCGGGAGTGCGGTTTGGCGCGTTTTGCGATACGGTATTGGTGCAGAAGCAGCGGATGGAGCGGGAGCTACAGGAATTGCAGGGCAATCGGCGGCAGCTTTTGATTTCCACGCCGCTCCGGGGCACACCGCCCTTTTTGGCGGAGGTAATCAAGCGGTTTTCCGAGGTGTGCCCGGCTTGCTCGGTGCATGTGCAGGAGCGGCCCCAGGAAATCACGCCCCAGGGGCTGCGGAAATATGACCTGAATCTCTCCATGCAGGAATTGGGGGAGGGCATGGAGCAGCTGAAAATCAGGATGCAGTCCCACAGCGTTCCGGAAGCGGCGGGAACGGATGGATATTTGTATCTCGCCGACCGGGAATTGCTGCATGCCTGTTGGGGGGACAAGGTGGCGGAAAAACTCCTGACGCTGGAGCAGAGTAAGGAAATTTCCATGCTCAGCGATATTCCCTATATCCGATTCTCCGACCCAGAGGTCACCGCAGCATTGGAGCAGCAGCTGGCGGCGCAGCAGTTTATGCCCAAGGTGGTGGCCAGTGCGGATAATACGGCGCTGTGCTTTGCCCTGTGCCTCAGCGGCGTGGGGGCCAGTATTGTGCCGGACGATTGGCTGCGGGATCACGCGGTGCCCCAGAACTTTTTTGTCTATGCCCTGCCGGTGGTGACCAGAACCCAGAATCTCTACCTGGGCTATGAAAAGGGAAAAAAGCTTACCCCGGAGGAACAGACGTTTATCCGGATTTTTATGCAGCAGCTGGGATGAATTTTATCGTAAATTGAACCTTTTGCCTTTGAAATCCGTCTAAATAGGCGAAATCGATTTCAGACGAATTGGAAGGGAGGTGTGGATATGACGAATGTGGAGCAGAAGCTGGCGGAATTCTATGGCCCGGTGGAGCGCTATGTGAAGTTTCGTGTTGGAAATCCCCAGGATGCAGAGGACATTGTCCAGGAGACGATGCTGGCGGCATATCGCGGGGCGGACCGACTGCGGAATTCTGACAGCTTTCGCCCGTGGCTCTTTCAAATTGCAGCCAACGCATGCCGGGACTATTACCGGAATCGTAAGCCTGCTACAGCCAATCTGGAGGAGCTGGAGACGCAGCTCAGACAGCCAGCGCTGCCGGAGACGGCGGTGGAGGAAACCCTGGAAGCCTTACGGGACAGGGACCGGGAGATTCTGCGGCTGTGCTATTTTGACGCAATGGATCAGCGGGAGATTGCCGGGGCCATGGGCATTCCAGTGGGGACGGTCAAAAGCCGCCTCTACTATGCCAAGGCACGCTTCCGGGACGCATACCCATATCCACCGCACGCGAAAGGAGCAAATACGATGAAACAGATGCCTGAGAAACTGCCTGAGTATACCATCATCCCAAGCAGCGAGCCGACATTTTCCGTGGATTATCCCGAGCTACTGGGCTGGTTTATTGTGCCGAGAGTGGGAGAGCGGGTCCGGTGGGGGATGTACCACGACCCAGACCGCCGCCGCACCATGCATGCAGAGCTGGAGGTTACGGGAAAAGCGCAGATTCATGGCCTGGAGGGCGTAAAGATCCAGGTGAAGGAATATGACCCGGCGCCCAGTGAGCAGTTGGATGCCCAGAACCCGGTGGAGCGCACCCTCTATGGGCAGCTGACGGATACCCGTAGCCGGATTTTGGCGGAGTGCCACAAAAAACAGGGGATGGAGGAACTCTATACCTTCCTGGACGGTGAAGAATTTACAAAGAACTGGGGCTTTGGGCCGGACAATCAGGGCTTTCCCATTCAGCTCCAGCCCAAGGGAATCCTAAAAAAGAACGACAATGCAGTGGAGGTTTTGAAGCCGGAGGAATGGACGTGCGATGTTGTGGGGCGCTATACGGTGACCATCGGCGGGCGGCAGTTTGACACGGTGCTGCTGCTGGACGTGGAGTGCTATGACAGTGGCGTATTGACGGAAACCTATGTGGACCAAAACGGACGGACGGTGCTGTGGCGGCGATTTAATCGGGACGACTGGGCCATTGCGCATTTCCGTCAGCGGTGGTCTGAGCTGCTGCCGGAGAATGAGCAGCTGACGGTGGACGATACCCTGTATGTGCACTGGTACGATTGTATCACGGATTATGTGATATAACTGAAATAGCGCCTTCTGCTGCAAGCTTGCGGCAGGGGGCGCTGTGTTTTGGGATTCCGGCATCTTGATGGGATCTGGAATCATTTGTATACTGATAGAAACATAGGTCCAGGGAGATGAGCGCATGGACAGTTCAGTAATTGAAAGAAAAATTGAGGAGATGGAGAAAGCGAAATGTCTCTCGGCAGCGGATTATGCGTTGCTTCGGCAGTGGGCACGGCACTCGGATGCACTGATTCGGGATCTGGTGGCGTCGGTGCTGGTGCTTGGAGAAGGCACCCAAGGCTCGGCGCTTTTACTGGAGTTAACAGAGGACACAGATGCATTGGTGCGCGCCGATGCCTATGATTCGCTGTCCGTATTTTGCGACCAACGGATAGCGGCACGGCTAAGGATTGCGGCCATAGAGGAACCGGACGATTTAGCGCGGTATTTTGCAATTGTGGCTTATGCAGATGTAATGCAGGAGTTGGTGCCGGGGGACACGGAACAGAAGCTGTTTTTCCAGCGCAGATTGGAACAGGAACAGGCAGCGGTTTGCCGATTGGGCTGTGAATATGTACAGTATCGGTTGGGAGAGCCGGGGGCGCTGGAGCGGATTTTGGGGTATTTAAACGATTCGGATTATCTGGTGCGCTGCCGGGCAGTTTGCACGCTGGAGGAGGTTGTGGATGAGGAGAATCGCGGGCGGATTTTGGAGGCCGTTCGCGGCTGGCGTGAGCAGGAAGGTTCGGCTGCGGTGAGGGAGCGGATAGATGAGTGGATTAGGCGGGAAGAAGAAAACCAATCACAGATTTAAATTGGAGAAAAGCTATGTGGAAACAAATTGAGAACCAGCAAGCATTGCAGTCGTTTCTAAAAGAAGTGGACAACTTCCATGACTGCTGTATCAAGGAACTGAAATACATCAGCGGCGCATATGTTGCGGAGGACCTATCCATGAATCCGATCAACGATAGGCACGTTGTGTCCGTTGTGGTGCAAAGACAGTGGGAGGAAAACGCCATGATTGAAATGGAGTTTTTGGGACTGAGCTTCCTCAGATTGTGCCCGGTGGATGAAAACTATACCTGTGAAATCACAGGAGCGACTATGTGCTTTCATGAAGGAATGGTCTACTGGTGCGACTGCGAGGGTGTGGCGGCTTCGGATTTTGCGCGCTATCCGGGCACGATCTTCTGCGCAAAGGAATTTCGCTGGAGAGCGGTGGAGAACCATTTAGGCGAAGCGGCGTTTTATCGTGTGGTAGCGTTGTAGAAACTGGACTATCGAAGATTTGCTGAAGACGGAGGAAGTAAAAATGACAGAAGCACAGTGGAAATCAGACTGGCGCGATCATGGGGAGGAAACCTATCTCATGGGCAAAACGCTCCAATTTCAGACCTATCGGGAGCGCTCGGATTCCCATCACGAGCACTGCACGTTCTGCTGGCAGCGTATTTCCGAGAACATGGAAGGGGACGAGCGCGGCGGCTATGTTTGCAGCGCGGATGGGACGGAATATTGGATTTGCAGGGCGTGCTTTGAAGCATTAAAGGAGTTCTTTGGGTGGAGGATCGTTATAGGGAAACACGGGTAAATGTCGAAGCATGTCGTGACGTCTGCGCTCTTGAAAAACACGATAAAATCTAAAAGCACCCCCTGCCGTGCCACTGGATTGATATGTACCTCCAATACTGGACACCCGGTATTGGGGGTATTGCTATATGAAATACAGCTATGGTTACGAGCGAATGTGCGTGGAAATGTATCGGCAGGGGAAATGGCCGGAGACACCAGAGGGCATTCAGAAGGAA
>CAVJLG010000076.1:0-9382 GCA_963650135.1 Barnesiella intestinihominis | reverse complement strand
CCTCTAAATTTCGGGAAGCATCCATGATGGAATGTTAATTGTTCAATTCAATGAAAGTGTCCAGATAACTGGGTACATATCACGATCATACGGAGGAGTTTTCTTCTATTTAGTACACTACAACCAGCGTGCCCACGGGGATATTCTCCGACATCCACGCAATGTCGTCTCCCCGCATCCGAACGCTGCCGCCGGAGACAGGCTTTCCAATCGTCTCGTCGGTGATTTCGTCGGTTTCCGAATCGTAAGGACGGCTGGTAAAAGCCTCGCCGCCGTTATAGATCATAACCGGCTCAACATAGGTGCTGCCCAAGTCCCACTTATCCTGGAGGGCAGAATAGGTGTACACACCGGTGCTGGTAGGCGAAGCGTTCTTGCCGGTGGCGCATTCAAAGCTCTGAATCAGCTCCCAATTTCCCTGATAGCCCTGGAACACGTTGACCCGCTGGGTATAGAGATTGACCCACACCAGGTATTCCGTGGTGCTGTCATAGCCCATGGAATTGACGAAGTCCACCTTTGTCTCGTCGCTATAATCCTCGTCGGTGGTGCAGTCGTCCTGAGAAATCTCCACGTCCTTGCCGGATACCCAGCCGCTTGTGCCGTCCTCCAGCTGAATCTGGATGGCAGTGGTGCCGGTACTATCGCTCTGATAGGCCAGCATCAGTCCGGAAGAGCCCTCCGGCAGCAGGCCCGTCTGATTGGCAAAGGTCGAATCGTCATAGATATTGGCGTTGCAGGTTGCGGTAACGGGAATTTCCTCGGTTTTTACCATAGTCGCCGTTCCGTTCTCGCTTGCCAGCTCCACCGTAACAACCGTAGCGGTGGTAAAGCTCTGACCGTTCGACAGCTGCACCTCCAGCTGCACCTCAACGCTGTCAGAGGTTGCCTGGGCGGGGTCGATCGCCACGTCATAGCTGACCGTTGAGCCCTCCACCAAGAGCTGCTGCTCACTGCGGCTGACCTCTTCGCCGTCCACATACCAAATCAGATCCGCCACAACGCTGTTGGTAATATCGCCAAAGGCCGCCGTTACCGTTGTATAGGGATGATAGGCAGAGATATCGCCGTTATCATACAGTACCGCCGTGGGGTCTTCCTCCACACCGGCCGCCTCTGCCGCTTCAATCAGCGCATCCTCGGCGCTCTGGTAGGCTTCGTCCGTTGTGACGGATTCTGTAACCGCCGGCTCCGAAGCGCCCAGCAGCGTCTCCCGGGAATGGTCGTCATTTCGGTGCAGAAAGCTGCGCACCACGGTAAAAATCGCAAATCCGATCACCGCAAAGCAGGCAATCCGCAAAATCCATGCAAATATCTTTTTCATAGCTTCACCACTTATTTCGTACTTTTTCGGCAAATCCGAAGAATCGGTCCAGATGGAGCCGCTGCCCGTCATCCAGAACAACGCTGCCGGTAAAGGTGCCAAAGACCTGATGCTGATCGGAGCACAGCGGCCCTACCTTTGTCAGCGCACTGCGATCCAGCACCGGCTCAAACAGCGCCTCAAATCGTCCATCGTTGGAGGTAAACCGCCACGGGCTCATAAAATCATCCACTCCGTTGCCCTTTTGCGGGATTTGGAAGGTGATCCGGTCCAGCTTATGGGCCTTCCCGTCGTAAAACAGCATATTTTCCGACGCCGCGCTGGTATCGCCAAAGCCATAGCCCAGATTAAAGCCAAAGACCTTGCCGTCCACTTCTCCGGCTGCGCCAGACCAATACCATGTGTTGTCATAGGTCCACACGCCCCGGCCCCAGTCCAGAATCGCAAAGCTGTCCGACGGGTCAAAGCGATAGCGCCGGTCCCGGAACGTAATTTCTCCCGAGGCCCGCATGCCCACAATCTTCTGGTTATAGTAAAACGCCTTGGGATGCCCCGCAAAGGGCGTTGCAATCACCATGGAATCCTTTGGCGGCTCCGTCAGGGTTACGCTGCCGTCAATGGGATTGCCGTCCCGAAAGTTGTCCATATGGAACGTCAGCCGCCGGGTATCCCCGTGGTTTTCAAACAGCAGCTGATAGCCCTTGCCCCCGGCATACAGATCCCCGGCGGCACTGGTTTCCGGCAGCTTCATCTTGCCCATGGGCATCATTACCATAGGCGAGGTGGTCTGCTCCCAGTGTTCCTTAAAATCCAGCAGACTCACGCTGACCAGCCCCATATAGCCGTTGTCGGCAATGGTCAGGGCCAGCCCAAACCGTCCGTTGGTGATGAGATAGTAGTCCCATTCCTTCCGCCGGATGGCCGGAGCCTTTACGTCGTTTCGATGATACTGTAGCTTTAGTTCCGTTGCCCAGCCAGGCTCCCGGAGAATGCCCAGCTCGTCCAGCAGCGGTCCGTCTTTAACGATTCTGTGCTGCACGAAGTCGTTCCTCCATATAGCTGTGGGCGCGATTTTCCAGGGTATCCGCCAAGGGCTCCAGCTGGAAGCCGGGATATTTCCGCTCCAGCGCCCAGCGAATCAGCATATCCGCAATGGCAGGGTTTTTGGGCAACAGGCAGCCATGGCTATAGGTGGCGTAAACGTTTTTATACCGCGCGCCCTCATAGCCGTCCTTGCCGTTGTTGCCATAACCGGAGAGCACCTTGCCAATGGGCTTTACCCCATCCCCCAGGAAGGTCTGGCCGGAGTGGTTCTCAAAGCCCACCACGGTCTGACCGCCCAGGTCGTCGCACTCATACATGTAATTACCGATCATTCTGTCCTTCTGTCCCACAGTATACAGGTCCAGCGCCCCCAGGAAGTCGCACTGCTGCCCGTCCCAGGTTTTATAGTAGCTACCCAGAATCTGATAGCCGCCGCAAATGGCCAGAAATACCTTTTCATCCTCAATGGCAGCCTTGATCTCCGCCGTTTTCTCGCCGGACAGATCCTGAAGCAGGACCCCCTGCTCAAAGTCCTGGCCGCCGCCGATGAAGAACAGGTCATACTTGGACGCCTCCAGCTTATCGCCGATGGACACGCCCTCTACATTGCAGTCAATGCCCCGCCATTCCAGACGCTTTTTGAGGCAAGTGACATTGCCACGATCTCCATAAAGGTTCAGGATATCGGGATAGAGATGGCAAATATTCAGTTCCATAATTACGCCTCCCAATATTCCTTAAAGCCGTACGCCTTACTGATTTTATCCCGCAATGCCAGCATCGCAGTATAGGTGGGCATCACATAAACCGGATCCGGCTGGGACGTTACCGCTTCCATGAGCTTGCCATAGTCCTTTTCCACATGGATTTTCTCCTCGGGAATGCCTGCATACAGGAACCGCAGGGCCATATCATCCGCCCGAACGCCGGAAACATAGACGTCCTTCAGCATGTCGCCCATACCCAAAAGCTTTTCAAAGTCTACATCCCAAATCCAGCTGACGTCCTTGCCGTCCTGGGCCCGGTCATTGAGGCAGGCCACAAATACCGCCGGAGTGGTGGCATTTGTCAGGAAGTTCAGCACCTGGTTGCAGCCGGCGGGGTTCTTAATCAGAATCATCCGCACGGGGGTGTCGTGGATATCGAACTTTTCCATTCGGCCAAAGCCGCACTGGAACCGGGACAGGCTCTCGGCTACAGTCTGATTGCTGAGGCCCATGGCGCTGCCTGCCGCCATACAAGCGCAGGCATTATAGATGTTATAGCCGCCGGGCAGATTCACCGTGGCAGGATAGGTTCCGGTTTTGGTACCGAACACCACCTGAGACTGCTCTGCATCGGAGGATACCACCTTGGTCACCGCAACCTGGGGCTCAGGCCGCCCATAGCCGCAGTTGGGGCAGTGATAGCCGCCCAGATGGCCATAGGTCACATAGTCATAGACATATTCATGCTTGCAGCGGATGCAGTAGGGCGCATCGGACACCTCGTCCACCCGGTCCTGATAAATGGGCGTATTGACACCGTAGAAAATTACGGGATTCTCCACATCCCCATGGAGGGACGCGGACAGGGAATCATCTGCATTCAGGCACAGCACGGCGTTGGGGCTGTGCTGGATGCCGACGCGGATGTTGTCCAGGGTATGGGTGACCTCGCCATACCGGTCCAGCTGGTCCCGGAACACATTGGTCACCACAACGGTTTTTGCATCGACATAGGTAGAAATCATCTTAAACGCCGCCTCATCCGCCTCGATGAGGGCATAGGGATAGCGGCACTTTCCGCTGAAGGTGCCAGAGTTGGCTGCAAACTCTGCCGTTACGCCGCTGAGGAGATTTGCGCCGGTCTTATTGGCAAAGAAGGAGATTCCAGAATCGGTCATGGCCTGCTCGATCATTCGAGATGTGGTGGTCTTGCCGTTGGTGCCCGTAACGATCACGGTCGTTACGCCTTCTGCCAACCGTCCGAGCAAATCCGGACAGATTTTCAGGGCAATTCTGCCCGGCATATCTGTACCGCCTCTGCCCAGCTTGCGAATGGCGAACCGGGAGAATTTGCACATAAAAATCGCAAAAGAAGTTTTGATGTTCATAACTTTAGAATTATAGCACGTTTCCAGTGCTTTGGCAAGAGATGGCGCATTCTGCCGGAGGGTAAAACTCCGCCGCATGCAGGTACGCTCAGTGCGCTGCACGCGGTGGCAATATGATTCGATCAGGTCAAGAAGTCCCGGAGCTTATTGGAGCGGTTGGGATTCCGAATTTTCCGCAGCGCCTTCGCCTCGATCTGACGGACGCGCTCCCGGGTGACATTGAATTCCTTGCCCACTTCCTCCAGAGTTCTGGGTCGGCCATCGTCCAGGCCATAGCGGAGGCGCAGAACCTTTGCCTCCCGCTCCGACAGCGTATCAAGGATCTCCATCAGCTGCTGGCGAAGCATCGCCTGGGATACCGCGTCGGCGGGCTGTGAGCCGGTGTTATCCTCAATAAAATCCCCCAAATGGCTGTCGTCTTCCTCGCCCACCGGGGACTCCAGGGATACAGGCTCCATGCACATCTGGCGAATCTCGTTGATCCGCTCGGGGGTCATGTGCATGGCCTTGGACAGCTCCTCTACCGTGGGTTCCCGGCCCAGTTCCTGCTGGAGCTTCCGGGAGCACTGGGTGAGCTTATTCATCGTCTCCACCATATGGACGGGAATCCGGATGGTCCGCGCCTGATCCGCCAGCGCCCGGGTAATGGCCTGACGCACCCACCAGGTGGCATAGGTGGAGAACTTAAAGCCCTTGGTGAAGTCGTATTTCTCCACCGCCTTCAGCAGGCCCAGGTTGCCCTCCTGAATCAGGTCCAGCAGCTGCATGCCTCTGCCCACATAGCGCTTGGCAATGGAAACCACCAGCCGGAGGTTCGCCTCGGTCATCTCCTTGGCCGCCTCCTGATCGCCCTGGGCAATGCGCTTTGCCAGTTCCTGCTCCTGCTCCTGGGTCAGCAGCGGCACCTTGCCAATCTCCCGGAGGTACATTCTCACCGGATCGCCTGTGCCGTATTCCTCCACCTGGGGCTCTGCCTCTTCGTTTTTACTCTCCTCGTCCAGTTCCTCCTGGAGCTGGCTGAGCTCTTCGATGCTGGGAGATGCATCATCCAGAGGCTCGTCCGCCGGGGGGAGCACCTCTACCCCTGCCTCCGACAGCACACGATACGTCTCTTCCATCTGGTCCATATCCGCGCCCAAGGGCGACATGGCCGCAGCAAAGTCCTCAGACGTCAGACTTCCGCCGCCTTCCTTGCCCTTTTCGATGAGCTTTGCCTGTACGTCCTTCAGGGTCTTTTCGTCCACTTTTTTCTGAGAGGTATTGCTCATGATATCATCCTCCATACCCGTTTTGTTCCCGGCGGCGATGCAATGCCGCCATCAGATCCTTACTGCTGCGTTTTGCCGCCTCCGATTGGATCACGCCTATGTAATCGCCGAGCGCCTTTTCGCTGACAACACCTTCTTGCTTCTGGGATATTCTAGTGATATGGGATACTTCCTCCGGAGTAAAATCTCCGCCCATGGCAGGAATCGAGACGCTCTCCCCCTCCTGCCACCGCTTTTCCATCCAGGCATAGACTCTGCCCAGCAACGGCGCGGAAAACTGCTCCGGTTTCAGATTTTTTGTAAGGTCCAGCAGCGCAGGCTCCAGGAGGATCTGACTGAGAACGCCTTCCTCCGCCACCGCCGACCGTACATTGTCGTATTTCAGCCCCGATGCCGTGGGCTGGATTTGCTCAGCAGGGCGGAGATTTTGCCGCTCCTCCCGCTTCTTTTTGGCATTCACCCGCCGCTTGAAGGCCCGCTGCACCTCCAGCTGCATGGCCCGGGCTTCGATCCCCGCCATTTCCGCCGCTCGGGTGCTGTAGACCTCCCGCTCCACCGAGGAATCCATGGATGCGATGAGATTCGCCGCCTCTTTTAGGAACTCCACCTTGCCGTCGTCTGTTGCAAGGTCATATTTCCGCCGGATGCTCTCCAGCTGATAGACCGCCTGATTTTCCGACATACCCAAGAGCTTTTTGAACCGTTCCGCCCCGTATTTTTTCAGGAACTCGTCCGGGTCCTTTGCTCCCTGCATACGAAGCACCTTGACGGTGATGCCCGTTTTCTCCAAAATGCCGATAGCGCGCTTTGCCGCGTTTTGCCCCGCCTGATCGCCGTCATAGCAGAGCACCATTTGCTTGGTATACTTCGACAGCATCCCAGCCTGCTCCTGGGTCAGGCTGGTGCCCAGGGAAGCCACGGCGCAGTCAAAGCCATATTGATGCATAGAAATGGTGTCCATATACCCCTCGGTGAGCACCAGCATCTCCATCTTTGTTTTTTTCGCCACATTCAGCGCAAAGAGGTTTTTCCGCTTGTTGAAGATCATACTCTCCGGAGAGTTGAGGTATTTGGGCTCTGAGCCATCCATCACCCGTCCGCCGAAGCCGATGACATTGCCTCTTACATCGATAATCGGGAACATCACCCGGTTGCGGAACCAGTCATAGGTGCTGACCGATTCCACGGTGTTACCATTTTCGTCGGTTTTCTCCCGGCGCTTGGTGCGCACCAGGCCCGCGTCCTGCAAGTCCTCAATAGTGTAGCCCTTCGCCAGCATTGCTTTCTTGAGTCCATCCCATTGATTGGGTGCAAAGCCCAAGCCAAAGGATATAATGGTCTTTTTCGTCAGGCCCCGGCTCAATAGATACCGAAGGCCCTCCTGCCCCTGTGGGCTTTTCAGCGCATTGTGGTAAAACAGCGCCGCATCCCGGCAGAGCTTCCAAAGGTGCTCCTTCCGGCGGAGACTGGAAACGCGCCTGGGATCGTCCTCCGGCACCTCCATGCCCGCCCGCCGTGCCAAAAACCGCACCGCATCGGGATAATCCAGCCCCTCAATCTCCATAATAAAGTTGATGACGCCGCCGCCCTTATGGCAGCCGAAGCAGTAGAAGATGCCCTTCTCCGGCGCTACGGAAAAGCTGGCGGTTTTCTCATTATGGAACGGGCACAGTCCAAACAGGTTGCTGCCCCGGCGAGTCAGGGTGACATATTGCCCCACCACATCTTCAATGGAGTTTTTCTCCTCCAGCTCCTGTAAGAATGCCTCAGGAAACGCCAAGGCGCACACCTCCTTCTGGATGATTTCCAAAATTCCGCAAATTTATGCATTCCTTTTTATCCCCGGACCTGCCATGCCGTGGGGATAAAAATTTCGCTGAATTTATAGACCGCATATTTGTCTGTCATACCGGCGATATAATCCGTCACCGTTCGCTCGATTCCGTCGAAGCTCAGCTGGGGCTGAAAATCCGGCGGCAGCTTGCCGGGATGCTTTAAGTAGTAGTCATAGAGCATGCCAATGATATCCTTGGCCTTGGACTCTTCGCCCTTTGCCACGGGATTCCGATACACCCGCTCGAACATAAAGTCCCGCAGCCGCTCCATGGCATCGGCCACCTCCGGGTCCCGCTCCAGATGGTCCAGGCCCTGGGAGTGGTGGATGATATCCATTACCAGGGTGTTGATCCGCTGGGAATGGGTCTGGCCCAGTACGTCGGTAATATCCTTGGGAATATCGCTGTTGCTGAGAATTCCCGCCCGGCGGGCGTCATCGATGTCGTGGTTGATGTAAGCAATCCGGTCCGCCAGACGAATGATCTGGCCCTCCAGGGTTTCCGGAATGAAGTCGCCGGTGTGGCCCACAATGCCCATTCTGGTTTCATAGGTCAGGTTCAGCCCCTCGCCGTCCTTTTCCAGAATATCCACCACGCGGAGGGACTGCTCATTATGCCGAAACGCCTTGCCGGTGATATCGCTGAGGGCCTTTTCCCCTGCATGGCCAAAGGGAGTGTGCCCCAGGTCGTGGCCAAAGGCGATGGCCTCGGTTAAATCCTCGTTGAGCTGAAGCGCCCGGGCGATGGTTCTGGAAATCCGCATGACCTCCAGGGTATGGGTCAGCCGGGTTCGGTAATGATCTCCCTCCGGCTGCAAAAACACCTGGGTTTTGTGCTTCAGTCGCCGGAACGACTTGCAATAGACGATCCGATCCACGTCCCGCTGATAGCAGGTGCGCACTTCGTTTTCCTCTTCCGGGCGCAATCGTCCCCTGGTTTCATCTGCCCTGGCCGCCCAGGGTGAGAGCATCATGTGCTCCCGCTGTTCCAGTTCCTCACGAATCGTCATAGTCAGCACCCCTTATATTCAATTGTGCAGCAGGCGATTTGCCCGCCGACTTTTGGGTCTTACGAAATCTCCGGCACCTTCACCGGCACGCCACGAAACACCTGATCTAGTTTTTCCCCTTCGATGCTGCCAGCCGACAGCTCAGTCAGCGCCGCCAGATATCCGGCGGTTTCGCCCTCAGGGGTCAGAACGGTGAGCATCACATCTGCGCCGTAATCGGTATCTTCCACCACACCGCCGTGCTTTTCCGTCTCCTGCCGCACCCGCTCAAACTGTGCATAGCTGCATGGAACCAAAATCCGATCCCACAGCCGCTCCACCGAAACCCCCGCCGCCAAAAGCGCATCCTTTGCCCCCTTGGTGTAGGCTCGGGCCAGTCCGCCGGTTCCCAGCAGAATACCGCCGAAATATCGGGTCACCACGCAAACACAATCAGTAATGCCTTCCCGGGAGAACACCTCCAGCATAGGCTGACCGGCGGTTCCCTGGGGCTCCCCATCGTCGGAATATCGAACCGTACCGTCCCGGAGCAGGTAACACCAGCAGCTGTGCCGGGCGTCATGATACTTTTTCTTTACCTCGGCCACCTTCTGCCGAGCTTCCTCTTCCGTGGAGATTCGCCAGACCTCGCCGATAAACCGGGATTTCTTTTCCACAAACTCCGACGTTCCATAGCCGGTAGGAAGATAATATTCGGTCATGGCGCACCTCCTTTCCTCAGCCTACCAGCCATGAGCAAAACTGAAGAAACGCAGTAATTACAATGGTTCCCGGTCATGGCTGAAACCGAAAATCACTCAGATGATA
>CAVJLG010000075.1:0-4011 GCA_963650135.1 Barnesiella intestinihominis | reverse complement strand
ATTTTAATCAGGGGCGGCGCTTCGCTTATCCCCGCCCCTTCGTGCCTACTGCGCCAACTGCGGCGAGAACGTTGGCACTCAAAGAATAACCAACGTTCTGCAAACCTGGCAGTCGGGTGGTTGCGTAAGTCTTCAAAGTTTCCACCGTCATTGCGAGGAGCACTAGTGCGACGTGGCAATCCGTTCTCCTTTGGTAGGAACTCAGTCAACCGACCTGGTTCTGGGGGCGCGGATTGCCACGCCAGATGACATCGGTCACTGGCTCGCAATGACCTCAGAAAATCGTAGGCACCACCGTAACCTTGGCAGTGCAGCACGCAGAGGCAAGGGGATAAGCGAAGCGCACCCCAAGGGTATTTGCTTCGCGGCACCGCAGCCGACTTAATCGCGTCACACGCACCGTTGCGAGAAGGTACGCACAAAGCACGTCCGGTTTACTGTCACAATTAACCCCCGGGGATTCAAGGGGCCGCAGCCCCTTGATTTGTCTTTCTTCCATATCTTTCTTCAAACAAAGAAAGATATGGTGCCGCGAAGCAAATACCCTTGGGGTGCCCACGGAGTGCGTCGGATAAGTAGAGCGGTCAGTAAAAAAGGAAAAATCTATTTATTCACTCCCCCAAAATACCACCCCCTCATCTCCTTCCCATCAATCACGCCTTTCTCCAAAAGGCGCATCCTCCTCTCAAACTCCTGCTGGGTATCCTCAAACACCCCGTCGCCATAGGTGACGGACAGCTCCGTCTCCCCTTCCGGCAGAATCCCCGCCAAATCGCCTAAAACCTCCACCGCGTCCGCCAGCTGGCGAATGGCGGGGGTCAGGCCATGGGTTTCGATGGCGGCGCAGGTGTGGTAGGTGGTGCGGTCCTGGGAAATCACCTGGGTGGCGGTGAGGGCGCCGGTGCGGTCGTCCAGGGCCAGGGAGCCGGGGGACAAATGGCACTGGTTTTCGATGATGTGGAGGATGGCGCGGAGGCCGGAGAGGTATTGCTCGGTGCGGAGGGTGGGGGAATAATCCTGGAAGGGGCTGTGCTCCTCGGCGGGGTCGAGGATGTAGGTGTCGGTGGCGGGGTCCTGATAGCGGACGCCCCGGAGGCGCTTGCGCTTGCTTTCGGGCACCAGGGCGGTACGCTCGATGATGTTTTTCCGGCGGCCCGAGTGGAGTTCATACAGCAGCTCGGAATACACCTGGTCGAACTCCATGATGCTCTCCATGGCCCCGGCGAACAGGCTCACGGGCAGGGGCGAATCCGCGTCCACGATGTTGGCGAAGGGCATGGTCAGCAGGCCAAACAGCGGCCCATGCACCCCCTCCAGGGTAACTGTGGGTGACAAATCCGCCCATTCCGGCACCACGCTCAGGGGCATTTCCGTGCCCATCACCTCGCCCCGAAGACGGTAGGCGTGATTTTCGATGGTGAGGGTGCCATTTTGGTAGTCGAAGGACTCGATTTTGACGTATTCCCCGGAGAAATCCGCGAAATAGCCCGCCACAATGCTGCCATCCAGGGCGTATCGGGTGGGGAAAAATCGGCCCGGGCCTGCCAATGTGAATGTGATTTCCCCATTTTCCAGGGTGGGACGGATGGCAACAAAGCCAAAGGCGGCGGCAAGCTGCACCGCCAGATGCAGCTTTTCGTTTAGCTTTCGAAATAGGCTATGCATAGCCTTACCCCGGGGGGTATCCCCAAAATGAAGCTCCATTTCGCCGGTGACCAGGGTGGCCACGTAGCCGGTGATCGCCGCAGGCAGGCCGGACAGGCGCACGCTGCCGATTTTCCAGTAGGGGTCGCCGTAAAACGCCTCCTGCCAGGCCGAAATCGCCCCGGCCATGGAGGGAGAAATGGCGGCGTTCTCCCAAAGTCCAACTTCATGCTTCATAATCTGCTCCTCTCCGTCGCCATACCGGCTCCAGGGCATAGCGCACAGCGTCGATGTGGTGGTTGTTGCGGTCCGGGTAGCCGCCTAAAATTCGGCCCTCCCGGTCCCGATCGTACTCGTATTCGGAGAATTCCCGGGCGGTATCGGGGCAGCGGCCCGGGTCGATGACGATTTGCCGCAGGGATTGCAGCCATTTGTGGGAATATTGGACGCTGCCGGGGCCTTTTCGGGCGGGGCGACAGTCGAAGCCAAAGTCCCGGTAATCCTGAATGGACTTTTTTTCGGCGGAGTCGGCAGTGATGATATCCTCGTCGGTAATTCCCATTTCCCGGAGGGCCTGGGCCGTCTCCCGATTGCCGCAGCGGGACATGGTTTTTTCCGCGAAAATATAGAGAATCCGCCGGGCCGCGTCGAAATGCATCTGGTTAAAGGCCCAGGGGTCCGGGTAATAGCCCCAGTCCAGGCCGCTGTAAATCCGGTCAAATTCCCCCAGTTCGGCGTCGGAAATGGGCCGCAGCCGGAGATTTTCGAACACCGCCGTGCCGGTTCCCCCGGGCTCGCCCAGGTATTCGTGGCGATAGGCGGCAGGGTCCAGGGCGCGTAGGGCCTCGGCTTCCGCCAAAAATCGCTGGCCCAGCCATTCCGGGGGCGCGGATAAATAGGTACTTCTGTGGACGAATTCCCCGGGGTTTGGTGCTAAAATGGCACGATTGGCGAAGTTTTTCCGGTTCTTCGGGGGATTGAAGGTGCAGAACTCCCAGCCCCTGTCCCCGCCCCGGAGCACCGATTGGCGGATGTTGCGGATCTCCTCCATGCCGGAGAACTGGTCCCATTCCTCGAAGTGCAGCAGGGCGATGTAGCCGAACTTGGGCTTGATGGATTTCAGCGCCCCGGGGTCGTCCGCGCCGCAGAACAGGATTTTTTGGCCGGTGGGCAGGTAGGTAAGCTCCATGGGGTCAACGGTTGCGCGAAATTTACTCTGGAGTCCCAGCATCTCCACCGCCCATTGGTACTGGGGGAAGACGGATTTCCGCAGGTTCCGGGCGATTTTCCGCAGGACAACCCCGTGGACGTTGGGATTTGCGATGAGCAGGAGCAGCATTTCGATGGAAACGAAGGAGCTTTTCAGGCTCCCCCGGCCCCCGGCCAGCAAAAATCGGTGGTAATCCCCGGATTTCACCGCCTGATGCACGGGGATGTAGGCGGGACCGATGAGCTCGGACAGCTTACAGGTCGTCAAGGATGGTCACCTCGTCTCCGTCGGATTCGGGCTCCGGGCGCTCTTTCCAGCGCTGGGGGCAGCGGTTTTTCAGCCAGAAAATCTGGGCGCGAACGTCCGGGCCAACGTGGTGGTCGGCGGTGATGGTGCGCGTGCCGGTCTTTTCGGACCATTCCTCCCGGGATTCCTGGTAGTCGTAGCCCAGGGCCTTGGTGAGGAGGGCAAGCTCCACCTGGTCTTCCATGGAGGCAGATTTGGATTGGACTTTTTCTTTGAGTTCAGCGAGGGAGGTGGAAAATAATTCTGTGGGTAAGGACATAGAGAGGGCTCCTTTTTTATTTACTGCGTTGCAAAAACGAAGGCCCTTCGGGGACTCCATCTTTCGTTGCACGACGAAAGATGGAGGAGAAAGGCGTGGAAAGGGGGCTGCGGCCCCCTTTCATCCCCCGGGGTTAATGGGGACAGGAAACCGGACGTACTTTGTGCCTACGTTTTCGCAACGGTGCGTGTGACGCGATTAAGTCGGCTGCGGTGCCGCGAAGCAAATACCCTTGGGGTGCGCTTCGCTTATCCCCTTGCCTCTGCGTGCTGCGCTGCCAAGGTTACAGTGGTGCCTGCGATTTTCTGAGGTCATTGCGAGGAGCACTAGTGCGACGTGGCAATCCGTTCTCCTTAACGTTTTGCAACTGAGCTGTGCGTACCAAGGGGAAAGCGGATTGCCACACCAGTGTGCGCACTGGTTCGCAATGACGGTGGAAACTTTGAAGACTTCCGCAACCACCCGGCTTCCGAGTTTGCGGAACGTTGGTAATTCCTTGAGTGCCAACGTTTTCGCCGCAGTTCGTGCAGTACAACAGAGTCCGTGGAAACAGTGTGCTCGCATAAGGGGCCCCCGCCAAAGCCCAGCAAAG
>CAVJLG010000074.1:0-48549 GCA_963650135.1 Barnesiella intestinihominis | reverse complement strand
TCCTTTATTGAATCGCTTTGACCTCGATGTTCAATGTGTGTTTTGCTCATCTCTATTATATTGAACCAAATTTCCCGGTCAATTACCATGGCATGGGCCACAAACCCGAGGACTGTTTTTGTCACTTCCCATAACCTCCTGTTTTTGCCCCATTCCCCCATTTGGCGCAAAAAATCATACCTCCATGTCAAAAGCGTATACCCTCCCCCAGGAAAAACTGTGTTACAATAGTATCGAAAACATCGCCCGGGCCGAACAACCATTTCTTTCGCCCGGTGCAGGAAAGGAATTGACGCCATGTTTGTCATCAATCGCTCCCTCTGCGCCTGCTGTCACAATTGCGCCAGCGACTGTCCCATGCAGGCCATCGACTTTGTGGGAACCAAATATCAGATCGACCAGGATAAATGCGTCCAGTGCGGTCTTTGCGCCAAGGTATGTCATACCGGCGCCTGCCACGAGGTCCCCGAAACCCCCGCCGTGGTCACCCAGCACGACCCCATCCACCTTACCTGTGATGTGGTGGTGGTAGGCTCCGGCTCCGGTTTGGTTTCGGCAGTCCGTGCGGCCCAGGCCGGGAAAAAGGTCATCGTCCTGGAGAAAAGCCATAAGCTGGGCGGCAACACCGACTTCGCCCACGGCTATATGGTCACCTATTCCGACTGGCACGAAAAGCTGGGAATCCCCGACGAGCGGGAGGGCGCAGTAAAGGCCTTCTCTGAGCGCTGCGACGGCGAAATCGACGAGAGTCTGCTGCGTTCCGCGGTCTACGGCACCTGCGACTTCTTCTCTTGGCTGTGTACTCTCTGTGACATCACCAAGACCTATACCCTCAAGCGCGCCACCGACACCGATTTCCACGGCCCCATGTTTGGTCAGGGCGTGCTGGAGATGTCCGACCGGCAGTTTGAAAACCTGCTATGTCGGGACGACGCCATCGGTCCCGGCTGGGGCGGCACCCATGTGAAGCACACCATGCTCGACGCCATCGAGCGGGACAATCTGCCTGTAAAGATCCTCACTTCCACTGCGGCAAAGCACCTGGAGCTGGACAAGGACGGCAAGATCTCCGGCCTCATCGCCCAGGACCCCGGCGGCGAAATCCATATCCACTGTCAGGCCGTGATGCTGGCTTGCGGCGGCTTCGGACGCAACGACGAAATGCTGAGGGAATACTGCGAGTTCGACTTCTTTGGCGGCGAAACGCCCATCCATCGGTTCTCCGTTCCCGGCGATACCGGCGACGGCGTGACCATGCTCCGGGAGCTGGGGGTGGAGCCCGACCCCGAAAAGATGTTCGTCTCCTGCTTCGGCCCCAAGCACCATCCCTTTAACAACTCCATCGCCGACTTCGCCCTGGAGCCCGAGTTCATTCAGGTGAACATCAACGGCAAGCGCTGGAACAACGAGGAGCTGGGCATTATGAACGGCCTGGAGCGCATTTCCGCCCAGCCCAAGGAAATCTCCTATGCCATCTTCCCCTATGACCAGATCAAGGCCTGCGCCGAGCGCTATTGCTCCAGCCCCGCCTATGCCAACAAGAAGCAGTTCTATTCCACCTGGGAAGAAGACCTGGAGGAAGAGAGCAAGCTGGACACCCCCGTTAAGAAGGCCGACACCCTGGAAGAGCTGGCCGTCATGATCGGCGCCGATCCCAAGGTGTTTATTGACGAGATCAAGAAGTACAATTCCTTCTGCGAGAAGGGCGTGGACGAGGACTTCGGCAAGGACCCCAAGTTCCTGATTCCCATTCCGCTTGACAAGGGCCCCTACTATGCGGTTTACGGTCAGCGGTTCAGTGAAGCAGCCATGGGCGGCGTAACCGTCAATGCCAAGTGCCAGGTGCTCCGGAACAACGGCGAGATCATCCCCGGACTCTATGCCGGCGGCGACTGCACCTCTGCCATGCACCGGAAGGGCAAGCTGGCCCCGGTGTCTGAGCTCACCTGGGCCATGGCCTCGAACTACATCGCAGGCGGCAATATGACCGCTTACCTTGACGGCAAGGAAGAAAGATAAGGAGGTGCCGACTATGTTTATGCCTGATAATTCCGTATTTGTCCCGGTAGAAAACCCCAACATGACCGGAGAGCGCACCCAGAACGCGGTGCTTCCCATGGAGGAGCGGCTGACCTCCTTCCAGGAAATCCAGAAAACCTATACCCCCGAGGAGGCGGCCCGGGAAGCCAGCCGCTGCCTGGGATGCCCCAGAAAGTGGTGCTCCGTCCACTGTCCCGCAGGCATGCCTGTGCCGGATTTCATCAAAAAGATTCGGGAGGAGGACTATGAGGGCGCTTACGAGCTCATCACCTCCGCCTCCACCCTGCCGGAGTTCTGCTCCCGGCTGTGCCCCCAGGAGAAGCAGTGTCAGAGCGAGTGTACCCGTTCCATCCGCACCCAGGCCGTGGGCATCGGACGGCTGGAGCGGTTCGCCGTGGAGATGCACTATGCCTCCGGTAAGGAAGAAACCGTCGCCCCCGACACCGGCAGGACCGTAGCCGTCATCGGTTCCGGCCCCAGCGGCCTCAGCGCCGCCGTTACCCTGCGGAAGCTGGGCCATCGGGTCGTGGTAATGGAGGCCCAGGAATATCCCGGCGGCCTTTTGCGCTACGGCATCCCCGGCATGAAGCTCCCCGATGAAATTCTCGACCGGAAGATCGACGCCATGACCCGTATGGGCGTTGCGTTTATGACCGGTATCACCCCCACCGCCGAGGTGCTGAAGAACTATGACGCTGTCGTCCTGGCAGTGGGCACCGGCAATGCCCGGATGCTGAAGCTGGAGGGCGCCGAGAACGCCCAGGGCATCCACAAGGCCGTGGACTATCTCTCCGGCGAAGGCACCGCCCAGGGCAAGGATGTAGTCATCATCGGCGGCGGCGACACCGGTAACGACTGCGTGGGCACCGCCATTCGCCAGGGCGCAAAATCCATCACCCAGATCGAGATGCTGCCCAAGGTCACCAAGAATCAGATCATCTACAATCCCCTGTATGAGAAGCCCAAGGAGCAGAAGTTCGATTCCTCCCAGGAGGAGCATTGGACCAAGTTCCTGAAGGATCCCCATATCTATCAGGCCACCGTCAAGGCCGTGGATACCGACGAAAACGGCAATCTCACCGCCGTGCATCTGGTACACCTGGAGAAGGGCTATGACGCGCAGAACCGCATGACCCTCACCGAGATCCCCGGCAGCGAGGAAGTTCTCCCCTGCGGCCTGCTGGTAATCGCCGCCGGCTTCCTGGGCCCCAAGGCCGAGGTTGCCAAGACCTTCGGCGTGGATACCACCCCCAGAAGCAACATTGCAGAGAGCAACTATGCCACCAATGTTTCCGGACTCTTTGCCTGCGGCGACTGCCGGACCGGTCAGAGCCTGGTGGTCAAGGCGATGGTAGATGGCCGCGAATGTGCGAAAGCCGTCGATGCATTCCTGGCGGAGTGAAATTCGACCTTTGTTCGAGTGAAATATGTCCGCGACATGTGAAATTCAGCCTGCGGCTGAGTGAAATTGCCCCTTCGGGGCAGTTATGGTGTCACTTCGTGACAGATTGAACGCTATTAAGGCGCATTGCAGAACCTTGCAATGCGCCTTTTTCATTTTCTTCTTCTCATTTTTCTCAAAATCCTGTACAATGAACCTACTAAGTTTTCCGTCATACTTAATAGAACGTTCCGATGCAATTCCACATAAATTGGCGGCGTGGATTTGCATCAAAAGAAAGGGGAAGCCCCATGGAAGATGAAGAAATTTATCAGCTGTATTGGAAGCGAAGCGAGCAAGCCATCACGGTCACCCATCAGAAATACGGCGGCTGGTGCCAGGGCATTGCCTACCGCATTTTAAATAGTCAAGAGGACTCGGAGGAGTGCGTATCCGACACCTATTTCACCGTTTGGAACCGCATTCCGCCCCAAAAGCCCCGTACTTTCCGCGCCTGGCTGGGGAAAATCACCCGAAACCTGGCCCTGGACCGCTACCGCTATCTCACCGCCGAAAAGCGGGGCGGCACCGAAACGGCCCTGGCTCTGGAGGAATTAAACGACTGCGTATCCGGCGCCGAAACGCCCCAGGGGCAGCTGGACGCCAAGGAGGTCACCATTGTGATCCGAAAATTCCTGTCCCAGCAGCCGGAAGCCCAGCGGAATATTTTCCTCCGCCGGTATTGGCACATGAGCTCCATCCGGGACATTGCCGCCGCCTATTCCATGAGTGAGAGCAAGGTCACCTCCCTGCTCTTCCGCCAGCGCAAGCAGCTGAAAACCATGCTGGAGAAAGCGGGGATCAATCTATGACTTCCTTTGAACTGTTAAAGCTCCTGGGAAACGCCCAGGACGAGTACATTATGGACTCCCGAAAGCGCCCGAAAAAGCCCAAGCGCCCGCCCATTGGCAAAATCGTCGCCTGGGCAGCCTGTGCGGCGATTCTCATTGGCATTGGCGGCGCGACGGCCTATCTAAAGCCCTGGTCGGCAGGTGGCGCTGAGACTTCCGCCAGCCCCGAAACCCTGTCCTCCCCTGCCCCCGGCGCAAAGAATGGCAGCACCGGGGAGGATGCTCCGAGCGCCTCTTCCGCCCCCCTGGAGAGCGACGGAATTACGCTGCTCTCAGCCGCTCAGAGCCCCGATATGCCCGAAACGGATGAGGAGCGGAGCAAGGCATGGCAGGAAAATCAGGTGTCGCAGGATACCGCCTATGCCCTCAGCGCCTTCGCCTATCAGCTGGGCGCTAAGGTGCTGTCCGGTACCGAGGACAGCGTGTGCTTCTCGCCGGTGAGCCTGTATCAGGTGCTGTCCGTCATCACCAGCGGCGCAGAGGGCACCACCCAGGAGCAGCTACTCAGCCTCCTTGGTCAGGGGGATGTTGACACCCTGAAATCGGAGATGCAGAAACTCTATCAGGTGAACCAGCGGGACACCGAATGGGATCACCTGGAGTTCGCCAATTCCCTGTGGCTGGACGAAAAACAGCAGGACGGGGAAAATCAGGTGAACTTCCACCAGGATTGGGTGATGCAGGCCGCCATGGACTATTACAGCGACGTGTATGCCGCAGACTTTTCCTCCGGGGCTGCCAATGCACCCCTGGCCGCCTGGATCAATCAGCACACCGGCAATCTCATGGCGGACCGGCTGCAAGACTTCACCATGAGCGAGAATACGGTGATGGCCGCCGTGAACACCGTCTATTATCACAGCCAGTGGGCGGAGCCGTTCACCGAAACCACCCAGGACACCTTCACCGCCCTGGACGGCACCCAGACCACCTGCGACTTTATGCAGCACACGGATATGAGCGGCGAAGCGGTGGTCACGGGCCGGTACACCAAGAGCCACCTCCAGCTGAGCAGCGGGCAGATGTATGTGGTACTGCCCCAGGACGGCGTTTCCGTGGACGAGCTTCTTTCCGAGGAATCCCTGTGGGAGATGTTCGAGGACAGCAGCTATCAAAACGTCCAGGTGGAATGGAGCATGCCCAAGTTCACCACCGATACCGACCTGGACCTCAAGGATGCGCTCACCGCCGCCGGGGTCACGGATGCCTTTAGCGATACCGCCAACTTTAGCGCCATTGCCGATACGCCGCTCTATCTGTCCTCGGTGATTCAGGGCACCCATATCGCCGTGAATGAGGACGGCATTGAGGCAGCATCCTATTCCGCCCTCGGCATGGAGGCAGAGGCTGCGCCGCCGGACGAAGCGTCGGTGGTGGAGATGAACCTGAATCGTCCGTTCTTGTATCTCATTACTGCAAGCGATGGCTCGCCGCTGTTCTTTGGCGTTGTGAGGAATGTAGAGTAACTGTGCAAACGCGCTGCAACTTCCATTGCAGCGCGTTTTTCTTTATTTTTACGGTTTACGGTTTTACGGGCATTCTCTTTTCGGTAGGCCCTCCGGGGGCCATATCTTTCGTTGCACGACGAAAGATATGGAAGAAAGGCGTGCAAAGGGGGCTGCGGCCCCCTTTGATCCCCTGGGGTTAATGTTGACAGTAAACCGGACGTACTTTGTGCCTACCTCTCCGCGACAACGTTTCCGACGCGATTAAGTCGGCTGCGCGCTTCGCTTATCCCCTTGCCTCTGCGTGCTGCGCTGCCAAGGTTACGGTACTGCTTACGATTTTCTGAGGTCATTGCGAGGAGCACTTGTGCGACGTGGCAATCCGTTCTCCTTAACGTTTTGTGAACTTCGCAGTTCGTACCAAGGGGAATACGGATTGCCACACCAGTGTGCGCACTGGTTCGCAATGACCCGGTTGGTTGCGTCAGTGCTTCCCATTCAACCGCACCCGCAGTAAGCATGAGTCCGTGGAAACAGTGTGCTTGCCACACGCCACGGACGGGCCTAATCGCGTCAATTGCACCAATGCGAATTCGTAGTAAGGCCAGTACGTCTCCCCTCAAGTCCCCATTAACCCCCGGGGGATTCAAGGGGGCCGCAGCCCCCTTGACACGCCTTTCTCCACTATCTTTCGCCGTGCAGCGAAAGATGGTGCCCCCGGAGGCCCTAACGAAAAGAGAAATGCCTGTAAAAACAGAAAACGAAAGATATGGTCCCCGAAGGGCGTAGGAACAGCAGAGAGGTCGGTAAAAACGTAAAACAAGAAATGACAAAAAGGACGCCTTTCGGCGTCCCTTTCTCATATCACAATCTGTCCATCCAGAATCTTCATCGCCGTCTGCACCATCTTCGCGCCCGTATCCATACTCCGTTTCTGAATAAATCGGTGCGCCTGTTCCTCGGTCATGCAGTTCCGGCTCATCAGCAGCTCCTTGGCCCGGGTAATCAGCAGCTTGTCCTCGGTGGACCGCTTGGGCACCGGGGCCGATTCCACGCCCCCCTGGTCCAGCAGCATCCGAACGGAATCCACCAATTCTGACCGCTGCACCGGGGCCGACAGCTTACAGATCTCCGGGTGATAGCAGCTCTCCAGCTCCATTTGGGTGGCCAGCAGCAGCATGGAAAAGCCCTGGGGCAGGCTTTCATACAGCTCGTCGACCATCATATCCATCAGCTTATAGCCGCACAGCACCACCCCGCCGCTCATTCTGCCGCACCAGCGAAGCACCTCGGCCCCGCTGGAGCAGGCCGCCGACACGCGAATTCCGGTGGATTCAAAGATATCGGTCATGCGCTGCCGGGTTTTCTCACCGGCAAATGCCACCAGAATATGATTCATATCCACCGCACTCCTCTCCGAATTGTTAGAATTTCTTCGGTTCGATCAATACCGGATCAGGTAGCGGTCTACCTCCCACTGGCTGATGCTGGTGCGATATTCGTCCCACTCCTGCTTCTTGCCGGTGAGATAGGCGGCGCTGGCGTGCTCGCCCAGGGTGTCCATAATCAGGCCGTCCGCCTCCATGGCCTCGATGGCCTCATGCAGGTCGGCAGGCAGACTACGGATGCCGTTCTTCTCCCGCTCGCCGGGGGTCATGGCAAAGATGTTGGCCTTGATCTCCTCCGGGGGCACCAGGTTCCGCTTCACGCCGTCCAGACCTGCGGCTAGGCACACGGCCAGGGCCAGATAGGGGTTGCAGGCGGGGTCGGGGCAACGGAGCTCTACCCGGGTGGCGCTGCCTCTTGCAGAGGGGATGCGGATCAGCGCGGACCGGTTGCTGGCGGACCATGCCACATAGCAGGGGGCCTCATAGCCGGGCACCAGGCGCTTATAGCTGTTGACCAAGGGGTTCAGCACCGCCGCCATGCCGGGCACATGGAGCATCAGGCCCGCAATGAAGCTATAGGCGGTCTTGCTCAGGCCCCGGGGGTCGGATTCATCATAAAATGCGTTCTTGCCGTCCTTAAACAGGCTCATGTTGATATGCATGCCGCTGCCGTTGATGCCATGGATGGGCTTGGGCATAAACGTGGCGTGGAGGCCATTCCGGGCGGCATAGGTCTTGACCGTGAGCTTCAGCGTCTCGATCCGGTCGGCGGTGGTCATGGCCTCGGCATACTTAAAGTCCACCTCGTGCTGCCCCTGGGCCACCTCATGATGGCTGGCCTCGATCTCAAAGCCCATGGCCTCCAGGGCCAGGCACACGTCCCGGCGGACGGTTTCGCCATGGTCAACGGGGCTCAGGTCAAAATACCCTGCATCGTCCTGGGGCACCGTGGTGGGATGGCCCTTTTCGTCGGTTTCAAACAGGAAAAATTCGCACTCGGGGCCAACGTTAAAGGTATATCCCTCGGCTGCCGCCGCATCGATTGCCCGCTGGAGCACGTTCCGGGGATCGCCCACAAAGGGGGTGCCGTCGGGATTGTACACCGAGCACATCAGCCGCGCCACCTTGCCGTTCATGGGCCGCCAGGGCATAATCGCAAAGGAGTCGAGATCCGGGCGAAGATACTGGTCGGACTCATCAATGCGCACAAAGCCCTCGATGGAGCTGCCGTCGATCATGATCTGATTATTGACCACCTTTTCAATCTGAGAAGCCGTCACCGCCACGTTTTTCAGCATACCGAAAATGTCGGAAAACTGCAACCGGATGAACTTTACGTCCTCCTCCTCAACCAGACGGATGATGTCTTCCTTGGTGTATTTCGCCACAACAAATTCCTCCTTATGTCCAAATAAAAAGCGAGCGGCACGCAGGATTGCATGCCGCCCTGTCGATGGGGGTATTATAGAGCCTCCCACCCACTTTGTCAATATGTTTTTGATGCATAAAATGTTTTTCTTGCATCATTTCGTGTTTTCCACGGTTTTTATGCCGTTTTTTCGTTAAATTTGCAAGAAGAATGTTTTCCGTGTCAAACATTTGTGGTGTTGCCGAAACTCAGGCGTCTTCGGGGATATCGACCGGATACTCCCCGGTAAAGCAGCCCTGGCAGAAGTCGCCCTTAATATGGGGCACCAGCTCTCTCAGGCTCTCTACCCGCAGATAATCCAGCGAATCCGCGCCAATATGACGGCAGATTTCGTCCAGATTCATTTTGCAGGCAATGAGGTGCTCCTTATCCGGCACATCGGTGCCGAAATAGCAGGGGGAAACGAAGGGGGGCGACGAGATCTTCACATGGACCTCCTTGGCCCCGGCGTCCCGGAGCAAGTTGGTAATCAGGTTGGAGGTGGTGCCGCGGACGATGGAGTCGTCGATCATAATCACCCGCTTGCCCTCGATCTGGCTGCGCATGGGGCTAAGCTTCAGCTTTACTGCGGTTTCCCGGGAGGACTGCTCGGGCTTGATGAACGTGCGGCCAATGTAGCGGTTCTTCAAGAAGCCCTCGGCCACGGGAATGCCGCTCTCCTGGGCGTATCCCAAGGCGGCATCCAGGCCCGAATCCGGCACGCCGATGACCACATCCGCGTCCACCGGGTTCTGACGGGCCAAAATCCGTCCGGCCTCCAGCCGTGCCTCGTGAACGCCCTGACCGCCGATCACGCTGTCGGGCCGGGCAAAATAGATGTATTCAAAAATGCAGATATGACCGTCGCCCCGACAGTTGTCCTTATAGGAGGTCAGCTCGCCCTTGTGAATCTTCACGATTTCACCGGGCTCGATATCCCGGACAAACTTCGCACCCACGCCGTCCAGGGCGCAGCTCTCCGAAGCAATCACCCAGGCGTCGCCGCGTCTTCCGATGCAAAGGGGCCGGAATCCCCAGGGGTCCCGGGCGGCAATGAGCTTTTCGCCGCTCATGACGATCAGGCTGAACGCGCCCACCAGCTGGCGGGTGGCCTTCATCACCGCTTCCTCAATGGACTTACATTCCAGCCGCTGCCGTGCAATGGCATAGGCGATGACCTCAGTGTCGGCGGTGGTCTGGAAAATGGAGCCCTTGAGCTCAAATTCCCGCTTCAGGGCGTTGGCATTCACCAGGTTGCCGTTGTGGACCAGGGCCAGATTGTTTTTGATATAGTTCAGGGTCAGGGGCTGGGCATTTTCCCGCTTGGAGCCGCCCGCGGTGGAATAGCGCACATGGCCCACCGCCATGGTGCCGTTCAGCTCGTCCAGTTTTTCCTCGGAGAACACCTCTCCGACCATGCCCATGTCCTTATAGCAGGTGATATCCCGGTTGTTGTTGGCCGCAATGCCGCAGGACTCCTGTCCCCGATGCTGTAGGGCATAGAGCCCATAGTAGGTATCCCGGGCGCAGTCCCCGGCGGGATTGTAGATGCCGAATACGCCGCACTCCTCGTGCAGCCCCCACATCTGTTCCAGATCAAAACATCCCATGAAGCAGTCTCCTTTTAATTCGGTCTGCAACGGCAAACGCCGTCTTATTTTCGTGAACATACGTTTTATTGTACCATACTTTTCTCCATGGAACAAGGCGGCGCTATGCCAAAATTCGCCCAAAAATCCGGCTCATGCTTGTTAGGTTCCGCTCAATGGGTTCCCTTGTTGATATACTCGGGCCGGAGCTTGGAATAGACGATCTTCTGGGCATGGTAGAGGCCGCTGTAGCCCGAGAGCATGTAGGACAGGGCGCAGCACAGGGCATACATGGGAAGCCCCTGGCCCCCAAACAACTCATAGCTCAGCAGAATCGAGGTCAGCGGGCAATTAGTCACCCCGCAGAACACCGCCGTCATGCCCAGCGACGCGGCGAAGGAGCCCCCAAGGCCCAAAATCTGACCGTAAAACGCACCAAATGCCGCCCCGCAGAAGAACGCCGGGACAATTTCGCCGCCCTTAAAGCCCGCGGCCAGGGTCAGCGCCGTGAAGATGATTTTCAGCAGGAACGCCTCGGGCCGGGCATTTCCCTCCATGGCGCGGTTAATCACCCCAACGCCTGCGCCGTTATAATCCGTGCCCAAAATTATGGTCAAAACCACCACAATGCAGCCCCCCAGCAGCACCCGGAGGTAGGGATTCTTGGTGATCTTGTCATAGCCCTTGGGCACCAGATGCATGATGCCGCAGAACAGCACCGCCACCAGGGCGCAGAGAACGCCCAGCACCCCCACCTGCACCAGGGTCAGGGGGGTCATATTGGGCACCGCGGTTACCGCAAAGCTGGTGGCCTCAATGCCCATGGCCGACGCCACCACCTGGGCGATCAGCGCCGACAGCACACAGGGCACAATGGCGGAGTAATACATCACCCCTACGCTGACCACCTCCATGGACATCACCGCCGCCGCCAATGGGGTGCCGAACAGCGCCGAGAAGCCCGCCGCCATGCCGCACATGGTGATGATCCGGTCGTCCTTTTCGTTGAGATGTACCACACGGCCCAGGAAATTGGACACGGAGCCGCCCAATTGCAGCGCCGCACCCTCCCGGCCCGCGCTGCCGCCGCAGAGATGGGTGAGTACGGTACTGAGGAAAATCAGCGGCGCCGTGCGAATCCGGAGGATTCTCCCCTCGCGCACCGCGCCGATGATATATTCGGTGCCCTTGTCGTCCGCCATGCCGGTGACCCGGTAGGCCCAGACGATCAGCAGACCCGCCAGCGGCAGCAGATAGAGAATCCACCCGTGCTGCTCCCGAAGTCCGGTGGCATAGGAGATTGCCATATGGAACACCGCGCCCACGGCCCCCACGGTGATCCCCACCACCAGGGAAAACAGCAGCCATTTTCCCAGCGTTAGGGCATAGTCGCTCCAATGCCGAAGCTTTTCTTCCATGTTCTCACGCTCTTTCCCAATTTGTTCTTGTGCAAGTATACCACACAATTCGCCCCGATGCAAAACGGAAAAACCGGCCCCTAAAGCTAGGAGCCGGTCATTTCTTCAAAATCGATTATGCAACAAAGTTGCCACAGGGGTCGTTGTAACGGTAGAACTCATAGAGGTTCCGATACAGGAAGGTGACGATCATGCCGCGGCTGCAGGCTGTCTCCGGCTGGAACTCGGTTTCAGTCATGCCCTTGGCAATGCATGCTTCGTCAGCCCAAAGCAGCGCATCATAGTAATAGTCGCCGACCGTTACATCCGTGAAGGTGGTATCGGTCTTCGTGGCCTTGGGCTCGCCATCCAGACGCTGGAGCATGGTCACTGCCATAGCGCGGTTCACTTTTTCGTAGGGCCAGAACTCGGTGTCCGTGATGCCCTTGATGATGCCCACCTGATAGCCCCACAGCACGGCATCATAATAGTACTCGCCTTCCGCTACATCGGTAAAGGGATTCGCCTTCGTGTAGTCGGGCTCGGGCTTACCGCAGAACCGCCAAATGAACGTAATCATCTCGGCGCGGTTGCAGGTCACATTCGGCATGAACTCGGTTTCGGTCTTACCGGTGGTTACGCCGGTGGTTGCAGCCCACAGCACAGGCAGGGAGTAATACTGCTGGCCGTCTACGTCGGTGAACACCGCTTCGTCGTCCTTGGGATAATCCTCGGACTTAAAGGTATAGCCCATGCTCTCGGCAAAGGTCTGACCTACGGACAGCTCTTTATATCCGGAAACGCCCGCTACCACTACATCCTTGAGGCCCTTAAAGTCGTCGGTGTAGATGACCTCCATGCTGGTGGGGATGTACATGTACTGGAGGCTTTCACAGCCGGAAAACGCGCCGTTTTCGATGGCATAGTTGCCCTCGCTAATCAGCACTGCCACAAGATTCTTGCAGCCCTCGAAAAGTCCGTCTTTCAGGACGCCGGTGTAGGGAACCCAAATCTCCGTCAGGCTGGTGCAGTAAGCGAATGCCTCTTCGTCCAGCACGGCAAAATAGCCGGAGAAGTTCACCTCGGCAAGGTTTTCGCAGTGCATAAATGCACCCATGCCGATGCGCTCAATGGTATCGGGGATATTGACGGTCTTAATCGTTTGATTGTTGCAAAAAGCACCGTCGTCAATCACTACCACGGGATAGCCGCCCAGCGTCTCGGGGATGTTTACGGTGGCATCGCTGCCGGTGTACTGGGTGATTACAGCATAGCCATCCTCGATCACATAGGTGTAACCGCCCTCGGTTTTCGCATCCGATGCAAAGGCGCTGACCGGGAAAATTGCCAGAACCATCGCCAGGACCAACAGCAGGCTTAACAGTTTGCGTTTCATTTTACACGCTCCTTTTTCTCAGTTACTTGTATTATACTCCCAGTTTCTCTGCGGGTCAAGTAGAATTGGGCCGCGAAGCGCCAGTATTTCCCGGAAAAATTCATGCAAAATGCATACAAGATTTGAATTTGGACTTTTCAAGATTTAGGTTAGAAAAAACTAACTTTATCGTTGACAAATCCCCTCCCCTCTGCTACAATGACCTTGCCTTCGGGCGAATCTTTTTTGTGCATCGGTTAGGAATTGCTAACTTGCAAGTGAAAGCGGAAAGGAGCATCTCACATGTCAGAGGAAACCCTGGTGCAGCTATGCGCCCCCACCTTGGCTGGCCTGAAAACAGCAAATCTCTTTGCGGCGGAATATCACAGCCCGCAGGAGGTCCGGGAGCAGGTTCGCAGCCTCAATCGGGTCTTGGTGCCAAGGGGTCTTCGTGCGATGCCCATGCGCTACGGAAAACGCCGGGCGCTGATCTATGTCTACCGCCCCAACATGCTGCAAAAAGACCTGATGAACGAGCAGGCGCGGCGGCTTCTCAAGGAGCAGGGATATGATGGTCTGGCTCCCGCAGGATGTTTAAGCCGCCTCCGCCGCAGGCTCACCCAAGAGCCGGAGTTCCCCCACGAGATCGGCCTGTTTTTGGGCTATCCCCCGGAGGACGTTCGGGGCTTTATGGAGCATCGGGTCTGCAAATGCGTGGGCTGCTGGAAGGTCTATGGCGACCAGGCGGCGGCAGAAAAAATATTCCGCCAGTATAAAAAATGCACAGAAACATATTGTAACAGGTGGCGCTGCGGCGCTACACTGGACCAGCTGATCGTGGCTGGCTGAAAGAAAGGAATGGATACTATGAAAGTAGCAGTTGTCTATTGGAGCAGCACCGGCAACACCGAGGCCATGGCCAACGCCGTTTTGGAGGGCGCACAGGCCGCCGGTCTGGAGGCTGAGCTGATTACCGCCGGCGAGTTTGCCGGAAGCATGCTGGGCGATTATGATGCCGTGGCATTTGGCTGCCCCGCAATGGGCGCAGAGGTGCTGGAGGAGGACGAGTTCGAGCCCATGTTCACCGGCTGTGAGGCTGGCCTTTCCGGCAAGAAGATCGGCCTGTTCGGCTCCTACGGCTGGGGCGACGGTCAGTGGATGCGGGATTGGCAGGAGCGCTGCCAGGCCGACGGCGCTGTGCTGGTGGCAGAGCCCGTGATCGCCAACGAGGACCCCGACGACGACGCCATCGCCGCCTGCAAGGCACTGGGCGCTGCTCTGGCCTGATATTTAAGGCAATACCAAAATTATAGGTTTCACGCTAAAAACGCCGCCCCGATGCGCTGTCGGGGCGGCGTTTTATTATGTACGGCTTAAAATCTCAATCTCACAATCCAGCATCCGCTGATTGGCCACATACCGTCGGCTGTGCTCCACCACATAGGTGATCGGCAGCAGCTTTTCTCCCATGCTGCGCAGAAACAGCCCGTAATAAGTAGCCGTCGCAAAGTATCCTTCCCGCTGGTAGAGCAGGAAATCCGCCTGAATCTTCGAAAAAGCCTTGTTCGGGTCATAAGAAATAATGATTTTCGTCTGTCCGGCGCATAGAATTTCTTCGATTTTTGCAAAATGCTGTAGCCGTGCTTCCATCTCATGAAAATGGACGCTGCGATGGAGTTTTTCTTCCGGAATTCTGCCCTTTTTGACATTCCGGTAGAACCCGCTTGCCCCATTTCCGGGCCGGGAAAGGTCAGACAAATCCCTTAAATGCTGAAAGCCCGCCAGATGATGATAGTATTCCGGCAGAAAGCGAAGCAGAAATACCATTTCATTTTCGATGGTGATCCGAAACGTTTTCCGCCGCAGTCGTTCATAGATTTCTACAGATTGCTCCAAATATCCCATTTTTTCACGTCCGTCTGCTATGGAAAGCCGCCTCGACCAATTCAATCGAGGCGGCTAACGTACCAATCTGGTGTTTTTTTCTTCGGCGGAACGCCTAGCTGGAATAGGAGGCCACCCAACCCGATCGGAGCCTCCACGGGCACGGTCCAGCACAACCCCCGTTTCAACGGCTTCGAGGAAATTCCTCTTACTTAGAGTATACGCAATGGGTGGAAAAATGTCAACCCTTTTCTGGTAATTTCTTACTTAGAAATCCGCATTCCCTACGGTTCTGGGATGCGGCAGCACATCGCGGATATTGCTCATACCCGTGAGGTACATCACCAGGCGCTCAAAGCCCAGGCCGTAGCCTGCATGATGGGTGGAGCCATAGCGCCGGAGATCCAGATACCACCAGTAGTCCTCGGGGTTCAGGCCCAGCTCATTCATGCGTGCCTCCAGCAGCTCCAGACGCTCTTCACGCTGGCTGCCGCCGATGATCTCGCCGATGCCGGGCACCAGGCAATCCGCCGCTGCAACGGTCTTGCCGTCGTCGTTCTGGCGCATATAGAAGGCCTTGATCTCCTTGGGATAATCGGTGACGAACACGGGCTTCTTGAACAGCTGCTCGGTGAGATAGCGCTCGTGCTCGGTCTGGAGGTCGCAGCCCCAGGTCACGGGATAGTCGAACTTTGCGCCGGACTCCTGGAGCAGCTTCACCGCCTCGGTGTAGGAAACCCGGACGAAATCGCTGTCCTTTACATGCTGGAGCCGGGGCAGCAGCTCCTTATCCACAAACTTGCCGAAGAACTCCATCTCCTGGGGGCACTTCTCCAGCACGGTCTTGATGACGAACTTAATCATCGCCTCGGCGTTGTCCATATAGTCGCTGAGATCCGCAAAGGCCATCTCAGGCTCGATCATCCAGAACTCGGCGGCATGGCGCTGGGTGTTGGAATTCTCGGCGCGGAAGGTGGGGCCGAAGGTATAGACGTTGCCAAAGGCCTGGGCAAAGGACTCAACATTCAGCTGGCCGGATACGGTGAGGTTGGCACTCTTGCCGAAGAAGTCCTGGGAATAGTCCACGGTGCCGTCCTCGTTCTTGGGCACATTGTTCAGGTCCAGGGTGGTCACCCGGAACATCTCGCCCGCGCCCTCGCAGTCAGAAGCGGTGATGATGGGGGTGTGGATATACACAAAGCCCTGCTCCTGGAAGAACTGATGGATGGCATAGGCTGCCACGGAGCGGACACGGAACACCGCCGAGAACGTATTGGTTCTGGGGCGCAGATGGGCGATGGTGCGGAGATACTCCATGCTGTGGCGCTTTTTCTGCAAGGGATATTCGGGGGTGGAAGCGCCCTCCACGGTGATGACAGACGCCTTGAGCTCAATGGGCTGCTTGGCGTCGGGGGTATACACCAGCGTGCCGCCGACAATCAGTGCCGCGCCCACGTTCTGCTTGGCGATATCCTTATGATTCTCTACAATGCCGTCCTCAAATACCACCTGGAGGCTCTTAAAATAGCTGCCGTCGTTGAGCTCAATAAAGCCGAAGGTCTTCTGGGCGCGCATGGTGCGAATCCAGCCGCCCACGGTCACCTGAACCTTATCAAAGGACTTGGGATCGGCAAAAATCTCAGAAATCAGTGTTCTTTCCATAATGTCCTCTCCTGTTACGAAATTCGGGTGTACCGGAATACCAGTACACCCGAATAGTTTAATGCATTTTTTACTTCACGTCAAGGATATGGTAGCCAATATCCTTCCGGAAGTGCATTTTCTCGAAGAAAACGGGGCCGGCAGCGGCGTATGCCTTGACCACCGCCTCCTTGAGGGTAGGAGCCACCGCGGTTACGCCCAATACGCGCCCGCCGTTGGTGAGGAATTTGCCGTCCTGTTTTTTCGTGCCCGCATGGAACACCACCGCGTCCTTCACCTGGTCAAGGCCCGTGATCTCCTTTCCCTTTTCATAGGCCACGGGGTAGCCGCCGGAAGCCAGCACCAGGCAGCAGCTGGCTGCATTCTTGAACTTCACGTCCACCTGACTGAGGGTCCCGTCCACGCAGGCCTCCAGAATGTCCATCAGGTCGGTTTCCAGCAGACTTAGCACTGCCTGGCACTCGGGATCGCCGAACCGGGCGTTGTACTCCACCACCTTGGGGCCCTTGGGGGTGAGCATCATGCCGAAGTAAATGACACCCTGGAAGGTTCTGCCCTCGGCGTTCAGCGCCTTAACGGTGGGCAGGAAAATGGTGTCCATGCAGACCTTGGAGAGCTCGGGGGTATAGTTAGGGCAGGGAGAAATGGCGCCCATACCGCCGGTGTTGGGGCCCTCATCGCCGTCATAGGCCCGCTTGTGATCCTGAGACGAGGGCATGGGGACGATGGTTTTGCCGTCGGTAAAGGCCAGCACCGTGACCTCGGGGCCGGTCATGCATTCCTCGATGACCACTTTAGCGCCCGCTTCGCCGAACGCCTTGTTCTCCATCATGTTCAGCACGGCTGCCTTGGCCTCGTCCAGGGTCTGGGCCACCACAACGCCCTTGCCCAGGGCCAGGCCGTCGCACTTTACTACAATGGGCGCGCCCTTTTCCTCGACATAGGCGAGTGCCTGATCCTTGTCGGTGAACACCGCATAGTCCGCCGTGGGAATGCCGTATTTCTTCATGAGCTCCTTGGAGAAGGCCTTGCTGCCCTCAATGATGGCGGCGTTCTTCCGGGGCCCAAAGGCGCGGATGCCCTCCGCCTCCAGTGCGTCCACCATGCCCATGGCCAGGGGATCGTCCGGGGCGACCATCACAAAATCGATGCTGTTTTCCTTGGCCCAGGCCACCATTCCGGGGATGTCCGTGGCTTTTACGTCCACGCACTGGGCGATTTCACCGATGCCGCCGTTGCCGGGAGCGCAGTAGAGTTCGGTGACCTTGGGGCTTTTTTTCAGGGCCCAGCAGATGGCGTGTTCCCGTCCGCCGGAGCCGACTACTAATACTTTCATTGAACTACATCCTTTCGATGTGGAGGTTATTTTCGTTTTACGTTTTTACGGACTGCGGGCCGTAACACACGCCCTTCGGGGACTCCAGTCGCTTTCTTCAACCGACGTGCCTCCGGCGGCACCATCTTTCGTTGCACGACGAAAGATGGTGGAGAAAGGCGTGGAAAGGGGGCTGCGGCCCCCTTTCATCCCCCGGGGGTTAATAGGGACCCCATTTGCCGAATCGGTTCCAGACGTGTTCGCATTGGTGCCCCGCCCGAATTTTAATCAGGGGCGGCGCTCCGCTTATCCCCGCCCCTTCGTGCCTACTGCGGTGCAGCGGAAACTTGTAGGCAGTACCGTGAGCTTGGCACCCGCAGTACGCATGAGTCCGTGGAAACAGTGCGCAGCACGCCACGGACGGGCCTAATCGCGTCAATTGCACGAAGGCGCGCCCCGAAGGAAGTCCCCTTGGGGGAAACTCGTAGTAAGGCCAGTACGTCTCCCCTCATGTCCCAATAAAAAGCCAGATTCCAAAGGGCGGCTTTGGAGCCCTTTGGCGTGTCTTTCTCCTCTATCTTTCTTCACGAGAAGAAAGATGGAGTCCCCGAAGGGCGTCGGTTACGCAGCGAGGTAGGTAAAAACGTAAAATATAAAGACTACATTAGTGATGGAACAACCGATTCCCCGTAAAGCACAGCACAATCCCATACTTATCACATGCCGCAATCACATTATCATCCCGAATGGAACCGCCGGGCTCGGCAATATAGGAAACGCCGGACTTTCTCGCCCGCTCCACGTTGTCCCCAAAGGGGAAGAACGCATCCGACCCGCAGGAAACGCCGGTCTGCTGGGCAACCCATGCCTTCCGCTCTTCTCTGGTGAGCACCTCGGGCTTTACCTTGAAGTTCTGCTGCCATACGCCCTCGGCCAAAACGTCCTCATACTCATCGGAGGTATACACGTCGATGGCATTATCCCGGTTCGGGCGGCGGATTCCGTCCACAAACTGGAGGCCCAGCACCTTGGGATGCTGCCGGATCAGCCAGTTGTCCGCCTTATCGCCTGCCAGACGGGTGCAGTGGATGCGGCTCTGCTGGCCTGCGCCCACGCCGATGGTCTGTCCGTTCTTCACATAGCAGACGGAATTGGACTGGGTATATTTCAGGGTAATCAGCGCCGTCACCAGGTCGATTTTTGCGCTTTCGGGCAGTTCCTTGTTCTGGGAGACGATGTTTTTAAGCTCGTCCTTGGTGATCTTCAGGTTGTTTCTCCCCTGCTCAAAGGTCACGCCATAGATTCTCCGGCGCTCCACCGGATCAGGGGTATAATCGGGGTCGATCTGAATCACATTATAGTTGCCCTTTTTCTTGGTCTTGAGAATGGCCAGGGCCTCGTCGGTATAGCCGGGGGCAATGATGCCGTCGGACACCTCGGCCTTGAGATAGGTAGCGGTGGCAGCGTCGCACACATCCGACAGCGCCGCCCAGTCGCCATAGGAGCACAGCCGATCCGCACCCCGGGCCCGAATATACGCGCAGGCGATGGGGGTCAGCTCCTGGGTATCCTCTACGAAATAAATCTGCTTTTCCACGTCGGACAGGGGCAGGCCCACTGCGGCGCCCGCGGGGGAAACATGCTTAAAGCTGGCGGCGGCGGGCAGTCCCGTGGCCTCCTTCAGCTCCTTCACCAGCTGATAGCTGTTGAAGGCATCCATAAAGTTGATGTAGCCCGGGCGGCCGTTGAGTACGGTTACGGGCAAATCGCTGCCATCCTCCATAAACAGCCGGGAGGGCTTCTGGTTGGGGTTGCAGCCGTATTTCAGAGCAAGTTCTTTCACGATTCCATCCTCCTGCTTAAACGTTCTTATTGATGATCTTGTCAGTGGTATTTCCGGTTGCCAGGTCGATATACCGGACAAACAGCGAAACCTTATTGTCCTCGTTGAGGTTCTCCCAAATCTCCTTTGCCAGTGTCTCGGCGTCGGGGGCCGTAATCTTCACCCGGCGGGGTTCGCCCTCAAAGGAAGGCAGGGGGCTCAGGTTCTCCTGATAGGTGTGGATAAACCGGCCCTCACCGGGCAGCGGATTGTCATAGCCGAAGAAATAGCGGTTGTTGCAGGTGGGGTCGCCGTCGGCACTCTTGAGAATGGACAGGGCGAACGCGCCATTTGGGTGCACCAGGCCGGAAATTCTGGGGGTATAGTTGGGGGGATCGGGCTCAAAGCAGCGGACTCTCAGGGCCTGGGCAAAGGCTTTGCCCTCGAGAATGCCGTCCCGCACGGTGTCGGTCTGGTCGCCGTTGGTGACCACGGTGTCCCCGGCCTTTTCCACATAGCGCACGGGATGATAGATAATCAGGCTGGGGTCCTCCATTTTGCTGGGGTCATAGGCCTCGGTCATAATGCCGTTGTCCTCAGCCACGGGCGTGAACACCCGGTTCCGGCTGTTGGCGCTGCGGCCCATGATGAAATAGGCGATGACGGCGCTCTGGTTGTCGGCGCTGCGGCCCAGCAGAATGCCTCTGCCGGGATAGGAATGCTCCCGCAAATACTCGTTTAGGTCAATGATCTTCATAAGCATGCTCCTTTTCAGTGATTCCCGGAGGCGAAAAACGAAAAAATGCCGCACTCGTCCCAGGGCAGGCGCCCAGACGGTCGGCATTCATAGGGCCATACTCCATGTGGTTCGTCCACTTCCGTCAGTTGTATGACCGTGGGTATCATACAATATTTGAGGGAGGTTTGTCAAGGGGCGCGGAATCCCCGAAAAACACGTCAAAAAATATCCCCATATCATTTGTAGGTTTGTTCAGATTGACACCCCGCCCCGCCTAGACATCCCAACGTTTCTTTGATACAATAAAGCAATATCGAACTAGGGTTAGCGCCCACTATCCTATCATTTCCAGCGCCTACTATTTTAAAGGGAATACCGCTTGCGGCAATGAAGTCCGCCGGCACATTTGTGCGGTATTGCCCAGAAGAAAAAGGATGTTGCATGTATGAAAACACCGTTTGTCACCAATGAAGAGATTCAAGAGATCGCCAAGACCTACCCCACCCCCTTCCACATCTATGATGAAAAGGGCATCCGCGAAAACGCCAAAAAGGTCCGTCAGGCCTTCGCCTGGAATCCCGGCTTTAAAGAATACTTCGCCGTGAAGGCCACCCCCAACCCCACCATTCTGAAAATTCTGCGGGAAGAGGGCTGCGGCACCGACTGCTCGTCCCTCACCGAGCTGATGATGTCGGACCGGTGCGGCTTTTCCGGCAGCGAGATCATGTTCTCCTCCAACGAAACCCCGGCCTGCGAGTTTGAGCTGGCGGCCAAGCTGGGGGCCACCATCAATCTCGACGACTTCACCCACATCGACTTTTTAAAGGACACCATCGGCTATATCCCCGAAACCATCTCCTGCCGGTATAATCCCGGCGGCACGTTCCAGCTGTCCTCCTCCAAAGAGGGCTTCCAGGTGATGGACAATCCCGGCGATGCCAAATACGGCTTCACCACCCAGCAGCTCTATGAGGGCTTCAAAAAGCTCAAGGCCATGGGGGCAAAGCACTTCGGCATTCATGCGTTCCTGGCCTCCAACACCATCTCCAACGACTATTACCCCGCCCTGTCAGGCATTCTGTTCAAGCTGGCGGTGGATCTCCAGGAGAAAACCGGCTGCCATATCGCGTTCATCAACCTCTCCGGCGGCGTGGGCGTGCCCTATCGTCCCGATCAGCCCGCCAACGACATTCTGGCCATTGGCGAGGGGGTTCGGAAGCAGTATGAAGAGATTCTCGTGCCCGCGGGTATGGGGGATGTGAAGCTGTTCACCGAGATGGGCCGGTTTATGCTGGCTCCCTACGGCGCGCTGGTCACTCAGGCCATCCACGAGAAGCATACCTATAAGGAGTATATCGGTGTGGACGCCTGCGCCGCCAACCTGATGCGCCCCGCCATGTACGGCGCATATCACCACATCACCGTGCTGGGCAAGGAGAATGCCCCCTGCGACCACAAGTACGACGTGGTGGGCGGTCTGTGCGAGAACAACGATAAGTTCGCCATTGACCGGATGCTGCCCAAAATCGACATGGGCGACTACCTCTATATCCACGACACCGGCGCCCACGGCTTCTCCATGGGCTATCAGTACAACGGCCGCCTCCGCAGCGCCGAGCTGCTGAAAAAGGAGGACGGCTCCATTCAGATGATCCGCCGCGCCGAAACCCCCGACGACTATTTCGCCACGCTGGTTTGGTAACGCTCCAACCAAATACGCCGCGTACAGATTTCTGTGCGCGGCCTTTTTATAATTTTTACACAGTTTTCTTGGAAGATTTACAAATTCTGTTTCATTTTTCTGTATTTCGTGATATGATTTGATTGAAATCAAGGAAATGTGTGTTTTGATCCGCTATAATGGCTTTGAATACGAAAATTCGGTACCGAAAATGCCCTGTACGGCATTCTGCAATACGCTGCCCAATTAGATTTTTTCCAATGAAGGTCAGCAAATCCTGCGATTTTGGGGCATTTTTCAGAGCGTAAGCGGCGAATCAGCGGTTGTTTCTGCAAAAAATCAGGTTATTCTTGCAGTTTCCACGGAATCCTCGGCATTGTTTTTATAAAATAACCAATGCCTCTGAAAGCCACCGCAGCCTTCAGTCGGAACACACCATTCAGAAAGGAATGTCCCACTTCTTATGAGAAATGCACCCACAGAAGCGGAGATCGCCGCCCTGTTTCAGCTGCAAGGCCCAGAGGTTTGCAGAAAAATTGCCGAAATTTCCCGGTATATTCAATTTTCGAACAACGAGTCCATCCTCACCATCGGCCAGAGCACGCCTCGGATGCGGTTCCTGGTAGACGGAATCGCGCGGTTCTATTATATGGACCCCATTGGCCGGGAGCTGACCCAGTGCTTTTGCACCATTCCCGGCGTCCCTCTCATGGGGAACATCAACACCACAAGCAGCCTGTCCGGGGCCCATGCGGTGGGAAAAATGACGGCGCTGGAGATTCCAATGGACAAAGTCTCCGTCTTAGCGGCCACACAGCCTGAGCTTATGGCATGCTATTGCAGGATTCTCAATCAGGCGCTGCTATACCATATGGAAATCGCCGTGATGCTTCGAAGCACCACGCCCCAGCAGCGGTATCAGTGGCTGTGCCACCGGCAGCCCCAGGTGGTGACCCATGCGCAAAAGCGGCATATTGCTTCGTTTTTGGGCATCAGTCCCGAAACCTACAGTCGCCTGCTTGCCAAAAAGGCCCCGGAACCGGCAGCCCCCGACGAGATTCCCACCATGTACCACGCTGCCAAAACCCGAAATTCCGATTCGCTTTGGGACCAGGTGGACAAGCTTCAGTTTCCCCCTGACGATTCCTGAATCCATCCACAATAGGAGTGAACACCTATGCTAGTTCGTGAACTGCTGAATTTAGATGCGCTACAGCCCATTTCCGCCGTCACCGGGGAAGCAGGGCTGGACAACACCATGAAAGACGTGGTGCTCCTGGAATACGACAGCCTCCAGCAGCCCCGTCCCAGGGACTACTATCGGGATGATTTCATCATCTCCACCCTGTTTTCCGCCAAGGATAACCCCGGGGCGCTCTACGCCATGGTGGAGCAGCTTATCTCCCTGGGGGCGGTGGGACTGGCCTATAAGTCCGTCTATTTCAAGTCCATTCCGCCCCAGGTCATCGCCCTGGCCCAGGCCCATCAGTTCCCGATTCTCAAGTTTGACGGGCTGTATATCGAGGACGTAATCCTCACCATCAGCGACAGCATGCGCATGCGCCAGGAGTTTTCCATGTATGAAGAGCCGCTGTTTCAGCTGCTCAAGGGCACCGGTGAGAGCTTGGGCATCGAGTCCCTGTGCGCCCAGATGAACCCTAACCGGAAGAAGTACATGTGCGCCGTCTATGTCCACTCCACGGACCTCACCAGCGATTGGAGCATGTCCCTGCGCAATGTGCTTCAGCTCCGCAGCAGTCGGCATATCATCTCCAGCTATCGCTTTTTGCAGTTCCGCCGGGGGTTCTTCATCCTCTGCAACGACACCCAGCCCCTGAATCCCCAGACCGTTGGCCGGGAGATTCTCACGTTGTTTGACTCTCTCGGCGTGGAGCATAGCCACCTGTGCTTTGGCATCGGCAGCGTCCAGCAGCGCTCCGGGGATTTTGACCTGGTCATCCGCGACGCCTTTGATGCGCTACTCTATGCCCTGAACCAGGAGCTTCCCGTGGCCACCATGGAGGATCTTCGGCTGTATCAGTGCATCTTCCCCATGCTGCGGGATAAAACCACCCGGGCCCAGATAGCCCAGATGATCGAGCGGCTGGAGGAATATGACCGCGAGAGCTCCTCGGGCTGCCTGGTCGCCACCCTGGACGCCTATAGCCGCTGCGCCTACAGCATTCCAAATACCGCTGCCCTGCTCCAGCAGCACCCCAACACCATCCGCTATCGGCTGAAAAAGATCTCTGAGCTGATCTGCGGCGCCCCGGAAAACGACCACGGGCTGTTCCTGCTGGGGGAATTCCGGAAGATGGATGCACTGAGCACCGCAATTTTCTAATTCAAATCATCACAGAGCCGAATTGCTTGATTTCGAGCAGTTCGGCTTTTTCCGTTTTGCCATGCCGATGATCCACTGGATATCGTCCTTCGTCAGTGCCCCGGTAAGCAGCACCCCCACGCCATACACCCCCAAAAAGATACCGCTCCCCATCAGTACCCCGGGAATGGTTGCCGAAACGGGCGCCTGCCGCAGCACCCATAATCCCGCTCCCACCGCCAGAGCCGCCTTGACACTGGCATGAAACCGGGGGAAATAGCCCGTTACATGGATCAGTCGGCTCAGGGACAGGAAAAAGTTCACCCCATGGCTCACGGTAAACGCAGCCAGGAATCCCCCCATGCCCCGGGTGGGCAGCAGCACCGCCAGCATCCCCACATCTAATAATGAGGTCAGGGTATTGTACCGGACGGAATGGAGCTGCTGCCCCAGGCCCTTGAGCATGCCGTCGGTAATGGCGTCGGGATAGAGCATCAGCACCAGCAGGGAGAACATGCAGATATATTCCCCGGCCTGAGGGCTAGAAAACAGCAGCTGACCCAATTGCCGCCCCAATCCCAGGCCCAATCCCGCCGACGCCGCCGCCATCAGCACCGTCAGCCGCAGGCATTGGTCCGCCAGGAATTTCACCCGCTCCGTCCTGCCCTTGGCCTGGCACCGGGCCATTTCCGGCACCAGTAAATCGCTGATGGAATAGAGGATCACGCTGGGGAACGTAATCACCGGGAACACCATGCCGCAGACGGTGCCATAGTCCGCAATGGCCGCCTCCCCGTCCCGTCCGCCCATTTTCAGACCCTTGGGCACCAGCAGATTCTCCACCGTGCCAAGTCCGCTGCGGAGAATGTCGTTGAGCCCCAGGGGAACGGTGAGCTTCAGAAGCCGCACCAGCATTGCCCTTCTCCCGGCCATAGGAATATACCGCACGGTTTTTAAGTACCGCGCCAGCAGCATCAGAAAGCTCATCAGCGTTGCAAGGGACGAGCCCAGAAAAATCACGGTACAGGGGTCCCATCCGGGCAGCAGCGTAATCCCCAGCACCACCAGGGCAATGGAGCCCAGGCGCTCAAAGAATTCCAGTCCCACCAGCTCGGTGATCCGCCCCGCCGCGGTATAATACCCCGCCAGCACCGACCACTCCACGGTAATGGGCAGAAATACCGCGAAAATCCGCAGCGGCAGCGCCGCCGATCCGTCCTCCACCCACCATAGGGCCAGCCGGTCCGCCAGCAGGAACAAAATCGCCCCCACAATCAGGCTGAGAACGCCCCCATAGAGCCCGCAGCAGCCCACCGCCGTCCGTACCCCGGAGGCATGGTCCCGCCCCGCCTCCTGGGCCGCCAGATAAGTCACTGCAATTCTTACGCCCCCGGAGGCCAGAATCCCCGCAAAGCCGCCAATGGTCATAATCAGCTGCATCCGGCCCAGCCCCGCCGCGCCCATCACCCCGGAGATATACACCTGAAAGGCCATCTGCACCAGTCTCAGGCCCAGGCTCCCGGCCGTCAGCAGCATCGCGCCGTAAAACAGGGAATTCCCCCTGCGGCCCAGCCCATCCTCCATGCAATCACCCCCAGGAGAGATTATGCGGCCAAAGCCGGAACTATGTGAACCTGTCCATTGATTTTTCCCGGGATATTTGGTATAAATGAGGGAGAATTGTGCCGAATCGGCGGGAAGGGGAACCAATTATGGGAAATGTCTATGTGGTCGGAATCGCAGGCGGCAGCGCATCGGGAAAAACCACCATCGCCGACCAGATTCAGGAGTTTTTCGGGGATCAAATCGAGGTCATCCGCCACGACAGCTATTATCTTGCGCACAACGACATGACCTATGAGGAGCGAACCCACCTGAACTATGACCATCCCAGCTCCTTCGACACCGCACGCCTTTATCAAGATGTATTGGCCCTGAAATCCGGAAAGGCCATTGAGCGGCCCGTCTATGACTATACCATCCACAACCGCAGCCTTGAAACTGTGACCGTTCAGCCCAAGCCCCTGCTTCTGCTGGAGGGCATTCTGGTGCTGGAAAACGAAGCCCTGCGCAGCCTGATGGATCTCAAGGTGTTTGTGGACACCGACGCCGACGAGCGGATCATGCGCCGCATCTCCCGGGACACCGTAGAGCGCGGCAGAAGCATCGACTCCATCATCACCCAGTACCGGGAAACCGTAAAGCCCATGCACGACCAGTTTGTGGAGCCCAGCAAGCACACCGCCGACGTCATTATCCCCTGGGGCGGCGAGAACACCGTGGGCATCGACCTGCTCATTGAGTATTTGAAGACGAAAATCTGACCAGCGAAAACGCTTTGTCCGCACCGGGCAGAGCGTTTTTTCTACATAGACTTTTCCCCCGCAATCTGATATAGTATAAAGGTTGAATGTATCACGAAAGGGGCGCAGCATTATGGAGGGCTTTCTTCCCGTCTCTCGGGCCGATATGGACGCCCGGGGCTGGGCGCAGTGTGATTTTGTCTATGTCATCGGCGACGCCTATGTAGACCACCCCACCTTTGGCCATGCCATCATCAGCCGGATTCTGGAGGCCCATGGGTTTAAGGTGGGCATCATCCCCCAGCCGGACTGGAAGGACCCGGACAGCATCAAGCTTCTGGGCACGCCGCGCCTGGGCTTTCTGGTGATGGGCGGCAATATGGACCCCATGGTGAACCACTATACCGTGGCAAAACGCCGCCGGATCTATGACTATTTCTCCCCCGGGGGCAAAATGGGCCTGCGCCCGGACTATGCCACCACCGTCTACTGCAATCTCATCCGCCGGAGCTATCCCCATATTCCCATTATCATCGGCGGCATCGAAGCATCCCTCCGCCGTCTTGCCCACTATGACTACTGGTCGGACAAGCTAAAGCGCTCGATTCTCCTGGACTCCCAGGCGGACCTGCTGCTCTATGGCATGGGCGAGCGGAGTATTGTGGAGGTGGCCGAGGCCCTGGACAGCGGGCTTTCCATCTCGGACCTGACGTTTATCCGGGGCTCTGTCTATAAGGCCCGGGACCTCTCCAGCGTCTATGACTATATCACCCTCCCCGACTACTCTGCGCTCACCGCCGATAAGCGGGTCTATGCCCAGAGCTTCTATACCCAATACTGCAACACCGACCCCTATGTGGCAAAAACTCTGGTGGAGCCCTATGGCGAGAAGACCTATGTGGTGCAAAACCCGCCCCAGGAGCCCCTGACCACCCAGGAGATGGACGATACCTACGACCTGCCCTATATGCGCACCTATCACCCCATGTACGAAAAGGACGGGGGCATCGACGCCATCAAAGAGGTCAAATTCAGTCTGTCCAGCTGCCGGGGCTGCTTCGGCGGCTGTAGCTTCTGTGCGCTGACCTTCCATCAGGGGCGGATCATCCAGGCCCGCAGTCACGAGTCCATTCTCAAAGAGGCAAACATGCTCATTGCGGACCCGGAGTTCAAGGGCTATATCCACGATGTGGGCGGCCCCACCGCCAACTTCCGTCAGCCCGCCTGTGAAAAGCAGAAGACCAAGGGCGTATGTCCCACCAAGCAATGCCTGTTTCCCACCCCCTGCAAGAATCTCATTGCGGACCACAGCGATTATCTCAGTCTGCTTCAGGAGCTTCGCGCATTGCCCGGGGTGAAAAAGGTGTTTGTCCGCAGCGGCATCCGGTTTGACTATCTGCTGGCGGACAAGGACGACAGCTTCTTCCGGGAGCTGGTGAAATACCATATCTCCGGCCAGCTGAAGGTGGCCCCGGAGCATATCTGCGACTCGGTGCTGAAGCTCATGGGCAAGCCCCAAAACGCGGTCTATGAGCGGTTCACCGCAAAATACGAGCAGCTGAACCGGGAAATGGGCATGCGGCAGTTTGTGGTGCCCTATCTCATGTCCTCCCACCCGGGCTCTACCCTAACCGAGGCGGTGGCCCTGGCGGAGTATCTCCATGCCCATCATTTGAACCCCGAGCAGGTGTCGGACTTCTACCCCACGCCCTCCACCATCTCCACGGTGATGTATTATACAGGGCTGGACCCCAGAACCATGGAGCCGGTGTATGTTGCCACCAATCCCCATGAAAAGGCCATGCAGCGGGCGCTGATCCAGTATCGGAACCCCAAGAACTACGACCTGGTGCATGAGGCGCTCCTCAGGGCCGGGCGCGCGGATTTGATCGGCTATGCGCCCCAGTGCCTGATTCGCCCCAGAAAATCCGGCGGGCAAAAATCCGGCAAATCCGCAAACGGAAAGCCCGGCGGTTCCAAGTCCGGCGGCGGCAATCATCACTCCGGCAGTAAAAAGCCGCAGTCCGGCAATCGAAAACCCCAGCAGCATAGCGGAAACCCCCGTAAATCCCCGAAATAACAACGATAGCTTATCTTCTCATACTCTCTGACCCCCGAAAAACAGATTTTCGCAAATCTAAAATCCATCGCCGGGGCAATTCTACACAAATCGGCAAGGAAGCTTGGCGAGAGATTTTTTGTCAGAAAAAGGTGTAAAACCGAAGGAATACTTTGTGTATTTCGAGGTTTTACAAACGCATTTCTGGCGAAAAAGATCCGGCAAGATCCGCAGACGATTTGCGTAGATTTGCCCCAACAAGAAAAGAGTGAAATAGTTTGTCAATGATTGTACTGGACATGGAGTGGAATCAGCCCCTTTCCATGGATTCCCCCCTTGCCATTCGCCTTTGCACCTCCCTGCCCTTTGAGATCATCCAGATCGGCGCGGTCCGATTGGAGGACGGGGCGCAGTTCAAGGCCACCTGCTGCCTCCAGCAGTATAAGGTCCTCTCCCCCCGCATCTCCAAGCTCACCGGCATCACCAAGCAGGACGTGAGAAACGGCGAGCGCTTTCAGGACGCCATGGAGCGTTTCCGGGCCTTCTGCGGCGAGGACCCCATTCTGCTCACCTGGGGCTTTAACGATATCCCCATTCTCCGGCAGAATCTTACGTTTTACGGCCTTTCTCTGGACTTTACCCAGAAATACTACAACCTCCAGATCATGTTCAACCAGCAGTTCGACCCGGGCACCCTGGTCCGCGGCCTGAGCTATGCGGTGGATTTCTTCCAGCTGGAGGTGTCCGACAGCTATCACGACGGCCTCAACGATGCGGCCTATACCGCCGCCGTGGCAGAGCATCTGGACATTCCCCGGGGCATCCGGGAATACCCCGACTACCTGGTTCACTTCGAGGGCGACGGCGACCAGGCGTTTCTCAATTGCCTGCGCTACTCCAACTATACCCGGTTTGAGAGCTTCGACGCCATGATTGCCGATCCCCGGATTATCGAGGTCAAATGCCCCCACTGCGGCAAGGTGACTGAGAACACCACCCCCATTTTCCCGGAGTCCGGGCGGATGGTATGGACCTCCAAATGCCCCGAGCATGGGGAATTCCTCATGCGGGTGAGCTTTAAGAGCAACCGGGACGACAGCATGCGGGCCAGCCGGGTAGTCTATCCCCTGGATCAGGAGCATCAGGCCTTCTATAAGAAGGCGGTGGAGAAGGCCTCCAAGCCCCGGAAGCCCCGATTCGCCCCGTTTAAGCTGTATATCGACGCCGACGGCTGCCCGGTGGTAAACCTGGCGCTGAAGGTCACTTCCCGCCGCCATGTGGAGAGCTTTCTGGTCTGCGATACCGCCCATCAGTTCTCCCGCCGGGGCGCGGAAACCATTGTGGTGGATAAGGGTGCCGACAGCGCGGACTTTGCCCTGGTGGGCCGGATTGCCCCGGGGGATTTGGTGATTACCCAGGACTACGGTCTGGCCGCCATGTGCCTGACCAAGGGCGCTCGGGTCATCGACCAGAACGGCATGCGCTATACTTCGGACAATATCGACACCCTGCTTGCCCAGCGGGCAGAAAGCGCCAAGCTTCGCCGGGCCGGCGCCAAAGTAAAAGGCCCTGCCCGCCGCACCGCCGAGCAGAACGACGCATTTCTCGCCGGGTTCGACCAGATGATTTCGGAGGCCTATGATGCAGCAAAAGCAAAATCTGCCTCTTCGTGAGCTTCTCATCGACGCCTGGGAGGAGGTCTATGACCTTCGGGACCTGATGGTCATTGAGGAGGACGCCCAGGACCTCTCCCTGGGCTCCATCGAGATCAAAAGCTCCAGCTTTTCCGGATGCAGCTTTCTCGATTCCCATTTTCAGGGCACCGGCTTTGACCATGTGACGTTCCGGAACTGCGACCTGTCCGGGTGCAGCTTTTCCGGATGCGGACTGCGGGAGGTCACATTTCTGGACTGCCGGATGATGGGCGCAAATTTCTCCGACTGCACCCTGTCCCATTGCCGGTTTGAGGGCTGCCAGGGAAAATATATGGGCCTGGTGGTCTGCGACCTCAAGCATTCGGTGCTGGAGGACTGCATTCTCTCCGGCGGCAGTCTCTCCCGGTGCAAGCTTGGAAAGGCCAAGGTGGACCGCTGCGATTTTACCCGGTGCGACTTCTCCGGGGCAGAGCTTTCGGGCCTGGATTTCTCCCACTGCAACATCGAGGGCGCTACCTGGACCATCGACAAGCTGAAAAACGTCACCGTCACCACCGCCCAGGCCGTGGACCTTGCCCGGCTGATGGGCCTGAACATCGTACCCTAAGGAGGGAGCTTTATGGAATATACCCAGGCGTTTAAAGAGATCGACTCCGGCGCAGGACCGGACCTCTATGTGCCCAACTACATGTCCTTCAACAATGAAAACATCTTCCTGGGCAGCTATAACGGGCTTCGGTTTAAGCTGTCCCCCAAGGTGGCGGACAGCGTGATTCTGGCGGAATACTGGTTTGGCCCCCTGTGCTATGAAAAAAGCCAGATGGACGGCCAGGAAACATTTCCCCTCTCCCAGGAGGGCATTGATGAGATGACCCAATGGCTACGGAATTTGGCGGACGAACGCAATCCCCCGCGCCCGGTCAGCGAAGAAGAGGAAATGGTGTATTATTAAGGCAATACCGCATAATTCGGCGCACTGCATTTCGTTGCAGCGCGCCGATTTTTGCATATTATCCCCAAGTGAGCTCCATGCCGTCTCCCTGGGGCAGCTGGAGTGCCCCAGCAGGCCGGGCAGCAGCCGTCTGCACCGCCGGTATGGTGGGTTCTGCCCGCTGCAAGCCCGTCTCGGGAATCGCCCCGGTGAGTCCCAACAGAAAAATGGGCAGATTATCCCGCACCAGCTCCGGCAGCTGGGAAAGGGGCAGCGGATTTTCCCCCTCCCCCGCCTCAATGGTATACCCCGGGCGGTCAAAGTCCTGAATGAACCAGTCCTTATACCCTGCAAAGGAGGAGGCATAGGGAATCTCCTCCAGCCGGTAGCCCGAAGCCCGGGCCATTTGCTCGCCCAATTCCCGGGCCCCCTCCGGCTCCAGGTCCAGGAACTTCCAATAGATTTCCTTCCCCTGGGTGTGCCATGCAATGGTCAGGTCCGGGTCCAGCTCCTCGGTGGTGTCGAACATACTTCGGCTTTCCCGCTCGCTGAGAGGCTCCGGGCCCACATAATCCCTGGGTGCAGGCGACACATAGCCCTGCGCTTCCTTAATTTTCCGGGTCTGATTCCACTGGGCCGGATAGTTGAGGTTCAAATCCACCCCGCGTAGGTTCGCCTTCCACCCATCCGGGAACGGAATTTGGGGATAGTTTTGGGCAATTGCTTCTGCCGCCGCAGTTTCCCGTTCATTGGCCGCGCCCACCACCAAGTCCACGCCGTCAGGGTTCACCATGGGCACCAGATACAGCGTTACCTGGCGCAGCAGGGTATCCAGGGGCAAGCCCAAAACGCTGCTGCCCCGGCTCATCTCCGCCAGCAGCCATTCCAGGCACGAGAGTACCGTGGGGGTGGTGATCCATTCGTTGGCGTGATGGGCGGCGTTATAATAGACCGTCCTGGGCCCGGTGCCCACCCGCAAACGATACAGGCTCCGCCCATAGGCGGTGGTGCCGATCACCTGCTCCGACAGCGCCGGATATCTGGCCTCCAGCCCCCGAATCACATACCGCATCAGCCCCCAGCTCATGGGCACATCCTCCGGCACCACCGAAAATCCCAGCGGCACCACCAAAACCCGCCCAATGGTCAGCCGCCGCAGGTCTATGCCCGGATTTGCCGTTTCGATGGCCGCCACGGTGGTGCCGTATAATCCGGCAATTTTCGTCAGCGTATCCCCGGACTGCACCCGATGGAGCTCATAGCCCACCAGATAGGGCGTCAGCGCCATTTCCGCCGCCGTTTTAGGCAGTCCCGTTTGCGCCGACCATTCCTCCAGCGTAGAAAAGCCTGCCCGCCGCAGGGCAAGCGCTAAGATCGCTTTGTCCATAAAAATTCCCTCCCCGGAATTCTATGCCCAGGGAGGGAGAATTATGCGATATTAGACCTTTTCACACTTGCCGACCTGCGCACCGTCTTCGATGGTGCAGGCCTCGGAGTATTCCACCGAGCCGATGACACAGCTGCTGCGGATGATGACCCGGGTGCCGCGGACCATATTGGCCTGAACCCCGGCGATATCCACCTGATCGCCCTCGATGCTGTCGCACTCCAGGGTGCCGTATTTGGGCTTCAGAATGCTGGAGAGCAGGCCCGCCGTGGTGGATCGCTCTACCGTTACCTGGCTGCCGCCGATGGAGCCCACGGTGCTCTGATTGCGCACCAGACGAATCTTCACCACATCGGCGTTGACAATGCCGCCCACATTCAGGCTGCCGCTGGCGGTGAAGCTGTCGGCCTCGCAGTCGCCGCCTACCTTGAGGCTGCCGCTGACCTGCATCTCCCCTGCGGAGACATTGCCGTCTACGCTGAGACTGCCGGGAACGTTTAAAAGGCCGCTTTTGAGATTGCCCTCGATTTTGGTTGCGCCGCTGGAGGACATATCCCCCGCCGCCACATTGCCCACGCAGTGGAAGCTGCCGCTGGAGCGAATCTCGCCACTGCAATCCACATTGCCGCAGGCGTGGAAGCTGCCGCTGGTGGAGATTTCCCGGCAGATAAGGTCGCTGGAAACCTTGCATGCGCCGGTGCAGCTGATGCGGTTATAGCAGCCGCCATCCAATACGCCGCTGCCGGACACCCGATAATCGCCCACGCCGCCGGGCTTCTGCCGGTTGTCCTTGGCCTCGTTGAAGGCAGTCTTCACATTCTGAGACGCTTTGTTCACCGCGCTGGAAACATCCTGGCCGATGGTCTCAAAGTCCACATGCTCCAGGGTGTCGGACACCTTTTGCAGCCCCTTCTGGAGCATCTGGTTCAGGCCCTCCATGGCCTTATCCCACTGCTCGCCCAAATCAAAGGCCTCGCCGCCGTCCTCCTGGGCGTCCTCTGCGGCCTCCTTTGCGTCTTCCATCCGGTCCTTGGCATCGTCCACGGTGTCGCGCACCTGGTCCATGCTGTCGTTGGTGGCCTCGATGACCTCTTCAATCTTTTCAATGCGCTCATCCAACTCCTCCAGCTTATCCTGGAGCTCCTCCAAGCGCTCCTCCAGCCGCTGGACCCGATCCTGATTGTCGGCGTCCAGTGCCTCCCGCCGCTGGTTGCGGAGATACCGGCGCTGCTCCTTTAAATCAAACCGCTCCCGGAGCAGGCTGTTGCGCTGCTCTCTTGCGTCTTCCAGCTTACCGTTCATCTCCTCCAGCTGCTGCTCCAGCTGGGATAAAGTCTCGTTAAATTCTTCGCGGTTCATGAAATCATTCCTTTCTCGCCCAGCAGGGTATCCAGCGCCCGCTTTTGCTGGCTGACGGATACGGTGGCTGCCAGGGCTGCATCACAGTCGATTTGTATTTTCTGCATTTCCCCCACCGTAATACAGAAGGGGACGCCATATTTTCTCACCACATAGACCACCGGCTCGGAAATCTCGGGGTCCACCGCCGAAACGGCCCGGGCTGCGGCATAGGCCTCTTCCCGGCTGACGGAGCCCTCCATCAGCAGCCGGGAAAACGTATAGAGCCCCAGCAGCGATTCATAGGTAAACGCCCCGTCGCCGCCGGACAGCGCCAAGTATTGATTGATGACCGGAGGCACTGCGATCCCCGCCGCCGCCGCATCCTGGGCGGTGATGGATACCTCGCCCGGGGGTCCGGGCTGAAACAGCCTTGCAATTTCGTCCAGGCTCATGGATTCTTTGAGCCGCTGAATCTCCGCCACCCGCTCCAGCACCTTATCCCGGGGGAAGAACGTCTCGTGGCCGGTAAAGGTGGAGCGATGGATAAACCACTCGTCGGGCAAAAGCTTCATGCGCTTCCACCGATAGAGGGCGCCATAGGAGATGCCGGTGATCTCCAGCAGCTCTTTCTTTGTGATTAGATTTTCCTCCATATCCTCACCTCGCGTAACAATGTACCATAACAGTGTTACTTTGTCAAGGGGTTTGTTACCAAATTCTGCGGATTTTCCGTAAGAATCCACGCCGCCCTTGCAATCGGACGGTATTTCCAATATAATAGCTACTGAATTAAGCGCCGATTTCCCGGCAGAAAGCTGGTTTTTCATGAATCTCTGCGATATCAACGTCATCAAGCCCCTGCTGCAAAAGCACGGCTTCCGGTTTTCCAAATCCAAGGGCCAGAACTTCCTGACCCAGAGCTGGGTTCCCCGCGAAATTGCCGCCGGAGCCGGAATCGACGAAAGCTGCGGCGTATTAGAGGTGGGCCCCGGCATCGGCCCCCTGACCCAGGCCCTGTGTGAAAGCGCGGGCAAGGTGGTTTCCGTGGAGGTTGACACCACCCTCCAGCCCATTCTGGAGGAAACCATGGGCGGCACGGAGAACTTCACGCTGATTTTCGGGGATATTCTAAAAACCGACATTCCCGCCCTGGTGGAGACGCATTTTTCCGGCCTGCGCCCCATGGCCTGCGCCAATCTCCCCTACTATATTACGTCGCCGGTGCTCTCGCGGCTCCTGGAGTCGAGATGCTTCGAAGCGGTCACCGTTATGGTACAAAAGGAGGTGGCCCAGCGGATCTGCGCCCAGCCCGGCAGCAAGGACTACAGCGCATTCTCCCTGTTCTGCCAGTATTACGCCGATCCGGAGATTTTATTCGACGTGCCCCCCTCCTGCTTCATCCCCCAGCCCAAGGTCACCTCTGCGGTGATTACCCTGCGGTGCCGGACTGCGCCCCCCTGCCCCATTGCCGACGAAAAGCTGTTCTTCCAGGTGGTCCACGCCAGCTTTGCCCAGCGGCGCAAAACCCTGGTCAATGGCCTGTCCTCGGGCTTTGGCAGTCTCACCAAGGCGCAGATCATCGACTGCATCACCGCCGCTGGACTGCCCGAAACCGTCCGGGGCGAAACCCTGGGCATTCCGGAGTTTGCCCGGGTGGCCGTGGAAATCGGCAACGCGCTGAAACAGAACAAATAATACAAAAAGCGTACTGCACATGCTCATGCAGTACGCTTTTATTTATGCTTTACCGTTTAAAATCTCCGTCACCAGCTTTGCCCACTCCTCGGGATAGTAGGCCAGCAGCTCTTCATGCTGCAAGTCCATCTCATGGATAATCGGATGAGCAAAACGGTCGGTATAGCGCTTCCGGTATTTTTCGCCCATTTTCGTGGCGTAGAACACATGGATTTCCGTGCCGGGCGGGTCAATGTTCATGGGCAGCGGGGTAATCAAATCGGAATAGAACTGATTCTCGGCGCTTTTCCGGGTAACATAGGGCCGCGCGCCCCCAAACATGTCCATAAATGCATCCACATACCCCGGCATTTCCTGCTTTCGTTGCGCCAGGCGCTTGTTTAAAAAGTTCGCCGAGAACTTTCCGTCCCGCACCAGGGGATAAAACAGCGGCATCATGACCTTGGTCATAAGCTTTGCGGCAACCGGCGAGGACTGATCCAAATCCGAACCGCCCAAAATGCCATAGTCCATATGAATCTTCCCCCGGGCCGCCAGCAAGCCCACAAAAGAGCCCCCCAGTGAGCAGCCGTAAACGCCCCGGATGCTGCCCCCAAGATTCTGCTGAATCCATGCTTCGATTTTCTCTGTCTCCTCCAGCATCGTAGGAAATTCAGTTGCTTCCCCCTCGTCAAAGCCGTCGTAGGACACGGTAAGCACATGGAATTCCCGGCTCAGCAGTGGAATCACCTTGCCGAAATTGCTCTCCCAATGGCAGCAGGTACCCGGCAGCAGTAGAATCGCCGGTGCATCGGTTCTGCCGGATGTATAAACCTTCGTCGCATTCTCTCCTTATCCAACCAGCAATACGCCAATGCCGGTAAGCAATCCAATGATGACCAAAAACAGCGCTCCCGGGAACAGCATTCCCTTGACGTGGAACCACTTCTGGGCATATTCCTTGTCCATATGCTCCGTCCCGGGCAGCCGGAAGCAGCGCAGATGGGCAAACAGCACCCAATCGATGAAAAACGTATCCCACGCGCCCACAATCAGGAACAGCACCGCCGCAAACACAAATCCGTCTAAAAACGTGCTGGCGCCGGCCCAGATCGCCCCGGCGGTCAGCAGCACCGTAAAGAGCACAATGCCAAAGCCCTTGATACAGACGGTTCTGGCGCTCAGCGGCGCGGTATCCACCCGCTTGTGGGTTCGAAAATAGGCTTCCTGAATCTCCGGGGGATAGTTGTGGACCCCAACCTCCGGATGCCGGATGGACGGAATCAGCACCATGGCGCTAAACAGCGCTACAAAGATCACGGCCTCCAGCCAGACGATGCTTCATGTCATAATCAAATCGCTCCTTTCAGCGGTTAGAATTCTCTAACTATTCTATTATGACACAGTTTCTTCCCCATTGCAAGGCAAATCCCCGGAGGATTCTGCATCCCCCGGGGAATCGGTTACTGGCCGATATAGCGCTCATAAGCGCCGGTGTAAACTTCCAGAATGTCATCCAGCTTCATGCTGTCGCATTTGTCCACGAATTCCTGCCAGCTGCTGTCGGTGAGCTCCGTCTGGCCGGTCATCCAGAGCAGAACGGTGCTCTCCACATAGGTCTGGAGGTCCGTCAGATGGGTGGCAACCTGGGCGGTTTCCTCGGCATTGAGCTTCATGTTGCCGGGCAGGGTGGTATACAGGGCCTTGGGCTGGTCCTCGGGCAGGGTCCAAAGCTCCGCCGCCTCCATCATGGTTTCGCTGCCGATGTCAAAGTTGAAGTTGGGATAGACATAGCCGAAATCGCTGTCGGAGGTATAGAGGGACTTATTGGCCACCTGGAGGTCCGGGTCTCGCTCATTGAAGAAATCGTTGGGCACGGGCTTGCCGTCCACCATGTTATAAGTCTCGCCCTCTTCCCAGCCATAGTTGCAGGCCAGATAGCCCGCGTCGGAGTAGAAGAAATCGCACAGCCGCATGCAGGGCTCCACCAGATCGTCCGCCTCGCAGGCCGTGGTCAGGGCGATACCGGGCATGGAGTTTACCAGCGAGGTGGGCCAGGTTTTCAGCAGAACCTCTTTCTCCTCCAGACCGTCGCCGTGGAGGATGGGCAGCGGCTGCTGATACACGCCGTACATGTCATAATAGCTGTCCAGCATAAAGCCCATGCCGGAGCAGGTGCCCACGGTGCCGTTGTTAAAGGGCGTGAAATCCATCTCGGAAATGGAGGCGAAATCCGTATCCAGAATGCCCTCCTGGAACCACTGGCGGAACAGCTCGATATAGGCTCTTGTCTCGTTGGTGGTCACGTCCAGAATCAGCTCGCCGGTAGCATTGTCAAGGATGGGGGTTCCCTCAAAGGATGCGCCCATGGCCTGGGCCACGATGCCCTCCACGATGCTACCCTCAGCGCTGACGTTCAGGGGGGATTCCACCCCATTGTTCTTCATGGCAAGGGCCACCTCATGGAGCTCCTCCACGGTGGTGGGCAGCTCCAGCCCCGTTGCCTCCCAATATTCCTTGTTGACGACTGCGCCCATACCGGTTTTGGCGGGCTCGGAATTGATGGTGGCAAAGGGCACGATCCGGCCCTGCTCGGTAACAATATCGTTATAGATGCCGGGGTCCTGGAGCAGATAGTTGTAGTGGGGCGCATATTCCTCCAAATAGGGGGTCAGGTCCATATAAACGTCCTCATCCACCGCCAGGTCATAGCCGCCGGTATAGGCCGAGCCAGTCATGGCAATCAGGGATTCAAAGACGATATGGGGGAAGTCGCCCGCCGCAATCACCAGGTTAAACTGCTCCGAAGCCGTAGACTGATAGGGCTCGGTCCAGTGGATGGTGTAGCCCAGCCGCTCCTGGAGCCGATGCCAGAACACCGCCCGCTCGTCGGTCTTGGAGGGATGGGTGCCGGACCGCACCGGGTAGAAAATATCCAGCTCCACCGGGGTTTCATTGATGGGCAGGACATAATCTGCGGGCATTTCCGCTGTTTCTTCCACCAGGCTCTCCGCCTGGGAGGTTTCTTCCGCGGTGGAGGCTTCGGACGTCTCCGGGGCTTCCGGTGCCTCCGGGGCCTTGGTTTCTTCTGCCTGGGTGGATGCGGGGACGCTCTCTGGGGTCGTGCTGCTTTCCGGCTTGCTGGAACAGCCTGCCATAAGGGTCATCAGCATTGCCAGCGCCAGGAACAACACGGATAAACGCTTTTTCATGGTAACACGCTCCTTATTTCATTGATTCGACTGAACTTATTTCTTGGGCAGACGCAGGGTGATGCCGCATTCGGTGTGGTAGTTGCCGTCCAAATCCTCGCACCACAGGGCGATCTCTACATAATAGGCCCCGTCCTTTTCATACTTGTCATAGACATAGCCCCGGGTGATGGCACAGTCCGGCGCCATGCCGTGGGTATTGATGAACGCGCCCTTTTCCTTGAGCTCCGGCACCTTCAGCAGGTAGCTCTCCCGATAGAAGCCCTCGGGGAAGGGATTGGCCTGGAGCTCCGGCTCATAGTCGTTGACCATGCGCCAGTTGACCCGGGTGATAAAGCCCTGATCGCCTGCCCAGTTGGTAACGTTTCTCACGCAGAAATCCCGCCCGGTGTAGTTATAGAAGGGACTTCTGCCGGGCTTATAGTGGCTGATGATGTTCTCATACACGCCGTATTCGTTCTTCTGCCCCCGAATATGGCCGCTGAGCACCTGATTCTTTACGGATTCGCAGCCCACCAGCTCCTGACCGTACATCCGGATCATATCCATCTGGGTAAAGGGCGGCTCGGCGGTGGTCCAGGTATAGTCGCCCACGGAAACATCGTCCCAATAGAGCACCTCACTACCCCGGATCTTCTCCCCCTGCCACAGGAACGCCAGATGGTCATAGTCCGCCTGGGTATAGGTGTGGGCGGGATGCATGTAGCGGTTGAAGGGATGGATAAACTGATCCGGCTCCATCCCGGGCTTTAACCGGCAGCGGAAATTTGGGAACCGGGTGGTGGATCGGCCCACGGTTTCGCCCCGCTGGTTCACAATATCCGCCTGGGCAATCAGCACAAAGCACCGGACGATGCTGCCCTCCTTGGGGGTCACATCCTTGAGCGCCACCGGCCCGGGGCGGCTGGAAACATGGTCCCCCGCCAGAATGGGGGCGAAATACTCCACCTCATGGTCATAGGCGTCGCCCACCAGCTGACGGTCGGGCATGCACATGTCGCCCAGTTCCCGGGGCAGCATGGCCATCGCCAGGGCCTCGATATAACCGGGGATAATCGGGAGGCCGCCATACCAGGTGGATTTTGCATATTCCGGGTCGTTATACAGGGGATTATCGGGGATAATCGACTCGGCATGCATCCGCATAATGACTTCGTTCAGCTTTTCCTTCTGATAGACCTGTTCCTTCATCATGGGTGGGCCGCCGGGTCCGCCAGGTCCGCCGGGAGGGCCTCCCATGTCCCCGGACAGCAGCCGATCAATGGCCGCCTGCTCCTCCGGGGTATAGACGCCGGGGTAAAAGATCTCATATTTTTCGGGAATCATCATTGCTGGGTTCCTCCTTCTTTTTTGAGGGCAAAACCGTACAAATATGTCGTCAGATTTATACGGTATTGCCCTATATTTCGTTTATGCAATATAGCTTTATACTTTCGTTACATAGTTCCATTATAAGAAAGATATTGCGAGGGCGCAATATGGTTTTGCGTCCTTTTTCGGTCACATTTTGCCATGCAGGTACCAAATGTTTTGCTTCTAATGCTACCGTTTTTGCTTCTGCCAACCAAATTCGTTTTTTCAAAATGGCCGCAAAAATGGCACAGGAACCGTTTCGCCCTGTGCCATTTGGTTGTTTATTCCCCCAGCTTCCGGAGAACGTCCAGGCTGTGACCGGTGGCCCCCACCAAATCCGGGTTCTCGCACACCGTAAGATGATAGGCCAGATACAGCTGAAATTCCTCTTCGCTGAGGGTTTCCAGCATATCCTGCATGAGATAACCGGGGCCGTCCGGTGCCCGCGCCCACCTCCAGCACACGATCTCCGGGCTTTAAGTACGCCTGAATGTAGCCCATGGTGGTGAGATATTCCAGCTCGCCCCGACGGTTCCGGCTGAGCCGCCCGTCCTCGTCATATTGACCATAATATTCATTCAAATAATCCATGCCGTCCATTTCATTCACCCCGTAAAATAAATTTTTCCAATTGTATCACAGGCCCATTGCGGTGTCAACGCGAATTCTTACTCCCGTGTCAGAATATCCGTATCTCGCAGCGTGGATAGGAATTGCAGCAGGGCAGGATTCTTCTGATCCTTCCGCCACACCGCCAGAATCTCCTCCTGCTCATTCTCCCCCACCAGGGGCACGAACACCAGGTTGTCCGCCTGATAGAGCTTATAGGTGCAGTAATCCGGCAGGATGGACACGCCCTCCTCCGACGCCACCATCATCAGGATGCTTTCGGTGTCGGAGGAACGGAACAGGATGTTGGGCTTATAGCCTGCGTCCTTGTAGAGCTCCATAAAAAATGCGTCGCCGTAGGAGTCGTTGGCCGCCGAGGGGGACATATAGAGGATGTTCTCCCCTCTGAGCTCATGCCGCCGGAGCTCCGTCCGCTGGGCAAAGGGATGCCGGGCGTATAATGCCACCACCAGCTTGGCCTTTTCCACCAGCATGTAGTCGATATCCGGATTTTGCCGGAGGTTGGTGCTGTCCCAGGTGAAAATAATGTCGTATTCCTTGTTGAGCAGTCCCGCCGCCAACACATCCGTGGAGCAGCGGTAGCAGGTAATGAGCACATTGGAGTGGCTTTCGTGGTAATAACGCATGAGCACCGACAGATCGCTTCGTTCATACCCCCGGACATAGCCCACCCGCAGGGTACCGATCAGGCCTGTAGAGGCGTCATGCACCCGATCCACCGCCCGGCTCATGCGCTCGAGAATCGCCTTGGCCTCAATGAGAAACGTCCTGCCAGCCGGGGTCAGGGAGACCGGCCTTGTGGTGCGGTCAAACAGTCGGCAGCCCAGCGTTTCCTCCAATAAATGAATCTGCTGGGTCACGGCCGTCTGGGATACATAGTGCTGCTCTGCCGCCTTGGTGAAGCTTCTGGCCTCCGCCGCCGATACAAAATACTTGAGCTGATTGGTATTCATGCCGCCCATCCTCCGTTCTAACATAAGATATTCTTATACTATCATGGTGAATTGCCGGTTGTCAACGGCATAAAATCCTTGTAGAATCATAAATAGTTTTGAAAAAGTAAGGAGATTATTATGAAACGCGAATCATTTCAGTCCCGGCTGGGATTCCTGCTGGTTTCTGCCGGATGCGCCATTGGCATCGGCAACGTCTGGCGGTTCCCCTATGTGGCCGGACAAAACGGCGGCGGCCTGTTTGTGCTGCTGTATCTGATCTTCCTGGTGATTATGGGTCTTCCGGTGCTGACCATGGAGCTTGCCGTGGGCCGCGCCAGCCGCAAGAGCGCAGTGCTGGGCTATAAGGCCCTGGAAAAGCCCGGCAGCAAGTGGCATATCCACGGCTGGTTCGCCATCTTCGGCTGCTACATGCTGATGATGTACTACACCACCGTCTCCGGCTGGATGCTGGACTACTTTGTCAAGTTCGCCACCGGCACCTTCTACCACGGCATGGAAACCGCCGCTGCGGAGAGCCAGTTTTCTACCATGCTGTCAAATCCCCTGGAGATGGGAATCTACATGGTCGTCACCGTGATTCTGGGCTTTCTGGTGTGCTCCAGAGGGCTGCAAAACGGCTTGGAGAAGGTCAGCAAATACATGATGAGTGCCCTTCTGATTCTGATTGTGGTGCTGGCAGTCCATTCTCTTACCCTGTCCGGCGCTGCCGAGGGTCTGAAATTCTATCTGGTACCCAATCTGGATGCCGTCAAGGAGGTAGGCATTGGCAGCGTGATTTCCGCCGCCATGAACCAGTCCTTCTTCACCCTGAGCCTGGGCGTTGCCGCCATGGAGATCTTCGGCAGCTACATGAGCAAGGATCACGCGCTGGTGGGCGAGGGCGCAAGAATCTGCGGTCTGGACACCTTCGTTGCCCTGCTCAGCGGCCTGATTATCTTCCCCGCCTGCTTCAGCTACGGGGTAGAAGCGGGCGCAGGTCCCAGCCTGATTTTTGTCACCCTGCCCGACGTGTTCGTCAACATGCCCGGCAGCAGAGTCTGGGGTGCGCTGTTCTTCCTGTTTATGACCTTCGCCAGCTTCTCCACGGTCATTGCCGTGTTTGAGAACATCATGTCCTTCTGCATGGATATGTTTGGCTGGAGCCGGAAAAAAGCCGCGCTCATCAACTGCATCATCATCCTGATTGCCTCCCTCCCCTGCGTGCTGGGCTATAATGTCTGGAGCAGCCTCCACATCATCGGCGCACGGGACGTGCTGGACAGTGAGGACTTCCTGGTGAGCAACCTGCTGCTGCCCATTGGCTCCCTGATCTACCTGCTGTTCTGCGTTACCAAATGGGGCTGGGGAGCGGACAACTATTTTGACGAGGTCAACACCGGCACCGGCGTCAAGATGAAGAAGTGGCTAAAACCCTACTTCCAGTTCATCCTGCCCATTCTGATTCTGATTATTTTGGTGCAGGGATTGATTTAACTAAGGCAACACCGCACAAATGCGTCTGCGGATTCTGACAGATTCTTTACGCCAGAAATGCGTTAGAAAAACCTTGCAATACACAGAGTATTCCTGCGGTTTTCCACCTTTTTCTGACGCAAATTCTCTCGTCAGATTCTCTTGCCGGTTTGTGCGGTGTTGCCCTAATTTTTACCGCCTGTTTCAGACGAAGCAGGCGGTAATGATTTTACATATCAGGGGATACAAATTCTCGAAAAAATGTGCTACAATACATCGCGAAAAAATCAGAAAGGATGAAATTGATGAAACTCAAACGTATTCTTGTCATGACACTTGCCGCAACGATGGCATTCTCTCTTGCAGCCTGTGGCAGCGATTCTGCGGCAGCATCTACTCCCACGCAAACCGCTGCGGCAACGGCCACCCCTACACCCGAGCCTACCGTGACCGCTACCGCCGCGCCCACTGCAGAACCTACGGCAGAAGCCACCGCCGCACCCACCCCCACCGACGCGCCTTCTGCCGAGCCCGCCGTCACCGCAGCACCGACTTCCGAGGTCACTGAAGCCCCCAGTGCTGAGCCCTCCGCCACACCCGCGCCTACCTCTCAGGTAGACTACAGCGGCGATATGACCGACTGGATGTACACTCCCGAAAGCGATGATGCACTGACCCAGCTGCTCATTACCATCGACAGCACGCCCTACGGCGTTGCAGGCGCCTCGCTTCAGCAGGCGAATTCCGCCGTCTGCCTGATGAAGCTTGCAATGGATGAAAGCGGCAAGGCATCCGATGCGGTAAGCACCTACCTTTCGGAGATGAACGACACCCAGAAGGACTACTTCTCCTTCCAGTGGCAGCAGGCACTATCCAAGGCAAACGCCCTGCTGGACGGCACCATGGACGCCGGCATTCTGGAGGATTCCGGAAATGACCTTGACCTCCAAACGGTAGACACCGCAAAGCTGACTGCTCTGAACGAAACCGTTACCCAGCTGCTCCGCAGCGCCGGTGTTACGGATCAGTGGAAAAACCAAACCGATGTGGAGTTTTTCGCCGTTGCCTCCTAATCCGGATAGCACAAAATCCGCACAGCCCAAATCGGGTTGTGCGGATTTTTAAATCCTTGTATCAGGGCAGCATGGGGAACGCAGCCATCAGCAGTACCGCCAGAATATTACCGATAAAGGTAAACAGCATGGTGGTCATAGCGATGGGAGGATAGCCCTCCTTGTACTTGATGCCGGTGATGCTCATCATGGCAACGATAGCGCCTGCAAAGGGCAGGGAATCCAGCACAGTGGTGGACATTACCAGCGCACGGAATGCACTGTCAGCATTCACGCCCAGGGTGGGAATGAAGGTGCTGGAAGCAGCCATAGCGGCGATAATCATACCGGAAGCGGAAGCTGCAGCACCCAGCAGCATGATTGCCATAATGGACAGGGCAAACAGAGAGGGACCGGGCATATTAATAAAGAAGTTGCTGATGGTCTCAAAGGAAGGCGCTGCCTCAATGGCATAGCCCAGAGTGTAGTTCAGCAGAATAATCGCAGGAATACCGGCAACGGTAACACCGTCGTTCATGCTGTCCACAATGGTCATCACCCGGCTGACACCGTCCTTCTTGGGGATGTACGCGCCGTAGCAGATGATACCGGCAATGCAGCCGACCGCCATGGATACCCATGCAGCCTGAGAGAACCACAGTGCATAGCTCACAGGGATCACAACCAGAGGAATGATGGTCAGAACCACATGGGGCAGATGGCTCTCATCCACTGTGGCAGGCTCCAGAGGGCCATACTCAAACTTTGCGCCCTTCTCTACGTCCTTCGCCATACGCTTGTTGATGTAGAAGGTGGAGACGACCAGAACGAACAGCACATAGATAAAGCCCACAACGGTGCTGGACCAGGAGGTCACGCTAAAATCCTTCAGAATATTCTGGCACAGGATATTGGGCGCTGCCAGAGAACCGGGCACCACGTTGCCCATGGAGGAGCCCAGCACCAGCATCACGGGCATATACTTTCTGGGGATGTCAGCCTCAAACATTACGCCGGTGGCAATGCCGATCATGGTAAACAGAGAAGCGAAGGGGTCAACGCCCACATAGTTGAAGACCATGTTCATGAACACCACGCAGACAAAGCCGAAGATCCGCTTGGTCTGGGGCTTTGCGTTCTTGCCCAGCAGACCCAGCAGGAACTGGGACAGAGCATGCGCCGCGCCGGAGTCGATGAACATTTTTCCGAAGATTGCGCCGAACAGATAAAGCGGAAGCAGCGTTGCTGCCTGTTCGCCTACCTTTGGCATGATGGTTTCATTAAACGTCTGGATCAGGGGCATATTGTTGGTGACCAATACCACCAAACATGCAACCATGACCACATACGCCAGATGAAAACCCTTGTAGGTAAAATAGATGACGATGAAGAACGCCACCAAAATACCAATCAATCCAATGATGTCTGACATTTTGTGTCTCCTTTCACACAATCCCCGCCAGGCCGAACCTTAGACTCCAGCCTGGCGGGATTTCATACAATTTATGCTCCTATTATCTAAAAATTGTCGAAAAGTGTCAACATACAGATTCGAGCTGAATTCTACATTTTGTTACCTCCGTTCCATTCCGACACAATCTCGTCGATATTTCGTTATATTTTCGCCGTAACACGTCACATACGTTTCGGATAATTCCAGCTAATTCTCCGTAACATTCTGTATCTAACGCATATTTGGAACATTCATTTTACACTATGCATACAAATTGATTATTTCGCACCATCCAAATGTGCTTTCTCCCTATGGTTTTATTGCAGTTCTTCCGCCTCCATCCCGGAATTTGTAACCGCCGCAAGAAATCAGTTGATATCCCACGCCTTTCCGATTATAATGGGCGTAAGAACTCCGACAGAAAACGAGGGATTTTATGACACATACCGATCGAACGCCCCTGTATTATGTGGTATTGGCGCTGATTGTGGTGCAGCCGGTGCTGGACGTGATCTCCTATTGGCTCAACTACAGCAGCGCAGGGAACACCGTTACCCTGATTTTACGGCTGGTCCTGCTGATGCTCACGGTGCTCCTGGGCTTTACGCTATCCAAGCGGCGCCGAGCCTATTTTATCACCGCCGCCGTGCTCCTACTGCTCACCCTGGGGCATATAATCGCCTGTAAGCAGTTTGGCTATGCCCAGCCGGTGCGGGACCTCACCAATCTGGTGCGGATTTATCTGCTGCCCTTAACGGCCCTGAGCTTCTGCACGCTGCTTCGGCGCTTCCCCGACCTGCGCAAGGGGATTCCCATGGCCTTTACCCTGTGCCTTGGGATCATTCTGGTAGTGGAGGTGCTCGCCACTCTCACCGGCACCGATCCCCACACCTACGCCAGCAATTCCATTGGCGTATTGGGCTGGTTTTACCATGCCAATAGCCAGAGCGCCATTTTGTGCATGCTGGCCCCCGTCGTCATTGTCTATGTCTACCGGCGGTTTTCCAGCCCCATTCCGTTTTTGATTACGTCCATTGCGGCGCTGGGGATGCTGTTTCTGCTGGCCACCCGGCTGGCGCTGCTGGGCTGCATCCTCACAGCCCTGTGCCTGGGGCTGTGCCTGCTGCTGCGGAAACAGCGGCTCCAGGGGCTGGGGCTCTTGGTCCTGGCTTTGGTCTTTGCCCTGCTAACGCCCCTGTCGCCCATGACCAAAAATCAGCAGGCAATTCAGGAAAACGCCGCGCAGGAGCAGGAGGAAATCGACCAGATGGTTTCCCGGGATGAATTTTTCTCCCAGCGGACCAACAGCATTCGAAACTTCATGTTCAACACCACCACCCGCCAAGATACCTCCGACACTGACCGCCTTCGCACCGCCTATAAGACCTGTCTCCCCGGCCTGGTGGAACAGTTCGGTCTGGAGCGCACCGCCCAAGCCTATGACTACAGCTTGAGCGCCTCGGATCTCTGCGATGTACGCCGGGCCAAGCTTACCTATAGCCGCCTGCTGCTGGAGGACTCCCCCGCCAGCGCCAAGCTGTTCGGCATGGAGCTCAGCCGCTGGAATACCGATTCCGGCTCCTACGACGTGGACGACGACCTTCACGGCATCTTTTACCTGTGCGGCGGCGTGGGCCTGGTGCTGCTGCTTGGCTACTTCGGCTATTTTGTGCTGCTGGTATTCCGGGCCTTTTGGCGGAAGAAGCTCGCCCTGCTGACTCCGGATTTTGTGGCGCTGCTGGTGGCCCTTGTAACCTGCGCGACCCATATCTACGCCACCTCTGGCGTACTGCGGCGGCCCAACGCCTCGTTCTATCTGGCGGTCTGCCTGGCCCTGTGCTGGAAGGATTGCAAGGACGCACTGGCGCCCGCCGTAACGGAATAACAAAAAATCCCCCGCTGTGCTCCAGTTTTTCGGAACACAGCGGGGATTTTTGATTCAATTTCAATCATAAATCAGCGGGTACGCCGTTAATCTGCGCGGATTCTCCCTTTTCCACGGGCACCACAATGCATTTCACGCCGCCCACCATCTGGGTGCGAATCTGCTTGGCCTTCTGGGGGGACACATGGAGGGAGATGGGCATCTCGTCGGTGAGCTCGCTCTGAATCAGGCTGCCCGGAGAAGCCAATGCCGCCTCCTGCTCTTTGATGGTTTTCTTGGCTTCGGTGATGGTCTGATCCTTCTCCTGAATCTGGTCCTTGAGATCGGTGACCTGCTCCTCCAGCTCAGCGGTGCGGATGCGCTGGACGCTTTCCTCCACCAGCTTTTTATCCACCACGTTCTGCGCTGTGGGCGGCGTATCCCCAAACCGGTAGTCAAAGGCCGCCTGGATGATCTCCCGGGCCTCTTCGTTCAGGTCCACCTGCTCCATCACCTCCGCCATGGTGGCCTTGGTCAGAGCCAGGGGCGGGGTTTCCTCATCCTCGGGGGCGTCGGGGTCCGGCAGGGTCATGTCACTTAAATGCTTCTGCATCTTCAGGAACACGCTTTTGCCCTGCTGGGGGTCCTCGAAGGAGTCCTGAATCACCTCTTTAAAGGCGTTCTTCTCCTCCCCGGCGGTGCGCCTTGCCACGCAGCCCAGCACATCCTCCACAAACTCCACATGGGAGTCCTTGCCGGTCTTCACATAGTACATCACCGCGCTGGAATCGGCCCCATGCCCCGCAAAGGCCGGATATGTAAAGCCGATATCGGGCATGCCAACCACCCAGTTCCGCTCGGTCACGC
>CAVJLG010000073.1:0-31911 GCA_963650135.1 Barnesiella intestinihominis | reverse complement strand
TGTCTTTATTATACAGAAAGCTCCCGCACTTGGCGAGAGCTTTTTTGACACGCTGTAAAGGACGGAATCGTATGATTCCGTCCTTTTTGTTAGTCATCCAGAATATATATGGTGCAGTTTCTTCGGCCAAACTGAATGCAGGTGCTGTAATCGTCGAAATACAGGTCTACAATATGTCCCTTAATGGCACCGCCGCAGTCCTCAGCTGTGGCCACGCCATAAATCCATTTGCCGTCGTCGGACACGATGTACATCTTGGTGCCGTAGGGAATGACTGAGGGGTCAACCGCAATGGCGCCATAGCGGGCGGAGGTGCCGGTTGCGGTGGTGCCGCCGCCGGTATAGGCCGTTGCCTCTACGGAGATGGTGCTGGTATAGGTGAGCACCTGACCGTCAGAGGTAGTGATGGTATTGCCGGAGCTGACGGTGGTTTCTTCCTTTGGCTCTGGAGTGGTTTCCGGTTCCGGCTCAGGCGTGGGAGTAGGTTCGAGCTTTTCCTCTGCGGTGCTGGAGGAAGCGGTAGTTGCTGCCGGGGTGGGAGAGGGGGCCGGATCGTCCGTCGATTTCTTCTCAGCAGACGTTTTGGTGGCCTGAGCGGTCTGCGTAGGGGAGGGCGCAGGGGTTGCTGTCTCCTCGGGCTCCTGCTCAGCCTCGCCGGTGTCGCCCTCGGTAAAGGTCTGGCGTGCGCCAATGAGAACGACCTCGTTCACCGGCGCAGATACCAGCCGGGAAGACACCACGTCAGAGGACACCAGCTCGCCGTTCTGATAGATGAGCTCCGTGGTTACCTCACGGCTGCCCTCCACACCGGGGGTCTGAACCTGGGTTTCGCCCACGGGAATGGTGGGGTCCAGGTAGGAAACCGTCTCATAGGGGACGGACTCCGTGGTGGTTTCGGTGGTGGATGTACTGCGGGAAATGTCCAGGGTCATGCCGTCATAGGTGCTGTCCAGTGTGGAAACCGGATTGCCGTCTACGGTGACGGTATCGCCGGAGGACAGGGTAATGGACAAATCGCTGAGAAGATCACCAATGGTGCCGCCATAGCTGACTGTGCTGGTGGACTTCCCGGCGTTGTTTACGGTGATGTTCTGCCCACGGGAGATGGTGATGGTCTTCTGGGCGCTGCCGCCGGTGACAGAGACTTTATCCCCCTCGTTCAAGGCAATGCCAGCCTCCTGCAAAACATGATCGGTGCCGACACTGTTTGTGGTGATTTGGGTGACCTGTTCGCCGTCGGTGATGGTGTATGTGCAGCCGGACAGATTTGTCAAAGCAAAATAGCCGCCCACCATAAGAACCAGGGCAAGGGACAGAACCAGCTGAAGCGCTGTCCGCCGAAAGGACCTGGGGTGTTTGCGGTGTTTCATGGGTATGTACCTCCAATAGATTGCAAAATGAAAACAAAAAAGATGAAATAGAAACAAAATGTAACTATTTGATGCCTATTATAACAGAATTCTACGAATTGTCAAGGAAAAGCAGTACAGTTCATACCATTCCACGATAAGCACAAACGAAAATTGAAGGATTTTACAAATAATGCTTCTATTTTTTTGACTAGCGTGGTATACTATTTATGCCAAACCAATTTCATAAAATGCACATTCTAGAGTTTCCTTAGGGATATTGCGCTCTTTTTGCATATCCGTCACACAAACGGCCAGAATTTGATAAAAATGCAAGTTCCGTTTCTGTTTGTGTGAGGAAACTCGTTTGTGCAGATTGGTTTGGCGACTATCGGAGTTTGCATTTTTTGTGCGGTTACTTCGGTAGCCGCACTTTTTTATTACGTTGGAAATTGGAGGAGTGATAAAAACAGAAACGGAACAGCAATCACTTTCACAAATCAATAAGAGAAGGAGAGAATTTTGAAATGAAACGAACATTGTCCATACTTTTGTTAGCAGTAATGATGCTTTCGCTTGCAGCCTGTGCTGGGACTATATCTTCCCCACAAGTCCAAGATAATCATGTTAGTTACTCGGAACAACCTGCCCGTTCAAGTGAAGCTACCATGGAACCCTCGGAATCACCTGAGAATGTAACGAATTCAGGCATCGCATCTGTAAATAACGAAGTTGAAACTGAAACGGGAACTGAAGCAACGCCTGAAACAGAAGTGGAACCTCAACCAGAAGTAGAAAACGAACCCAGTCCCGATGGCATCAGACAGGAATTCAAGGAAGCAATGGACAGCTATGAAGCGTTTTATACCGAATATTGCGATTTTATGGAAAGCTACAGCGAAAATCCGGCGGATCTGACTTTGCTTACCCAGTATGCTGATATGCTGGCAAAGGCTGAAGAAATGAACGAAGCATTTGAAGCATGGGACGAGGACGATTTAAGCAGCGAAGAATTAAAATATTATCTTGATGTAAATAACCGTGTTATGAAGATGCTGGTTGATGTGGCGGATTAACAAAAATACAGGGCATATACATAAAGGGGCTGTCTTCAAATATTTAGAAGGAATAGTTGGAGGTGGCTCCTTTCTGTTGTATTTCTCCCGTGTATTAGGAAAACCCCTGGAGAAAACAATGGAAGCGCCCTGGATAGCCCTTGACGAAACCGGGAAACATGCTATGATGAGGGTGGCGGCTATCCTGCCATACCATATAGAAAGGGGAACTTACAATGGAATTGAAGGGTTCAAAGACCGAGAGCAATCTGCTTGCTGCATTTATGGGCGAGAGCGAGGCAGGAAACAAATACACCTATTTTGCCAGCACCGCCAAGAAGGACGGCTACGAGCAGATTGCGGCCATCTTCCAGGAGACGGCGGACAATGAGAAGGAGCACGCCAAAATGTGGTTCAAGGAGCTGGGACTGCTGGGCAATACAGCGGAGAACCTTCTGGCGGCGGCACAAGGGGAGAACTATGAGTGGACCGATATGTATGAGCGCTTTGCCAAAGAGGCGGAGGAAGAGGGCTTCACGGCGCTGGCGGTGAAGTTCCGCATGGTGGCGGAGATTGAGAAGCACCATGAAGAGCGGTACCGCGCCCTGCTGCACAATATCGAAATGCAGGAGGTCTTTGAAAAGAGCACCGTTACTGTTTGGGAGTGCCGGAATTGCGGGCATATTGTAGTGGGTACCAAGGCCCCGGAGGTATGTCCCGTCTGCAACCATCCCCAGAGCTATTTCCAGGTGCGGAAAGAGAATTATTGATTTTGACGTCAAAAAAGCCCCGGAGCAGCGAAATACTGCTTCGGGGCGAATCAATTATAGGGAATTATACGTTGAACAGGAAGTTGACCACGTCGCCGTCCTGCATCACATACTCCTTGCCTTCGGAGCGGACCAGACCCTTGGCGCGGGCAGCGGCCAGGGTGCCGCACTCCTTGAGATCGTTGTAGGCAATGACCTCGGCGCGAATGAAGCCACGCTCAAAGTCGGAGTGAATCTTACCGGCAGCCTGGGGAGCTTTGGTGCCCTTCTTGATGGTCCAGGCACGGCACTCGTCGGGACCGGCAGTCAGGAAGGAGATCAGGCCCAGCAGTGCGTAGGAGCACTTGATGAGCTTATCCAGGCCGGACTCTTCAATGCCCAGCTCTTCCATGAACATCTGCTTCTCTTCGGGAGCGTCCAGCTCGGCAATGTCGGCCTCCAGCTTAGCGCAGATGGGGAGCACCTGGGCACCTTCGTTCTTTGCAAGCTCAGCCACCTGATTGTAGAACTTGTTTTCCGTGGGATTGGCCACGCTGTTTTCATCCAGGTTGGCGGCATAGATGACGTTTTTGAGGCTGAGCAGATCAGAGGTCTGGAGTACGGCCAGCTCATCCTCAGAGCACTCATAGGTTCGGGCGGTTTTGCCCTCGTTGAGGTGCTCCAGCAGGCCCTCAAAAATCTCGGCTTCCTGGAGGTACTTCTTGTCACCCTTGGCTGCCTTCTTGGCTTTATCGATCCGACGCTCTACCATCTCAATATCGGCCATGACCAGCTCCAGATTGATGATGTCAATGTCACGGAGGGGATCGGTGCTGCCCTCGACATGGGTGATGTTGCTGTCTTCAAAGCAGCGGACTACATGGACAATGGCGTCGGTAGAGCGGATATTGCTGAGGAACTTGTTGCCCAGGCCCTCGCCCTTGGATGCGCCCTTGACCAGACCTGCAATGTCTACAAACTCAATGACAGCGGGGGTAAACTTCTTGGGATTGTACATATCCCGCAGACCCTCCAGCCGCTCGTCGGGAACGGTGACCATGCCCACGTTGGGGTCGATGGTGCAGAAGGGGTAGTTGGCAGCCTCGGCGCCAGCGTTGGTGATGGCGTTGAACAGGGTGCTTTTGCCCACGTTGGGCAGACCCACAATGCCTAATTTCATGTATTTTCATCCTTTCGGTTTTGTTCTTCACAACATCCTATCTTACCACAGCCCGGGGGAAAAGGCAAATTATTTGTGCAGAATATGGTCGTTGATTGCCGCAGCTACCCCATCTTCCCGGTTGGAGGGTAGCACCACGTCGGCGGCCTCCTTCAGGGAATCCACGGCGTTGCCCATGGCAAAGCGCAGTCCCGCCGCCTGGAACATGGGATGGTCGTTTTCTCCGTCGCCGATGCAGGCAACCTCCTCCTGCTTGAGCCCGAGATGGGAAGCCAGCGCACGAAGGCCGCTGCCCTTGGAGGCCGAGGTGTGGAAAATCTCCACATACACCCCGGAATAGGCTCCGCACAGCGCCTGAAATCGTTCCAGCGCTGAAGTGATAGACTGGCGGCTCTTATTGCTGAAAAAGAAAAATTGCAGCTCCTCTACATCCTGGTGTTCTTCCGAAATTTCCGAAAGCAAGTCGGGGATACAGCGGGAGGTATTGGCATCCTGTCCATAGACCATTCGCCCCATAGCGTGCAGCGGATGGCCCTCCACCAGATATTGATGGTCAATGTGGGCGGTGCGTCCAATTTTAGTCCCCTGTAGCTGACGAGTGAGCTCCAGGGCCATGGCTTGGGGAATTTCAGCCCGGAAGATGGTATTGTGCTCGGTGAGATCGGTCACGCGGGCGCCGTTGGAGGTGATGACATAGCGGTAGAGGGTTGGATGCGCTGCCAGCTGATGGGGCAGGCAGCACAGTGCCCGGCCTGTGGTGGGCACGATTTCAATACCGGCTTGATGGGCAGCGGTCAGGGCTTTCAGCACAGCGGGGGTAATACGGCTTCTTGCGTTGAGACAGGTGCCGTCCATATCGATGGCAAGCAGCTTTATCATGAAAATCAGGACTCCTTGAATCATTTGTCTTGGATTTTAAATGGTTATGAATTATAATGACTTTGTGAAAATGGTACCAGCTTTTTTGTCAAATTGCAAGGCTGGAACGCGATGAAAGCGGGGAAATGCGATGCCGGTTTATAAAACTGCATGCCGGGGCTGCCATGGCGGCTGCCTGTATGACATTACCGTGGAAAACGGAAAAGTTGTGAAGGTACGTCCGGCCAAGGATGGGCCGCTGAACCATGGAAAGGGCTGCGTCAAGGGCATGAGCATCATCGAGCAGATGTATCATCCTCAGCGGCTGTTATATCCCCAAAAGCGAATCGGGCCCAGGGGAAGCAGGCAGTGGCAGCGCATTTCCTGGGAAGAGGCCTATGATACCATTGCAGAGCGGATGAACGGCCTGATCCGGGACTACGGACCGGAGTGCATTTCGGCGCTCACCGGTACCGGGCGGCACCATCTGCCGTATTTCTTCCGGATGGGCAATGCCATTGGAACGCCGAATTTCTCGTCCGCAGGCGGACTGATTTGCCTGGGGCCCCGGCGGACCGGCGCAGTGATGACCGGCGGCCTGTTTGCGGGGGTGGACTATTTTGGCAAGGTGCGTCCCGGCGGCATCCTGGTGTGGGGGGCCAATCCTGCTATCAGCGGCGCGGACGGCGAGCTGCAATGGTTTATTAAGGATGCGGTGCGGGAAGGCATTCCTCTGGTGGTGATCGACCCCAAGCCCAATGAGCTGACACGGCAGGCAAAATATTGGCTGCGAATTCGCCCGGGCACCGATGGGGCGCTGGCACTGGGAATTCTGAACATTTTGATTCAGGAGGAACTCTATGACCATGACTTTGTGGAGCACTATACCTACGGCTTCGATGCCTTGAAAGAGCGCTGCAAAGCATACGATTTGGAACGGGTAGCGAAAATTACCGACATTCCCGCAGCAGACATCTTAGCCGCAGCCCGCTGGATTGGTACCACTAAGCCGCTCGGATTGGAGCAGGGCTGTGCCTTTGAGCAGAGCGTCAATGCTATGGATACCTGCCGGGCGATTTTTATGATTCCGGCCATCACCGGCAACTATGATGTGCCCGGCGGATTTGTGGAGAGCATGGAGATTGCGCCTGCGGGCCTGCCGCCCTGCAACGAAATTCCGCCGGAGGTGGCGGCAAAGGGCCTAACCGGCGGCTATCCGTTCCTCAAGGGGGATGGAATGGCCCATCCATATCTGGTGCTGGAGGCGATCCGCACCGGGAAGCCCTATAAAATCCGGGGCATGTTCATTCAGGCCAACAACACGCTGATTTCGATGGCGGATGCGCAGCATACCTATGAATGCATGAAAAAGCTGGATTTCCTGGTCTATATGGATGTGTTCATGAATCCCACGGCAGAGCTGGCGGATATTGTGCTGCCTGCTGCACTATGGCCCGAGGTGGATTGTCTGTTCTGTATGCCGGAATTTGCGGATCGTGTGCTGCTGTCTCAGCAGAAATGCGTGCAGGTGGGGGAATGTAAGTCTGATGAGGAATTCATTCTGGAGCTTTGCCGCCGGGCTGGATGGAATTATGGCTTTACCAGTCAGAAGGACATGACGGCGGGACAATTACGGGAGATGATTCGCCGCAGACCGGGGCTGTCGGACCAGACCCTGGAGAAAATCCGTGAAATGGGCTATCTGGCACCGGAGCGAACCTACGAAAATTATAAAACCCGGGGATTTCAGACCCCCACCGGGAAGTTCGAATTCTGGTCTACCGCCATGGAGCAGGCCGGGGCCGATCCGCTCCCGTCCTGGCAGGAACCGCCGGAAACGCCGGTATCCAATGCCGCGCTCTCTGCGGAATATCCCCTGATCCTTACCACCGGCGGACGGCAGCAGCCCTATTTTGTCTCCAACAACCGACAGATTCGCTCGCTGCGAAAATTGGAGCCGTTCCCCATTGTAACCCTGCATCCGGATATGGCGGCTAAACTCCGGATTGGCGAAGGCGACTGGGTGTGGATCGAAAACCAGCGGGGGAGGATTACCCAGAAGGCGCATTTAGACAGCGACATGGCGGAAAATGTGGTCAATGCACAGTTTGGCTGGTGGTATCCCGAAGCGGGTGCGCCGGACTATGGCTGGCGGGAGTCCAACGCCAATCTCTTAACCTCCGCTGCACCGCCCTATGACCACTATTTGGGCTCCTATCAGCTCAGAGGGCTATTGTGCCGGGTGTATCCCAATCCGGAATGCACCATTGAGCAGCGATACGAAGCCTGGATGAAACAATAAAAACGGACGCACTTCCATACGGGAGTGCGTCCGAATTGCTTATTTGGAATAGTACCGGCAGCGGCGTGCTTTACGCTTCTTCTTGCGCACCGAATGGATGAGCAGAATCGCCAGCGCCAGGACGATAACACCGATGGTAACGGCCATCATCACTGTGGTATCCTCTGAATCGCCGGTTTTCACATCCAGCCACAGAGAATCCATCAGCTGATTGACATCCGTGGGCAGATAGAGAAAGGCTTCGGAGCGGGCCAGTGTTTCGTCGCTGGGATAGGCAATGTCGCTGGCGGAAACCTCGGGGTCCATATATTCCTTGGCGGCTTCCTCCGGGGCGGAATAGCCCAGATAATCCAGGTTTTCGCCGCAGACCTCGGGGCTCAGCAGAAAGTTGATATAGGCTTCGGCTTCGGCCTTATGCTCTGCATTGGAGGGGATCATCAGGCAGTCGATAAACAGGTTGAAGCCTTCCTCGGGGAAGTAGAAGCCCAGATCCGGATTATCCTCCAGCATGGTGAGATAGTCGCCGGCGTAGTAGGGGGCGATCCAAGCCTCTTCCCGGGTCATCTTGTCAAAGATCTGATCCATGACGTACTGCTGCACCACGGGCTTTTGCTGCTTGAGCAGTTCTGCACAGGCGGTGAGGGCAACAGAATCCGTGGTATTCAGGGAATAGCCCAGGCGGGATTCGGCAATGGCAAAGGCATCGCGGTTGTTGTCGAACATCAGAATCTTTCCTGCGTATTTGTCATTCCACAGAAGATCCCAAGAGCCGATATCCGCCTCGTCCACATACTTTTTGTTGTAGATAACGCCTACCGTGCCCCAGGTGTAGGGGACGGAATACTCGTTGTCCGGGTCATAGGCTGTATTTTTGTAAGCCTCGTTGATATACTGATAGTTGGGAATATTGGAAAAATCGATTTTCTGTACCAGTCCCTCGTCAATCAGACGTCCAGCCATATAGTCGGAGGGGACGATAATGTCATAGGAGGAGCCGCCGGTTTTCAGCTTGGTATACAGGCTCTCGTTGGTATCGAAGGTCATATAGTTGACCTGAATGCCGGTGGCCTCGGTAAAGGCGGCGTTGACGTCGATATAGTCGTCGGTACCGTCAGAGATATATTGGCCCCAGTTGTAGACATTGATGGTTACGCCGGTGTCGGCAGCGGCTGCCTTGGCGGTAAAGCATCCGGCAAAGGCGGGTACACACAGCAGGGCCGCAAGGCTCAGAGAAAGCAGTCGTTTTTTGATGCTCACGATGCAGCCTCCTCTCCGATGCGCTTCCGGTGGGAGCGATTCTGCTTGGAATCCCGCAGCTGGAGCAGGTTCATCAGCACCATCAGCACCAAAATCACCAGGAACAGCAGGGTAAACAGCGCATAGATCTTGGGCTGGAGCGGCTTTTTGGTATAGTTGTAGATTTCCACCGGCAGGGTCACAAAGCTGGGACCATAGACAAAGTAGGAAATTACAAAATCGTCCAAGCTCATGGTAAAGGCCATCAGTGCGCCGGAGATGATGCCCGGCAGAATCTCATGGATGACCACTTTGAAGAAGGACTGTACCGGCGTGCAGCCCAGGTCCAGTGCGGCCTCCTGGAGATCAGGGTCCATCTGGCTGAGCTTGGGCATTACCGAGAGAATCACATAGGGCATATCAAAGGTGATATGGGCAATGAGCAGGGTGGTAAAGCCCATGATATGGTTCTTTTTCAACACTGTGCCCACAAAGGCGAACAGCAGCGCCAGAGATACACCGGTGACGATATCCGGGTTGGTCATGGGAATGTTGGTCAGGGTCATTGCCAGTGCCTTGGGACGGCGGCGCATGGAGTGAATGCCCACCGCTGCCATGGTGCCCAGAATCGTTGCAATCACAGCCGCTACAATGGCAATCAGAAAGGAGTTGCCCAGTAGCGGAAGCAGGGTATGGTCACGGAACAGGGCCCGGTACTGCCCCAGGGTGAAGCCCTCCCAGGTGGCAACATCGGTGCCAGCGTTGAAGGATGCAACGCCCAATACGATCATGGGCAGATACAAAAAGACGAAAATGAGAATGGTAAATACCTTGCAGAACTTTTTCACGGTGCAATTACCCCCTCATCCTCGGGATCATCGCTGGAGAAGTGGTTCATGATGCCGATGCAAATCAGCACAAGTACCATCAGCACCAGGCTCAGGGCAGCGCCCAGATTGGGGTTGTAGGCGGTTTTAAACTGGCTCTCTACCACGTCGCCAATGAGCACGGTGCCGGTGCCGCCCAGCTTCTGAGAGATATAGAAGGTGGAAACCGCGGGTACAAACACCATGGTGATGCCGGATACAATGCCGGGAATGCTGAGGGGCAGGGTGACCCGGCGGAAGACCTGTGCGCCGGAGCAGCCAAGATCCTGTGCGGCCTCCTCCAGCTTGGGGTCAATTTTCATGATAACCGTATACAGCGGCGTAATCATATAGGGCAGATAGTTATAGACCATGCCCAGAATCACCGCGGCGTTATTCCGCACCAGGGGCAGGGGACCGATGCCCAAATGGCCCAGCAGCTGATTGACAATGCCGGTGTCGTCCAGCAGCGAAACCCAAGCCAGGGTCCGCAGCAGGAAGCTCATGCACATGGGCAGAATCACCAGCATGGAGAGCATCTTCTGCCATTTTTCACTGGTGGAGGCGATATAGTAGGCCACGGGGTAGCCGATAATCAGGCAGATCAGGGCTGCAATGGCGGCCAAACCAATGGAGCGGAGAAAAATGGGGAGATAGGTCCCCATATGGGCCAGATTGTCCAGGGTGAATTCCCCGGTTGTGGAGCTGGTGAAGGCGTAATAGATCACGATGCCCAGGGGAACCAGGGTGAAGATGACCATCCACACCAGATAGGGACCCGCTAAGAGCTTATTCTTCATCGCCTTCGCCCTCCGGATCCTCCTCCATCTCGTCGTATTCGGCGCTGTAGGAGCTATAGTCGCCGAACTGCTCGGAGTAGCTGCTCTTCTTCATAATGTGGATGGCGTCGGGGTCCAGGCTGATGCCGATGGTTTCTCCCACCAGATGGGCGTCGGTGGTCTGAATCAGCCACTTGAAGCCCTCAACATCCACAAAGGTGTCATAGAAGGTGCCCTTAAAGATCACGTTAGTGACCTGGGCAGTGAGGTAGCCCTGGGCGGGGGGCACGATGTCGATGTCCTCGGGGCGAATGACCACGTCAACAGGCTCGTTTTTGGAAAAGCCCTTGTCGAGACACTGATACTGGTGCCCAAAGAACTCCACCAGATAGTCCTTGCGCATGATACCGTCGAGGATATTGCTCTCGCCGATGAAATCCGCCACAAAGGCATTCTGGGGCTCGTTATAAATGTCAACAGGAGAACCGATCTGCTGGATGTTGCCCTTGTCCATGACTACAACCGTGTCGGACATGGCCAGGGCTTCTTCCTGATCGTGGGTTACATAGATAAAGGTAATCTCCAGCGCCTGCTGGATGCGTTTGAGCTCATTCTGCATATCTTTCCTGAGCCGCATATCAAGAGCGCCAAGGGGCTCGTCCAGAAGCAGGACCTTGGGCTGATTGACCAGTGCACGGGCGATGGCCACACGCTGCTGCTGACCGCCGGAAAGACTGGTCACCTTGCGGTTGTGGAAGCCCTTGAGACTGACGATTTCCAGCATCTCGGATACCCGGCGGTCAATCTCGTCCTCGCTAAGCTTGGAGACACGCAGACCAAAGGCGATGTTGTCATACACATCGAGATGCGGGAACAGTGCGTATTTCTGGAATACGGTGTTGATTTTGCGGCGATAAGGCGGAACGTCGTTGATCCGCTGCCCATCGAAAAATACGTCTCCAGACGTCGGCTTCTGGAAACCTCCAATGATGCGAAGGGTGGTTGTTTTGCCGCAGCCGCTGGGACCCAGCAATGTGAGAAATTCACTGTCATTGATTGTGAGATCAATGGAATTGAGAACCTGCTCCCCGTCAAAGCTCATTGAGACGTTCTGGAGACGAATGAGTTCTTTTGCCATTATCCTCCCCCGTTCTTTCAAAAAAATTACCCAACCGTCCAGCGGAAGGGGTTCCGCCAAATGGCTCGGGCACATCTAATTATAAGTGTTAGGGGGGTATTGTCAAGATAAAAATAGACTGGGGCGAAAATTTGTCGGAATCACGGAAACGAGGAAACTTTTCGGTGAAAAATTGACAGAAAAATTGGAGGAAAATGTATCATTTTCAGAAGAAAAACAGCGGTTTACCTTTCTGCGTAAAAGAAAGATAAACCGCCGGAATGGATTTGAATCGAATGCTGCCTCAATCCTGGAGCGCACGGATCAGCTGGGGCACAAACTGCTTTTTCCGGGATACCACACCGGGCAGCAGCACACAGCCATCCACTGCCTCGGTACGGAATGCCCGGGTTACCAGATCCAGCGCACCGGAGCCTGCGCAGAGCACCAGCGCCGACTGATCCTGGAGGGAAGTGAGCATATAAAACGCCATATCAACGCCCAACGATGCCGTCTTTAAATAAGCGGAAACCATGGCCTTTGCCTTGTCATAGTTGGCCTGGCTCACAAAGCTGCCCTGGCCCACGCCAATTTGCAGACTGCCCTGAACGAAGGTTTTATAGTCCTGCTGGAAGATATCCTCGGCGGTTTTACCGTCCAGGCTTTCACCGGCCTCAAACATGGCCTGGGCCAGCTCGTCGATGTCCACCTGGGCAATGGCGGCAAGGTTTTTTGCGGTGCGGATGTCCAGGGGCGTGCAGGTGGGGGACTGGAATTTCAGGGTGTCCGACAGAATGGCCGACAGCAGCAGTCCCGCAATCTCCTTGGGCACGTCTTGATCGGCCTCCTGATACATCTGATAGATGACCGTTGCAGTGCAGCCCACCGGCTGATTGCGGAAATAAACCGGGCCGCTGGTTTCCAGATTGCCGATCCGGTGATGGTCAATGATTTCGAGGATTTCTGCTTCCTCCCAACCGTCTACACACTGGGTACGTTCGTTGTGATCCACCAAAATTAGCTGCTTCCGGTGGAGATTCAACAGGTTTCGGCGGGAGATAACGCCCACATATTTTCCCTCGCTGTCCAATACGGGGAAGTAGACAAAGCGGACCTTACCCATGACCTCTTTTACATCCTCTACGGAGTCGGTGGTGCGGAAGGTCAAAAGGTCGTTCCGGAGCATGTAGTAGGAGATGGGGACGCTCTGGGAGATCATACAGGAGGCGGGATAGGTGTCGTGGGGGGTGGAGATGATGGTGCAGCCCTTTTCCTGGGCCAGCCGCACGATGGTTTTCGGCACGGCGGAACCGGTGCAGACGATTACGCAGGACGCGCCCATTTCAATGGCGCAATACTGGGACTCATAGCGGTTGGCCACCAGCACCAGATCCCCGGGCTCCAGAATTTCTTCCATGGTTTCAGGGCTGGCGGCGCCGATGACCACCTTGCCGGTGGTAACGCAGCCATCGGGATTGCCGGTGATTAAGGTGCCGCTGAGGGTTTCGATGATATTTTTATAAGGGGTGTGGGACGCGGAAAGAAAACGGGTACTGGAAATATCCATGTTGGCCATGGCGAGATCCTTTAGGGTGATGATGCCCATGAGGTTTCCGTCGCTGTCGGTGATGGGCAGGGTGGAAATCTGCTGGTCGCGCATGGTTTCCCAAGCGCGGCGCACGGTGGTCATGCCGTCGGTGCCGGGCATGGGACGGATGTCGATGTCCATCACTTGGGCGCTGACGTCAGGGCAGAGCTCCGGCGCGGGAACCCCAAACCGCCTGAGCACATATTCCGTCTCACCGTTGATAGCACCGGCACGCAGCGGCTCACAGCTCATCTCTCCGGTGGCATTCTTTAGGGCGGCATAGGCGATGGCAGAGCAAATGGAATCCGTATCGGGATTCCGGTGACCGATGACGCCGACTTTTCTTCTGGTATCCATGAACAAGCTCCTTCTTTGCGCTAGATACATTATATCGTGACTTACCGGTGTATTTTACCACAGCGGCAGCAGAAATAACAGCCTCCATTTGCATGAACTGTGTAAAATGTTACCTTTCGTAATGGAAAAACAGGGCAGCGATGTACTGCCCTGTTTCGGTAAAAGAATTTTAATAGGTTCCGAGCCAACGTCCGCTGGTTTCCGCCACGGCATGGCCTGCTTTGAGGCTTTCTGGGACGTTTAACACCCGCTGGTTTCGGCTGCCCCGGAAGTTAAGCTCCAGGCTCCGCTCTGCAAGCACAAAGGGGCCATCGATGAGTACATCCAGCTGAGAAAGCAGATCTCTTTGTGCCTGGGTGCCATGTTGCAGCTGCTCAAACGTATAGCCGGAGTAGGAGGCTACCTCATAGCCCTTCTCCTTGAGCAGCTTTGCCAGCTTGGTAAAGCCCTCGGCCTGGGCAAAGGGTTCACCGCCGGAGAAGGTGACCCCGTGGCACAGGGGATTGCTCTCCACAATCTCTACCAGCCGGGATTCCTCCATGGGCGTTCCGCCGGAGAATTCCCAAGTCTCGGGGTTGTGGCAGCCGGGACAGTGATGGGGACAGCCCTGACAATAAAACGTGGTGCGAATGCCAGGGCCGTCTACAATGCTGTCCTCGGTGATGCCGGCGAGATTAAGCATTCCGGGAAAGACCGTGCTTTACCCGGTCACGCTCTTCGGCACGCTTTGCATCGTTCCACTTGTCCATGGTGCCAACCAGATAGCCGGTGATGCGGCGGATGCGCTCAAAGCCAACGCCCTCACCCATTTTTACATGCATATTTTCGGTTTTCACAGGTCATTCCTCCTTGAAATGTTGTGATGAATGGTGATGATTACTCAATGCCCTGGAATGCAGGCATTTCGGGGTACATCTTACGCAGCTCCGCCACCCGCTCCGGGGGGATTTCTTCACCTTCGTGCCGTCCGCACCGGGGGCAAACGTCGCCGATGACGCCCACATAGCCGCATACGGGGTCGCGGTCTACGGGGTGGTTGATGCTGCCGTAGCCAACGCCGCAGTCATGCATCCAGCGCACCACGGTTTCAAAGGCCTCTACATTCTTCGCGGTGTCGCCGTCCAGCTCTACATAGCTGATATGACCGGCGTTGCACAGCGCATGATAGGGGGCCTCCAGACGAATCTTATCGTAGGCGGAAATGGGATACCATACGGGAATGTGGAAGCTGTTGGTATAGTATTCCCGATCCGTTACCCCGGGAATTTTGCCATAGCGCTTCTGATCCATGCGGATGAACCGTCCGGACAGACCCTCGGCCGGGGTGCCCAGCAGCGTGAAGTTCATGGTCAGCTCCTGGGATTTCTTATCGCAGAAGTCCCGCATATAGCCGATGATCTCCAGGCCCTTTTTCTGCATCTCCTCGCTCTCTCCATGGTGATGACCATAGATGGCAGTGAGGGTTTCGGCCAGACCAATGAAGCCGATGGAAAGGGTGCCGTGCTTGAGCACCTCCCGCAGGTCGTCCTGAAGGGAGAGCTTATCGGAATCCAGCCAAACTCCCTGGCCCATCAGGAAGGGGTAGTTGTAAACATGCTTGCTGGCCTGAATTTCAAACCGGTCCAGCAGCTGCTGCGCCACCAGCTCCAGCATGGCCTGAAGCTTTTCATAGAACAGCTTCTCGTCGCCGTGGCTTTCGATGGCAAGCCGCGGCAGGTTGATGGAGGTGAAGGACAGGTTGCCGCGGGAATAGGAAATCTGCCGGGTGGGGTCATAGACATTGCCCATGACGCGGGTGCGGCAGCCCATGGTGGCAACCTCCGTCTCCGGATGGCCGGGCTTGTAGTATTGCAGGTTAAAGGGAGAATCCAGAAACACATAGTTGGGGAACAGGCGGCGGGCGCTGACCTTACAGCTTAGCCGGAACAGGTCGTAGTTTGGATCCTGGGGATTGTAGTTGACGCCCTCTTTGACCTTGAAAATGTGGATGGGGAAGATGCAGGTTTCGCCATGGCCCAGACCGGCATCCAGCGCCAGCAGGATGTTTCGGATGACCATTCTGCCCTCGGGGGTGGTGTCGGTGCCGTAGTTAATGGAGGAGAAGGGGGTCTGCGCACCGGCACGGGAGTGCATGGTGTTGAGGTTGTGGACAAAGCCCTCCATGGCCTGATAGGTGTCGCGGTCTGTGGCGTCCACTGCGCGCTTCCGGGCCCGGGCTATGATCTTAGCAGCGTCCTTGCCGGTGAGAGAGAAAGTACCGCAAAGGGCAGCTGCCACAGCGCGGTCATAAGCAGGACCGTTTTCCAGCCGAGCCTGCTCGCCAGTGGCCTCCTTGGCGGCGTCCATGGCCTCTACAATGGCGTCTTTGGCGTCGTCTAAATCCAGCTTGTCCTCCACTGCCTCGGTGAGACAGCGGCGATAGGCCCGCAGAAACGTTTTTGCCACGCCCTCGGCCATGCCGTAGTCAAAGTTGGGGATGGACTGGCCGCCGTGCTGATCGTTCTGGTTGGACTGAATGGCGATGGCGGCCAATGCGGCATAGCTGGCAATGCCCTGGGGCTCCCGCAGATAGCCATGGCCGGTGGAAAAGCCTCCGTGGAACAGCCGGATGATATCAATCTGACAGCAGGTGGTGGTCAGAGAATAGAAGTCGAAATCGTGGATATGGATATCGCCCTCCCGATAGGCCTTGGCGTGCTCGGGACGAAGGAGATAGACCTCGTTATAGGCCTTTGCACCGGCAGCGCCGATTTGGAGCATGGAGCCCATGGCAGTGTTGCCGTCGATGTTGGCGTTGTCCCGCTTCATGTCGCTGGCCCGGGCGTCGATGTTGGTGATTTCATCAATGGTCTTCATCAGCACGGTATTGGCTTCCCGGACGCGAGTGCGGTTGGCGCGATACAGAATATATGCTTTTGCGGTGGCATTGAAGCCATGGTTCATGAGCTCCTGCTCTACCGCATCCTGAATGGCCTCGATATTCGGGGAGGAGTTGGCGTATTTTGCCTCGAGATCCGCCTGAACTGCATTGGCAACCCGGGCGGCATCGGCAGCGTTGCCTTCGCCGGTTGCTTCCAGCGACTTGAGTACAGCGGATGCGATTTTGCCCTGCTCATAGAGCACCACGCGACCATCGCGTTTGATAATACTTTGAATCATACTGTTCCCTCTTTTCCTACGTTATCGCATGTTGCCTACTTGTGGTGGATTGAACCACCGGACACAATATCTAGTGTTTCGCGCTGTTTTACGCCACTATATTTTGACACAGTGGACCTATGATGTCAAGTGAAAAAGCGCGAATCAAACAAAAAGACACAAAATTTTGTGGCATCCCGGAAAGAATGCCACAAGATATTGTGTTATGTAAAGACGTTACGAATTATGCGGTACATTTTGACCCCAATGCTGAAGACAAGCGTCCAGCAACCGAACAAATGGCGCTATGGTGGACAGACGCACCCGTTCGCCGGTGGAGTGAGGAGACAAAACGTCCATACCGGTGGATACCATGGGGAGCTCTGGGGCCAAATGGTGGAGAATGGAGGTTTCGAGCCCCACATGTACGGCATTTTTGCGAAGCTCCAGCCCCAGCGCCTTGCCTTCCTCCAATAGAAGGTCTGTCAGCGGGTCCTGGGCAACACCGGCCCAAGCGGGATAGGTGTCGCTCCATGCCGAATAGCCAAAGCCCTCGGCGGCGGTGGCCAGAAAATCCCCTTGCATCGTCATAATTTCGTCCTGGCAGGCGCGAATGAAGCTCTGTACCTCCATTTCCGCTGCGGTTACAGATAGCCGTCCCAGATTACAGGATACCCCGGGAATCTCCGGAATCAGCGGGTGCATTTCCGATACGCCATAGGGAATCAGTCCGCCTAGTGCCAGAAGATCGTCCCGTTCATCCACGGTCAAAACCGCAGCGGGCATTTCAGCCGGGGCCATGGTAATGGTAATACCGGGATCGCTGGGATACATGGCCCGAGCATCCTGCTGGAACTGGGAAACCAGGGCAGTTACAGTGTCGAGATCCCGGGCATCAATGACAATGCGGGCGCTTCCGCAGCTGGGAATGGCGTTGTGCTGCGTACCGGCATCGATTTCTGCAAGCTCATAGGGCGTTTCCATGGATTGCAGCAGCCAAAGCAGCAGCTGCGCGGCGTTGGCACGTCCGGAGCCGATATCATCACCGGAGTGCCCGCCGAGCAGACCGGATACCGTCAGGGTAACGGGATAGTCCAGCATGGGGAAGAAGCAATCCGGAGTGCGGCGGAAGGTCTGACGGCGGCCGCCTGCGCTGGAGATCATCAGCTGACCGAAATGGAAGCCGTCAAGATTGATCAGGGCAGAGCAATTTGCAAGGCAGTCTGCCGATAATTGTTTGGCACCGGCCAGACCGCGCTCTTCATCCACGGTAAAAATCAGCCGCAGGGGGACATGGGGACGGCCTGCCTTCACCAGATACATGGCGGCAGAGAGTCCAATGCCGCAATCTGCGCCCAGAGAACTGCGTCCATCTGTGCAGAGAAAGCCGTCCTTTTGGCAGGTGTGAATCGGATCGCGATCCGGTACATAGTCCGGGGTGCCCACGCAAACCATATCCATGTGGGCCTGTAATGCCAGCCGCGGCATCTCTTCAAGGCCCGTTGTGCCCAGAATATCACAGAGCAGATTTCCGGCGGCGTCCAATACCGGGTTATATCCCAGAGAACGCAGTGTATGAGAAAGCATCTGGGCAAGCTGAGCCTCATTGCCGGAGGGATGGGGAATTTGGCACAGCGCCTCGAATTCCTCCAGCACGCCCGCTAAAATCGCGTCATCGGTCCACATGTCGATCACGACCTTCCTGCTGTTTTCTGCTCTAGTGTACCACCGAACAGGACTGTTTACAAGGCAAAACAAAAATTTTGGCGATTTTCGAAAAAAAGTGCTTGACAAAGTGGGATACCCGAGATATAATAGCCATGCTCTTTGAGAGAGTTTGCTGGTATAGCTCAGTTGGTAGAGCAGCTGATTTGTAATCAGCAGGTCGGGGGTTCGAGTCCGTCTACCAGCTCCACCTCGACAAAATTCAATATGGGGGATTTCCCGAGTGGCCAAAGGGGACAGACTGTAAATCTGCTGGCTTCGCCTTCGGTGGTTCGAATCCACCATCCCCCACCAGATCCGCGATCATTATGATTGCGGATCTTTTTTTGTATTACGATACTTTTTCAGCGAGGCCAGCGACGCTGCCATCATTTTATGTGAAAGAATCCCTCTGCGGCATGAGAAGCCACAGAGGGATATTTTTATTCATTTACCGGACAAAAAATTACGCCAATATGCTCTAGCAGAAATCGCTGTGCATCCGGGGAATAGAGCACCGTCTCGTAAGTGCCGTATTGTCCCTGATGGCTCTCAGTATACAGCCCTAGCTGTTGCTCTGCTTCGGTGGGAACACGTCGCTGCTTGCCATTTAGACCTGTGATCTTTTTTAAGAGTTGCCGTTCCACAAGCCAGTTGGTGATTACCGTGGAGCTTGGCCGCTTCATTGCGGGATGATTCACAGCGGCCCAAAGAAGCTCGGTGAATTCTGTGATCCGCAGGCCGTGGTCGGGGATGGGCACTTGGGATATCTGCTCCGGCGTAATCGTAAACGGAAGCTTCTGCTTGTGGGAGGCACCCACACTGCCGCCGTGATCGATCACTTGCTGTAGGATGCCAGATACATAGAAAAAGCACCGGGCCAGACGTACGTTGTTGAGCACGGAATCTTCCGGAACCTCGGCACCGGAGATGGGATCAATGCCTTGGGCCAGTTTGTCTAAGTACATTTTTGCGCGCTGCATGGTTTCCAGTTCTGTCATGGGGGACCTCCTTTGTATCGGCAAAATAATGGATTAATTGATATCTATATTTTACCAGGTACGGGACGGATTTTCAACGGGGAATGGTACAAGTGGGTAAAATTTAGGACATCATGCACAAATATTTTCTTTACAGAACAAGAAGATTGTGGTATTTTGTAAATGTTGGAGGTGCGATATGGAATATTATGCACATGTTCGGCAACTGGAAAACGGTCAGGTTCAGCAGCAGACGGTACAGGAGCATTTAGCGGGTACGGCGGCCATGGCAGAGAAATTTGCGGCGACCTTTGGGGCTGGATCGCAGGGGCGGATTGCCGGATTGACGCACGACATGGGAAAATACACCGATGGATTTCAAAACCGGCTGCTTCACCAGGGAAAGCGCGTGGATCACTCCACAGCCGGTGCGGTGGAATGCGCGAAAAAGGGGCAGCTTCCGGCGGCCTTTGCGGTTGCAGGGCATCATAGCGGTTTGCCGAACCTGGGCACCGATGGGGACGGTCCGGAGGCGGGTACATTATTGGGAAGAATCCGAAGAGGCGCGCCGGAACCGATTGCACCGGAATATGCAACGGAAGTGACGCTGCCGCAAGCGGAATTTCCGTCCTTCTGCAATCAAAATGTGCTGACGGATTTCTTCTTTGTGCGCATGCTGTTTTCCTGTCTGGTGGACGCGGATTTTTTGGATACAGAGGCGTTTATGCGGGAAAAACGGCAAAATGCATCCCTGCCAATGGCGCAGCTGCTCCGGCGTTTGGACGAATATGTTGCGCCCTGGTTTCCTCCGAAAACAGAATTGAACCGTCGGCGCTGCGAGATTCTATCCGCTTGCCGGGAACGCGGACGGCAGGAGGCACCGGGATTATTTACGCTGACGGTCCCCACTGGCGGCGGGAAAACCGTAGCGTCCCTGGCATTTGCGCTGGAGCATGCGGTGGCGGCGGGGATGGAGCGGGTGATCTATGTGGTTCCCTATACTTCCATCATTGAGCAGACCGCCGACGTATTTCGCGGAATTCTCGGGGAGGACCAAGTATTGGAGCACCATTCGGGCGTCCTGTACGAAACCGGAGAGCATGCCACTGCGGAATCCATTGCTATGGCCCAGGCCACGGAGAATTGGGATATGCCGGTGATTGTCACCACGGCGGTGCAGTTTTTTGAATCGCTATACAGCAATCGTTCTTCTGCCTGCCGAAAGCTGCACCATCTGGCGAAGAGTGTTGTAGTGATGGACGAGGCGCAGATGCTGCCGGTGGAGAATCTAAGGCCCTGCGTCCATGCCATTGGGGAGCTGACGGCTCATTACGGCGCTTCTGTGGTGCTTTGTACCGCTACACAGCCGGCGCTTACGCCCATATTTCAGGAGTTTCAGCCGAACATATCGCCCAAAGAGCTCTGTCCGACGGACCTGGCGGCATCACCAATCTTCCGCAGAACCACGCTGCAATATGCAGGAAAGCTTTCCTGGGAAGAGCTGACCAAGCGGCTTTTGCATCAGCACCAGGCCCTTTGCATCGTCAACAGCCGCGCCAATGCCCAGCGCATTTATGAGCGGCTTTCCGGGGATGGGGTATTTCACCTTTCCACGCTGATGTATCCCAACCATCGGCGGCAGGTGCTGGAGGAAGTTCGCCGTCGATTGAAAGTAAGGGAACGGTGCCTGGTGGTTTCCACTTCGCTGATCGAGGCGGGGGTGGATGTGGATTTTCCCCAGGTGTTCCGGGAAATTGCAGGGCTGGATTCGATCCTACAGGCCGCGGGCCGGTGCAATCGAGAGGGAAAACGCCCATTAGAGGAGAGCGTTGTAACGATTTTCGATGCGCCCACCCCACCGCCGCCGCTGTTTTCTCCGGCCATTGGGGCTGCACGGGCGGCAATGGGAGCCCATACAGATCTCATGGCGCCCGAGGCAATCCACTTGTATTTTACAGAGCTGCTGGCGCTGAAGGATGGCAATGCCCAGGACGTCCATGGGCTTCTGCCGGAGATTGCACGGGGAAGATTTCCGTTCCGATGGGTGGCGGAGCATTTTCACATGATCGATACGGATACCAGGTCGGTATATATTCCCGGGCCGGAGCAGGCGCCGCTGCTGGAGCAGCTTCGTCTGGGCTGGCGGAATCGAACGCTGTTTCGGAAGCTGGCACAGTATGCGGTATCCGTTTATCCGCAGCATTTTGAGGCGCTGGAGCTGGCCGGGGATTTGGAGATTTTGGACGATCAGGTGGCAATTTTAACGAATCCTTCGCTGTATTCAGAGCAGACCGGACTGTCGCTTCAGTCTGACTTCGGAAAAGCATTGTTTATATAATGAGAAGGGAGTGGAACGATGTCGATTCAAATGGAAGTATGGGGAGACTATGCGCTGTTTACCAGGCCGGAAATGAAGGCAGAGCGAGTTTCTTATGATGTGATTACGCCCTCGGCAGCCAGAGGACTGATCGAATCGGTGTTTTGGCACCCTGGGCTCAAGTGGCATATTCGCAGCATTCGCGTCTGCGCGCCCATTGAATTCGTGAACATTCGCCGCAATGAGGTGAAATCCGTGTGCAATGGAAAAACTGCGAAAACTGTTATGGAGCGGGGAACGGGGGCACTCTGGCTGGCCACCAGCGAAGATAATATTCAGCAGCGTGCGTCAACGCTTCTGAAAAACGTCCACTATGTGATCGAAGCGGAGTTTGAAATGACGGACAAGGCTTCGCCAACGGACAATCCCGGCAAGTTCCAGGAAATCACAAAGCGGCGGCTTCGCAAGGGGCAGTTTTATTCTCAGCCCTATTTTGGGTGCCGGGAGTTCCCGGCGCAGTTCCGGCTGTGCGAAACGCTGCCGCCGGTGCCGGAGTGCTTGAAGGGCAAACGAGACTTGGGCTTTATGCTCTATGACATGGATTATTCGGACCCTAGCAACATTACGCCGATGTTTTTCCGGGCGATGATGGAGGACGGCGTAATTCAGGTTCCGAAGCCTGACAGCGGGGAGGTGAAGCGATGATCCTGCAAGCCTTGGTGGAGTATTATGAAGACCTGGAACGGGCGGGGAAAATCTCGGCTCCCGGCTGGGGACCTGCGAAGATTTCCTATGTGCTGTATCTGAGCGCGGATGGTCAGCTGGAGCAGGTGGCCGGGATCAAGGTACCCTCGGAGAATGGCAAAAAGCTTGTGCCAAATATTATAAATATGCCAATGGCAGTTCAACGTTCATCAAGTAAGATTGCGCCCAATTTCTTGTGGGACAATTCGGAGTATATTCTGGGTATTACAGCGGAAAATGACAAGGCAGAACGGGCCCTACAACGCTGGGAAGCCTGCGCCAAGCTGCATTTGCAGCTGCTTGAAAAAGTGGATTCTCCGGCAGCACAGGCACTAAAGGCGTTTTTTACCACCTGGAATCCAGGTGAAGCCATGGCGCATCCGCTGCTGCAAGACTGCCTGGAAGACATTTTAGCAGAAGCAAACATGACGTTCCGTTTTCAAGGACAATATGTGTCGGAAGACCCCGAAATTCGGGCAGCTTGGCAAAACTACTATGATGGCGCGGAGGACGGAGCGGAAATGACATGCTTGGTAACCGGAAAAAAGGGAATGGTAGTACGGCTCCATCCGTTTATTAAAGGTGTCCAGGGGGCACATTCGGGCGGGGCAAAACTGGTATCATTCAAGGAAAATTCCACATGTTCCTATGGAAAGAAGCAGGGCTTCAATGCGCCCACCAGCGAATATGCGGCCTTTGCCTATGGGGCGGCGCTGAACTATCTGCTCACAGATTGGAAGCATGTGGTGCGGCTTGGAGATACCACGGTGCTATGCTGGGCACAGGGCGGCGAATCTGCCTATCAGGGCTTCCTGGGCATTTGCCTGTTCGGTCAGGACTTCGGCTATGGCCAGAGCGAGGTGCAGGATATGCTAAAGCAGCTGGCCGAGGGCAATGCGGTGGACTTTGATGAAACGCGGCTGGACCCCCAGAAGCTGTTTTACATTCTGGGCCTGGCGCCCAATGCGGCGCGGCTGTCGGTGCGTTTTTTCCAGCGGAATTCCTTTGGGGAGATTCTAAAGAATGTGCAGAAGCATTACCGGCAGACGGAGATTGTCCGCCCGAGCGATGATCCCTTCCAAACGATTCCCCTGTGGAAGCTGCTGAGCGCCACGGTCAATCAGAATTCTAAGGATAAAAAGCCCTCGGCTGTAATGAGCGGAGAGGTGCTTCGGGCGGTATTAAACGGGACAAGGTATCCTGCCACCTTGAGAAACGGCATCAATCTCCGAATTCGGGCGGAGCATACGGTGACCCGCGAGCGTGCGGCCATTATCAAGGCCTATTATTTGAGAAATCCATGTGTGGAATTTGAACATCCAGAGGAGGTATTTACAGTGTCACTAAACCGGGAAAGCAACAATCTTCCCTACAACCTGGGGCGCTTGTTCTCGGTGCTGGAGAACATACAGGCGGCGGCAAATCCGGGCATCAACAGCACCATTCGGGACAAGTATTTTAATTCGGCCTGCGCAACGCCCAGCGTGGTATTTCCAACGCTGATAAAGCTGGCCCAGAAGCATCTTCGGAAAATCGGCGGCGGTCTGGCGGTGAGGTACAGCAAGCAGATGCAGGAGATTATGGACAAACTGGATGATAACTATCCGGCGCGGCTGACGCTTCCGGAGCAGGGATCGTTCCAGCTGGGGTATTATCATCAAACGTCGGCCCGGTATCAGGGCAATAAGGAGGAAAACTGAAATGGCAGAGGCAATTAAGAATCGGTATGAATTCATAATTTTATTCGATGTGGAAAACGGCAATCCCAATGGCGACCCGGATGCAGGTAATATGCCCCGCATGGATCCTGAAACCGGCTGCGGTCTGGTGACAGACGTGTGCCTCAAGCGCAAAATCCGGAACTATGTAGAAACCGTCAAGGAGGATGCTACAGGATATCGGATTTACGTCAAGAAAGGCGTGACGCTGAACCACAGTGATGCAGAAGCATGCGCCTACTTGAATGTCTCGGCTGATGGGGAATCGCTGAAAAAGGCGAAAAAAGACGATCCGGAGCTGGACCGGAAGCTGCGGGATTGGATGTGCGCGAATTTCTTTGATATTCGGACTTTTGGCGCAGTCATGACCACGTTTGTAAAGGGGGCGCTGAACTGCGGCCAGGTGCGCGGGCCGGTACAGCTGGGCTTTGCCAAGAGTGTGGACCCCATCGTACCCCAGGAGGTCACCATTACCCGTGTGGCGATCACAACCGAGGCAGATGCAGAGAAAAAGGACACAGAGATGGCCTCAAAGTACATCGTTCCCTATGGCCTTTACCGCTGCGAGGGCTATATTTCCGCCAATCTTGCCAGAAAAACCACCGGCTTCTCGGAGGAAGACCTGGAGCTCCTGTGGACGGCGATTCTCAATATGTTTGAGATCGACCACTCCGCTGCCAGAGGAAAAATGGCGGTGCGGGAGCTGATTGTGTTCCGGCACGACAGCGAGCTGGGAAATGCCCCGGCCTATCGGCTGTTTGAGGGGGTTCGTGTGGAGAAAAAGCCGGATGTGCTTGTTCCGCGGAGCTATTCGGACTATACCGTACAGGTGGACCCTGCACCGGAGGGCGTTACCTGTACCAGAATGCACTGATGTACCAGGAATCGGATTATCTCCTGCTTTCGGGCATTCAGCATTTTCGCTTTTGCCGCAGGCAGTGGGCGCTGATCCATGTGGAAAATCAATGGGCGGAAAACAGCCGGACCGTGGACGGGGAAATCCTCCATCAGCGGGCCCATGATTCCGACCAACGGGAGCGCCGGGGCGATTTGCTGATTACCCGGAACATGCAGATCGCCTCGCCGACGTTGGGAGTATCTGGAGCATGCGACGTGGTGGAGTTCCGGCGCGGCACGGAAGGGACTCCCTTAGCAGGGGAGACCGGGCTGTTTCAGCCCTCTCCGGTGGAGTATAAGCATGGTTCGCCCCGGGCGGATACGGTCAATGAACTCCAGCTCTGCGGGCAGGCTATGTGCTTGGAGGAAATGCTCTGCTGTGACATCCCCAAAGGAGCGCTGTATTTTGGCGAAACCCGGCGGCGCGTGGAGGTGGAGTTCACGGAGGAGCTGCGCCAAGAGGTAAGGGATTGCCTCAAGGAGATGCACGAGCTGTATCGCCGGGGCCATACGCCAAAGGTGAAGCCCACAAAGTCCTGCAATGCCTGCTCGCTCAAGGAAGTATGCCTGCCGAAGCTGATGCGCATCACGTCGGTGAAATCGTATCTGCGAAAGAGTCTGGAGGAACCGCTATGAGACGTCTGCTTAACACGCTGTTTGTCACCACGGAGGACGCCTATCTCACATTGGATGGGGAAAACATTGTGGTAAAGCGGGAGCAGGCAGTGATTGGGCGGTTTCCGCTGCACAATCTCTCCGGGATTGTCTGCTTTTCCTATGCCGGCGCTTCTCCTGCACTGATGGGAGCCTGTGCCAAACGGAATGTGGCGCTGAGCTTTTGTTCGCCCCGGGGAAAATTCCTGGCCCGGACAGCGGGAATTTCCGGCGGGAATGTGCTGCTTCGCCGGGAGCAATACCGGGTGGCGGACGATCTGGTTCGAAGCTGCCAGGTGGCGAAATATATGATTTTCGGCAAGGTTTATAACAGCCGGTGGAGCATTGAGCGCACCCGGCGGGATCATAAGCCGCGCATTGAACAGGAGAAGTTCCAAAATGCTTCTGCATCGCTGAAAAACTTGTTACCCCAGCTGCTGGAGGAAAACAGCATGGATTCGCTCCGGGGGCTGGAGGGCGCGGCGGCCACCGTGTATTTTGACGTGTTTGACGACATGATTCTCCGGGAGAAGGAGGCATTCTTCTTCCACGGACGCAATCGCAGACCGCCACTGGATAATGTCAATGCCATGCTTTCCTTTTCCTATAGTCTGCTGACCAACGATTGTGCGTCTGCGCTGAAGGCGGTGGGGCTGGATTCCTATGTGGGGTTTATGCATCGGGACAGGCCGGGCAGAATGTCACTGGCACTGGATTTGATGGAGGAGCTGCGCCCGTGCCTTGCGGATCGCTTTGTGCTGACGCTCATCAATAATCGGGTCATGCAGCCCGGTGATTTTGAAAAAGCAGAGGACGGGGCGGTACGGATGACGGACGATGCCCGGCGGAAGTTCCTAAAAAGCTGGCAGGAGCGCAAGCAGGAATCCATTACCCATCCATATTTGGGGGAGAAAATGCCCTGGGGCCTGATTCCATATATGCAGGCCCTGCTGCTCAGCCGCTTCCTCCGGGGAGATTTGGACGCTTATCCGCCGTTCTTGTGGAAGTGAGGCAGCGCTATGATGGTTCTAATCACCTATGATGTGAATACGGAGGATGCAGCTGGACGAAAGCGCCTGCGTCAAATTGCGAAGCAGTGCGTGAACTATGGCCAGCGGGTGCAGAACTCTGTGTTTGAATGCGTGGTGGATGCGGCCCAATGTAAGCAGCTCCAGCATAAGCTGCGGGCCATTATGGATGAGAAAAAGGACAGCCTTCGGTTTTACTATCTGGGGAATGCTTATCAGACCAAAATCGAGCATTTTGGGGCCAAAGCAACCTATGAGCCAGAGGGCGTCCTGATGATTTAGCGGACCGTGCGAAGGGGAAGCGGACAGAAATTCCCTTGCCGGTTCGCACGGAAATTTGGCAATAAAATGGGCCGGGTTGGCTTGTGTAATCAGAGATTTTGCGCAAGAATGTCCCTGAATCCGGCGTATTTTGTTGCATGCGCAAAAGTTTGCGGTTTCGTTTTGTGAACTTTTGCTGTCCCACCCCGCATGGGGTGGGTGGATTGAAATAGACAGTGATACGCACCCTTCGGCGCGGCACCACGTCCCACCCCGCATGGGGTGGGTGGATTGAAATTAGGCTGGATTTCGCCGGCATTCCAGTAGAGGTTGGTCCCACCCCGCATGGGGTGGGTGGATTGAAATTCGTCAACGTTCTGACGGTAAAACAGCTTTTGTGTCCCACCCCGCATGGGGTGGGTGGATTGAAATTAGTCAGTCTTATTATTCTACTGCCGTTCGCGAGTCCCACCCCGCATGGGGTGGGTGGATTGAAATACGTGTCAAAAAAACGCTATTTTTTTGTGCAATGTCCCACCCCGCATGGGGTGGGTGGATTGAAATTCCGGTGGCACTGGCTGCACCGCTGTATCCGGTGTCCCACCCCGCATGGGGTGGGTGGATTGAAATCATATGTCCAGTATGGAGGAGGTGCGTTTACACGTCCCACCCCGCATGGGGTGGGTGGATTGAAATACACTCCAGGAGGGATACACAAAGCCAGACGGGGTCCCACCTCGCATGGGGTGGGTGGATTGAAATCAAAAAACTGTTTGAGCTGGCGCTTAACGCAGATGTCCCACCCCGCACGGGGTGGGTGGATTGAAATCGCTGAGATGCATCATAGAAAAAATTGAGAAACTGTCCCACCCCGCACGGGGTGGGTGGATTGAAATACAGCCCCAGCGTTGCTGAGATATGTGCATGGTGGGTGGATTGAAATCTTTTGATAGGCTTGTATCTCTTTCCCGGTTTGTGTCCCACCCCGCACGGGGTGGGTGGATTGAAACTGCTGGGTTCGGTTTTCAGAGTTTTAAAAATCGGTCCCACCCCGCATGGGGTGGGTGGATTGAAATCTCCATAGCCATCACAAGCCGCGATTGCTTGCCGTCCCACCCCGCACGGGCAGGTGGAGTGAAACGGCTCATCTTATGGCAGACAAAGTAGCCGTTTGTGCCCCATGGGTGGGACTTGCAATGCGCTGCATAAATTGGTATCATATTGTCGGCCAACCGTCAGTGATGAACCGTCTATCCATCAATGGCTTCGTGACCAGTTATTCCTTCTCTGCATGGAGTGAACAACATGGAAAAAGCCCATTATCATCTCCCTGGACTATTCGAATTTTATGAATTATACCGCCGATTCCTGCCGTTATTTCGTGCACACCGGGCGTATTTTTATGACTGGTGCGACATCGGCTCTATTTATGGTGCGCCGTCGGATTGCATTTGGGGCGGAGGCCGGGTGGAAAATGGGGATGCGGACCCGAGAGCGGTGCTGGCCCTGCTTCAGGAGTATGGCATTTCGGCCCGGCTGACGTTCAGCAATTCGCTGCTTCGGGAAGAGCACCTTTCAGACCGGAAATGCAATGCCATTTGTCAGCTGTTTGCAGAAAGCGGAGCACCGCAAAATGGTGTCATTGTCCACTCGGAACTGCTTTTCGATGCACTGAAGAAGCGGTATCCGCAGCTCTACTTTGTATCCTCCACCACAAAGGTACTGACGGAGTTCCGGCAGCTAAAGCGCGAATTGGAGCGGGAGGAATTTTCCTATGTGGTGCCGGATTTTCGGCTCAATCGGGCACTGGGACAACCGGATTCGCTGCCGCAAGGGCTGAAGGATAAAGTGGAGTTCCTGTGTAACGAATGCTGCTGGTATGGCTGTACCGACAGGAAACGCTGTTATGAGGCGGTCAGCCGTAAAAATCTTGGAGAGGACGGACCCGAACACCATTGCATGGCACCGGATGCAGCGGACGGCTACCGATTTTCGAAGGCAATGACCAATCCCGGGTTTATTGGGATTCAGGAGATTCAAACTACCTATTTGCCCATGGGCTTTTCCAATTTCAAAATTGAGGGCCGCGGGCTGGGCAGTGCGCTGGTGCTGGAATTCTTGCTCTACTATATGACAAAGCCGGAGTATCAGCTCCAGGTTCGGGAAGCAATCTATTTGGACAATATGCTGGACCTGTTCTAAAGGGCGGCAAATGGCTGGGACAAAAGGAAGTGCGGGGATGGAAATAAGAACAATTGACGACACATTACAGCTTGTCCGGTATTATCCAGACTATGCCACCACGCTGGAATGGTACCAGGACCCGCAGTTATGTAAGCAGGTGGATAACCGAGACACGGTGTACGACCTTAGCCTATTGAAACGAATGTACGAATATTTGGACGCCCACGGCGACCTGTTTTATATCCGGTATCAAAACCAGCTGTGCGGGGATGTATGCTTGCAGCCAAGCGGTGAAGTGAACATCGTCGTTGCAAAGCCATTTCAGAACCGGCACATTGGCAGACGGGTGATTGGGGAGATGATCCAGCTTGCCAAAGAGAAGGGAATTCCGGAGCTGCATGCTGAGATTTACTCGTTCAATACCCAGTCCCAGAGAATGTTTCAGAGCCTTGGGTTCCAAAAGGTGGCGGAGGAACGGTATGTGTTCCGCATATAGCATTCCCGGCATATTTCGATATAAATACAGTAAAAGGGAGCGATATTATCATGATTACGTTTGTATGCTATCCAAAATGCAGCACCTGCCAAAAGGCGCAGAAATGGCTGGATGCACACCAGATTGCTTATGAAATTCGGGACATTAAAACGGAAAATCCCGGCTATGAGGAGCTGCATGCATGGCACCAGCGCAGCGGATTGCCGCTGAAAAAGTTCTTTAATACCAGCGGCCTGCTCTATCGTTCCATGGAGCTGAAGGATAAGCTGCCGGAAATGACCGAGGAGCAGATGCTCCAGTTCCTTTCCACCGATGGGATGCTGGTGAAGCGCCCTATTTTGGTTGGAGAGAAATTCGTACTGGTGGGATTCCGGGAAAAAGAATGGCTGGCGCAACTGTGCCCGGACCAGCAAGCGTAACGAAATAGAAAAATTGCCCGCAGGCTTCCAAGAAAACGGAGTCTGCGGGCAATGTGTTTGAAATGATTTGTTTGGTGAAAAGCGCACCGGTTAGCGGATGAAGTTTGTGCCAATGCGCGGTTCTGCTTCCGGATGGGGCTGACCGCCGGAAGCAATGTTTTTGAGCATCCAGGCCATATTGTGTCCAAGCGTGCGCATGGTTTGCAAGCCTTCGAGATCCTGCATCACGTCCTCGGGACAGTGACCATGGACACCGTTCCAATACTGAGAAGACACAATGGGCATCTGGTTGATGGTAAAATATTTGTTCAAGCGGTCAAAGGTGGCGGTGGTGCCGCTGCGACGGGCACTGACGACGGCTGCTGCGGGTTTGAAAGCAAAGCTGCTGCCGGAATAGAATGCGCGGTCCAGCAGGGCACACAGGGCACCGTTGGGGCCTGCATAGTATACCGGAGAACCGATGACAATGCCGTCGGCTGCCTGCATTTTTGCGGAAAGCTCGTTGGCGGGGTCGTCGGTAAATACGCAGTGGCCCAGCTTCCTGCATGCGCCGCAGGCGGTGCAGCCGTGTACTGCTTTTGTGCCGATGTGGAAGAGCTCCGTCTCAATACCGTCCTGCTCCAATGCCTTTGCAACTTCGGATAGGGCGGTGAAGGTGCAGCCATTTTTGTGAGGACTGCCGTTGACCAGCAATACTTTCATGAAGATTCCGCCTTCGTATTGTGCTATTTTCCGCCGTTGCATTCAGTACTGAGCAGTGCCTCATAGTCTCTCAGACAGAACACATAATCTGGCTTTGTTTCCTCGATAAATTCCGAAAGCGTTGAGTCGGTATAGTGGCGAAGGTCGATGGAGTACATGGTGTCGCAGCTTAAATACAAAATGCATTCCAATGCGTTGGTAAAGCTATCGCCATAAATCAGAACGGAGGGAAGTTCAGAGCGATTTGTTTCTATTTTTGTGATGGACACATCCATGCGCATATACATGGTGTAGTCAATGGGGCCATCGTCGTCTAAATAGAAGTATACTTGTTCCGGTGCTGGAGTTTCGATATTCCAGTCATACCGGGTAAATGGAACAGGGGTTACCGGGTTTGCGGTATACAGTTTTTCTGTGTTTTTCACCAGATTAAACAGTTTTCTGGTGCGGGAGCCCATATAGTATTTGTCCACCGGCGAAAAAATCAGTTCATCCTCCTGGAGAACAGGAAGATCATTTTTTCCGGAAAGCCGATTAAGCTCCGGGAGAATCGTTTGATAGGCCTTATATGCACCGAATATGCTGAAGTGGTTATCCACCGTGGAGGTATCCTTTAGCTGCCAGCCGTCCGCGGCATACATCGGTCCAAGGTCCAGAAAAGGAACGTTTTGTGCGGCAAGTACCGACGTAAGTTCTTCAATGGAAACCTGGGTATAGGTGCTGCGGTTGTTGAGATACCAGGGATAGCGATTTGCACAGGTTGCATACTGGCAGGGAACGGCAACATAGCAATAGGTGCCGCCATAGCTGGTTACCAGATCGTTTAGGGATGTCAGATTGCTTGCAAGCTGCTCTGCCTGTGCATGAACAGTGTCGCGGTCTACGATTTCATAGTTTTCGAAGGAAAGCAGTACATCGTCTCCGATGACAACGCTGTTAACAACAGGGCGGTGAAACGCATAAAGGTCTAACCAGGTACCCAGAACCATAATGTTTTCGCGTTCCACAGAATGGTCGCTCAAATAGGTTTCTAAGGAACTAAACCAACTGCCGTTTAGCAAGGTTTCTGCCTGTAGCTCCGGACGCTGAGCTAAATTACGGTTTTCGTAGTAGGAGTATTCTTCGGTTTTCTGAAAGAATGGTCCAATCATCAGAATGACCAGAAAGAACGCCACCAAAAGTGATATGTACCCCCAATACTGGACACCCGGTATTGGGGGTATTGCTATATGA
>CAVJLG010000072.1:0-16582 GCA_963650135.1 Barnesiella intestinihominis | reverse complement strand
TATCATCTGAGTGATTTTCGGTTTCAGCCATGACCGGGAACCATTGTAATTACTGCGTTTCTTCAGTTTTGCTCATGGCTGAATCTTATTATACGAGAGGTGACCGTTCTTGAATCAAGAGCATTCACAGGACATCTATTTACTGGACCACCTGGTGTCCCATCTCACCAGTCCGCTGTTTATTACCGATGAAGCCGAGCTCCGAAAGCTATGCAGCGAAGCGGTCTTTTACCCCAGCAGTCAGGAATACTGCATACTAACGGTACGCATCGAGCGCTGGAGCACCGTTTTTTCCACCTCCGAATGGCAAGAGGCAATCCGGCACCACTTTTTCGTGCTCTCCAATATGCTCACTGAGCTGCTCAACGAAAAGAATATTGCCATTGCAGCGGAAAAAGACTATCAAATGGTCTGCATCATCAATCTCAAGCAGCCCTGGGCGGAATTCAGCCAGACCATCTCCCCCATTCTGCTTCAGGTGATGGAGGTGCTGGACACCGAGTTTGATATCAGCGTCACCATGGCCCTGAGCGATCTGGCCCAGGGGCTATGTCAGCTGCCCTTGGCGTTTCTACATACCCAAGACGCCCTGTGGCACAACGACTTTTTCGGCAACGATCAGCAAATTTTAATCTATGACCAGCTCAACAACACCGAGCATCCCATGATTCGCTCCGAGCTTATGGAGCTGGACAAAAAGCTGATTTCCAAGCTCCAGGTGATGGACATTGCAGGCATCAAATATGTGCTCCATGAGATGATCGACCGGGAGTTTATCCAGGCAACGCCCACGGTAAAGATTCTCCGGGTCCGTCTGGGGGGCATTTGCTGCAAGATTCTCGACGTATTGGATGAACTGCGGGATAAAATCGGCGTGGGGCTCTACTATGCCCTGGACCCCGCACCCAAAATCGCCGAAGCGCAAACCCTCGCCGAGCTCACCAGCGCCCTGGATGAGATTTTCGACGCCATTTGCCGCGCACAAAATGCCGAACCCCAGGAACCCAAGCCCCAGTGGGTGGATAAAATGTCCGCCTATATTCTGGGCCACTATACCGACGAAGCGTTGGGCCTGACAGAGGTTTCCTCGGTATTCGGCATCACCCCCTCCTATGCCACACGGGTATTTAAGCAGTACACCGGTCGGGGCATTTATGAGACGATTCAGCATGTGCGGCTGACTGCGGCAAAATCCATGATGTATTCTGACAAAACCATGAAGGAAATCGCCCATGCGGTGGGTTATACCAGCTTTCTCTCCATGAACCGTGCATTTAAGAAATATGAGGGCGCAACCCCATCGCAGTTCAAGGGGCATTAAAATTAACAGATTGTTCACACACATCTTTCCATGATGTAGTATAATGATAAAATGATATTGACGGCTGTGCCGCATTCCCGCACAGCAGGAAAGGAGCGTTTTCCATGAAAAAGAAGCATCTTGTCAGCGGGCTGGCCATTCTTGGCGCCGGTGCTGCCGCTGCTGCCGCCGTGGTTGCCGCAAAGAAGCTGGCAAAGAAAAATACGGAACCCGAGGACGCCATTCTCTTGGACCTTGACGGTGATGGCGTTGCCGATGTCGTACTGGAGGATCTGGACGGCGACGGAAAGATCGATTCCGTTACCGCTGGCGTTCAGCCCCAGGAAACCACCGAAGATACCGCCGCGACCACTGAGGCCCCCGAAGCACCCGAAGCGGAGTCCCAGGCCGGGTCCGACGACGTGACCACCGAGAATCCCGACCTGATTACCACCATCCCCGCCTAGGAGCCTGCTCCCGAGGCCCATGAAGCAGCTCCCGCTCAGGAGCCCGCTCCCGAAGCACCGGAATCCGCGGATCTTTAATTTAGAAAATTTGCGCACCGGCCTTGAGAATTGGTCGGTGCGCAGTTTATGATGTAAAAATGCCCCACCCGTTACGGTGGAGCATTTTTTATGAGCAATCAGATATTCTTGCCTGCCTTGCCGCAGAACCAGTGGAGCCAGGACATCAGAATCACGGGCACCACACAGACCACTGCACACAGGATAAAGATAGGGGTAAAGCTGCTGCCTGCTGCGGAAGCGGAAATCTTGCCAAACAGCACGGAGGAAATGGCAATGGAGATCATCACCAGGCCATAGTTTGTGCCGGAGTTCTTTGCACCGAACAGCTCGGTGGAGATCACCGGGTTGATGCCGGAGGTTCCACCATAGGCAAATGCCACCAGGAACACTGCCGCCAGATAGGTAACTGCGGTATTTGCAAAGATCATTCCAACGCAGGCCAGTGCAGAAATTACACAGCAAACAATAATCGAACGGGTACGGCCCAGCTTATCGGACACCATAGGCGCCAGAATTCGACCTGCTGCATTGGCTGCGCCGGTGAGCATAACGGCAATGACGCCGATGTGGGAAGACATGCCGCGCTCCATTGCGATATCCTTAATAAAGGGGATAATCACCAGATAAGCGCCGGAGGACAGGATCATGGACACCACTTGGCAGTAGTAGATGGGAGTCCGGAGCACCTCAGTGGGAGTAAACTGCTTGAACTCGTCGGGGCGCAGTACCTTGCTGGCCTTCTCCATGTAATAGGCGGGGTCCGGCTGTACCACGAGGAAGGAGCAAATTACCGTAATGACACCAAATACAATGGCGAGGATCCGGAACGTCTCGGTCAAGCCCATGCTCTCCAGCATCTTGTTGACTACAGGAGACAGCACCATCACAGACGCGCCGAAGAAAAAGACGGTAATACCGGTAATCAGGCCATTCTTATCTGCAAACCACTTTTGCAGTGCATAGAGCACCGTGCAGTAAGCGAAGCCGCAGCCCAGACCGGAGCAAACCGAATAGGTCAGGTACAGCATCCAAGGACTGCCGTTGCCAATGCAGGAGGTGAGATAAATGCCCACCGAGAACATCAGGCAGCCTACCAGGGTAATGGCGCGGGGATCAAACTTCATCTGCACCAGTCCGCCCAGAATATTGCCAACTACGAAGCAGGCAATCATCAGCGCCGAGGTCATTGCCACGTCGCCCGCAGACCAGCCATGGCATTCCACCACATAGGGCTGAAAAATGGACCACATATACAAAATGCCCACGCAGAGCATAATGAGCAGTCCGCCAATCAGAGTTCCATTCCGTTTTGCGTTTGCACTCATTTTAACATCTCCTCTTATCAGTAAAAGAGGCGCCTTTTGGGGGCGCTTCTTAATGTACGCCCCTATCATACGGAAATTTGGTTACAATGTAAAACATAGTTTCAATGTTTGATTACATCCGATTGGTTGTTACACATTTCTCGTTACGTCATGTGAATGTAGCGTTTTTCATGATTTTCCCGACATTTTATATACGAATTGTACAAAACCGCCGCTGTCCACTGGTGACAACGGCGGTTTTTGGCAGTTAAAGTTTGTGCAAATTACCGAATGCGAATGGCCGCATGGAATGCCTCCTGATTGGCATCCGCCAGCACCCGTCCGGTGGAGACGCAATCTCCCACCACATAAACGCCCTCGGCATAGGTGGAAAGGAGCTGCTGCGCCAGACGGTTATCCGGCTTGACGCCCAGGGCCAGCACATAGGTATCCCCGGCAAAGGTCTGCTTCTCGCCGGATGCATCCATGGTTTCTACGCCGTTTTCCCCAAAGGCGGTAATTTTCTGTCCGCCTACCAGGGTAACGCCGTATTTCTCCAGCTGATAATTCAGCTCAATGTGGTTGAACACCGGCATGCCATCGGCGAATTTCTCCAGGGGAATCTGGTCGATGACCGTAACCTGCTTACCTTCCATGCCCAGCATGACGGCACACTCCAGGCCCACAATTCCGCCGCCGCAAACCACCACATGCTCGCCCACGGGCACCCGATGATTCTCTACATCCGACACGGTTTTCACCTTATCCAGGTCAATGCCCGGGATATTGGGATGGACATAGGTGGAACCGGAGGCCACAATCACCGCATCGGGGTTCACCTGCTCCACCAGCTCCGGCGTTACCTCGGTATCCAGATGGATTTCCGCGCCGCACTGCATGGTCTGCCGAATATCCCACTGGAGATACAGGCGCATATACTCCTTAAAGGGCGCAACGGTTGCATCATTCAGGAGGCCGCCCAGCTGATGGGACTTCTCATACAGCGACACCCGATGGCCCATTTTCCGCAGCGTCTGGGCCGCCATCATGCCGCCGGGACCGCCGCCAATGACCATCACATGCTTTTCCTGTCCGGGCTCCACCAGCTTCGAAAGGTCGATGTCCTTCCCCAGCATGGGATTGATGGCACAGCGCATGGAGGTACCGAAATTGTTGGCATTGCCGCACCAATCGCAGCGGGTGCAGGGCCGCACATCCTCGGCATGGCCGCGAATGGACTTATGAATCAGGTTCTCGTCCGCCATATAGGACTTGGCCATCACCACAATATCCGCCTTGCCGGAGCCGATGATGTCCTCGGCCTCCTGGAGGGACGTGATATTGCCCACCACTGCCACGGGCACATGGAGGCGCTTCTTCGCTTCCGCCGCAAAGGCCACATTCAGCTGGCGGCCCTTAAAATAGGTGGGAATGGTATAAGTAGAACCATAGTTAAAGAAAATATTGCCCCGGGACACATGGATGATATCCACATATTCCTGCGCCCGCTCCATAAACGTCAGGGATTCCTCCAGCTGAAGTCCGTCGGGAGTATCCTCCTGGGCCGAGCAGCGACATTCAATGACCATATTGGGCACAGCTTCTCTCACCGCTTTGAGCACCGACAGCGGAAAGCGCATCCGATTCTCCAGACTGCCGCCATAGGCATCGGTCCGATGGTTGGAGGCAGGAGACAGGAACTGCGCCAGAAGATTATTGTGGGCGCAGTGGATCATAATGATCTTCAGTCCGGCCTTCTGACAGCGAACGGCACAATCCACAAACTGCTGCCGTACAAAGGCCATGTCTTCTTCGTTCATGGGCTTGATATAGCCCAGCGGTCCGCCGTTCAGGGGCACATCCGAGGGGGCCAACGCGGGATTGCCGGGGGTTGAATTGCTGCCGCGACCTGCATGGGCCAGCTCTACACTCATCTCCGCACCGTTTTCCCGTGCCGTGCGCGCCATCATCTCCAGGCCATGGATGCACCGGTCCTGGGTAACATTCAGCTCACAGACCCAGGCAGAGGAGTCCGTATGCACCACCGGGGTATTGCCGATGGTCAAATAGCCCACGCCGGTTTTTGCCTGCCACGCCACATAGTCCAGCATTTCCTGAGTCACTTCGCCCTCCGGGGAACATTTGAGCACCACCGTGGGGGCATATTCCAGGCGGTTTTTCAGGGTCAGCCCCCGAACGGTCAGGGGCTGGAACACATGCGGATATCGATCATTGTGAATCATTTGAATGCCTCCTTACGCCATGTGCATTCCGCCGTCAACGGAAAGGGCCTGTCCGGTGGTATGCCCTGCATAGTCCGAGCACAGCCACACCACGGCATGGGCAACATCCTCCGCCGTGCCCAGCTTGCCCATGGGAATCACATGCGCCTTGAGGTTCTCCTCCTCATTGGGATCTGCGGCCATGGTATTGGCCATGAGCTGGGTGCCGGTGGTGGGGCCCGGGCAAACCACGTTGACCCGAATGCCGTTCTTGGCATTTTCCATGGCTGCCGTCCGGGTCAGAGCAATCACGCCCGCCTTGCTGGGGCCATATGCGCCAAAGCCCGGCGCCATTTTCAAGCCGCCGATGGAGGCCGTGTTGACAATTGCTCCCTTGCCCTGCTGCTGCATCTGAATCAGCTCATACTTGAGGCAGAAGAACAGGCCCCGGAGGTTGGTGTCCATCACCTGGTCCCAGTTCTCGGTGCTCCACTGGGTCAGCGGGCCATAGGGAATCCGCACGCCGTCGGGGCCCACGCCCGCATTATTAAAGGCGCAGTCCAGCCGGCCATACCGCCGTACGATCTCTTCCACGCAGTTTTTCACGCTCTCCTCATTGGAGATATCGCAGGGCAGGAAAATGGCATCTCCGCCAGCGTCCCGAATCTCCTGGGCCACAGCCTCGCCCTTTTCCACGCTATGTCCCGTGGTAACAACGACCTTTGCGCCCAGTGCGCCAAACTCCTTGGCGGTGGCTTTTCCCATACCGGTTGCGCCACCGGTAATCATAACAACTTTTCCCTGAATATCCTTTGGCATATGAAACGCTCCTTTTCTTTCATAACTTAAAGCCGGAACCGCACTTGGCTCCGGCTTTATTATACGAGGTTCCCAGGCAAAACGGAAATAGCTTTTCTGGAGAAAGTTATACTCCCAAAGTTATATCTTTCAGTGCTCGGATATCCCGCTCCTCTGCACCCAGCCACTGCCGCAGAAATTCCGCAAAAATTCTGGCTGCATGGGACCACTGATAGTCCTTCCGATATACCAAGCCCAGAGACGCAGGCTCCACAGGGTCCTCCAGCAGCACCATGTGGATGCCGCTGTCCGGATATTCCCGATTGATCTTCCGCATTTGAGCCATGGGCATAAACGCCACCCCCTGCCGATTGGACAGCAGGCTGAAAATCAGGTCGCTGTTGTCCACCTCAAAGGCAATGTTCGGAGAAAATCCGCAGGACTGGCACAGCGCCGTCAACGTTTCTACATCCATCCGGGACCGGTCACAGATGATCTTTTCCTCAGCCAATTCCTGCACGGATACTTTTGTCCGCCGGGTGAGCCAATGGCCCTGTCCGCAGAGAATCACAAAATCGCAGCGCCCCAGTGCCTCAAATACATAGCCGTCGCCTCCCACGGGCCGCGCCGTCAGCATCAGATCCAGCTCATGGAGCCCCAGGCGCTCGGATAGCTCAGTTGGACTGCCGCTGAACTGACGAATGCCGATTTCCGGATGCTTGGGGGTAAAATCCCGGAGTACATCGGGGAGCAGGTCATCAATGGAGCAGCCCAGCGTCAGAATATTCTGTGAGGAATCGTACATCCGCTGAATGCCGCGAATGCCGTTTTCCAACTCGCCCAAGCTGAGATTGACGCTGGATAAAAAGCAGCGTCCATAGTCATTGAGGACGATCTTGCCCTTTCGATGGTCAAACAGCGGAACGCCCAGTTCTTCCTCCAGCCGTGCAATGCTCTTACTGAGATTGGGCTGGGTCACATAGAGCTCCTGCGCCGCCCGGGATATATTCCCCAATCGCGCCACCGCGGCAAAATACCGAAGCTGTGTTAATTCCATCGTCCGTTCCCCTTTCCTGCGTTACCATCAGCATACCACAGCTGCTGCCGCCATGCAACCGGAATTATGCCTTTCGGTTATAACAAACGGGCGTGCCGCACCTTACATGCAGCACGCCCGCCGATTCAGCTTGCTTATTTTGCAGCGGTACCGTTCTGGCTCTCAGCGGGAGCCTGTGCGGTTACCTTCTTTGCCGCATTCTCCGCAGCACGGGTCTGGAGGGTGTCGATGGTAACAGCCGTCAGCAGCGCGATACCCAGCACCACATACTTCCAATACTGATTGATGTTCAGGAAGCTCATGCCGTAATCCAGCACGCCGATGATGAGAACGCCGATGACCATGTTGCTCATCTTACCGCCGCCGCCGCCCATTTTGATGCCGCCCAGCATTGCACCGGCCATAACCGTAAATTCAGCACCGATGCCCAGGCCCTGGTTCACAGCGCCGCCGGTGGTGCCAATGTTGACCACTTGGCCAACACCGAAGAACACGCCTGCCAGCGCAAAGATTGCGATCCGCATCTTTGCAACGGACACGCCGGACAGGGCCACCGCATCGGGGTTCGAGCCCAGCGCATAGACATTCCGGCCAAAATAGGTCTTGTTCAAAATAAACGAGCCCACGAGCACCGCGACAATCATCACCAGAACACCGGTCTTCAGCGCACCGGAGCCCAGCCGAATGTTCAGGCCGCCAATGTTCTTGAGTGCAGTGGACACATAGGCAGTCTTGCTGATGCCGCCGGTGAGCAGATAGGTCACACCGTTCAGGATGTACTGCGTGCCCAGGGTGATGATGAAGGGGAACACCTTCAGCCAGGAATACATCACGCCGTTAAAGGCCGACAGCAATACTGCCAGCAGAATGCCGCAAATCAGCGCCACCGCCACGTTGGTGGAGCCCTCCAGCAGCGCCATGACCATACCAACGGTAGAAATCAGGAAACCGGTGGACAAGTCCATGCCGCCGCCCAGCATGATAAACGTAATGCCAACGCCCAGGATGACCAGATATGCATTCTGGTTCAGCATGGTCAGCAAATTGGGAAAGTTAAAGAAGGAACGGCCTGCCACCACGGGTCCCAGCACGCTGAACAGCGCAATGAGCACCACCAATACCAGCAGCATCAGATAATCCTTCAAGTACGAAGAAAAACTCTTTTTCATCTGTTATGCCCCCATTGTTTCATTTTCTCTGTCAGAGGTGGAGGCCATATCCAGGATACGCTCCTGGGAGAATTCCTCCTTTGTAAGCTCTCCAGCCAGACATTTTTCGCCGAATACCACAATCCGGTCCGACATTCCCAGTAGCTCCTCCATATCGGAGGTTACCATCACAACGCACTTGCCCTCTTCGCAAAGCCCGTTCATGAGCTCATAGATTTCGTACTTTGCGCCCACATCGATGCCGCGGGTAGGCTCGTCAAAAATGACAATATCAGACTGGGTTGCCAGCGCCTTGCCCACCACAACCTTCTGCTGGTTGCCGCCGGACAGGGTGCCCACCTTGGTTGCGTCCAGGTTGGGTGCCTTAATACGCATGGCCTTTCCATAGTAATCTGCGATTTCCGCTTCCTTTTTCCGGTCTACCACACCGGCGTGGGAAATCTTCCCCAGCACGTTGTAAACCAGGTTCCAGGAAATCGTCTCGCCCAGGAAGCAGCCCTCCCGCTTCCGGTCCTCCGGAATCAGGCAGATGCCGTATTTGTGCATGGCATCCTTGGGAGAATGAATCTCGGCCTTCTTCCCGTTGACGTAAATTTCGCCCCACTGGACCTTTTCTGCGCCGAACACAACCTTCATAATTTCGGTTCGTCCTGCGCCCACCAGTCCGGAGATACCCAAAATCTCGCCTCGACGGGCCTGGAAGGAGATGTTTTTCACGCCGTTGCCCGTCAGATTCCGGAGCTCCAGCGCCACATCGCCGATCTTTGCGTTTCTGGGCGGGAAGGTTGCGGTCATCTCGCGGCCAACCATATAGCGGATCAGCTCGGCCCGGTTCGTCTCCTTGGTGTTCAGGGTGGTGATGTATTCGCCGTCCCGCAGGATCGAAACCCGATCGGTGAGCTCAAACACCTCGTCCAGACGGTGGGAGATGAAGATAATCGCCACGCCCTGGTCCCGGAGCTTCCGAACAATCCGGAACAGAATCTCAACCTCCGCCACAGACAGGGGCGCCGTGGGCTCGTCCAGGATCAGCACTCTGACCTCCTTGGACACTGCCTTTGCAATCTCCACGATCTGCATATGGCCCGGGGTCAAATCCCGCACTAAGGTGTCCGGGTTGATGTCAACGCCGAAATCATCAAAGATTTTCTGTGCAATCTGGCGCATCTTCTTCTGGTTCACCAGCTTGCCCAGTTTTTCGCCGTAGCAGATGTTCTCCGCTGCGGACAATACGTCAATCAGGTTAAACTCCTGATAAATACATTCAATGCCGTGTTTTCTTGCCAGCGCCGGGGTCATCACCGAATAGGTTTCGCCGTCTACGGTAATGGTGCCGCCGTCGGGAGCATGTGCGCCGGTAATCGTCTTAATAAAAGTGGACTTTCCTGCGCCATTTTCGCCGATTAGGGCATGGACCTCGCCGGGGTAAAAGTCAATGGACACATTGTCCAGAGCCACAACGCCCGGATAGACCTTTCTGATATCCTTCAAAGACAGGACAGGTTGTTTTTCTTGCAAGTGTAGCGCCTCCTATCACCGGTCGTTCACCGGCGTGCATTCTGCCTTTTTATGATTCGGGGCGGCACCGAGCAATCCAGTGCCGCCCCTGATCGTTTCGGATATTTACTTCTTGTACTCGGCAGCGGGGTTCTCATCGCCCATGGACCAGGTTGCGGAGAAGCCGTCAACGGTCACAGCGGTGATGGTATCATAGTAAGTCTCGCCGTAAGTCCAGGTAAAGCCGTCGATGCCGCAAACTCCCAGCAGCTCTTCTGCCAGCTTTGCACCGGTGCGCATAGGCGGAATGATTACATCGGGGTTAATGGTCTTGGCGTAAGTCTCCAGTGCGTCATAGCCAGCGCCGATCGCCTTCTTGGCATCGTCGCCATAGGGGATTGCGGGGTCGCCGTAAGTGGCATAGCCCTTGATCGCAGTGGAAGAAGGATCTGCCTCAGCATCTTCATACAGGCCCTTGAATGCATCGTCCTCTGCATAGCAGGGAGCAACAAAGTAATCAGCCAGGTCGCCGCCGTTCTGATCGCAGTAATCCTTGATGGCATTGGCAATACCCATTGCCTGCTCGGGCTCGTAAGCCACGAAGATATGGCAGTCGGGATGCGCGCTGAGCACGGCCTGTGCGTTGTTGAATGCAACGTTCAGGGAGCCATCCTGACCATAAGCGGTGGACTCGGAAACCTGCGCCAGGATATTGGACTTTTCAACGGTGCCCTTAATGGCGTTGGAGCGATATACGCCGTCGGCGATATCATAGTAAGTATCGATGGCAACCTCATACTTGCCGTCAGCGTTCTTGGGAACGTTCTGGCCGGAATGCTCTGCCCAGTATTCCGCAGCCTGAACGGCATACATACCGGTGATCTCGTATGCGGTGTAGACGCAGCCGGCGATGGTGTAGTCGGTAGGCTGTGCGCCCAGGTAAACCACTGCGATACCTGCATCAATGGCCTGCTGCACGATATCCTTGAGCATCTCAACGGACATGGCTGCAATCATCAGGCAGCCAACGTTGCCGGCAGCAATTGCCTGCTCAACGAACTGAACCTGGTTGCCGGGGTTGCCCTCAGCGTCCTTCTTAACGTACTTAAAGCCCTGTGCTTCCATAACAGCGCCCATGGCGTCGTTAATCATAACCAGGCCCTCAGCGCCGGTGGTGGGCAGAATGGACCAAACTTCCTTCTGGCCATTCCACTTAAAGTCGGCGGTGGCGGCAGAACCCTCGCTGGTCGAAGCAGAGGAGGTGCCGCATCCGGCGAATGCAGTGACCATCATACAGAGGGCCAGTAGCATTGCAACAATCTTTTTCATGATGCCTCATTCCTTCCAAATTTTGCAGTGATGCTGCAAGAAATAATGCGTTGGAATCGTAACATTCCAACGCATTCATTTTAATACAGCACACCCGCTTCGTCAAGTGAGTTTCTGCACATTTTTCGGTATTTTTAACAACTAAAAAGCACGTCTAGCTCAATTTTGTGCCCAAAAGCTACAATTATTGACGGGTAGCGTGAATTGCCTCCCGTGCTGCGGCCACAACCGTCTCATCCTGGTTGTGCTCAATGATGTAGTTGAGCTGAGAGACTGCTGCGCTTCTGCCGCAATGGCCCAGTGCACGAATGCCTGCAAGCAGAACAGGCTGCTCGGTTGCCTTCTGCACGGCCTCTACCAGATGGTTGTAGCACTCGTCGTTGCTCTTTGCTGCGGCGCCGAAGGCCTCCATAATGGTGGTCTTCTCCTCCAGCTCACCAGAGGCCAGGAACTTCTCTACCTTTTTCCAGCGTGCGCCGAATACCAGCTTTGCGTAAAACTCACGATCTTTCATGTTTGGTTCACCTTCCACATAGTTTTCCCGCGCCGGGACTTCACAGCGCGATAGGTTTATTATACGAACTTTCGGCATAATAGTCAATTCTCCCCTTGGATTTCCATGCATTATTTACGTTTCATTCACAATCTTGCACAATCATAGTTGGATTGAATTGGTTACTTCATCCATTTGTGTTGAACTCAGTCAACTTTTGCATTCGTAAACATTCAGTAAACAATTCCGCCGTACCATTGCAGTCCGCACCGAGATGACGTACAATAAGAAGCGATTACAGTAAAGGTGGTTTTCATCATGTTTCAGCGTTTTCGCGCCTCCATGGCCCGTTTGATGTCCGGACGAAGCGGCGTCGATCAATTGGGCCTGTTTTTGCTGATTTTCAGCGTTGTGCTTAACTTCATCGGTTCCTTGACCAAGCTGCCCATTCTCCAGGCACTGGCCTACATTCCCCTGTTTCTCACATTCTACCGCATCTTCTCCCGGAATGTGTCCAAGCGGTATCAGGAGAATCAGCGGTTTACCCAGTTTTTCGCCCGAATCAAGGGCCGGAAGACCTATTGCTATTTTAAGTGTCCCAGCTGTAAAACCCAGGTGAAGGTTCCCAGAGGCAAAGGCACCATCCGCATCACCTGCCCCAGCTGCAAAGAAAAATTCGTGAAAAAGACCTGACCCCATATTTTTGCCGCGTCCAAATTCCTGGGCGCGGCTTTTTCTTGCACTTTCCCCGAAACTATGCTAAAATATTTCCGAATATTTAGGAGGCGAAAGATATGGCAAGTAAATCTTCCGACTCGCTGGTTCGGGATCTTACCCAGGGCAGCGTTACCCGGCTTCTTCTGATCTTTGCATTCCCCTTGCTCTGCTCCAACCTGCTTCAGACGGTCTATAACATGGTGGATATGATCGTCATCGGGCGCTTTGTGGGCCGTGAGGGGCTTTCTGCGGTATCCATCGGCGGCGATGTGCTCCATTTCCTGACCTTTTTGGTGATGGGCTTTTCCAACGCCGGTCAGGTCATCCTGTCTCAATACATCGGTGCAGGCAACCGGGACCGCATCCGTGGCACCATTGGCACCATGTTTACCGTCACATTCATTTGTGCCATTGTCCTGACCATCGTATGTTATTTCGGTCTGGACGCATTTCTGACCGCCATGAACACCCCGGCGGAATGCTTTGATTATGCCCGGCAATACGGCATGACCTGTGTATTGGGCCTGGTGTTCATCTATGGCTATAACCTGGTCAGCGCCATTCTCCGGGGCATGGGCGACTCTAAGCATCCCTTTATTTTCATCGCTGTCGCCACCGTGGTCAACCTGGTGCTGGACCTGGTGTTTGTGGCACTGCTGGGCATGGGCCCCTTTGGCGCAGCCCTGGCCACAGTCATCGGTCAGGGGGTGAGCTTCCTCTGGGCGCTGTTTTATCTGTATCGCCACAAGGAGGCCTTTGGCTTTGACTTCCGCCCCGCCAGCTTCCGGCCCGATCCCGAGGTGCTGCCGAAGCTCATTAAGCTGGGTCTGCCCATGATTCTCCAGTCTGCCGCCATCAACTTTTCCATGCTGTTTGTGAACTCCTATATCAACAGCTATGGCGTGGTGGCTTCCGCTGTAACCGGCGTGGGCAACAAGCTGGGCTCCATCACTGCCGTGGTAACCAACGCCCTCTCCACTGCCGGCAGCTCCATGGTGGGGCAGAATCTCGGCGCAGAAAAGTACCATCGGGTGCCCAAGATTATCGGCGTATCCATGGTAATCGACCTGGCCTTTGCCGCGCTGCTCTCCTTCCTGACCATCTGCTTCCCCCGGAGCATTTTCGGGCTGTTTAACGACGATCCCCAGGTGCTGGACATGGCAATGAGCTATATCCCCGTGGCCGTGCTGCTCTATGTGGGCTTCGCCATGCGTTCGCCGTTCTTTGCGCTGATTAACGGCAGCGGAAACGCCAAGCTGAACCTGATTGTCGGACTGCTGGACGGCGTTATCTGCCGGGTCGGCCTCGCCATGCTCATGGGCCTTGCAGCGGGAATGGGCATTATGGGCTTCTGGCTGGGCAACGCCTTCGCCGGGTATATGCCGTTCCTGATCGGCGGCGTGTACTTCCTCACCGGTAAGTGGAAGAGACGGCTGGTGGATTAAAACAAAATAGAAATATGGCTGGAAATCGAATGTTCGGTTTCCAGCCCACAAAAATATATCTATGAGGTGATTTGCTTGGAATACGGGCGTTTAGTTTTTCACATTGAGGACCTATTGCAAGAGCGCGGTATCTCTAAAAATCAGATCTGCAAAGCGCTTGATATTCCGCGCTCCAATTTCAACCGCTACTGCCGCAACGAGTTTCAGCGCATTGACGCTGCGCTAGTCTGCAAGCTGTGCGCCTACCTGAACGTTGGCATTTCTGATTTAATCGAGTATCAGAAACCACAAACAGCAGAACTGCCTTAACCGCAGCTCTGCTGTATTTCTCTTAGATACAAGCATACAGGGGCTGGGAATGGGTTTGGTTCCATTCCCAGCCTTATGTTTAGCGCTCTACAGGAGAGATGACTGGCTTCCCGTCACGATCCAGCAGCGGGGTCAAGCCGCCTGCATAGCCGCTGGCAACAAAGAGATAGTTTACGCCGGTCTGCTTATCCACCAGGATTTCGATGTTTTCCAGGGCTCCCTGGGAGTAGACCTTTTCAAATCGTTTTTCTGCCATGTTATACCTTCTTTACAGTTTCCACCACGCCCTCAGCCAGGCCTGCCAGGCCCTGAATTTCGGAGGGGATGATGATCTTGGTTGCCTTGCCGTCTGCCACCTTCTCCATGGTTTCCAGCGCCTTGAGCTTGATAACCTGGTCGTTGGGGCAAGCATCGTTCAGCAGCCGCAGGGACTCTGCCATTGCCTTCTGGACGGACAGGATTGCCTGGGCTTCACCTTCTGCCCGAAGGATGGCTGCCTGCTTCTCTGCATCTGCACGGAGCACAGCGGCTTCCTTCTCGCCTTCTGCCACCAGGATTGCGGACTGCTTGGTGCCCTCAGCCTGGAGAATGTTCTGGCGGCGCTCACGCTCTGCCTTCATCTGCTTCTCCATGGAGTTCTGAATATCCGTGGGCGGCAGGATGTTTTTCAGCTCTACGCGGTTGACCTTGATGCCCCAGGGATCGGTTGCCTCGTCCAGGATGGCGCGCATCTGGCTGTTGATGGTATCACGGGAGGTCAGGGTCTGGTCCAGCTCCAGGTCGCCGATGATGTTACGCAGGGTGGTTGCGGTCAGGGTTTCGATGGCGCTCATGGGATGCTCCACACCATAGGTATAGAGCTTGGGATCGGTGATCTGATAGTAGATAACCGTATCGATCTGCATGGTTACGTTATCCTTGGTGATAACGGGCTGCGGGGGATAGTCCATGACCTGCTCCTTGAGGCTGACCTTTTTTGCCACGCGCTCAATGAAGGGGATCTTAAAGTGGAGGCCAACCTCCCACACGGTCTGGAATGCACCCAGCCGCTCGACCACATAGGCCCGGGACTGCTGGACAATGTAAATGTTCTTAACGATGACCAACAATATAATAATTGCGATCACAGCGATTGTAATGGCTAACGTCATTTCTTTTCCTCCTATTTTTCATGTTTGTACCGGATTTACAAATCCGGGGTTATACACCTGTGGGCTGATGGTTGGGAACCTCTGCTACATAAAGCTTTACACCGGCAATGCGCTTTACCTCAATCAGCCGCCCAACCGGGATAATTTCGCCCCGTTCTGACCGAGCTGACCACACAACGCCATCGAGCTTGACTGCACCGGTTTCCGCCAGGTTGTTGATCTCTTCGATTACCAGCGCCTGCTGCCCAATGTGGCGGTCTGCATTGGTAGGCTGCTTATTGGGATTGCTGACCAGGTTGACAAAGGGCCGAAGCAACGCCAGCAGCACAATGGACACTGCCAAAAACAGCAGCACCTGGAGCCAAACAGGGCCGTTGAGCGCCGAGACGATCATTGCCACCGCAGCACCGGCTGCAAACCAGATGGACACCAGTCCCACCGTGGCCGCCTCTGCAATGCCAAACAGAATCAGCGCCACCAGCCACATCAGCGTCATGGGTGAAAGTATGCTTAGCATGTCATTCCGCTCCTTTCCTCTCATTTCACAGCGTAACTAGCTGTTACTTGCATAGTAACTTATATATTGATTTTTGTCAAGTGGATTTCGTAAAAATTTTTTCATTTTCTAATTTGCCCCCTTCGACGCGAGTTATCCCCCTCCCATTTTATTAGAATCGCCAATCTTTTAGACCGGAGTATTGACAAACCGCCCAATCCGTTATATCTTGTTAGGGAAACGGCAGAAGCTTTCGGCCCCATTGCGCTGTATATTCCGGTTTTCCATGGCCAAAGTATGCATGGGAACGGTGTCCAGCGGATATAATGGAACCGATTTATTTCAATGGTTCACGAATAGTAACTAATATTTACGCATTTTCTGTCCGGGCCATGGGCCCAAATTATTCACTGGAGGAATACAACTATGGAAAACACTTTTGATAGAATTGTCGAAATTCTGCGCGCACAGTGCGACCTGGACGAGTCCGTCACCATCACCATGGACACTACGTTTAAGGACATCGACCTGGATTCTCTGGACGTGGTTGAGATTGCACTGGAGTGCGAAAATGAGTTCGGCATCACCATCGATGTAGAGGAGCCCCCCAAGACCATGGGCGAATTCGTTGCACTGGTGGATTCCCTCATCGGCTAAGTAAACCATATAAAAAAACTCCCCGCTTCTGATATGTACCCAGTTATCTGGACACTTTCATTGAATTGAACAATTAACATTCCATCATGGATGCTTCCCGAAATTTAGAGG
>CAVJLG010000071.1:0-10276 GCA_963650135.1 Barnesiella intestinihominis | reverse complement strand
TCCTTTATTGAATCGCTTTGACCTCGATGTTCAATGTGTGTTTTGCTCATCTCTATTGCGTATATAGATGATTTATGCAAGGAATACCAGGCAGCCGCCGGAGGAGAGCGCTTTGTTCTCTCCTGCGCCCCGGACGCTGATGGTCACACCGGCTGCGGCATCCAGACCGTCTGCGCTGCCGATGAGCGTAATCTCGGAGTCGTGGGTGGCGGTGAAGGTGCTGCCCTCGGTGAGCTGAAGCTGGGGGAAGCCGGTGATGGTACCGGTAATGCTGGTATCCACCAGATTCAGGCAGGTTTTCCGCTCGGGGTCCTGGCAATGGAAGTCGCCCAGCACCTCCATGGACTCCATGCACAGCTGCACGCCGTAATCGTCCTCGGCATGGCTGCGAGTCTGATAATAGAACGTGTCGTCGGTGAGCATGGTTTCCAGAATCACGCCGTCCTCGGAGATAATGCGGCAGTTTTTCAGGTAAATATCCACGTTGGTGGACTTGCAGCGGAACATGGGGCCCTTGGAGGTAAGATCGGTATCGGTCATGCGGATGGTGCCGATGTCCTCAAGGTCGTGCATGCCGCCGTGGATCAGAAAGCCGTAGCCCTTGCAACTGCCGGTGACATTCTGCATCTGTACGGAGGAATTGCCATCCTGAATGCCGAAGACATTGCCGGAGGACATGGTGCACCGATTCAGCACCACATGGCAGCCGTTATCGGAATAGATGCAGTAGCCGTTTCCGCCCATGTCAATGGAGGAATCGTTGGCTTCCAGGTAGACATAGCCGCCGGAGGAATCGGTGGACAGGGCCGCCCAGGCTTCGCCATAAATCTTGCAGCGATAGAAATAGCTCTCGGAGTTGTCCATGGAAAGATGGGTGCGGCAGTTACCGCCCAGACCCAGCGGGGCAGGGGGCTCCATCATGCCGGGGCCGATCACCGGAACATAGCCCTCGGGCAGGGGGCCGCCATAGGTTTTTAGCTCCGAATCGAACACCTTCAGGGTAGCATCGGTGGTGGCGATAGTAGCGGCGCGGGTGGAGCCGTGGGTGATGAGCTTGCCGTTCCACACGTCTACCTTTGCGCCGGACTCAGCCAGCACCGCAGCGCCTTTACAGGTAAAATCGCTGCATCCGCATCCACTGAGCGAGATGTTGGGGTCCAGCAGCACGGATGTGCCGCCCTCTACGACCACGGCATTCAGCTCAGGGGTATCGCTTTCCAGCTGGAACGACAGAAGATCGCCCTGCTCGGTAACGCCGCCGGAATAGGGGGCCTTTCCGGAGCGCTGGGCATTGATAGCCCTGCCCGTCAGCCAGAGCGCGGCCTCCTGCTGCTCGGGATGGGAAAAGGGCGGGCGGTTATTTTGGGCCAGCGGATTTCTTCCGCAGATAAATTTCGTTTTTTCGTTGAGATTTGCCATTGGTATATGCTCCTTCCTTGCAATACTAATAGTATGGTAGCAGAACATTTGTGCTCCGTCAATCCTTCGGATACAAAATTGATAGGTCGAAGCGAAAAATGATAGGTTTCATTCCGAAACGTAAACAGTGGCACGGAAAACGGAATTGTTGCAACCCTGGGTAGTCTGGTATAATCCTGTTATATGACCGATTCAGAAGGAGGTAATTCCATGAAATTCAGAAAAACGGCGGCGCTGCTGCTGAGTGCGGCTATGGTGCTTTCGGTCAGCGGCTGCGGTGATACGGCAGCGGAAAGCACGCCGACTGCTGCACCGACAGAGACAGCGGCACCGACCCCTGCGGTTCAGTCCGTTGCAGAGCCAGCGGAACCGGCTTCGCCCATAGTCAGTGAGGAATCTACAGAGGCAGTGCCTGAGGTGGACTACAATGCCCTGGTAAAGGACTATGACGTAGATTTTTCCGGGCTGGCATTCGATGCTGCCAATTGGAGCTATGACGCGGAGAACGACGTGTATTATCAGATTGGCGTGGAATATTGCACTGAGCCTGCGGCGCTGGACTATGAAACCCTGGCTGTAATTGTACCTGGGGCGTATCTGACCGGTACCGACAACGGCGACGGCACTTATACCTGCACCGTGAATGCCGAGGGAACCGTAAACGGCTTTACGGCTGAAACTGCGCCGATGATGATGCCGGTCAACACGGCTGGTTATTCGGCCCAAGCGGCGGCAACCGCTTACAGCTATAGCTCTGTTTCGGCGTATCTGGATGCAGGCTATGTCTATGTGTATTCCGGCTGCCGGGGCAGAAGTAATGGCTACAACGACGATGGCACGCTGGCCTATGCCGGTGGTGCGCCCTGGGGTGTAACGGACCTCAAGGCAGCAGTGCGGTATCTCCGCCTGAATCACGACAGTATTCCCGGCGATCCGGAGCGGATTTTCGCCTTTGGGCACAGCGGCGGCGGTGCGCAAAGCGCGGTGCTGGGAGCAAGCGGCGACAGCGCATTGTATTTTGACTATCTGGCCTCCATTGGCGCTGCAATGTATGACGAGGACGGCAATTACATCAGTGACGCCATTTGCGGCGCTATGTGCTGGTGCCCCATTACGTCCCTGGACTATGCAGACGAGGCCTATGAGTGGAACATGGGCCAGTATATGGACACGGATTCCCGGGCAGATGGAACCTGGACCAAGGCGCTGTCCCAGGACCTGGCCGCCTGCTATGGGGAATATGTGGGCAAGTTGGGCCTCAAGGACGAAAACGGAAATGACCTGACATTGGAGCCGTCCGAGGATGGAATCTATGCGTCCGGCAGCTATTATGACTATGTGTTGGGGCAGATTGAAACCTCCCTCAACAATTTCCTGGAGGATACGGCGTTCCCCTATACCCCCAGCAATTCGCTGATGGCAGACGGCGGCTTTGGTCCTCCGCCGGACGGTGGTGCAGGCAGTCCTCCTGACGACGGCGGCCCTATGCCCTGGATGTCTGGCGACACCGAGACGGAAAGCGTCACCTATGAAACGCCTGAGGATTACATCAACTCTCTGAATGAAGCCGAGAATTGGGTGGAGTACGACGCCGAAGCCGGAAAGGCCCATGTCACCAGTATTGCCGCCTTTGCCCGGCAGCAGAAGACCGCCAGCAAGAGCGTTGGCGCATTCGATGATCTTTCCCGCAGTCAGGCGGAGAACTATGTGTTCGGTGACAGCCAGAACGACGCGCTGCATTTTGATGCGGCCATGGCAGCAATCCTGGAGGAAAATCAGGAGCAATACAGCCAGTATGCCGACTTTGATCCCCAATATGTGACGGATTATCAGGAATATAAGGATTCTGTGGACGATTGGGGCAGCGATTCCCTGACCCGTCAGGATATGTATAATCCCATGTACTTCCTGTCTGATTACTATGCAGGCTGCGGTACGTCGCATGTGGCGTCCCATTGGCGGATTCACACGGGCATTACCCAGGGGGACACGGCGCTGACCGTGGAGATGAACCTGGCGCTGGCTTTACGGCAGAACAGTGCAGTCGATGATGTGGAGTTCCAGACCGTTTGGGGTCAGGGCCACACCATGGCAGAGCGCACCGGCTCCGGCGAAGAGAATTTCATTGCCTGGGTGGCTGAGTGCCTGAAATAAGATTGAAATGGAACCCCCGCTGCGGCCTGGCTGTAGCGGGGGATTTCCGTTACTTGACCTTGGGGACTTTGGGTACTATAATAATTCCGTTCAAATGAAATTAAGCGCCGATTGCGCGATTATGGAGGTAATATTATGCTGCTGACTTGCCCTGAATGCCAGAACCAGGTATCCGATCAGGCGGAGGCCTGCCCGAAGTGCGGATATCCGGTGAAAAAGATGATGGAGCGGATGCGGATTTTTGTATTTGACCACGAGACGATGACCGGGAAAACCCCTGCGGACGATGCTGCCATTGAGGTTGCTGAGGACTTTTACGGCGAGCTGCTGGCTTCCGGCGATGGCCGCGTTTGGAATTCCGGCGGTCAGGTGGTTGCGGAATTCCGCTACAAATAAGAGGGAGACAGCATGACCGATTTAATCAACCGAATTCTGCCTCGGGTGCAAAAACCGGCCCGTTATACCGGCGGCGAGTATAACGAGATCATTAAGGACAAGTCCCAGGTGGAGATCCGGGTGGCATTTTGCTTTCCGGATACCTATGAGATTGGCATGTCCAACGTGGGCATGCGGATTCTCTATGGCGTCATGAACAATATGGAGGGGGTATGGTGCGAGCGCGCTTTTGCCCCCTGGGGCGACATGGAGGAGGAAATGCGGAAGCACCACCTGCCTCTGTGGGCCCTGGAAAGTCATGATCCATTGGATGCCTTCGACGTGATTGCATTCTCCCTAGGCTATGAGATGGCCTATTCCAATGTGCTCAATATGCTGGAGCTGGGTAACATTCCGCTGAAATCCTGTGACCGTGGGGATAGCCTCAAGCATTTGGTGATTGCAGGCGGTACCAGCGTCTATAATCCCGAGCCCATGGCGGATTTCCTCGATATTTGCATTGAGGGCGAAGGGGAAGACGTGGATGTGGAGCTACTGGAATGTTATCGCAGCGCCAAGCGCCGGGGCCTCACGCGCCATGAATTTCTGCTGGAGGCGGCAAAGATTCCGGGAATCTATGTGCCGTCGCTGTATCAGCACACCTACAATGACGACGGCACCATCCGGGAGATCATCCCGCTGGAGGGTGCGCCGAAAACCGTAACCAAGCGGATTGTACAGGACATGGATGCGGCCTTTTACCCCACGGAGACGATTGTACCCTCCACCCAGATTGTCCATGACCGGACGGTGCTGGAGCTGTTCCGGGGCTGCATTCGCGGCTGCCGGTTCTGCCAGGCGGGATTCTGCTATCGTCCTGTCCGGCCCAAAAGCCCTGAGCGGCTCTATGAGCTGGCGGTGAAGGGCCTGGAGAATTCCGGCTATGACGAAATGACGCTGTCCAGCCTGTCCACCTCGGATTATAAAAAGCTGGGGGAATTTGCGGATAAAATGCTGGATTACTGCATCCCAAGGGGCATCAATCTGAGCCTGCCGTCTCTGCGGGCGGACAATTTCTCGGTGGAGTTGATGCAGAAGGTACAGAAGGTCCGGAAAAGCGGCCTGACCTTTGCACCGGAAGCGGGAACGCAGCGCCTGCGGGACGCCATCAATAAAAACGTTACCGAAGAGGATATCCTTCGCTCCTGTTCTACGGCCTTTGCCGGAGGCTGGAGCAAGGTAAAGCTCTATTTTATGCTGGGACTGCCCACCGAGACAGATGAGGATGTCTTGGGCATTGCGGATTTAGCCTATAAGGTGCTGCATGCATGGCGGGAGAATACCCCCAATCCCAAGCGGCCTGTGACCATCACTATTTCTACCTCGTTCTTTGTGCCGAAAAACGGGACGCCGTTCCAGTGGGAAGCGCAGATTACCCCGGAGGAATATCTCCGGCGCTGTGCGCTGCTGAAATCCCATCTCAAGGGGCGAAATTTCCAGTATAACTATCATCCCTCGGACCTGAGTATGCTGGAGGCGGCCCTATGTCGCGGGGATCGGAAGCTCTGCAAGGTGCTGCTTCGGGCCCATAAGTTGGGCTGTAAAATGGACGGCTGGACTGACTATTTCTCCATGGAAAAATGGCTCCAGGCCTTTGAAGACTGCGGCGTTGACCCTAAATGGTATGCCCAGCGGGAGTGGGGCGAGGATGAAATCTTCCCCTGGGAGACGATTTCCATCGGCATTCCAAAGAAGTTCTTCTGGAAGGAACGGCAGGCGGCCTATCGCTCGGAGATTACCCCGGATTGCCGCAAACAATGTACCGGCTGCGGGGCCAATCGACTGTATACAGGAGGGATGTGCGATGAATAGACTGCTGTTTGAAAAGACCGGAAAGGCCATCTACATCTCCCACCTGGATACCATGGCCATGTTCCCGCGGGTATTTTTGCGGGCGGGGCTGCATATTAAGTTCACCCAGGGCATGAGCCCCCACGCCTATGTTTCGGTGGCGCTGCCGCTGAGCGTTGGCATGTCCAGCCGCTGCGAAATCCTTGATTTTACCCTGGAAGAGGAACAGGTTGCTCTGGAATCCCTGCCGGAGCTGCTGAATCCCTATTTTCCTGCCGGAATTCGGGTCCTGTCAGCGTATGACAGTGACCGGAAAATCAAAGAACTTCGGTATCTCCAGTGCAACGTGCGGCTGGAATATGACAACGGGGCGGGGGACGAGGTACGGGAGCGCCTGAACGCTCTGTTTCAGCGAAAAGAACTCCCGGTGGAAAAGCGCTCGAAAAAGGGTATCACTGAGGTGGACATCAAGCCCATGATTTCCACCATGGGGGTCAGTCGGATTTCTGATCAGGAGCTGGAGCTTCAGGGGGTTATTGCGGCGCAGAATCCCGCGCTCAATCCCCAACTGCTGCTCCAGGCAATTGCGCGCTATGCCCCGGAATGTAAGCCGGATTTTTCCTATGCCACCCGCGTTGAGGTGTACGACGAGGATGGGCACATTTTCCGCTGATTTCGGCCCGAAATCAGCCGTTTCAAAAAAGTTTGCAAAAAACGCGAAAAAAATAAAAATCATGCTTGACAATCCCGGATTCCTGTAGTATTATATTGAAGCGCTCAGGAGAGCGGAACAAAATCCGGGTGTGGCGAAGTTTGGTATCGCGCTTGAATGGGGTTCAAGAGGCCCCGAGTTCGAATCTCGGCACTCGGACCATATTAACTAAACGGTATAGATGCGTCTGGCGAAAAGCCAGGCGCATCAACCGTTTCCGGGCTTTTTCTGGCCCGGATTTCTTCTTTCAAACCATAGATGCAAATCGCTGTTTCAGAGCGTCTGCCCCGATTCGAACCGGGCGTTTTCCCTTTTCGTGCAGATGCATTCAGCCGGTGCCCTTTTTGAGCGGCGATTTTTCCGGCTGGCAGCGGTATTTTTCTCAGAAAAGAATCACAAAGATTTGGGCGTCGTTTTGTTGGCCTTGCCAGGCCAATGGAGCGGCGCCCTTTTTCATTTCAAAAAGGGCTGATATGCTCCCCATAGAGTAGACAAGCAGAGAGTAAAAATCTGCAACTACTTTAGATGGGGAGTATTTTTATGTCAGTAATGAATTATGTGAGTTCGGAAATAAAAATCATTGCGGTAAAACACAGTCTCATCGGAATGGAAAGTCTCAATCAGTCCGCAGCGAGATTTGGCGTGAGCCGGAGCACACTACAAAAATGGCTGTTAAATTATGAAATGTTTGGCACGGAAGGCCTATGCCATCGGGCCGGAAATCATCACTACTCCAAGGAGATCAAGCGCGAAGCGGTAGAAGTCTATTTGTCCGGGCGGATGAGTGAAGAGGATATCTGTAAAAAATATCAGATTCGGTCGAGAACACAGCTTGAGAAGTGGGTTTCGTTGTATAATGGCCAAAAAGAGTTCCGTCCCGCGGGCGGAGCCAGGAAGGGTATGTGTATGGCCAAAATCAGCGGAGAAGAGAAACAGGCGGCGGTGGAATTCTGCATCGCCCATGACAGGGACTACGCCCTGACAGCAGAGCGCTTTGGGTTTACATACCAGCAGGTCTACGGCTGGGTGCGGAAATATCATGCGGCAGGCGTCAACGGCCTGAGACATGAGAGAAAGTACTCCAGCGAACTTTCCAATTGGATTGCTGAGAATAAGCAACTCAAAACGGTCAATCTTGAGCTGGAAATGGAGGCTGTGCTGCATCAGAAGCTTCAGCAGTACCGACGCCAAGGCCGCAGTTCGCCGGACCTCAGCGGCGTGCGGCAGACCACTGTGTATCAGACCGTCAAAGAATTGCATGAGGAACGCAGATGGCCTATTTATAAGCTCTGCGCTGCGGCAGGCGTCAGCAGGGCCGGGTATTACAAATGGCTCAACCGCACCGTGAGCCAAAAGCAAAGGGAAGACGAGAAGCTGGCCGGGCTTATTATCGAAATTTATCAAGCCCAGCGCGGCATTCCCGGATACCGGCAGATGAAAATTATTTTGGAGCGCCGGTATGGGTTAAAGTACAACTTGAAACGAATCTACCGTCTTATGCGTGTGCTTGGCCTGCGGTCTGTATGCAGGAAGAAAAAGCGGCGGTATAAGAAGAAAACTCCGTCAGAATACACTGCGGAAAATGTCCTGAACCGGGAGTTTTCGTCTGACCGGCAGAATGAGAAGTGGGTGACTGACATAACAGAATTCAAATATGGCTCTGGCAGCAAGGCGTACTTGAGTGCTGTGCTGGATCTGTACGGAAGGAATATCGTTGCGTTCTCCCTAAGCCGCCGCAATAATACGTCTCTTGTGCTGGACACCTTCGAGCAGGCGTTTCAGAAATATCCAGACGCAAAACCACTGCTGCACAGCGATCGGGGCGTCCAATATACCAGTCGTTCCTTCCGAAAAGAAATGAAACGCGCTGGGGTATGCCAGAGCATGTCCCGCGTGGGGCGCTGCCTTGACAACGCCCCAATGGAGGGATTCTGGGGCATCCTGAAAACAGAAATGTATTACCTCTATCATTTCGAGGATTACGAAACTCTGCGGAAGGCGATCTGCGCATATATTGACTTTTATAACAACGACAGGTACCAGAAAAAGCTTGGCTGTATGACACCGGCGGAATTCATCGCGGCTTCAGCAAAATAATAACGCAGAGAATCCTACATGATATAGAATCCTCTGCATAGTTTTTATTTCTCGCTTTGTCTACTTGACAGGGAGCAGTTCAGGCGCTGGTCGCAGTGCCTGTATTTGTAGGTCGGAACATGATTGTTCCGGCCTTATTTTTTTACACACGGGAGGAGTTATATGAGTATCAGCGTAGAAGAAAAGAACCGTTACCTCAGAGAGGCAGCAATCGTTCTTGCCCGAGAAGGATTTCACACTGACAGAACTCAGACTGGCGGGCTGCGTGTCCTGCTTGACGGTGCGCCGTTGTGTGAGGTGACCGAGACCGGCGGCATTGCCTACCGCAATGAGGATATCGACGAGCCGGAACGGATTGATGCCAAGGACAAGGTGTATGAGATCGTCAAGACCACAGCGGAATATATGCGGCAGATGGAGACGGCGCCCTCTTTGAAAGCCGATGGTTTGGAGGACGGCTACAAGGTACTGGCAGATTTCAATGACATCGTGCTGGCCGGTATCCAGAGCAAATATGGTGTCCAGTTCGTTACCTGGGACTGGAATTTCGACCACAAAGGCGTATGTCATGGTCATTACTACACCGGACTATATTCATCCGGCAACTATGACGCGGCGAAGCAGGACTTCGCCACTCGTTCCGGACTGATCCCAGAACAACAGGTCTTCCAGAAGGCACAGCTCATTGAGATCTACCGCTGCTGTACGAACACCCTGCAGGGCAACTTTGAACTATCATACGATCAGGAAAAGACGATTCAGGAGGTGCGAAAGCAGATCGAGGAGTGCCTGCCCGACATCATGGAGCGTATCCAGCAGCAGGATGCGGAACCGACGCAGGAACAGACAATGTAATATCAAACGGTATGGGCCGGAGTCTTAGCAATAAGATTCCGGCCTTTTTCGTTTTAGAGAGGAGTTCACTTATGCCGCGCTATTTCATGCGAGACACGCCGCTGCAGGCGATGGAGCAGTTGATGATGTCTCAGCCCGGTCAAAAACCCAGAGGCGGTGGGATATACCGCAGCCCATTCCATTACACGCCCAAAGATGTGGCGTGCGAATACTGCCAGAACTATGTCCGCAAGCATCCGTGCCGTCTGTGTGAATGCACCTGCCTGGAGGAACGAATCGAAGCGGGTGTACTGGAACTAAACGAATTTGTGCGGGACTGCCTCGCACCCTCTATGGGACCGCAGCTCCGAAAACGGATGCATCAGCAATTCAGAGAAAGAAAGGTTCGATTCTTCCTGTCAGATGCCCACCGGCGAAGATGGACACACTGGCGAGAGCGCTGCTGGCGCTTGTCCGACCGGAACAAAGCTGCCCTCTTCCTTCTTACAGCTTACGAAAGCCTTTGGCGCAGGATGGTTTGGAAGTGCGGGAACGACGGCTTTGACTTCCAAAGCGTCCGTCTCGGAGGGATCGAGCCAGAACTCTACAGCGTCTACCAGGCGGCGAAGGCCATTGCGGTCGGCTGCTGTAATATCACTCTCGCAGACCTTGCGTCTCCGGAATTGGTCACAGATGAGGCGTTCCACCTGATCACCGGCGCACTGCTGATGGCCAAGTACGGAGATGTGGTTTTGAATTTGGAAAAAGGAGTTAATGAGACATGATGATACAGGCGGTGCTCGGCAATCCGCATCACCCGGAATACGGCGTGGC
>CAVJLG010000070.1:0-7392 GCA_963650135.1 Barnesiella intestinihominis | reverse complement strand
TGGGATAGAGCGTCAAATCATAGTTCCACTTGCTGCCGTCCACGGTGGTCATGGGGAGCGAAACCAGGAACGGCGCGGTTGTAGAGGTAACGTTCTCTGGCACACGGGTTTCCACCAGCAGGTAAAGGCCCTGGGCAAGCCCATCCACCTTGGAATAGCCGTTTTCGTCCGTTTCGGGCATTGCCGTGCCGCCGTTGACCGCCATGTACTTCTCCAGCGCATCCTTGGTGCTGGTGGAGTTGGTGGTCAGCGCATGATCCAGCGCCTCGATCAAAACATCGCTCTTGAAATACCAGACACGATTCTGCTTGCCGTCGTGGTCAGTGCAGTAGGCGTCGTTGGTGGTCAGCCCCAGCGCCGAGAGAAAATCTATGGTTTCCTTACTGCTAGACTTTGTGTTTTCCGTAAAGGCGTACAGGGGAACAGTCTCCTGATGACCGTCCGCCGCAGTGCCCTTGTAAATACTGAGATCCGCCAGCTTGCGATAGCTGAACTCCACGCCCTGAATGGCATACTGGCTGAGGGCGGTGTTCACCTGCCCGTCCGCAAGCCCGGTGGAGACGTAGGACTGGGAATCCCAAACGCCGTCGTTCTCGGCCCCGGTCAGGTCATACTTGTACAGGGTCAGGGAAGTGCTGCGGCTGGTGTCGATAGTGGCCGTGGCGGCATCAGCGGCAGAAACGCCGCCAGAGATGGAAAAAGCTATGACCGCAGTCATGGCAAGGGCGCTGAGACGATGTAACAGTTTCATATTGAATGTCCTCCTTTAGTTGTGTTTGAGAGTGCGGCAGAAGCGACGGACCCATTTGGGCTTGACGATCACTACCGCTATGGTATAGCCAAACAAAATCATAATGATTGCCAGCGGTGCAAACGGGAAGCCATTTCCGCCAGTCATGGGCAGTGTATAGATATGCCCGTTCTGCACGGTGATGGGCAGGTCATAGAAATACGCCGTACCGTCAATGACCTCATCCGGCGTTGCGGTCACTTTGCCGTCAGGATAGCTTGCTGGCAGCGTGCCCTCAAAGATTGGCTCTTTCAGCAGTTCATAGCCCTCCGGTGCATGGGTTTCGGTGAGGCGATACTGGATTTCCTCGTTAGCCCAGAGATTTTCAAAGGTAACGGTACCAGATTCGTCCGTGGTGAGCTTGCCGTCAGAAACAGCAGTGGACGTGCCGCCCTTAGCAAGCGTGTCACTGTGATACACGGGCTTCCAACTATCGCCGTCCTTGTATTCCAGCAGTAAGGTGGCGCCAAACAGCGGCTGACCATCGGTATTCTGCTTGGTTACGGTGATGGAGCCGGGGCGGCGATCATCCTTGGCAGTGTACTGGATCTCTGCGTCGTGTTCCTCCACCGACCAGATACCGGTGTTGTCCTCGCTCAGCAGATAGCCCTTGGGTGCTTTCGTCTCCTTCCACACATAGGTGACGCCGAATACCAGATTCTCAAAGGTGACAGTTCCATCCTCGCCAGTGGTCAGGGTGCTCTTGGAACCATCCGATCCGGTAAGGGTAAACGCCGCACCGGAAAGCGGCGTATTGTCCGCACCGTCCACCTTGAGGATGGACAGCTTGCCCGTCCAAATGTTGTTGTAAATGGTCAGGTCATGATTGGTATTGTCCTTCGTCACAGTCTGACCGTCTTTGGAGATGGTCATCTCATAGATCGTTTCATCCCGGTCATATCCAGCCCATCCGGTGCGCTGCTGGACGCAGTAAACACCATAGGGCAGGCTTTTGGATGTGCCTTTTCCGTTTTTTCCGATGGTAATAATGTCTCGCTCGGAATCCTTGGCCTTGTCGTAGCTGCCCGCAGATTTCAGATATACCGTGAATGTAGCACCTTCCTCCGGCTGCTTGTCTTCGGAAACGGTATTCAGCGCGTACTTGGTCAGCTGGATTTTTCCATAGATCACGGGATCACTGACTGTCACGGAAAACGTGTTCTCTGCACTTGTGTAATGATCGTAGCTGGTTTTTAACTTGTATACTGTTTCGTCCAGCTTGTAGCCGCTGGGCGCTTTTGTTTCCTTGAGGGTGTAAATGCCGTCATCCTGGGTGCATGGGAACAGGTCTGTTGTGAACGTACCGTTCTTTACCGTGTAGGTGGCAACCGCTTTTCCGGATTTGTATAGCGTGTATTCCGCGCCGTTCAACGTGGCGTCGCCCTGGGGTGCAGATTTCCCAGTGTCAGCGTCTACCTTGGTAATAGTAGCCCGCCAGTGCTTCCAGACGTTCTCCATGGTGGCGTAAGTTACTTCATTGCCGGGGATGGTAACGGTCTGCGGTTCCGGAAGAATGTACGCATTGCCCGGAGAAACTTCCTCCAGCGCATAGGTGCCGATCTCGATGTCCTTGAAATACGCCTTGCCATCGGAGCCGGTAGTGGCGGTCACATCTACTGCGTTTCCCTTGTCACTGGTGCCATACAGCCGAAACGTGAAGCCCGACCAACTGCCATAGTTCACGGCTTTGGAAACGACTAGGCTACCGGTTTTCGGCGCATCCGTCCAGGTCAGCGAGATATATGCATGGAGATAATCCGCGCCGCCAGCGGTCAGCACGGTCTGATAGGTCGGATTCTCCCAAATGGTCGGATTACTGGTGGACATGAGCTTCTGGTCGGAGGTGCCGGTGATCGTCTGACCCTTCACTGCGTCTGCTCCGGAAGCTGGCACAGAGATATATAATGTGCTGCCGTTCTTGGAGAAGTTCACGCCGGATGCAGAGAAGGTGAAGTGGGACAGCACACCCGCCGTATCCCGGACGCTGCCCTCATAGCAGCCGGTAGCATTGTTCAGGGACAGCGTGATGGACTTTGCTTTACTCTGAGATGAACCGGAAAAGCTGGGAACCGTGCCATCCGATACAGAGATGGCGTTCAGAATCCCGTCATAGCAGCTCTGGAAGTCCGCCCCCAGCACCGCGTAAACATTGCGGTAGAGACCGTAATCTGTGCAGGATTTGATGTCCGAGTTGTACCGGCTGTGAGATACGACCTCCCAAATGAGCACCTGGGTAGCCGCATACTGCACCTGACGGCTGTAGCCGTAGTCCACCTGCGGGTAGCCGAAGGCTAGGAGCTTCTGAATGTGACTCCGCTGGAGATCGTCCAATTCCAGAAGCCAGTAGGAGGAGCTGCTGGCTTCATCGGCGGTGTAGGCGGTGTAATACTGCCCGCCCAGGGACGTGGTGTTCGGCTCTATGCAGTATGAGTCCACGCCGTCGATGGTGTGGTAGGCGATTTCGCTGGTGTAGAAATAGTGCCCGTAGCTGTGCGAACCGTCCACCTCGTATCGGTGGCATTTCCATCGCGCGGACTGATAGGCGGCGAAGGTCACGCAGGTGGACTTGCCCATGGTGCCGCCGCCACCCAGCAACATAAGGCCGTCATTGTCCATGCGGGTCAGGGTTTCGCCATCTATGGAGGTGGGCGTTTCATCTTCTGTTTCCACCTCGGAATCCTCCATGGCCTCGTCCGATTCCAATATGGATTGTGTTGGCGGCGAAATGGCTGGCGATTCCTCTGGCTGGGAATCCACCAGAGTTTCCTCTGCGGATTCTGCTGTGCTCGGCTCGTTGTCTGCCAGAACGCTGGGTAAAAGACCAACTACCAGAGCAAGAACCAGCAGCAGGGCAAAGAGGCGTTTATGGATTTTTACTTTCGTTTGAAACAACTCCCTTCTAAAACGAAAAAGGCCCCTGTATCCAATCAATAAGCGACGGATGCAGGGGCCTTGGTGATAATCTATATGATCAGCGTAATGCTGTTATTTTTTCAGAGAACGCAAAAAGCCCCGGAACATCTTTTACGATGCTCCGGGGCAGGGGAGAAGTTGATACTGATTGGTCATTACTACAGAACATTCACGCCTGAATGCAGCAGAACCGACAAAGTGTGATAAATTGGAGAAACATGTGCCGTCATAAAGCTGAAATCGCTGTGTATCAATGCAGCAAATCCAACAAACTTTTAGAAAAAAGAAAATGGCCCCAGAAATCGGAGAGAAAATCCGATTTCTGAAGCCAAAATATCTAAGATATGGATATAAATTGAGAGGAAAATGGAACAATTCGGAGAACAATTCCTGAAAGCGGAGAGGTATCTTTTTCTTTCATTCAAAAATGCACGAAAACGCGCTTGAAAAATCAGAACATTTTCGGCGCAAAAATGGGCAAAATTGCGCCGGAATAGCAAAAAGCCTGCGAAAATCGCAGGCTTTTGTTCCTGGTATCTAAATACTACAGGATATATGGTGGACGATAACGGACTCGAACCGCTGACCCTGCGCACGTCAAGCGCATGCTCTACCAGCTGAGCTAATCGTCCAGAGAACGTGATTTATTATACCACGTTTCACCCAAATGTCAAGCATTATTTTCACGCTTTTTTACGCTCAGCAGAACCAGGGCTGCCAGCACCAGAACGATGCCCAGAAAGGACTGGAGCGTAGGCGTTTCGGCGAACACCACAAACCCCAAAATCGTTGCAACCACAGGCTCGACAGAGGCGAGAATGGAGGCGGTGCCGTTTTCCACCTGCGAAAGCCCGGCGGTGTAGAGCAGATAGGGCAGCACGGTGGTAACGACGGTATAGACCAGGGCAAGCAGAATAAATTCCATCCCAAAGCCCGAGAAAGCCGCGGCATACTGGGAAAAGTCCGTTAGAAATGCCCCGGCGATGGCGGCAAACAGAAAGGTGTAGTCTGTGATGGTGACTGAGCCCAGCCCCTGGTTCAGGCTGACCCGGGAGAAAATGCTGTACAGGGCATAGCCAAAGCCGGAGCCTAGTCCCAGCAGAATCCCTTGCAGAGACAGGCGCTGGGACGCGGAGGCAATTCCGCTGACCAGACAGCAGCCTGCAAAGGCCATGCACAGGGCAAGCAGCTTGCGGGCCGTCAGTGTTTCGTGAAACAGTGGGATGGAGAGCAGCATTACAAAAATCGGCGCAGTATAGAGGAGAATGGCTGCGGCGGAGAGATTCAGCAGGCGAATGGTGGAGAAATAGCAGTAGTTAAAGAAGATGATGCTGAAAACGCCGGAGCAGCCCAGGGAAATCAGATTGCGCCCGGTTACCTTTAGCTGGCTTGGATTTCGAAGCGCCGTGACGGCAAACAGCAGAAGGACGGCGAGAATGCTGCGGAGTTCAACAATTTCCATGGAGCCCAGCCCCATGGCGCCCAATCTGCGGACAAACAGCCCCATGCTGCCCCATAGGCAGCCGGCTAAAATAATAAAGAGCGGCGCTAGCTTTCTGTGGGTCACAATGATCCCCTCTTTCTTTGCTTTGTTCTATTGTACAAGGGGGAGCGGATCGGGGCAAGCCACAGTTCTTACAAAATTTTTGACGGGATACGGTGGAATTCCGGGAAATCCGCAAGAAAAATATTGGATTAGGGGTTGCAATCTGGGGAAAGTCGTGCTATAATATCCGAGCTAGATTTTGAGGGCGCTTTGCGCCTTGACTGGAAACCGAAAGAGGTGAACAAACGTGAAGAAGGGAATCCATCCCGATTATCAGCAGACCACCATTCGCTGTGCTTGTGGTGCCGTGTTTGAGACCGGGTCTACCAAGAAGGATATCAGAGTTGAAATCTGCTCCAAGTGTCACCCTTTCTATACCGGCAAGCAGAAGCTGGTTGACACTGGCGGACGTGTTGAACGCTTCAACAAGAAGTTCGGCCTGAAGTAAGTATCCCGTCAAAGGGGCTGTTTCACCATATGTGAAACAGCCCCTTTTTGCCTTTTTCGATTTTGTTGGGCATCTAAGCTAAGCGTCAAAGCCACTTTCGGTCTCTTTTTCGCCCTGGCTGCCTCAGGCATTCTTGAAATACACAAAGTATTCCTGCGGTTCTTTGTCTTGTTAGAACGGAAAAATCCGCCGTGACTGCCCTTGCCAATCTGTCAAGATATCCCGAAATAGGATAGTTGACTTGCCAGAACAAAAAATAGAACCGCAATTGGTCTTTACCGCCACGCTCAGAAGCTCAACAGATGGCGGAATGGCTTAGATTTACTTTGCACTGTACGGCGAATTTTGGGGCAGAACAGAAAGAAGCTTACAACCATCGGAGGTTTTATGGAAGAAAAAATCAATCCCGATAAGGCGATACTGGCGGGACTGGATGCAGCGGTGTTCTCAAAGGAGGAGACCGCTACGGAGTCTACCCTGGAGGAGCTGAAGGCACTGCTGGAGACGGCGGGCGGCACCGCAGTGGGCACGCTGCTGCAATCCAGACCTGCGCCGGACCCGCACTCGTTTCTGGGTGAGGGCAAAGTGGAAGAGCTGCGGCAGGCGGTAGAGGCCACCGGCGCCAATATGGTGATCTTCGACAATGACCTGTCACCGTCCCAGATTCGCACGCTGGAGGATATCACCGGAGCAACGGTCATCGATCGTTCCGCACTGATTCTTGATATTTTTGCGCAGCGGGCCAAAACCAGAGAAGGTCGGCTCCAGGTAGAACTGGCTCAGTACCAATATCTGCTGCCCAGACTGTCCGGCATGGGGCGTTCCCTTTCCAGGCAGGGCGGCGGCATCGGCACCCGCGGCCCCGGCGAAACCCGGCTGGAATCGGACCGGCGGCATATCCGCACCCGGATCTCCCGGCTTCAGCAGGAGCTCAAGGAGGTGCGCCGGGTACGGGGCGTTCAGCGGCAGCTGCGGGAGAAAAACAGCGTCCCGGTGGTGGCCTTGATCGGCTATACCAACGCGGGGAAGTCCACGCTCCTCAACGCCCTCACCGGCGCGGGAATTCCGGCTAATAACCGGCTGTTTGATACCCTGGACACCACCACCCGGCGGATGACGGTATCCGACACCCTGGATGTGCTGCTCAGCGACACCGTTGGATTTATCGCAAAGCTGCCCCACAATCTGGTGGAGGCATTTCAGGCGACCCTGGAGGAGCTGCAATATGCGGATCTCCTGCTCCATGCGATCGATGCGTCAGACCCGGATCGGGCAGCCCACATGGAAGTGGTGGAAAAGCTGGCATCGCAGCTGGCGCCCCAGGGAGTCCCCATTATTGAGGTCTACAACAAGGCGGATTTGGTGGAGCCCCAACTGATTCCCGTGGGCGAGAATAAGGTGGCAATTTCCGCAGCCACCGGTACGGGCCTGTCGAAGCTGCTGGAGCTGATTGAACAGAATCTTGACACCGGCGTGAAGCGGGTGACCATGAAGCTGCCCTATGCAGCCGCCGGAGAGGTGGACCGTATCCATCGGGAGGGCAAGGTGTTCTCTGCAGAATATGAAAACGATGGCATTCTGGTGGATGCTGCCCTGAGCCGCGAAATGCAGGGGCGGTACCGTGACTATATTGTAGGCTGTAGAGATGAGCAAAACACACATTGAACATCGAGGTCAAAGCGATTCAATAAAGGA
>CAVJLG010000069.1:0-8117 GCA_963650135.1 Barnesiella intestinihominis | reverse complement strand
TCACGCCCTCCTCAAAGAGATCGGTGCCCAGCACATAGTTGTCGCCGGGAATGCCAAATTGGCTGGGGATGATGGGATTCGCGCCCACGGCGCAGATCACGGTGTCCACATCCAGAGAATCCAGGAACTCAGCAGTGACCTCGGTACCCAGATGCACCGGGACGTTCAGCAGCTCCAGCTGATGGGCCTGCCACTGGGCGAAGCGGAAGAGGTCATGCTTAAAGCTCTCGTGCTGGGCGAATTTCAGTGCGCCGCCCAGAGCGTCGGTCTTCTCATACAGCTCCACCTCATGGCCCCGCTGTTTCGCCGTAATGGCTGCCTGCATGCCGCCCGGGCCGCCGCCAATGACGGCAACCTTGTGCTTATGGGCTGCGGGCAGGCGATATTTGGCGTCGTACTCCTGACCGATCACGGGGTTGACGGTGCAGAGGATATTCCGGGTCTTCATCATCTGGCCCTGGCAGGAATAGCAGCGCAGGCAGCGGCGGATTTCGTCCGCTCTGCCGTCCCGGAGCTTATTGGGCAGGTCGGGGTCGGCCACCAGCGCACGACCCAGGGCGATCAGGTCTGCCTGACCGGTTTCCAGCAGGTTCTCCATCACGTCGGGATCGGAAATGGCGCCTACGCAGGATACGGGCTTCTTTACGGCCTTCTTCACAGCGGCGGCCAGGTAGGCGTTGCAGGCCTGGGGCAGGAACATGCTGGGGTGCATGATGATCCAGGTGTAGAGATCCTCCATCACGCCGGCGGAGATGTTGAACAGGTCCACATAGGGCTCCAGCTCCTTACACAGCTCCACGCCTTCATTGATATCATAGCCGCCGGGGGTCAGCTCGGAGCCGGAAATACGCAGCTCAATGAGACATTTGGGGGCTGCCTGGCGCACGGCCTGGAGCACTTCGATCACAAACCGGCAGCGATTTGCCCGGCTGCCGCCATATTCGTCGGTGCGGTGGTTGGACAGGGGAGAGAGGAACTCCGCCAAAAGCCAGCCATGACCGGCGTGGATGGTGAGGATATCGAAGCCCGCCATGGCGCAGTTGGCTGCGCTTCGGCGATAGCCGCCGATCACATCGTCCATGAGCTTCCGATCCATGCCCCGGACGGTCTGGTTGCCCTGATCGTCAAAAATATCGCAGGGGCCAACGGGCAGCACATGGCCGGGCAGGAACGCGGGGTTGCAGCGCTTGCCGCCGTGACCGAACTCGATGGAGGCATACGCGCCGTATTTATGGATGGTGGAAACCAGGTCATACATCGAGGGGACGGCGGTGGGATTGTCCAGAATGACCATGGAGGGATGGTCGGGACCGGTGGCCCCATGGGCAACTGCCTCGCCCACGTTCACCAGGGCTGCGCCGCCCTTGGCCCGGAGCTCGTAATAGGCGATGTTCTCAGGAGAGTAAACGCCGCCGCTGCCCATCTCGGCCAGAGAGGTGGGGGCGGAGATGATGCGGTTTTTCAGGGTCAGGTTCCCCAGCTTAAAGGGGGAGAGCAAAAGATCGTAGTTCGACATGTTGAGACTCCTTCTTTCGGCATAGATTCGTTTGATTGTCTCTATTATACTAGATTCGCATACGAAAAAGGAAATAGATAAATGATATAGATGATAACCTGGAGTTATTATATATGAGGGCAACACCGCGCAATTGCGTCTGCGGGCTTTGACGGTTCTTTTACGCCACAAATCCGCTGCGAAATCTTGAAATACACAAAGTATTCCTGCGCTTTCACAGCAAATTTCTGACGCAAAATTCCTCGCCAAATCTCCTTGCCGAATTGTGCGGTGTTACCCTGTTTCAGGCCAAATGGGTGGGAAGCCACGGTACAATTTGGGGATAAAATGGAACGAATATGTGTTTTCTGTGAAGTTGCAGCGGGGGAAGAAGCGATTTTGCGGCTTTTTACAAGGGAAAAACCGCGAATTATAACTGCGGGTTATGTTTGTTAACGAAATGGTATTGGATAATATGGAATTGTTTCGTTAATATTTAGTTCGTGAAATGAATTGAAAGGAATGAGCACAAATGAAAAGAACTCGTTTAACAGCCCTGGCGCTGGCGGCGTGCATGGTCGGCGCGCTGCTCACCGGCTGCGGCGGAAGCAATTCTTCCTCTACTGCACCGGAAGAGAGCACCAAGGCAGTTTCTGCGGCGGCTCCCGCTGCGGACGAAACCACCACCACCGCTGCATCCGACGCCGAGGAAACCTCCACCGTTGAGGCTGCCGACGGCTGGACCTACAGCCCCATCTCCTATCCGCTGGAGGACGGCGGCACCCTGAGCTACTACATGATTAAGGACCTGAGCCAGAAGTCCGTGCTGGGTTCCTGGCAGGAGCACCCCATGCTGAAGGTCATTCAGGAGAAGACCGGCGTAACCCTGGAGATTCAGGCGGTTTCTCAGACCAACGGCACCGACATGATGGGCCTGATGATTGCCTCCGGCGATTATCCCGACCTGATTGAGAGCCTGACCTATGCCACCGGCTTCTCCGCTGCCATGGACGACGACATCGTTCGGGAGGTCAGCGACCTGCTGCCGGATTATGCCCCCGACTACTATAAGCTGTTGGTGGAGAACCCCGACTATAAGAAGTCCATCACCACCGACGACGGCCGCATCGGCATCTTTGCCACCATCACCCAGGGCAGCCGCGGCCCCTCTGACGGCCTGATGATTAACCAGGATTGGCTGGACGAGTGCGGACTTGACACCCCTGTCACCTTTGACGATCTCGAAAACGTACTGCTGACCTTTAAGGACAAGTACAATGTCACCGACCCCCTGTACATGGTAGGCGACGGCATTCTGGACTATGACCAACTGTCCGGCGCATTTGATGTGGCGCTGAAGTTCAACTCCATCACCGGCCAGGGCGGCTTCTACATCGACGACAACGGCGAGGTCCAGTTCGGCTATGTGCAGGAGGGCTACAAGGACTACATCGAAAAGATGCACGACTGGTATGAAAAGGGCATCCTGTCCTCCGACTTCGTATCCCATACCACCGACTACATGAACGACGACCTGATCGGCGACATCATCGCCCAGACCACCGGCGTATTCTCCAGAGGCGACGGCCTGTTTGACATGCTCCGGAACGCTTCCGGCTCCAACCTGGTGGCTTTGGCGGACCCTGTGCTCGAAGAGGGCCAGACCATTCACCTGGGCAACCAGCCCGCACTGCCCTCCACCGTCCGCGGCGTTGTCATCACCACCGGCTGCGAAGAGCCTGAGATGGCCGCTGAGTTCCTGAACTGGTGGTACACCGACGACGGCTTCCTGGCAAGCTCCTATGGCCAGGAGGGGGTCAGCTACACCATGGTAGACGGCAAGCCCCAGTACACCGAGATGATGACCAATACCGAGGGCACCACCCTGAGCGCTCAGAAGCTGGACAACTGCGGCCCCCTGGAGCTGCTGATCGACGGCACTACCCCCGAGCCCAGCTATTCCGAGGTAGCCCAGGAGGCTCCCCTGATCTGGGGTGCCAACAAGGACGGCGCTTATAACATCCCCGAGGCTGTGGAAATGACCGCTGACGAGGGCGATGAGTTCAACACCTACTTCTCCGATATCTCCACCCTCTGCCGCCAGTACACCGTGCAGTTTATCACTGGCACCAAGGACCTTTCCGAGATCGACTCCTTCCAGGAGCAGCTCAGCGGAATGGGCGTGGATACCTGCTGCGAGATTTATCAGGCAGCTTATGACCGCTATAACAACAGATAATCCGTGATACAGAAATTCAGCCGCGGCAGGAAAAACTGTCGCGGCTGTTCTGGCATTTTGCCGTGTTTTATGGTAGGATGGAATTGGCAGAACACAAAAGCTTGAATCGATGACGAAAGGCGGGAAATGCATGCAGGAGAAGCGAAACGGCACGGAAAAACAGGAATCCGGCCATCTTCCGATCTACGGCGTGGGGCCGTATTATGGCGCGGGGGTGATCCTATGCACCGTGATCGGAATTGTGCTGACGGCGGCAGGCGTTTTGCAGCGCGGAACCGTAACCAATGGGATCGGAATGGCAATGATGATCGTCTTGGGCGTCCTTTTCATGGTGGAGGGGATTTTGATCTGGCGGTTTGCGGCCATTGGAAAGGACTGCATCGATCAGTACATTCAGCGGAATGAGCTGTGCCAAACGGGCGTGTATGCGGTTGTCAGGAATCCCTGCTATTCCGGGATTATGCTGCTGTGCACGGGCATTCTTTTGGCTGCGCACAATGTCTATCTGCTGCCGCTTCCGGTTATTTTTTGGGCGGCCATGACCGTTTTGATGAAGAAAACCGAGGAGCGGTGGCTGGCGGAACTGTATGGGCAGGCGTATACCGACTATTGCAAAAGGGTGAACCGCTGCATTCCCTGGTTCCCAAAGAAACCGTGAAATCACCGGCTGCGGCGGTAGTCGGCAAGCCATGGTACACCGAGCGGAGGATAAAACCGCCGCAGTCGCTTGTTCGGCTGCGGCGTTTTTTTTGCTTGCTTCCGGCGGGGATTTGTGCTTTGATTTTGTCGGTGAATAAAATATAAAAATATTCACTGGAAGGAGGGCATGCGTATGCCGGCGAATTTTACCCAGAAGCAGCGGCAGGAAATCCGGGAAAGGCTCCTGGCCATTGGCTATGACATGCGAGCGGAAACCGGGCTGAAGGCCATGAAAATCGCAGAGATTGCAAAGCGGGCGGACATTGCCGCCGGGACGTTTTATCACTTTTTCCCGTCCAAAGAGGCCTATGTCATGGCGCTGATCGGCGTGATCGCATAACGTTACCAAAAATACAGCGAAACGTAATTGTACAGCAGCACCAGGCCGAACACCGCTAAAAACGCCGCCAGCAGGAAGAACAGGAAGCCACCCAAGACGGGCTTTTGGGGCTTGTTTTCGGTGATGCTTTCGGGATGTTTGGGGTCGTAATAGCCGGTGACCTGCTTGCCCACGGCCTTGGGGCCGAAGGTAGACTGGCGGCTGGGATAGTGATAGGTTTTGCCGTCTACGGTGTATTCATAGGTGGGGAGGTAGGCGATGTCGGTGACCAGCTCCTGATTGCCGTCGTCGCGGTCCTCCCAGCGCTCAGTGACCCGCTTTTCTACACTGGTGATGGTCATGGGGGTGGCGGCGGTGTAGCGCTGGAGGTCGTCCTGGTAGCTGAGATAAGCATTTTTGCGGCTGCGGATGCCAAGATAAATGAGCAGCGCCGCCAAAAGCAGCAGGACAATGGGCCATAACAGTTCTTCCATGGGGCTTTCCTCCTATTTGTGTAGTGTTACCCTAGAATTTTCCTAATTCTAGTATATCGGAAAAATGTGGAACCGTCAACAAAAAAGCTTGCTACAGCGAAAACTGTAGCAAGCTTTTTATATTCAATTCGTCGCCTTGCGACACCTTCACTCAGCCAACGGCTGAATTTCACTTGCGAAGCAAATTTCACATGTCACCGACATATTTCACTCGCAAAGCGAATTTCACTGCGAGTGCGGCTTAGCCCACGAGCTCAGCAGTATCCTTAGCGATCATCAGCTCTTCGTTGGTGGGGATGACCAGAACCTTGACCTTAGCGCCGTCGGGGGAGACAATGCGCTCCTCGCCGCGGATGTTGTTCTTCTCGGGATCGATCTCGATGCCCATGAACTGCAGGCCATCGACGAAATGCAGACGCATGTCGGCGGAGTTCTCGCCTACGCCAGCGGTGAAGATCACGGCATCCACGCCGCCCATGGCAGCTGCATACTCAGCGATCATCTTGCGAACGCCATACTCAAAGACCTCAACGGCCAGAGCAGCACGCTTGTTGCCCTCGGCAGCAGCGTTGTCAAGATCACGGAAGTCGGAGGACACACCGGAGATGCCCAGCACGCCGGACTTCTTGTTCAGGGTGGTCATCATGTCGGCCATGGACATATCATACTTCTTCATGATATACTCCATGATACCAGCGTCCATGTCGCCGGCGCGGGTGCCCATGGGAAGACCGGCCAGAGGAGTCAGGCCCATGGAGGTGTCAACGCTCTTGCCGCCGTCGACTGCGGTGATGGAGGAGCCGTTGCCCAGGTGGCAGGAAACGATCTTCAGCTCTTCGATGGGCTTGCCCAGGATCTCAGCGCAGCGCTGGGAAACATAGCGGTGAGAGGTGCCGTGGAAGCCGTAACGACGCATCTTGTCGTTCTCATAGTACTCATAGGGAATGGCATAGGTGTAGGCCTTTGCGGGCATGGTCTGATGGAACGCGGTGTCGAACACAGCGACCATGGGCACGCCGGGCATCTTCTCCTGGCAGGCCTTGATGCCGATGATGTTGGCGGGGTTGTGGAGAGGAGCCAGGGGGTTGCACTCTTCAATGGCAGCCATAACCTCGTCGGTGATGACCACGGAGGAAGCGAACTTCTCGCCGCCATGGACCACACGGTGGCCAACTGCGTCGATCTCCTTCATGGAAGCGATTACGCCGTTCTTGGGGTCAACCAGAGCGTCCAGCACGGCTGCGATAGCCTCGGCATGGGTGGGCATAGCTACGTCAACTGCGTCCAGCTTTTCCTTGCCCTCGACCTGGGGCTTGTAGGTGAACTTGCCGTCGATGCCGATGCGCTCGCACAGGCCCTTTGCCAGAAGCTCGCCAGTCTCGGGATTCAGCAGCTGGTACTTGAGGGAGGAGCTGCCGGCATTGATAACTAATACGTTCATGAATGTCATCTCCTAAAAGTATTTCTTTTGTTGCAAATGGAACGCACTCCGGGTACAATAGGGATATGACGCCGGGGTGCAAATGCTCATCTACATTTTAGTACAAATTTCCCCGGAGGACAACTGTTAATTTACCGAATTTCAGCAATTTGGAGGATTTTTTTCGTGAGGACTGCCGGAATCATCTGTGAATACAATCCCTTCCACTGGGGGCACCTGCTCCAGCTCCGGAAAACCCGGGAGCTCGTGGGGGAGGACGGGGCGATTGTCTGCCTGATGAGCGGGCATTTTGTCCAGCGGGGGGAGCCTGCGCTGTTTTCCCCGGAGGTTCGCACCCGGGCGGCGCTTATGCATGGGGCGGATTTGGTGCTGGAGCTGCCCATCACCGGGGCGATCAATGCCGCGGGGTATTTTGCGGAGACGGCGGTTTCCTGCTTCCATCGCATGGGCTGCATCGACCGACTATCCTTCGGCAGCGAAAGCGGGAATTTGGAGGCGCTTTGCCGGATTGCGGCGATTTTGGACAGTGAAGAACTGGAAGCGGCCCTGAAGGCGCGGCTGGAGACCGGCGCGTCCTATGCATCGGCCCGGACCCTGGCCCTACAGGACTTGGGGGCGGACGGGGCGCTTTTGCAGGGGGCCAATAATGCCCTGGGGGTGGAGTATCTTCGCAGCATTAGGAAGCTGGGGAGCGAGATTGTGCCCTGGACGTACAGTCGGGATTTGAGCTTGCCCTCGGCCAGTGAGATTCGGGGCACCATTGACCGTGCGGATTGGATGGCGGAGTTGCCCGGGGCGGAACTCTACCGGGATGCGGCGCCCCATACGCTGCTGCAAGGGGAAAAAGCCTTGCTGGCGGTGCTGCGGGCGCTGCCGGACGAGGCCTTTGACCGGATGGCGTTTGAGGGCGAGGGCCTAAGCAGCAAGGTAAGGAAGGCATGCCGCAGGGAGAATTCCATCGACGGCATCATTATGGCCTGTAAATCCAAGCGTTATGCCTATAGTCGGCTGCGGCGGACGCTGCTGTGGCTGTTTTTGGGGCTTTCTCAGGGGGATATGACCCGGGAGATTCCCTATGTTCGGGTGCTGGGGTTCAACGAAACCGGGCGGAAGGTATTGAAAATGGCGAAGGAGACGGGGGAGGTGCCCCTTGTTTCCGGGGCGATTCCCCGAAGTCCTGCGGCGGAGGAATACTTTGCGCTGGAGCAGCGGGCGGGGGATCTTTATACATTGTTTGCTCCCGCAGGGGTGAGAGAAGAATGGGGGAGAGTGAGGGGGTGGGTGCCTGTCAGGATTTAGGTTGTACGTTTTTACCAGCCGCTCAACTTTTCTTACGACCTCCGGTGGCCCACTCTTTCGTTGCACGACGAAAGAGTGGGGAGAAAGGCGTGCCAAAGGGCTCCAAAGCCGCCCTTTGGAATCTGGCTTTT
>CAVJLG010000068.1:0-12929 GCA_963650135.1 Barnesiella intestinihominis | reverse complement strand
TTTTTCTGATCCGCCTGGGTATAGCCGGTATAGTAGATTTCCATGCCGGAAAAGCCCGCCTGCTCCGCAGTCTTAACCAGTTCCTCCAGCTGGCTCTTGTTATAGCCGTACTGGAGCGGATGGGCCAGCACCGCCACGCCGTTGCAACGCTTAATAAGCCGCGCTGCATCCACAAATCCAATGAGCTCCCTGGCCACATAGCAGCTGCGGCCCTCGGACAGATAACGCCGGAACGCCTCGGAGACGCTGCTGACAGCCCCCAGCTCCACCAGCTTCTGGGCGATATGGGGCCGCCCGATCACCGCATCGGGATTGGCTTCTTTCAGCTGCTCCATGGTGATCTCAAAGCCCTTTTTCCGGAGCCGCTCCAGGATCTTCTCATTGCGCGCCTGCCGCTTTTCCGCCGCCCAGCTCTGATATTCCTTCAGCGCCGGTGCGTTTTCGTCCAGGAAATAGCCCAGCACATGGACTTCCTTCCCCTGATAGTTCGTGGAAAGCTCAATGCCGGGAATGATGGTCACGCCCATCATCTCCCCCGCCTTGCCCGCCTCTTCAATGCCGTCCATGGTGTCGTGGTCGGTGATGGCAATGGCCTTGAGCCCCTGCATGGCCGCCAGAGAAACCACATGCTCCGGGCGCATGGTGCCGTCGGAGGCTGTGGTGTGTACATGCATATCAATTTTATCCATAAGATACAACCTTTCTGGAAAAATCGGTGTGTTTGGAGTAAATACGCCCTGCTTTTTCCGGGGATTCACGCCTCGTCTGCCGCTTTCAGTACGCTGTACGCCGCTACAAGCGTATCTACCGTCTCCCAGCGACAGTTTGCCGGTGAGGTAGAGGGCAGACAAACAGCCTCCCGCCCCGTAACCGGCTGGAGATATTTGCGATACAGAGAAAACGCCTTTCGCCCGGTGGTATAGATTGCCTCCACCGGCGCTTCCGCCAAAATTGGCCGAATATCATTGGGCACCGCATCGTCAATGGAGCTGTCCTCTGCCCCGCGGATGGTACAGGCCGCCAGCACATCCCACATGGCAATATGATGGCGCAAAAGAAATGCCCGGCGCACATCCGTGCCCATGGGCGTTTCCTCGCCGAACACCCGCCCCAGTACCTTCCACATCCGGTTTTGGGGATGACCATAGTAAAACCCCGCCGCCCGGGATTTGGGCGACGGCATAGTGCCCAGCAGCAAAACCCGACTGTTTCCGTCATACACCGGCGGAATCGTATGATAAACCAATTCTTCCTTCATTGCGTTTTTCTCCCGCGTAAAAAGGCCGGCAACCCCAGAGGGATTGCCGGCACAGGAATTCACAGATCAATCAGTTCAATTAGTCCTCGGGATCGATGAACTCGTCGGAATCCATGTAAGCCACAGCCTCCATACCGGCGATACGACCGGAGTTGATGGCGTAGGACATGGTGGAGCCGGGATGATAGAAGCAGTAGGAGTCAGCGAACACGGTAGCGGTATCGGTGCCGCAAGCATAGAAGCCGGGCATGGGATCGAGCTCGGTGTTCAGAACCTGCATGTTCTCGTTGACCTGAATGCCGCCCAGAGAGCCGTAGCCGGAGGGGAAGTGACGAGCCACATAGTAGGGTCCCTTCAGCAGGGGCTTGAGGAACTTCGCGGGCTTGGTGAACTGCCAGTCGTAGCCGGCCTGGGTACCGTTGCACATTGCGTTGTAGTCCTCGATGGTCTTCTTCAGGTTCTCCAGGTTCACGCCGGTCTTCTCAGCGATCTCCTCGATGGTCTGGCACTCGAAGAAGTTGTGCTCCTGGTTGTCAGCAGCATAGGAAACTTCCTTGTCCTCGCTGGCGAAGACGTTGTTGCCGCCGGCAGACTGAGCGCCGGAGAAATACAGCTCCTTCTCACGCTCCCAGTTGTCCAGGTTGGTGATGCCGTGATGATAGGTGATATAGTCAAGACCATTCTTCTTGTAGTAGTCTACGATGGTGGAGTCGATGATGGAAATACCCATGTGCTTCTTCTGGAGCAGCAGGGAGTTGCCGGTGTAGGTGGTGTTGTCCATGATGGCCTCGTTGATGAAGCGCTTGCCGTCCAGGTTCACCATCAGGTTGGGCTGACGCATGGTCTCGGACAGGGTCTTGAACACGTCGGTGGTACCGGGGGTGTTGTAGGTGACCTCCATGTTGACCTTTGCCTGCTTTGCACCCAGAGCCCACAGCATATTCATGCCGTCGCCGTCCAGGCCGGGAATACGGAACGTGAACATGTCAACGCCCCACTTCCAGCCCATGTGCTTCTCGATCATCTCAACGTTGTTGCCAATGCCGCCGGTGGTGACGATCACGGCATTTGCCAGGCACTCGATCTCCTCGCCGTCCTCGCCAACAGCGATTACGCCGCGGGCCTGACCCTTGGAACCGGTGAGCAGCTGCTTCACGGGGGTGTTGAGGTTGAACTCAACGCCGATCTCGCGGGCATACTCGGTAACGGTCTTAATCATAACGGAAGCGCAGCGCTCGGTGGGCTTGTTGGAGCCGGGGAGCTTGACCATGTGCTGGGTAGCCTTGGAGTTCTTGAAGTACTTGAATACGCCCAGAAACTCAACGCCCTTGTCCTGCATCCACTGTACGGTCTCGCCGGACATATTGAACCAACGGCGAACCAGCTTTGCATCGGAACGCCAGTGGGTATACTCCATGAAGAAGTTGAAGGCCTCGTCCTTGGTGTAGTCGTTGGTCATGGTCTCCTTCTGGAGCTGGGACTCAACAGCGAAGAACGCCATGCCCATGTTGGCTGCGCCGCCGATGGTGCCGGACTTCTCGAAAACAACAACGGAGCCGCCGCCGGTAGCGTTCAGGGACTCCTGTGCCTGGGTTGCAGCGCAGAGGCCGGACATGCCGCCGCCAACGAGTACAACATCGGCTTCAATATGTTTCATTTGTATATCCTCCTAAAAGTATTTTCTTCTGTTTTCCTATTATAGTGCAAAAGTGCGGAATCTACAAGAACTTTTTTCACGTTCCCGAAGGAATTCGGGAACAAATATTGCCTATGAGTTTGTTATGCCTTACTCCTCTGCGGGAAGGTTGATCTGAATGTGCAGTTCGTCCAGCTGAGACTGCTCTACGGTGGAGGGTGCGCCCATCATAATGTCCTGAGCATTCTTGTTCATGGGGAATGCAATGACCTCGCGGATGGACTCCTCGCCGGACAGCAGCATCACCATACGGTCTACGCCGGGCGCAATGCCTGCATGCGGGGGTGCGCCATAGCAGAAGGCATTGTACATAGCCGGGAACCGGGACTTCACGTCGTCCTCGCCCAGACGGACCATCTCAAAGGCCTTGACCATGATCTCGGGGTCATGGTTCCGTACTGCACCGGAGGAAAGCTCCACACCGTTGCACACCAGGTCATACTGGTCTGCCAGAATATCCAGGGGGTCCATTTCGCCCCGCTCTGCCTTCAGCAGGGTTTCCAGGCCGCCGGAGGGCATGGAGAAGGGGTTGTGGCAGAACTCCAGCTCGCCGGATTCCTCGCCGATCTCATACATGGGGAAGTCCACGATCCAGCAGAACTCATAGCGCTCCTTGTCCATATGGCCCTCGCAGGCAGCACCCAGCAGCTTCCGCATCACGCCGGCGGTCTTCTGTGCCTCACCCAGCTTTCCAGTGGACAGGAACACCAGGGTGTTGGGCTGGAGATTCAGCGTCTTGGTGACCTTTTCCACAATGGCAGGATCGGCGTTGATGAACTTGGCAATACCGCCCGCAATGGCGCCCTTGTCGTCCATCTTGAACCAGTAGGGCTTCTGACCGGCCTGCACCTCTACCTCGGCGCAGAGCTTGTCGGTTGCCTTCCGGGCCAGAGTGCAGTTGGACACTGCCACCGCCTTCACTACATTGCCCTCGAAGGGCCCGAAGCCGATGCCGGAGAGCAGCTCGGTCACGTCCTGCACCTTCAAATCAATGCGCAGGTCGGGCTTATCGGAGCCGTACTCCTCCATGGCCTGACGGTAGGGAATCCGGCGGAAGGGCGCGTCGGAGGCAATGTTATAGGTGCCGTATTTTGCAAAGATGGGGGGCAGCACGTCCTCCAGCACAGCGAACACGTCCTCCTGGCTGGCAAAGGCCATCTCCATGTCCATCTGATAGAACTCGCCGGGAGAACGGTCTCCGCGGGCGTCCTCATCCCGGAAGCAGGGTGCAATCTGGAAATAGCGGTCAAAGCCCGCGGTCATCAGCAGCTGCTTGAACTGCTGGGGTGCCTGGGGCAGCGCATAGAACTTGCCGGGATGCTTTCTGGCAGGTACCAGATAGTCTCTTGCGCCCTCGGGAGAGGATGCGGTGAGAATGGGAGTGGTAATCTCCAAAAAGCCGTGCTCGGTCATGGCCTGGCGAAGCGCCGCGACTACATTGCACCGGAGAATGATGTTCTGCTTTACCGCAGGGTTCCGCAGGTCCAGATAGCGATACTTCAGCCGCTGCGTCTCGTCGGCCTCCCGGCTGCGGTTGATTTCAAAGGGCAGCTCGTTATAGCGGCAGCGGCCCAGCACCTTAATCTCGGTGGGAACCACTTCGATCTCGCCGGTGGGGATCTTCTTGTTCTTGCTCTCCCGCTCCCGAACAATGCCGGTAACGGAGATGGTGGATTCCTTGTTCAGGGGCTTTACCACCGCCATCATTTCCTCGGATTCAATGACCACCTGCGTGGTGCCGTAGAAGTCCCGGAGCACAACAAACGCAAAGTTGCTGCCTACCTCCCGGACGTTCTCCATCCATCCGGCCAGGGTGACGGTTTTTCCTGCATCGGAAAGCCGCAGCTCTCCGCAGGTATGGGTTCTGGATTGAAACATGATATTCCTCCTGAGATTATTTTTCAACAATTACGGTTCCGCCGGCGCGGGCATCCAGCTCCTGACGAATCAGCCCAATGGCTTCCTCTGCGGAAACGGTGACCTGCTCGCCGGTGGCAAAATTCTTCACCGACAGCTTGTTCTGGGCAATCTCGTCCTCGCCCAGCAGCACGGCAAAGGGAATCCCCAGCTTGGAGCAATAGGACATTTTCGCCTTGAACTTCTTCTTTTCGCTATAAATCTGGGTCCGAATGCCAGCCTCCCGCAGCGCGGTGGCAGCGGTAATGGCGGGGCCCATATCCTCGGTCATGGGCAGCACCAGCACATCGGCAGGTGCGGTCACCAGCTCGTCATTCAGCATCCCCTGCTCGCCCAGCACATAGAACAGCCGGGTCACGCCGATGGAGATACCCACGCCGGGCAGGGGCTTATCGGTATAATACTCCGCCAGGTTGTCGTACCGTCCGCCGGAGCAGATGGAGCCGATCTCGGGATGATCCAGCATGGCAGTCTCATACACTGTGCCGGTGTAGTAGTCCAGGCCCCGGGCAATGGTGAGGTCCACCCGGAAGTTCTCCTGGGGCACGCCAAATGCGCCGAGATACTGGGCCACGGTGCACAGCTCTTCATAGCCCTGGTCGAACATCTCATTTTTGCCCACATAGCCCTTGAGGGCATCCAGGACCTCCTCGTTGCTGCCGGTGATGGCAATAAACTTGAGGATCTCGTCGGCAGCTTTCTCGGCAACGCCCACATCCTCCATCAGCAGTACCTTGACCTTCTCAGCGCCGATCTTGTCCAGCTTATCCACGGTGCGCATCACCGCTGCGGACTGCTCGGTCAGGCCCAGCATCGCATAGAAGCCGTTGAGAATCTTCCGGTTGTTCACTCGAATCTGGAACCGCTTCAGGCCCAGTCGGGAGAAGGTCTTGTAAATGATCGAGGGGATCTCCGCCTCGTTCATAATATCCAGCTTGCCGTCGCCGATGATGTCGATATCCGCCTGATAGAACTCGCGGAACCGGCCTCTCTGGGCACGCTCGCCCCGATAGACCTTGCCGATCTGGAACCGGCGTAAGGGGAACGTCAGCTCGCCATAGTGCAGGGCCACATACTTGGCCAGGGGCACGGTCAGATCGAACCGCAGGGCCAGATCGCTGTCGCCCTTCTGGAAACGGTAAATCTGCTTTTCCGTTTCGCCGCCGCCCTTTGCAAGGAGAATCTGCGCGTCCTCAATGATGGGGGTGTCCAGGGGCGTAAAGCCATAGAGGCTGTAGGTCTGACGGAGGATTTCCATAAACCGCTCCATCTGCTGCTGGGGTGCGGGCAGCAGCTCCATAAACCCGGACAGGGTGCGGGGTTTCATTTTATCCATATTCAAATTCCTTTCTTTCAGGCAACACCGCACAAATACGCCTGCGGATTCTGCCGATTTGTGCGATATTGCCTTGAAAATAATACGATTTTGGCGGGAGACACAAAAAGCTCCCGTCCCGCTTTATGGGACGAGAGCCAGCATGACTTCGTGGTGCCACCCAATTTCGGCGATACAACCGCCCTTTCATTCCCTTATGGCGGGACAACCTGCGACTTCGGTACGAACCTTATACGCCCGCTCCGAAAATGTCCTTCCCGGGGTGCTTCGTGCAGGCTTCCAGCCAGTGGCCCGCTCTCTGTTCCGAAGGGAAAACCGGTACTGCTTTTTCATCGTTGCGTTAGGTTCATTTTAGTACAAAACGCCAGGGTTGTCAATACGTTTCTCCCGGGTTCTGATAGCCGGGAAGTCGCACCATTGCAGCTGTCTCCAGCCGCGTAAACAGCCGATCATATCCGGAAATCCGCCGGAATGCCAGGATACAGACGCTCATGAACAGTGTCAGCAGCATGGTAACCGCAAAAATCAGCAAGTCATAGCGGAAGCGGAACACCAGCCGCCAGGAAAGAATCCAATAGCTATACACAAAGGAATGGAGATAGAAGATATTCCCGGAGTGCTTTCCCAAAAGCGTCAGCACATTGGAGAGCACCGGAATTACACCGAGGATATCAAAGGCAAACTGGCAGCTGACCCAGGCGGCAATGGTATCGGCCAAAAGCGGAAAAATCCCCGCCTCCCGCATTTTTAGCCACAGAAACAGTCCCAGCAAAAACACAGGGAAATGCAGAACGATGTACAGCGGCTTCCGCGTATACCGGCACACCTTCGCAAACCCATCACAGCCCGCCAGGCACACGCCCAATGCCGCCGCAGGGAAATAGCCCAAATACCGGACATCCGGCATCAAAACACTCAGTGCCAGGAACAAAACAAAGCAGCCCCACCCGTTTTTCCGCCAAATGCACATCACCAGCGGCAGCGCAAGAATCAGCACAACTGCAAGGCTCATATACCACCAGGTCTAATTCAGTGTGTATAGCCCGTCGCCATAAACCAGGTGGCTCATTCCCAGAAGGTTAATCAGCAAATGAGACACAAATCCCAGCGGGTCGTTTCCGTAAACGGTAAGCGGATCGGCACGCCCCTGAGACAGCACCAGCGAGCCCACAAAGCCCACCGCAAACACAATGAGATATCCCTGATACAGCCGAATCAGCCGGGGCACAATGCGCCTGGGATATGGAATATTGGCATCCCGATTTTTCAGGCCAAAGGCATAGCCGGTCAGCATCACAAAGAACATCACGCATACGTTTCCATAGGGTCCCAGCACCCAAAATACCGTTGGAATCACCGTGCGGAACATAGACTGGTCCGTTGCGCCAAACAGGTGATAATAGACCATTAGGCAGACAGCAATTCCCTTGCAAAGATTTGTGGCATTTTTGTCAAAGCTTCGATTCATCATAATGCCTCCCGTGCTTTTCTTCCACAATATGATTTATTATACCATACCGGTCCGCGCCTTTCCAGCCTATTATATTAATCCGCAAGTCATATTTTCCCCTTCTCCGGAATATACTCCTATGAGACGATCAGGGAGGGGATGCCAGTGATAACCGCAGGAAAAGAAGTCGTGCCGATGATGGCACATCGTTTGGCACTGGAGGGGCGGAATCTGCTGTCCGTCTCCGGCGTGACGGAAGCGGTCAGCTTTGACGAGGCCCTGGCTGTGCTGGAAACCGCCCAGGGGACGCTGATTGTCCGGGGCGCAAATCTCCATGTGGAGCAGCTGAATCTGGAGGCGGGAGAGGTGCGCCTGTCCGGTCAGGTGGACAGCCTGACCTATGAAGAAAGTGCCAAAACCCAGGGCAGCTTTCTCCAGAGGCTGTTCCGGTGATTCTCCCGCTGGATGCTCAGGGGACGGCGCTGCTCTGGGCGCTGCTGGTGGGCGTGGCGCTGTCCCTGCTCTACGATCTGGGCCGGGGGCTCCGGCAGACCTGGCGCGGGCTTACGATTCCCCTGGACCTGCTGTTTTCCCTTTTGTTTCTACTGGGACTATTGGGGCTTTCTCTCTATACCGGCGGTCTGAGGCTCTATCAATGTCTGGGGATCATCTGCGGCGGCGGGCTGTATTTTCTCACACTGAGCCCCCCATTTTTGCGGCTTTGGCGGCGGCTTCTGGGGTTCATCGCCGCCCGCTTCCGCAAAATCCGAAAGCAATGCAAAAAAAGTGTGATTTTTTTGCGAAAACTTGAAAAAAAGCTCTTTTCAACTTCATGGAAATGGGGTACAATAAGCACAATACCATTTTTGCCATGGAAGAAGAGCGCACCGAAAAGGAGTGCTGCATCAGCCCATGAAACGCGGAGGAACAAAGCTGCTGGCAATGCTGCTCGCTGCCGCCATCGCGTGGCAGCTGGGGCTTCTTGCCGCATCCCTGACCGCCCAGGTGCAGGAGGCGCAGGCGTTGGATCGTGCCATCGCCGCAGCGCAGGCCGACATCGCCGATCTAAACGCGCAGATTCGCGCAGCAGATAATCCGGCATCGGCAGCTACCCTGCTGCGGCGGCTGGGCTATATCAGCCCAGAGGATTTGGTCTTTTTTGATGGCGGATAAATGGTTCGGCATAGCCGGAGCGGCATTACCATATCAGATGCCCAAAAATAAAGGAGGACAAAACCTTAGTATGGAGCTTGCAGTAGGAGCAATTGTGGAAGGAAAGGTCACTGGCATTACAAAGTTCGGCGCATTTGTCGCCCTGCCCGGCAACAAAACCGGCATGGTACATATCTCCGAGATCGCCCACGCTTACGTCAGTGATATCAACGAGTATCTCACCATCGGACAGGATGTAAAGGTAAAGATCATTGCCATGGATCAGGGCAAAATCAATCTGTCCATCAAGAAAACCATGGCCCCCCCGGCGCGTACCGGCCGCAGCGATAACCGCGGCCCCCGCAATGATCGCGGTGACCGGGGCGAGCGGAATGATCGGGGTGACCGTCCCCAGAGATCCGGCGGCCGCGGCGGCTACGATCAGCGCCAGCGCGGTGCTGCCCGTTCCAGCGGACCCAAGGAGCCTCAGTCCTTTGACGATATGCTCAAGCAGTTTATGGCGGATTCCGACAGCAAGATTTCCTCCATCAAACAGTATTCCGATCACCGGACCAAGAGCAAAAGACGCCAGTAACATTACCCATGTGAGGTCCGCACTGCGGGCCTCATGTTGTCTCATAAGCCATATGAGGCAGCGCCCAGGGAGGACGCTATGAAACAAACCATCTCGGCAGCCCTGCTGCTGATCGTATTACTCACCGGCTGCAGCCTGCCCGCGTTCCGAACGGACCAGGCAGTCAGCCCGCCGGAGCAAAATGATTTATATGCCGCCCAGACCCAGCGGCAGGCTGCCACCTATCAGCCCGCCCTGGTGCAGTGCCAGAGCCCCGTGCTGTGGGCCCGGGAGCAGCTGGAGCCTGATTTGCAGGCGGTTTATGACCAATTGAATGATGCCGCAGCCCGCCGCAGCGACGATCCTGTGGAGGTAGACGTTACCCAGGAGCAATTGCGCCTTTGTCTCACCGCCCTGCGTACCGATCACCCGGAGTATTTCTGGTTTGACGGCGAGGGCACTTATTCCATTACCTCCGCCCCCCTGCTGGGTGAACGCACCAGCGTCACCCTTTCCTATACCCTGAGCCTGGAGGAAATCGACGCGCTGCTGCCGCAGGTTGACGCCTATGCTGCCGATTGCCTTGGCACCCTTTCCGGTGCAGCAAGCGACTATGAAAAAATTCTGGGGGTTTACCGCTATCTCATCGAGCATACCGACTATGTGCTGGATGTGCAGGATCAGAGCATGATTAGCCTCATGACCTCCCATCAGGCCACCTGCGCAGGCTATGCCAAGAGCTTTCAGTATCTCATGCATCAGCTGGGAATTCCCTGTACCCTCGCCTTTGGCACCGGTGCGGGTGGCGAAAGCCACGGCTGGAATATGGTCATGTGTGACGGCGACTGGTATCAGGTGGACGTGACCTGGGGCGACCCCGTGGACGAAAACGGCAATCCCGGCTCTTCCCTGGACTACACCTATTTCATGATTACCGACGAGGAAATGTATCGGGATCATACCCTGGACCCCACCCTGCCGGTTCCGCAGTGTACTGCCACTACCTATAACTATTATCGCCAGTCCGGCCTACAGCTGGTCAGCTGGGACAGCGTTTCCTATGAATCCCTGCTGCGGAATGCCGCGGCCCAGGGGGAAGCTTGGCTGCTGGTTCGGTTTGACCGGCAGGAGGACTATAACGCCGCCATCCGTGCGCTCATCGACCAGGGCGGAATTATGACCGTGCTGGAAAACTGCGGCCTTACCGTACCGGAAAACGGCATCACCTATTCCCGGAACGATACGTTTTTGGAGTTTTCCGTCCAGCTGCCCCAGTCCGACGACCTGCACTGAGGAGGATATCAATTTTGCTTGCAACCATCGTAATTGTACTGCTGGTTCTTCTGGACCAGGTTGTTAAATATCTTGTCAAAACAAATATTCCCCTGGGAGGCGCGGTTTCCTTTCTCCCGGGAATTTTGGGGCTGACCCATATCCACAACACCGGGGCTGCATTTTCCATGCTCTCCGGCGCCAGATGGTTTTTCGTACTGCTGACGGTGGCCTTTGTGGTCTTCGGCATGTGGGTGCTGCTCACCGGTCGGCTGCGCCATCCCTTGGGCAAATGGTCCTGGGTGCTGGTATTGGCCGGCGCCATCGGCAATCTCATTGACCGAGTGCTGTATGGCTATGTGGTGGATATGTTTGAGGTGCAGTTTATGCATTTCGCCATTTTCAATGTTGCCGATATCTTTGTGGTGGTAGGCGGCATTTTGTTCTGCATTTACTATCTGTTCCTTCATGATAAGCAGAAGGAGGCGCCCCATGACCCTTCACTGTAACCAAGACGGCGTTCGAATCGACGCTTTTCTGGCCGGTGAAGTAGAGGGGCTCAGCCGCAGTGCCGCACAGCAGCTGCTGGAAAAGGGGCAGGTGCTGGTGAGCGGCGTTCCGGTAAAAAAGAACTATAAGACCCGTGCAGGAGACGAAATTTCTCTGGAGCTGCCCCAGCCGGAGCCGGTGGAGCTGGTTCCGGAAAATATTCCGCTGGATATCTGCTATGAGGATCAGGATGTGGTGGTCATCAATAAGCCCAAGGGTTTGGTGGTCCATCCCGCGCCCGGCCATTGGAGCGGTACCCTGGTCAACGCGCTGATGTATCACTGCGGCGATTCCCTCTCCGGCATCAACGGTGAGCTGCGCCCCGGCATTGTCCACCGGATCGACATGGACACCAGTGGTCTTTTAATTGTGGCGAAAAACGATTTTGCTCATCAAGCCCTGGCCGAGCAGCTGAAGGACCATTCCCTCTCCCGGATTTATGAGGCCATTGTGGTGGGCAATATCAAGCAGGATTCCGGCACCATTAACGCCCCCATTGGCCGCCATCCCATTGACCGCAAGAAAATGGCGGTGACTGAGAAAAACAGCCGCCCCGCCGTCACCCATTATGAGGTCATTGCCCGCTATCCCGGCTACACCCACCTGCGGCTCAAGCTGGAAACCGGGCGCACCCATCAGATTCGTGTACACCTCGCCTGGCAGAATCATCCCATCGTGGGGGATATGGTCTATGGCCGGGGCAAAGAGCTGGGGCTCACCAGCCAGTGCCTCCATGCCAGAAGCCTGACGTTTCGGCACCCCCGCACCGGTGAATTGACCACAGTTACCTGCAAGCTGCCAGAATATTTTACCGCTGTACTCAAAAAACTTGGGGCATCTGTGGATTGACACAGGGGCCCCTTTTCGCTACAATAACAGCAGTACCGCAAAGTGAATAGGAAACTGTCTTCGGGGGGCCGGACGATCCGGCTGAGATTGCGCAAAACCGTGCGCTGACCCGTGAACCTGATACGGATGATACCGGCGTAGGAAAAGACGTTGAGCTTAGCTCCTCTCTTGCCGCATTGCTTCCGTGTTTGCAATGCGGTTAATTTAATTGAGGAGGAATCTCTATGAAATCCAATCTTCGCAGCCTGTGCGAGGGCGCCGTTATGGTCACCATCGCACAAATTCTCAGCTACATCAAGCTGTGGGAAATGCCCTGGGGCGGCTCCATCGTCCTGGCCATGGTGCCCATCATTCTCTATGCCGTGCGCTGGGGTCTGGGCAGCGGTCTGCTGGCCGGATTTGTATTCGGCGTGCTCCAGTTTATGTTTGACGGCGGCTTCGCCATCGGCTGGCAGTCCATCATCGGCGACTATCTGCTGGCCTTTACGGTGCTGGGCCTTGCCGGCCTCATGAAGGGCAAGAAGCTGGGCGTGTTCTGGGGCACCCTGATCGGTGGCTTTGCCCGGTTCCTGGTGCACTATGTGGTGGGCGCTACCATCTGGGCCGCCTATATGCCCGACACCTTCTTCGGCATGACCATGACCTCTCCCTGGATCTATTCACTGCTGTATAACATCGCCTACATGGGCCCCAACATCATCATTACTCTGGTGATCTTCGGTCTGCTCTATGTCCCCATGAAAAAGTACATGCTGGGTCAGGATATTCACTAACTTCTGCTTCTCCCTCGGCAATGATATGTACCCAATTATCTGGACACTTTCATTGAATTGAACAATTAACATTCCATCATGGATGCTTCCCGAAATTTAGAGG
>CAVJLG010000067.1:0-17050 GCA_963650135.1 Barnesiella intestinihominis | reverse complement strand
CAGAAACAGTTAATCAGGAGAAATCCTTGCGAGCCAAAACTGAAAGTGCAAAGCAAAGAATATCTGATTTGGACAAGTTATTTTCAAGAATTTACGAGGATAATATCCTCGGCAGGTTATCTGATGAGCGTTACTCCCGCATGGCAAGTGAATATGAATCCGAGCAAAAGCGGCTTATATCCGAAGTTGAGGAGAACGAAAGAACACTCATTGAACTTCAAAAACAGACTGTTGATATGAAAATGCTATATCAAGGACTAATGGAATTTACAGAAATGAAACAGCTTACTCCGACCGTTGTCAACAAGCTTATCGAGCGTATCGAGATTCACAACAACGAGAAGAAGCATTCTCATGGGCATGTTAAAGTAGATATCTACTTTACGGCAGTCGGATTATTCGATATTCCAACGGAACAGCAGCTTTTTGAAACAATGGAAAGATTGAAGCAGAAAAATGCGGAAAAATCCGCTTAAATAAAGAAAAAGGTGTAACCCCTATTCGGGATTACACCATAATTCCTAAAATACTGCCTTATTACACCGTGGCAAACCAGCCCGGAGTTTTGTAATGGATATTACTTTTTTACCTTTTCGCCAGCGTCCTTCTTCTGATCCACGCCGCGAATATTCTTGACCACCATGCTGGTCAGTGCAAACAGTGCGATGACGTTGGGGATGACCATCAGGTTGTTGAACATGTCGGACAGCTCCCAAACCAGGTCGTTGGAGGCCAGGGTGCCCAGGAAAATGAACACCAGTGCGATGACCATATAGAGCTTGGTTGCCTTGCCCTTGAACATATACTCGACGTTGATCTTGCCGAACAGGTTCCAGCCCAGAATGGTGGAGAAGGCAAAGAAGAACAGTGCGATTGCCACAAAGATGGAGCCTAGCTGGCTGCCCATGACACTGCCGAAGGCGGTCTGGGCAAGGTTCGCCTTGCCGATGGTCTCGGTGATGGCGCCGGTATAGCCGTTTGCCAGGATGCCGTCGGAGGTGTAGAGGGTGGAGATGATAACCAGCGCGTTGAGGGTCAGCACCACAAAGGTGTCGATGAATACGCCGATCATGGCAACGCAGCCCTGCTCATGGGGATTCTGGACATTGGCCAGCGCATGGGCGTGGGGGGTGGAGCCCATACCGGCTTCGTTGGAGAACAGGCCGCGCTTTGCGCCCTGAGAAACTGCAATTTTAATGGCTGCACCAAAGCCGCCGCCGATGATGGCCTGGGGCTGGAATGCATACTTGAAGATCATTGTGAAGGTAGCGGGGATGTACTTGATCCGCATTACAAGAACGAACAGGCCGCCCAGCAGGAACAGTGCCGCCATAATAGGTACGATCTTCTCGGTGACGGAGGCCAGACGGCTGACACCGCCCAGGAAGATAACGGCGCAGATGGCAACCAGTACAACGCCTACGATCCAGGAGGGAATGCCGAATGCGATATTAAAGGTAGAGCCAATGGAGTTGGACTGCACCATGCAGCCGAAGAAGCCCAGGGCCAGGGTGATGGCAACCGCAAAGAAGCCAGCCATGAACCGGCCAAAGCCGCCGGTGAATGCGGTGCGGATGTAGTAAACGGGGCCGCCTTTGATGGAGCCGTCAGCGCCCTTTCTGCGGGTCATAATGGCCAGGGTTGCCTCGGCGTAAATGGTAGCCATGCCAAAGAAAGCAATGATCCACATCCAGAAGATTGCGCCAGGGCCGCCGGTGAGGATTGCGCCGGATGCACCGACAATGTTGCCGGTACCAACCTGGGCTGCAATGGCGGTGGCCAGGGCCTGGAAGGAGGTCATGCTATGGGTCTGCTTCTCGCCTTTGAGGGAGAGGTTGCCGAATACCCGGCGCATGCCTTCGCCAAAGTAGCGCACCTGGACGAATTTCGTCTTCACGGAATACCAAAGACCTACTGCAATCAGCAGAATAAACAGAATGTAGTCTGACAGGTAGGCGTTGATGGTTTGTACGATGGATAGTAGTGTCATGTCCTTTTTCCTCCTTAGAAATGAAAAAAAGTGACCAAAATGGCCACTCTGAAAAAAGATACAGACAAACAAGCACCCCGATATCCCGCGGAGATAGAGGATGTATGTTCTCTGTCTGTTTGCCTGAGAGATTCAGCTCAATTTGAGCCTTACACCTTCGGCACCCACAAATGCGGGATTTTCCAGAGCGTCCTCGATCTCCAGTCTTCAAAATGAATTCAAGAGACTTCACCGGACGTGAAATATACTAGCATATGAAAGATTTTCTGTCAATATGCAATTTAACATTCTACTTCATTAGCGCCCTACAAATTTTCGACGAATGAAACGCTGCATTTGTGGCAACATGTTCAATTTCGGGCGAAAACAACGAATTGTCAATTCCCACAAAGAGATGGAGCATTATTGTGAAATGACACGAGGCGATTGCGGTGCAGCATGGTACAATATAGAAAATAAAAACGGCCAGACCGTAAAACAATGAGGTGACAACCATGGCAAACAAGGAAGAAGCAAAGGTAGCGATCATTACCGGCGGCGGTATTGGCTACGGTTTGTCCACGGCTTTTGCAAAAGCAGGCTATAATCTGGTGATTACAGGGCGCGGTGAAAAGAAGCTGGCAGATGCCAAAGAAGAGCTGGAGCGGCTGCACGGCATTCATGTGCTGACCTGCCAGGCCGACGGCGGTGTGGAAGAGCAGGTGGCAGGCGTTATTGCCAAGGCGGTGGAGACGTTTGGGCGGATTGATGTACTCATCAACAATGCCCAGGCATCCAAGTCCGGTGTGCTGCTGGTGGATCATAGTAAAGAGGACTTTGATCTGGCAATTAACAGCGGCCTGTATGCGGCATTTTTCTATATGAAGCATGCATATCCCTACCTGAAAGCAGCACAGGGCTCTGTGATCAACTTTGCATCCGGCGCAGGAATCTCCGGACGTCTGGGCCAGAGCTCCTATGCGGCGGCAAAAGAGGGCATTCGCGGCATGACCCGCGTGGCGGCCAATGAGTGGGGCCCGGATAACATTAACTGCAATGTGGTTTGCCCCTTGGTTATGACCGACCAGCTCAAGGCTTGGCGGCAGCAATATCCCGATCTCTATGAGAAGACCATCGCTGCAGTGCCAATGGGGCGGTTTGGCGATCCGGAGAAGGATATTGGTCAGGTATGCCTGTTCCTGGCAAGCCCTGGCGGTAAGTACATCACCGGCGAAACCATCTCGCTCCAGGGTGGCAGCGGCATGCGCCCCTGATTGCTAAGCGGCGAATTCATTGATCCATATGGGCGTGCTACACGATGATGTGCAGCACGCCCATTTTGTTATTTGGTCTGGTCGCCAACCTTGCGCTCGGCGCAGAAGCTGGCTACACAGGTAAACAGTTCGTCGCCCTGAGGACGCATGTTGATAGATTTGCAGCGGTCACAATAGCTGTAGGCCAGAGAGGCCTTCAGCGGGAACTGACCGTTGCCGGTGATATACACATGGCTGTCGGCGGGAACCTCGGGAATGGTTTCCAGGGGCAGCTTTTCGATGTCGTAGTTGTGGGGGCCGTTCACTGCGGGCTTGGTGGGATCGTCGGCCTGATACTCGATGTAGGTATGGTCGCCCTCGGTGCGGACGGAGAACTTAATATCGCCCTTGGGGTTATCCTTGCCCATGGGCAGGTAGTACACCGGGAAATCCTTGCCAATGGCGGGGATGGAGTACATGGCCTGCTCGGGGTATGCCACGCAAGCCATTGCGCCGATGACTGCCTCGTTGCCGACGCCGGTAATCACATGCATTGCGCCCTTCTTTACCTTGCCGCTGGCATAAATGGCAGCATTGCGGAGGTAAGTAGCGTTCCAGTGGTCGTTGCCGTGGGGAGGACCACCAGGGCCGCCAGGTGCACCGCCGGGGCCACCGGGGCCACCAGGACCACCGGGCGCACCACCCTTCGGCGCACCGCCGGGACCGCCAGGGCCGCCTGCTGCGGGATTTTCGCCGCCGGGCGCACCACCGGGTGCGCCACCCTTGGGCGCGCCGCCAGGACCACCGGGACCGCCGCCAGGACCACCCATCTGCATGGGAATATCCACGGCGCCAACGATTTTGCCAAAGCGCTCAATGTTCAGGCTGACCTTTAGCTGGGCCTTCTTGGTGTAGGTGTTATCATCGTCCATGGTCTTGTAAGGCAGGGGGAAGGGGACGGAGTTCTGCACCAGCTGCACGGGGGTATAGTCCGTATGCAGGGGGCCGCCGTCCTGGAGCCAAAGACCGGTGCCGGACTCCGGCGGGTCCAGTGTGGGCTTTGCGGCAGCGCCGCCGGGAGGAGGACCGCCGGGACCAGCCTGGGGGTTCACCAGCTGCTCATATTTGCTGTGGGCCTGGTTGCCGTCGTCGAAAGAGCCGCCCAGATCGGGGCAGACCTGCTCATGGAGATACTTCCACTCGCCGTCTTCAAAGATAAAGTCGGAACCGTACCGCTCCCACAGGGTCATGCAGCGGCACTTGAGGTTTGCGTTCAGGGTGGAGAACAGCACGCCCGGGGTCAGGAACGAAGCGCGCGCGGTGCCGCCGTCGTCTGCAACCTCAACAATATCGGTGGCAAGGGTGTGCATAGCCAGCTCGCGGCAGGCTCTTGCGTCGAAATGGCCGATTTCCGGGAGAATGTTCAGCATCTGCTGATAGCCCCGCTGACCGCCGCAGTTATAGGTGGTGACGTTGTTGTAATAAACGCTGTCATAGCCGCGCATTCTGCCGAAGGAATGCGCCCAGGAGGTATCATCGCTGTGGGACCAAACCTGTCCCCATTCCTCATCGCCGAAGGACTTGGCGTGGAGGAATGCGTGACGGGCATGGAGTGTTTCTGCTGCCTGTGCGCCCTCTGCATTGTGAATGCGCTGCTCCAGGCTTAAATAGCTTTTTCTCATGGTATCGCCTCCTTATGCGTCGTAGTTGGGATGCCCTTCGGGACCGTAGCTCAGCTCGTCCGTAAACGTCTCATAGGGACCGTTCAGGGGCGGATAGTTGTCGCACCAGGTGTAGGAGGGATCATGGGCCAGCATGGGGATGGTGGGCGTGCCGAAGTCAATTTCATCTCGACCGGTGCCGCGGATATAGATGGACTGAATCTCGCCCACGGAGTGACCGGTTTTGTTGATAAAGTCATTGGAGAAGATCACATGCCAGATCTTCCAGCCGCCGGGCTCCTTGATGAAGTCGGCGCAGATTTTCTGGCAGTTCCAGGTGCAGTCCGCTTCGCCGTCTGCCATGGGATAGCAGTCGGTGCCGATGGAGTACCAGGTGCCCTGTGCGGTCTTACCGTCCTCTGCCAGGGTAACGTTGGGAGTGGACAGGGGATGGAACAGGAAACGGCCATAGCCGGAGGGCGCGTCGGGCTTTCCGATGGCGGTAAGCTCCTGACGAACCCGAGCGTCATACTCGGTGACATAATAGCGGCGAATTTCGTCCATGCCTACATAGTAGCCCCAGTTCTTACCGAAGGATGCGGTGGCCTGATTCTCAGGCAGCTGAACCCAGAGATCCTCCAGCTCCTGCGCATGCTGCTCCTGGGCCTCGTAGATGGTACGGCGGCTCATCAGGTCCGTGATGGTTTCAATGTCCCAGACCCGGAGGATGCGTTCCTCATTGGAACGGGTAACGGTTTTCTTCTTTGCCATGATTCTCCTCCTTATATTCCGTAGCTGAAGGTATCAGCAAAGGTGGTATAGGGCTTAGGCAGCGGGGGATAGACGGTGGCGGCGCGGGTGCCGGAATATGTCTCATGGAGTGTGGACTTGGTGCCGGGGGCGGGGGGAGTTATGCCGCGAAGAGACTCGAACTCCGCGAGATCCGGGAATTCCGGCACATCGGGCTTGCCCCACTGGCTGCCTGCCTGGGCATTGACATCCTCCAGATACTGCATGTGGAGAATCTTCCACTGATCGTTTTCATAAACGAAGTCCATGCAGATGGTGCCGTAAATCCAGTTGGAAACGGGGCCACGGGTGTCTACCGTGGTGTTGTAGCCGAAAATGCAGCAGAATGCCTTTGCAGTTTCGCCGTCCTCTGCCACCTCGATCACATAGTTACTGATGGATTTCAGTTCCAAAAGGCCAACGCCGAAGATTTCCTCATCGGTTTTTCCCTCGAACTTTTCAGGGAACTTGGCCTTGAGGCACTGGGCAACCTTGGCAGTGTAGCCGGGGAACCAGCCAAAGTAGTTCCGCACCTGCTCCTGACCCACATACCAGCCGTCATTGACGCCATAGCAGATGTCATCCCGGGTAGACCAAAGATCGTCTACAATGGATGCCTCCTTTTTCAGCAGCAAATAGTGCATGAATTTGCCCATCTGATTTTTTACATCACGCCGGTCCTCCCAACGCTCTACCAGATGCTCGACTTGCAGATTTGTCATAGGGTACCTCCTTCTATCGCTGGGGCAGGGTGACCCTGCCCCGGTCATTACTGATTGCTGAGATAGCGGTCGTATGCTTGCTGCATAGCGTCCAGGGCCTCCTGCAGCCGCATGCCCTCAATGTCGGTGACATAGGAGGCATAGCTTTCGGGGGTCAGCTCTACTGCGCCGGTGACGAATTTCAGCGCCATTTCGCCTACATGGGTGTTGATGTCGCCCATGGCGGTGGTGACGGTATCTGCTTCATCAGCGGTGAGCTTAGCGCCGCCGGGAAAGTCAGCGGTGACCACGGTGCTGGGATCGTCTGCGGTGATGATCCACTTGGTGTAGGCCTCCAGCTGGAGATCGGTGAACTCCAGGTCATACTTGTGAAGGTCATAGATGAAGCCGCCGCTGGTGCAGAGGTAAACGCCGTTGGCCATCTTCAAAGAGGGAAGGCCCAGGTCGTTGTTGACGATGACACCGCCCAGCACAGGCTCGCCGTTTTCGTCATAGTCAAAGGTTTCTCCCTCATAGCCATAGTTGATAAACTGGGTCAGAGCGGGATTGTACCACATATCGCACCAGGACAACGCCAGGGCAATATCATCGCACTGCTCGGAAACGGAGAAGCCGCCGGTACCAGCCACGGTGAACTGCTTTTCCATATAGCCGGAGCGCTGGGCATCCACGCCGGGATCACCCATCAGTGCCAGCTCGGCATTGGGATTCACAGAGGTGAGCAGCTCCTGATAGGTCTTGATGTAAGAAAGGTCGGAGAACCAGATACCGGTCTGCTCGGTGGAGATGATGCTCTCATCGGGAATGTTGGATGCCTGAGAGACGAAGTTGGGGTTGATGAGGCCCTCCTGATACCAGTCGCGGAACATGCACAGGTAATCATAGTAGGCGTCAGAGACGGTAGCCAGCTCCACCTTGTCGGTTTTCAGGTCCACATAGAAGTTGTTGGCATCGGCCACTGCGGGAATGCCGTAGCCGGAAGACATCAATCCCCAGGGAGACAGCACCTGATAGGGCATCACATAGGGATCGGTGACGTTGTAGGCGCTCTTGAACGCAGCCAGTACGTCGTGCATCTCGTCGTAGCTGTTGGGCATGTCAAGGCCCAGGTCGTCCAGCCAGTCCTGACGAATCAGCAGACCGTTTTCCGCGGCCTGACCGATGGGCATATCGATGCGGGGCATGTTGAGAATGTGGCCCTCCAGGGTTTCAAGGTCGGTGCGAATCTGGGGATACTGCTCCATCAGCGCCATGAAATTGGGCACGCTGTCGGAGTATTCCATCAGATCCACTGCAATGCCGTCTTCATAGGCCTGGTCGGCGGTGTCGTAATAGTTCAGGGTGTCGTTGACGATGTCGCAGTAATCGCCGCCTGCAATCATCAGGGTGAAGGTGGTGGCAGCGTCCATCATGTTGACCATCTGGAAGTCGATATGGACATTGGTGATCTCCTCAAACTTCTGATAGAGCAGGCTCATATCATTGGGGGAGTCCATAATGGCGGCCAGCGGTGGGGGCTGGGTGTAGAACATAGTAAGGGTAACGGGCTCCTCAGAGAGAGGCTCAAATACGGACCAGTCAAAGTCCTTATCGCCAGCCACAGGGCCCTCGACGACCTCCGCTTCCTCCTCCGGGATGGAGACTTCCGCTGCGGATTGCTCCTCCTGGGGCGTTGCCTCGGGTTCGGCAACAGGGGCAGGGGCGGAATCGGGGGCAGAGGATGCCGGACTGCTGTTGGCTGTGCTCTCGGTTTTGCTTCCGCAGCCGGACAGCGCAGCCAGCGCCAATGCAGCGGTCAGCAGGAGCGCCAGCAATTTCTTTTTCATGTTGTGTCCTCCTTATAAAGTGGGTTGTTGCAAGGATCTGCGTCGGGTCGGGACGCCAGATCAACTGCCCACATTGTACCGGATCAACTCTCCGCCGGTAAAGAACCAATACCCTATTTTTGCCTTCAAAATTTACCTTTCCTTGCGGCAAAAATTGTGACGCGGTAAAAAATCGGGAAATGATACCGGGAGTTTGGGTTTTGAATGGGAAAATATCGGTATTTGCGTTGAAAAATTTCTGCAAAAACGGTAAAATATCAGTAAGAATACGAAAAATAAGGGGGCGAAGCATAAATGGCGATGATGCTGGTGATTGGGTTTCTGCTGGGCGCTGCGGTGACGGGCCTGGTGCTGGTTCGGCGCAGAGGCGCAAAGCAAATGGCCGCACAGGATTCGGAATTGGCAAATGCGCAGCTGCGGCTTAGGGATTACGCTATTGGGCAGATGCTCAAGGGCACGGTACCGGATTTTGAGCACATGGCGGATTACTACCGGGTGTTCCATTTAGAGTTTCCGGCAGAGGCATTTATGCTCCTGGTGGTAAAACTCCGGGGCTATCCCAATGCAGGGGAGCCGGATGCCCAGGAGAACGCCTACGGAACGGTCCGGGAGGAATTGACGGGAATCCTGGGGCTGAGCCGGGAACTGTATTTTGCAGAAAAGGACGGGGTGCTGGTTTGCTTTTATTGCCAGCCCGGCGTTACCATCCAGCCGCCTTCGGACAATCAGGAGACGCTCCGTGAGCTGCTGTTTCAGCAGTGCCGGGCCTGTGCGGCGGAGCTGATGGAAAAGCACGGAATCGATGTGCTCATTGCCCTGGGGAAGTTTGACCTGGGAGGCTTTGCGCTGCATACCAACTATCTGTCGGCCAAAGCACTGCTGGAGCAGGCCGTATCTTCCCGCTGGGGGGACTCGGTGATCAAGGATACCGGGGCGCTGACCCAGCGAACCGACCAGGAGCTGTCCCGGGTGCAGCGGCAGTTTTATAACTGCTTTGTCTGCTTCCAATACCGGGATGCGGCGGAGTATCTGTTTCATATGGTAGAGCTGCGAATCAGCAACTATTTCGACCCGTTTCCCGAGGCACGGGAGGTGGTGGCGGAGCAATTGCGGTTCTGCACCAATATGCTGGAGCTGCCCCTGAATATTACCCTGCCCCTGCCTGAGGGCGGTACCATCGGCATGCGGGAGCTGATGGCAAGCCCGGATACGGAGGTTCTGCATCGCAATCTTCTGCGGTACTTTTCCGGGCTGGAGACGTATATGGCAAAGCAGGGGGATCAGGCGGCACCGGCAGTACAGCGGGTGCGTGATTACATTGACATGCATTATCAGGAACCGGAAATCAGCGTCAGCAGCCTGGCGGAGCAGTTCCGGTTGAACACCTCTTATCTCTCCCGACAGTTTAAGCAGGAATACGGTTGCGGTGTACTGGAGTATATCCACAAGTGCCGGGTGGCGGAGGCGAAGGCGTTAATCGCACAGGGGATGGAGCTGGATACGGTGGCGGCGCGGACGGGGTATCCCAGTCGGCGGGCGCTGGACAGTGCATTTTCCCGCTATGAGGGGATCACGCCCCGGGCCTATCAGCGCCAGCTGCTCAACGGAGGAATGGAGACACAATGACAAGAAAAATCCTGGAGATTGCCCAAGCGCCGGAATGGATCGAGCAGGCGGCACTGTGGTTCCATGAAAAGTGGCATGTTCCGGTAGATGCCTATCGGGAGAGCATGGAAGAGAGCTTAAATGGAACGAATCCGGTGCCCCATTGGTATCTCATGGTGGAGAACGGGCGAATCATCGGCGGCATGGGCGTGATTGAGAACGATTTTCATAATCGTCCGGATCTGCATCCCAATGTGTGTGCCGTGTATGTAGAGCCGGATTGCCGCTGCCAGGGCATTGCAGGCATACTTTTGAATCATGTGTGCAGGGATATGGCAGCACGAGGCGTCCAGACCCTATATCTCTTAACGGACCACATTGGATTTTATGAGCGCTATGGCTGGAAATTCCACTGCATGGTCCAGGGTGACGGCGACCCGGAGCCCTCTCGGATGTATGTACACCGGACGATATAAGAAATGACAACGCCCCTCTGTTCGAAGAAAACGGACAGAGGGGCGTTTTGACGGAATTTACAGTTTGTTCATGAGTTTGAATGCTAAAACTGTTGAATTGGTAAACTAAAAATGGTATGATGGAGATAATCAACCGGAAAGGAAGCGATCCCATTGTACGAAAATGCCGAAACCATTGCCCGCTGGACCGGGGAACTCACCGCCCAGACCACCCTGGACCCGGTATTATATGACGCCTATGGGGTCAAGCGCGGCCTGCGCGATAAAAACGGCAAGGGCGTGCTGGCAGGACTCACCGGCATTTCCCAGGTTCAGGGCAAGCAGTTGGTGGACGGGAAAGAAGTCCCCTGCGAGGGCAAACTCTTCTATCGGGGCTATTCGATTTTCGACCTGGTGCGGGGAGAGAGCTCCCGAAAGCATTGCCTGGCGGAGGAATGCGCCTATTTGCTCTTATTTGGAAGCCTTCCCACCCAGGCGCAGCTCCAGGAGTTTTCAGGCGCACTGGCCCAGAGCCGGACGCTGCCTCAGAATTTCACTCGAGACGTGATTATGAAGGCCCCCAGCAGCGATGTGATGAATACCCTCACCCGCAGTGTGCTGACCCTGTCGGCCTATGATCCCAAGGCGCTGGACACCAGCCTTCCCAATGTGCTCCGGCAGTCGCTGATGCTCATTGGTACGCTGCCGCTGATGTCCGTTTACGGCTACCATGCTTACCATCACTACTGCCAGGACGGCAGCTTTTATATCCATCATCCCGACGAGAACCTGACCATGGCGGAGAATCTGCTGATGATGCTTCGCCCGGACCGGCAGTTTTCCGCGCTGGAGGCCCAGGTGTTGGATTTGGCCCTGGTGCTGCATATGGAGCATGGCGGCGGTAATAACTCGGCCTTTACCACCCATGTGGTGACCTCGGCGGGGTCGGATACCTATTCGGTGATGGCGGCGGCGCTGTGCTCGCTAAAGGGGCCCAAGCACGGCGGTGCGAATCTCAAGGTTGTGGGCATGATGGACGACCTCCGTGCCCAGGTAGCAGATGTTCAGGATCGAGACGCAGTGGAGCGGTATTTGACACAGGTGCTCCACGGGGAGGCGTTCGACCATGCAGGGCTGATTTATGGTATGGGACACGCGGTGTATTCCCTGGCGGACCCCAGAGCCGTGATTTTCAAGAGTTTTGTAAAGCGGCTGGCCCAGGAGAAGGGGCGGCAGGAGGAATATGCCCTCTATGAGATGGTGGAGCAGCTGGCCCCGGAGATCATCAGCCGGGAGCGAAAAATTTATAAGGGCGTCTGTGCCAATGTGGACTTCTATAGCGGCTTTGTCTATCGGATGCTGAACATTCCCCAAGAGCTGTTTACGCCGATTTTTGCAGTGGCGAGGATGGTAGGATGGAGCGCCCATCGGATGGAAGAGCTTATCAACACCGATAAGATCATCCGTCCGGCCTATCAAAATGTTTGCCCGGCCCGGGACTATGTGCCCATTGAGCAGCGATAAAGCAAAAATTGCCCCTGACAGTGCTGTACTGTCAGGGGCAAAGTGCTTATTCGGAGATAGAATCGGTGGATTCGGGTTCTTGGGCGGTTTCGTCGGATTCCGGCTCGGCAGCGGGAAGTTCGGTGGAATCGGTACGGTTCATAATGGCCTCGAACTCCTTGCCGTCCATGGTTTCGTGCTCCAGCAGATAGTCGGACACCTGGCGGAGCTCTTCCATATGGGCCTTGAGGATGTCCTCACACTGACGGTAGCAGCTGTTCAACATCTCCTGCACCTCCCGGTCAATCCGGGCGGCGGACTCTTCGGAATAGCTCTTGGTCTGACCATAATCCCGACCGATGAATACCTGGCCGTCAGAATCAAAGGTAACCGGGCCCAACTTGGCACTCATACCGTATTTGGTGACCATTTCCCGGGCGATGGAGGTGGCGCGCTGAAGGTCGTTGGAAGCGCCGGTGGAGATATCGCTGAGCATCAATGCTTCGGCGACCCGTCCGCCCAACAGGGAGACAATCTGCTCCAGCATTTCGTTGCGGCTCATGTAGCTGTGGTCCTCAGTGGGCAGCGAGATGGTCATGCCGCCTGCCATACCACGGGGCACAATGGTAATCTGGTGTACCGGATCGTGGGTGGGGAGGGTGTGCATCACAATGGCATGGCCTGCCTCATGAACTGCGGTAAGCTTTTTCTCATGGGCGGGAATCACGCGGCTCTTCTTTTCGGGACCGGCAATCACTTTAATCATGGATTCCTGTAAATCCTCCATGAGGATCACCGGGCGACCCAGCTTTGCAGCGCGAAGGGCGGCCTCATTCAGAAGGTTCTGGAGGTCTGCGCCCGTGAAGCCCGCGGTTTCCTTGGCGATGATATCCAGATCCACATTGTCGGAAAGGGGCTTATTCTTGGCGTGTACCCGAAGAATGGCAGCGCGGCCCTTGGCATCCGGTGCGCCCACATAGACCTGACGGTCAAAGCGCCCGGGCCGAAGCAGCGCGTTATCCAGAATATCCACCCGGTTGGTGGCGGCGATTACAATTACGCCGTTGCTGCTCTGGAAGCCGTCCATTTCCACCAGCAGCTGGTTCAGGGTCTGCTCCCGTTCATCGTGGCCGCCGCCAAGACCGGCCCCGCGCTGCCGTCCCACTGCATCGATCTCATCAATAAAGATGATGGCAGGGGCCTGCTTTTTGGCCTGCTCAAACAGATCGCGGACACGGCTGGCGCCAACGCCCACATACAGCTCTACAAAATCAGAGCCGGAGATGGAGAGAAACTGCACCCCAGCTTCGCCTGCAACGGCTTTGGCAATCAGGGTTTTACCGGTTCCGGGAGGGCCCACCAGCAGAATGCCCTTGGGGATTTTTGCGCCCAGGCGGGTGTATTTGTCGGGATTCCGCAGGAAATCTACAACCTCCTGGAGCTCTGCCTTTTCCTCGTCGGCGCCTGCAACATCATCAAAGGTGACGCCGGTATTGGTGGCGGTGACAGCCCGGGCCTTTGCAAAGCGCATCACGCCCTTTTCGCCTCCGCCGCCCCCGTCAGAGGCCCGGCTCATCATAAATACCCAAAGCCCCAGGAACAGCAGCGCAATCAGCAGATAGGGCACAAACATCAGCCACCAAGGGGTTTCTGCGGTGGCGGGATAGTCATAGCTCTTGATGATGCCCTGCTCATACTGATCCACAATGAGATCGTTAAAGTCCTGATAGAACACGGCAAAGCTGGCAACCTGATAGGTTACGGTGGTATTGCCGTCGGTATCCGGCTCCTTGAGGGTCAGGATAAGATCCGTGCCTCGGAGGGTTAAGGAATCTACCTTTTCCGCTTCCAACAGACTATAGATGTCGCTGTAGTGATAGGAATCCGCTCCACTGGAGGGATTTCGCATCAAAAAGACCGCCAGTCCGAAAATCAGCAGAATCAGGAATAGAAAGGCAAAATTGCCCTTATGGTTCTTCAAATGGGTCACTCCCTTGCGATGATGGTTTTAACTCTGATAGACGCTGGGCTTGAGTACGCCGACGCAGGGCAGATTCCGATACTTCTGGTCATAGTCCAGGCCATAGCCCACCACAAAGGCATCGGGAATGGTGAAGCCCACAATATCAGCTTCCACCGGAGCCTCCCGGCGGCTGGGCTTATCCAGCAGGACCACCAGCTTCAGCGATGCGGGGTTCTGCTTGCCCAGAAGCTGCATGACAAAGCTCAGGGTACGGCCGGTGTCCAGAATATCTTCAATGACAATGATATCCCGTCCGGTTACATCCAGGTCAAAGGGCTCCTTCATGTCCAGTGCGCCGGGGGTGGTTGCCATGGCGCGGTAGGAGGACAGAGTCATGGATTCCAGCGTGCAGGGGAGATTGATCTCCCGCATCAGATCCGCCGTAAATACCAGGCTGCCTTTTAGGATGCAAAGCAAAATGGGCGCTTTGCCGGCGTATTCTTCCGTCAGCTGCTGACCAATTTCCTTTACACGGGCGTGGAGCTGCTCCGGGGTAAACATTACATAATCGAGATCGCGGTTCATGATTTTTCCTCCGTTCGTTTTACAGTCAAAATAAGACTGGTGCTTCCTGGATTTGACCGGTACGGCGCGGCGACCACATAGGGCAGAACGGCCAGAACTTCCTGGCCCTGCACCAATACCGGCAGTTGATTCCGCAGTGCTGCGGGGATTTTTTGATCGACCATCCATCGGCTGAGTTTTTTACTGCCACCCGGCAAGCGAATGCAGTCGCCGGGCTGTCGAGTGCGAATGGTCAGGGGAAAATGCAGATGCTCTGGGGAAAGGAAAAGACAGTTTTGCGTTTCCTGTCTTGGGGAATTGCATAGTTCACAGGAAATTTGGTAGCCGCCCCAGGATACGCAAGCCTCAGGCGACAGTACAGCCGGATCTGCAGGTGATGGCGCGTCTGAGCGCTCGCGGAGCACCAGTCCGTCATAGACCCGTGCGAGCACATAGCCCCCGGGCAGGCTGAGCGTTGCAGAAGGATTTGCATTTTGCGCCAGCGCCAATGCCTGAGACAGATGAATTTCCGCCAGCTCCGGCACCGGGGCAAGAAACTTTTGCAATACCCGATAGGCCATGGCTTCCGGCAGCACCAAAAGCGCCCCGCAGCTTAGTGTTTCATGCTGGAGCAGATTTTCATAGTGGCGATTTGCGCAATTGTCCAAATATTGATCCTCCTGACCCACTTGGAGACACAGGCTGGAGGCAGCGGGGAGCAGACCCGGATTTTCTTCCAGCAGCAGCGGAATTACATGGTGCCGCAGCCGGTTCCGTTGGCAATCATCCAAGGCGTTGGTGGAGTCCTCCACATGGGAAATATGATGCCGGGTCAGATAATCGGAAAGCTCCTCCGGGGAAAATAGCAGCAGGGGACGAATGATCCTGCCGCGGACCGGCGGAATCCCGCTGAGCCCGTGGAGGGAGCAGCCCCGAAGCAGATGCATCAGCATCGTCTCCAGATTGTCCTGGGCATTGTGGGCGGTGGCGATTTTTGCGTCCGGCGAAAGTGACTCCAAATAGTCATAGCGCAAAATCCGGGCCGCTTCTTCGGTGCCGATGCCGTGGGATTGGGCATAGGCGGCAACATCGCCCTGGCCCATGGAAAGGGGAAGCTGCAATTCGCGGCAATGCTGCCGAACAAAGTCGGCGTCGCGCTGGGATTCCTCGCCCCGTAATTTGTGATTAAAATGGGCGGCGGAAACGGTGATGTGTAATTCATCCTGGAACTCCAGCATCAGATGCAGCAGCGCCATGGAATCTCTGCCGCCGGAAACCGCACAGATTACATGATCGCCTGGCCCAAGCATATGATATTTGCGGATAAAATCCAGCATCTTACGGTTCACTATGCTTCCACTCCCGGTCAGAGAAGGTGGTGTACTGGGGCAGCCACTGGAGCTTTACGGTGCCGGTTTCACCATGGCGGTTCTTTGCCACAATGCACTCTGCCACGTTCTTTTCTTCGGTGTCTGGATTATAATAGTCGTCACGGTAGAGAAACAGAACCTCGTCGGCGTCCTGCTCGATAGAACCGGATTCACGCAGGTCGGAAAGCATGGGGCGCTTATCGGCGCGGCTTTCGTTGGCGCGGCTCAGCTGGCTCAGACAGATAACGGGGACGTTCAGTTCCTTTGCCATGATTTTCAGGGCACGGGAGATTTCGCCCACGGCGGTAACACGGTTGTCGTTGACCTTGCCGGTGGCGGAGGTCATGAGCTGTAGGTAGTCGATGATGACCAGACCAAGATTGTCGATCCGGCGGCATTTTGCGTTCATCTCTGTAACGGTGATGGAGGGGTTATCGTCCACGCGGATGTCCGTCTGGCTCAGTGCCGAGGCGGCGGTGCCCAACTTGCCCCATTCCTCTTCGGAGAGCTTGCCGGTGAGCAGAAGCTGGCTGTCCACAAAGCTCTCGTTGGACAGGAGACGGGAGGCAAGCTGCTCCTTACTCATTTCCAAAGAGAACATGACGACAGTTTTATCCGTCTGCTTGGCCACCGCCAGGGCGATGTTCAGGGCGATGGATGTTTTACCCATACCGGGACGGGCTGCAATCAGCAGAAGGTCCGACTTGTTCAGACCGTTGATTTTTGCATCCAAATCCCGAAGACCCGTGGACAGGCCGGGGATGGCGCTGTCGGACCGGGCGCGCTCTGCCAGCTGGTCATAGACGTTCAGCAGAATGGTGCCGATGTGCTCCAGGTCCTGATTGCTGCGGCCATTGCGGATCGCATAGATCTTCTGCTCGGCGGCGTCCATAATGCTCTGGGCGGTACCCACTTCCTCAGAGACGATTTCGGTGATATCCTTTGCAGCCTGGGCAATTTGGCGGAGCAGGGATTTGTCCGCGACGATCTGCGCATACTGCTTGGCGTTGGCTGCGGTGGGGGTAATATCCAGAATTTGCAGCAGGTAATCCCGGGTCTTCTCCTCGTCATATACACCGGCCTGCTTCATCTGCTCCATGACCGTAACCGGGTCAATGTCAGCGGAGTAGTTGAACATGGTGTAGATGGTGGTGAAGATATCCTTATTCTGTTGTAGGTAGAAGTCGTCGGGTCTTACCAGCTCCAGCATATCCGCGATACAGCTGGGGTCGATGAGCATGGAGCCAATCACGGCCTGCTCTGCCTCCAGAGAGTGGGGCATTTGACGTGTCAGCAGTTCATCCATGGTTCATCACCTCGTATAATAAGATTTGCAGACGATTTACAGTGTGTCTGCTTAGTACACTTTC
>CAVJLG010000066.1:0-3039 GCA_963650135.1 Barnesiella intestinihominis | reverse complement strand
CCTCGACCCCCGAAGCTGCCCCCACCACCCCCGAGGATTCTCAGGCAGAGGATACCACCCCCGAGGTCGTACGGGAAGGCCCCACCATCCAGAGCGTAACCTATGGCGCAAACTATGTAGAAACCGCCGCCACCGACGATGATACCGTCAACAGCCCCTCTGCCTCCTCCAACGTCAGCGCCGTTACCCTGTCTGACGGCACCGAGATCACCGCAGAAAACGGCGGCGTTTTGACCCTGGTCATCGACGGCGATCAGTACGATATCCCCGACTATTATCACAGCGGCGATATGCTGCCGGAGGGCGATTTCTCCTTTGAAACCACCGCTGGCACCGACAGCTATGCCGAAATGGGCAAGTTCATGAACATGGCCGGTCAAACCGCCCAGTATACCTATCGCAGTGCATTGCGCGTGGACGGAACCGGCATTGTAGAAAATGAGACGATCCCTGCCCTGCTGAGCAAGATCGGAACCTATGATGCTACCGGTCTTCGGGGCGGCGAGCTGAACTCCTATGGACCGTTCTTTAACGGCATCATTGTAGATTCCGCGCCCTATGAAATCGGTCATGTGAAGCTGACCGGCCAGGGCGACGGCGCCAACGACTTCCAGGGCGAGGGCGCTATGGTGCTCTCCTCCGGGACCGCTGACGTAACCCTGCACAACGCCGTGGTACTCACTGCCGGTACCATCCGCACCGCCGCAGCCGTTCGGGACTCCGGCATTCTGCGGATCAAAAACTCCGTCATCTACACCGAGGAAACGCCCGACACCCAGGAGCAGTATGACGCGCTGGTGGTTCCCATGATGAAGCGCACCCCCTTTGCTCTGGGCCTTGAAGGCACCGTCCGGGCCACCAACGTTTTGGGCGCAGGCCAGGGCATCTACTCCAACTCTATGATTGTCTCCTCCGGCTGGGGCGTTCTGTCCACCGACTCCGGCAACAGCTATGACCAGACCGGCACCTATGCTCTGGACGTCAGCAACACCGTGGCCGGTACCGGCACCGTGGAAGAGGCAAAGCCCGGCGTGGACTACTATGCCACCCGCACCGTTGACGGCGTAACCTATGGCTATCTCCCCGGCGGCTCCGGCTATGTGGCCTACGCAGATTCCGGCGTTTGGGACCGCTTTGACAATGTAGACTTCTACGGCGGCAACGAGGTGCAGATCATGGCATCCTCCACCTCCTCCGCATACTACACCAACTCCACCCTGACCTCCGGTCACATCGGCGTGATGACCCAGCAGAACGCAGGCGGCACCATTTCCATTCAGGATTCCACCCTGAATGTGGCAGAAACCGGCGTGCAGATCAAGTCCGGCGCTGCCAATGACGGCTACACCAACGTGGTACTGGACAACACCGAAGTGAACTTCACCGCCGACTCCAAGTGGGGCGGCACCCTGGTGGAGCTGGTGGAATCCGATGATGCAGGCAACCCTGGCAACACCTCCTACACCATCAATGACACCGGCGACGAGGCAACCCAGGCCACTGCCACCGCCCAGGTGGACGATTCCAACGCCGTGCTGAAAAACGGCGAATACACCGGCAACATCTGGAACAACATTTATAACAAGTATCAGTCCTTGAACGTTTACCTCATGGACAATACCGTGCTAAATGGCACCATTTCCTCCTCTTACGGCTATCATCTGGACGACAATGGCGACCGGATGGAAAACGGCACGGAACTTACCTGCGACACCACCGGCAACTACCTGACCTCCGGGGCCAGCGACTACCACAAGATCGGCGCACAGTACAACGTTGCCAACCAGCAGATCAACAACCCCGTCAACGTTTCCGTTCTGGGCGGCTCCACCTGGAATGTGGCGCTGGCTGACGGCACCTGCGGCGAAGCAGACGCCTGCTATATTGGCGATCTGACCGTAGATGCAGACTCTGCCCTTACTGCTTCTGAGCCTGTGACCATCCATGTCTATGGCACCCAGGACATCAAGGGCGCCGTAGACAGGAACATCACCATTGTTCAGGAGGAATACACCGCTCCCGACTGCACCACCAATACCCTCACCGCAGTGGACATGGCCGATCCCCGGCACACTGCAACCTTCGTATTTGTGGACGAAAACGGCGATCCCGCAGTGGGCGCAGCCTCCTTTGGCGCCTATAAGGCCTTTGCAACCAGCTATTTCACGCTGAGTTTCAACGGTTACGAGATGGTATCCATGGACGTTACCAAAGGCACTGCCACCATCAGTCCCATCACCGAGGACAATCCCGACGGCTACTATGGCGAATACGACTATAACATCGCCATGGAAACCGACTGCACCGTTACCGTGGTGGTCAAGGCTGCATCCATGGGCGGACCCGGCGGCGGTCCTGGCGGCCCTCCCATGTAATAATCCCCTGAGATAGCACAATCCCCTCTGTCCTTCTTGGGCAGAGGGGATCATTTTTATTCCGGATTGGCTTCCTGGAGCTGCTCTTTTAAGAAGAAGGTATAAGTGCCGTTTGCCAGTAGGGTTCCGTCATCGTCAAACAGCTCCGCCTGATACACCGCCACCGTGCGTCCTGTTTTCACCGCGGTGGATTTGCAGTAGACCTTCTCCGTATTCTGCGCCGCCCGGAGATAGCTCACCGAGCAGTTCAGGGTCACGCAGCCCCGTCCGTCGGTGCAGGCCGCAATGCCAGCCACCGTGTCCATCAGTGCAGACAGACAGCCGCCGTGGACAATGCCCCGGGGATTCATGCTGGAGGGCGATACCGTCAGCTCGCCATTCGCGTAATGCAGCCCGCATTCCGTCACCTGGATACCGTTGGAGGCGGAAAACAAGCCCGGGCGGTTGATGCGGTTTTTCAGTCGTTCATAAAAGTCCTGTGTCATTTGTCTGGATTCCTTCCGTTTTTTCGATTATTATAGCTTGCCAAGCCTCAAAATGCAACGTCCCCCACTTGACAATTCTCAATGGCAGGAATAAAATAAACACGTTTATTGATAATTCCATTTATAGAGATGAGCAAAACACACATTGAACATCGAGGTCAAAGCGATTCAATAAAGGA
>CAVJLG010000065.1:23888-37720 GCA_963650135.1 Barnesiella intestinihominis | reverse complement strand
GGGCATATACTGTATGTGAGGTGGTACATATGAAACAGGGTTCTGCGCTGCTGGCAGCGGGGGTGCTGCTGCTGGGGACGGTGGGACTGCTGACTGGGGCGAAGGATACATGGCAGCCGGAACAAAGCCAGGCGCTGTCGGCCTGGCTGATACGCACCCAACTGGGGGAGGGGAGTATTGTCGCCGTGGCGGAGGAATCGGACACATCGGCGGATGATGCGCAGATTGCAGAGACGATGGAATCGCTGGCGGAATTGTCGGAATCCCCAGCCCCGTCGCCCCAGCAGGTCCCGGTGACAGAAATTGCGGAGGCATGGGATGAAACGGCCCGGGCGCATCAAACCCTGCCGCCGTCGCCAACCCCCATTACGGTAGACGGCAGCCTGTCGCTGGAAATTCGAAACGAGACGGACTATGCGGTGGACTTTACCCAGCTGCCTGCTTTGGAAACGGGGCTGGATTTTACGGCGGACGGGCCGGTGATCCTGCTGATGCATACCCATGGCTCAGAGAGCTATCAGGACCCGGAAACCGGCGTGTACAGAACACAGGACCCGGAGAAAAGCGTCTTGGCGGTGGCAGAGCATATGAAGGCGGTACTGGAGCAGCGGGGCTATCAAACGCTGCACGACACCACCATATGCGACGAACCGGACTTTAATCACGCCTATCAGGCCTCGCGGCAGGTGATTCAGGACGCTATGGCGGAATACCCTACCATTGCCCTGGTGCTGGATATCCACCGGGACGCAGTGGAGGATGAAAACGGCCAGCAGATGCGCATGGCCTGCACCATAGACGACCAGGATGCGGCAAAGCTGATGCTGGTGGTGGGGACGGATGCGGGCGGTCTGGAGCATCCCGATTGGCGGGAAAATCTCAGCTTAGCGGCGGTATTGCAGGCCCGGATGCAGCAGTGCTATTCCGACATGATGCGCCCCATTAACCTGAGAACAGAGCGGTTTAACCAGGACCTTGCCCCCATGGACTTATTGGTGGAGGTGGGAGCGTCAGGCAATACGCTGGAAGAGGCGGTGCGGTCCGGTGAAGCCCTGGCGTCGGTGCTGGCAGATGTGCTGGATCAGTACAGCGGTAAAAGTTCATAAAGTTCGCATTGGAAATTCTACACTTTGACCAAAAGTATCTGTTGACGAACCCCGTCTATTTGTGGTATATTTACTTTAACAAAACAAGCCAAAAGGGTTTGAGTTTATTAGGGGGTATCTTTTGTGGATAACAGTTTTGACAAGTTGAACGATCAGTTCGCTGACAAGGCCAGAGGCGGATTTAAATACTGGTTCTGGATGATTTTCTCTTATATTTTTGCCGTTCTGGGCGTTGCAATCGGCGTATATGCGCTGCTGCCCGACAATAACCGCTATCTGTCCCTGCTGACACTGCTCTGCGGCCTGTTCGGCGTGCAGACCAATGCTTGGGCAAAGGGCACGCAGACCCGCAATAAGCCTCTGTTTGTAAGCTTTGTTGCAAACCTGGCTGTTGTTGTGTTCGCTTGCGTCATCCTGTACATCATCCTTCCCTATGTGAAGGGCTGATCTCGGTCAGATTCAAAAGCCGCCCGTATGGGCGGCTTTTTGTATTTCTCCCGTTGTTTTTCGTGGGAGGAGCGTGTACAATAAAGCGGAAGGGGGAGATGCCATGAACCGAAAAAAACTGAAGATCCTGCCCAATTTGCCCAAAATGCTGTTCCAGCGGGTGGTGATGGTTGGCATCAGTATCCTGGCGCAGGTGGCAGTATTTGCGCTGATGATTTGGCGGTTCAAGGATCAAAATGACTGGTTTTACTGGGGACTGCTGATTTTGAGCATCGGCGCAACACTGTTTATCATCAGCAAGAATACCAATCCGGCCTATAAAATCGCGTGGCTGGTGCCAATCCTATTGTTCCCGGTGTTCGGCGGTGTGTTTTATTTGCTGCTGGGCGGCAACCGGCTATCGAAGCGGCAGCGGAAGAAGATGAATTCCGTCGAGGCCAATCTGAGGCGGCATCTCCCGCAGAATCCCGAGATTACCCGGCGGCTGGAATTGCAAAGTCCCAGTGCGGCGGTACAGTCGGAGTATATCCATCGGGTGGCGGGCTGTCCCGTCTATGAAAATACGGCGACCCAGTATTTTCCCCTGGGTGACGATGCATTGCCTGTGATGCTGGAAGAGATGAAAAAGGCGGAAAAGTACATTTTTCTGGAGTATTTCATCATCAGCCCCGGCGTGATGTGGGACAGCATTCTGGAGATTTTGAAGGAAAAGGCGGCGGCCGGACTGGACGTTCGCGTGATGTACGATGATTTTGGCTGTATCACCCAGCTGCCCGCGGGCTATCGCCGGAAGCTGGAGTCCTGGGGGATTCGGTGCTGCGTGTTTGAGCCGTTTATCCCGGTGATGTCGGCCAGGCTGAACAACCGGGACCACCGGAAGCTACTGATTATCGACGGCAAGGTGGGCTTTACCGGCGGCATCAATCTGGCGGATGAATACATCAACCAGAAGCTGCGGTTTGGCCACTGGAAGGATAACGCGATTTTGCTTCGGGGCGACGCGGTGTGGTCTATGACAGTCATGTTCCTGTCCCTCTGGGACTACGTTGCGGGCTCGGGAGATACCATCGCCCACTATCTACCACCGGAGCCGGAAACCGCCGGACGGGGCTTTGTACAGCCCTACACGGACAATCCGCTGGATGATGAACCGGTGGGCGGTTCGGTGTATCAGAACCTCATCAATCGGGCCAATCATTCGGTGTACATCATGACGCCGTATCTGATTCTCGACTATGGCATGAACGAGGCACTGTGCAATGCGGCGAAAACCGGAATTGACGTTCGGATTATTACGCCCCATATTCCGGACAAATGGTATGTCCATATGCTATCCCGGGCGCACTATGAGCAGCTGGTCAAGTGCGGGGTAAAGGTCTATGAGTACACCCCGGGCTTCATCCATTCCAAGGTGTTTGCGGTGGACGGGCAGTTTGCAACCGTAGGCACCATCAATCTCGACTACCGAAGCTTGTATCTTCACTTTGAAGACGGCGTTTATCTCTATGGAGCAGACTGCGTGGGGGATATCTACCGAGATTTTGCCGAGACGTTTGCAGTAAGCCAGGAGATTGGCCTGGAGCAATGCAAAGCAGGGCCCATTACCCGGCTGATGCGTGCGGTGCTCCGGCTGCTGGCGCCGCTGATGTAATCATGAAAAAACGAAAAAATACCGTCTGTTCTTCGACAGACGGTATTTTTGTATCTTGTTTACTCTTCGCCAGTGCCGGGATCGGGAACCGGATCCGGATCCGGTTCCGGGGTGACAGGATCGGGCTCCTGAGAGGGCGTCACAGGCTCCGGTGTAGTTGTGGGCTCTGTGGAGGGAGGCGTAGAGGGCGATGTGCTGGGGCTGGTAGAAGGCGTCGGCGTGGTGGTGGGATCCGGCGTGTAGTTGTTATCTCCGCCGCTGCTGCTGCTGGAGCTACCGCTGTAGCTCACCTGGTCACGCTTGCTGTATTTACTGGTGCCGAGATTGCCCAGCTTGTCGAGGTCAGCGGTGGAATCCGTGCGCACCAGATTGCCGTCCTGGTCATAGACATAACGGGTGATGACATAGGTGTAGCCGGTATAGCCGCTCTGATAGGTGCCCTCGCCGTCCTTGGTGATCGTCTCATAGGGCTCTGTTGCGGTCCGCTGAGAATCGATCTTTACGGTGTAGTGGTTTTCGTCGGTGCCAACCAGTGCAATGTTGACCTTGCCACCGGAAACCTCTGCATCAACCCGCAGGGGATAGTTGGTGCTGTTCTTGAACTGGAAGTCAATGCTGCCCCAGTACACGGTGGCGTCCAGACCGCCGGGCACATAGGTAACAAAGAACATATGGGGCTCACGATGGACAATCTCCAGGTCCGCATACATAGCGCAGTAGTAGATGGTAGAAGCTACCTGGCAAACGCCGCCGCCCAGTGCAGGCTCAGAGTTACCGGAGATGTAAATAACACCCTCCTGATAGCCCTTCTCTGCGGTACGCTCGCCCACCACATCGTTGAAGGAGAATGTCTCGCCGGGCTGGAGCACCGTGCCGTTGATGGCCTGGCAGGCAAGCCGCAGGTTGGTGGTACGGCCCGAAGCGGATGCGTCATAGACGGAGCCGAAGGAGTACAGGGTATCCCGGAACAAAACGGCCTCCAGCTGCTCCTTGGTGATCTCGGGTTCCGTTTCGTTAAAGGTAAAGGTCAGCGTGTCGCCGGGAGCAGCCATTGCCAGCTCCTGATTGGCTTCGTCCAGGGCGGTGGCAGGTGTAAAGCCGACCTGGGCGTCCTCTACATCACCGGTGTCGGGATTGTATTCTGCGTTCTTGGGCTCAGTGGTCAGCTGCTCATAGAGCCGATCCAGCGCCACGGTAGCAGGATAGGTCATGGTGTAGTCAAAGTTAATGTCGCTGTAATCGCCGGTAGAGAAAGCGGTGGACACCAGGTTATACAGGGTGTCGGTATCCAGCTTCTTGCCGGGGGTGCCGATGGTGACGGTGATGGTATGGGTTGCTTCGTCGGTATCTACAACGGACTCGGCCATCTCCGTGGAAATCTCCGCTGCGGTGGTGTCGATGAGATTACGGATGTAATCGGTATCCACCTGAACGGCAGTGGAAATGTCGATGTCATTCCGGCGGCGCTGTGCTGCCTTAATGGCGCGGGACATGGCGAAGGGGTTAGAGCTGTTGCGGCCATAGCTATAGGCGGTGTCAACAGCTTGGTCTACATTGATGAGTACGGTATCCTGCGCGGGCGTGAAGGTAAGGGTCTGGTCCGGCAGAATGACATTGACGCTCTGCTGCTCGGTTGCGGACAGCCCAGTTTCAATGGCGATTTTCGCCTCTTCCTTGGTCATGCCGCCGACATCAATGCCGGCCACATAGACGTTGGGCAGAATCTTATCATAGTTTACATACCGCATGGCGTAGATGCCGATGCCTGCAAACACGGCAATGGCAATCACCAGCGCAGCAATCAGCACGATGAGTGCGGGATTAACGCCCTTTTTCTTCTTGTGCACTGCGGCGGCTGCGCCGGAAGGCCGCTGCCCGGCAGGTCTTTGCCCGTTGGGCCGCTGCCCGGCAGGACGTTGCCCGGAAGGCCGCTGACCACTAGGCCGTTGACCACTAGGCCGCTGACCGGAGGGGCGCTGCCCAGTGGGCCGCTGACCGGAAGGCCGCTGTCCGGAAGGCCGCTGCCCGGAAGGCCGCTGTCCGGAAGGCCGCTGCCCAGCAGGTCTTTGACCGGAGGCGGAACGCTGGGCACCGGATCTCTGCCCAGAAGCAGGTTTTTGAGAAGCGGTATGAGCAGAGGCTTTCTTCGGAGAAGCCTGGGACTTTTCATTCTTTTCTAGACTGATTGTAATCTCCACCTTACTTGGGGCAGATGGTCAATCTGCCGTATTTTATGCCATTATACCGTGTTTTCGGTATATTTGCAATCTCGAATTTTTGGGTATGCTGCGGGATCAGCCGGAGGTCTTGTCGTCTTGGGGCAAAACCTCGTGGAATTCCGCATATTTTCGGATAAACTGCTCCGATACCTTCAAGGGATCTTCGCCGCTGACCAGGGAAAGGGTCAGCTTGGGACTGTCGCCCGCAGAAAACAGCACCCGTTTTTTCAGCACCGGATCGGCACAGATTCCGCTGACCGCGCCAAAGTCGATGCTGCGCAGGGTAAACAGAATGTTTTTCCCCTTCTGGGTGATATCCTGAATGCCCAGGGCTGCGGCCCGAGAACGAAGCAGTGCGATATTGACCAATGCGATGACCGGCTTTGGCGGCTCGCCATAGCGGTCAATGAGCTCGTCCAGCACATCATCGGCATCGGTTTCCTGACGGATGGAGGCAATGCGGCGATAGAGATCCATCCGCTGCTCGCCGGAGGAAACATAGTTCTCCGGAATGTTGGCAGAGACGTTGAGGTCCGCCGAGCAGGTTTTGTCCTCTGCCGGGGCCTCGCCCTTTTTCTCCAGTACGGCCTCCTCCAGCAGGCGCAGATACATGTCATAGCCCACGGAAACCATGTGGCCGGACTGTTCTGCACCCAATAGATTACCGGCGCCGCGAATTTCAAGGTCCTGCATGGCGATTTTAAAGCCGGAGCCGAACTCTGCAAACTCTCGAATGGCCCCCAGTCGTTTTTCTGCAATTTCCGACAGCACTTTGCCCCGACGGAAGGTCAGATAGGCATAGGCGTGGCGGTTGCTGCGTCCCACACGGCCTCGAAGCTGATGGAGCTGCGCCAATCCCAGCTTGTCGGCATCCTCAATAATCAGGGTGTTGACATTGGGAATGTCGATGCCGGTTTCGATGATGGTGGTGCAGACCATGACCTGAATGTCGCCATCGGCCATCTGCTGCATCACATCGCTAAGCTCCTCTTCGTTCATTTTGCCGTGGGCAATGCCAAAAGCAACCTCCGGAAGCTTCTTTTGCAGCCGAGCCGTTTCCTGCTGAATGGAATCCACGCGGTTGTGGAGGTAGTAAACCTGTCCGCCACGGCCAATTTCCCGGCGAATGGCATTGGCCAGAATATCATAATCGTGCTCAATGACATAGGTTTGCACCGGATAGCGGTCCGAGGGGGGCTCTTCAATGGTAGAAAGGTCCCGCAGGCCGCTAAGGGCCATATTCAGTGTCCGGGGGATGGGGGTTGCGGATAGCGTTAAGGTGTCCACGCCCCGGGCCAGCTCCTTGAGCCGCTCTTTATGGGTGACGCCGAACCGCTGCTCCTCGTCCACAATCAAAAGCCCGAGGTTTTTGAATCGGACGCTTTTTTGCAGCAGCTTATGGGTGCCAACAATCAGGTCTACCGTGCCCTCTGCCATGGCGTGGAGGGTTGCCCGCTGCTGGGCGGAGGAACGGAACCGGGACAGCACATCGATGTTCACCGGGAAGCCGGAAAAACGCTGCTTGGCGGTGACATAGTGCTGCTGTGCCAGAACGGTGGTGGGCACCAGAATGGCACACTGCTTGCCGTCCATAATGCACTTCATGGCAGCCCGCAATGCTACCTCTGTTTTGCCGAAGCCAACGTCGCCGCAGAGCAGCCGATCCATAGGGGTGGGCGACTCCATATCCGCCTTGATTTCATCAATACAGCGGAGCTGATCGTCGGTTTCTGCATAGGGAAAGCTGTCTTCAAATTCCGCCTGCCAGGGGCAATCCGGCGAGAAGGCATAGCCCGGCAGCCGCTTCCGCTGGGCATAGAGCTGAATCAGCCCGTCGGCCAGATCCTGCGCGGCTGCTTTGGCCTTTTTCTTGGTCTTTTCCCAGGTGTCGCCGCCCAGCCGGCTCAGACGCACGTTGCTGTCCTCGCCGCCGCCGATATACTTGGCCACCATGTCCAGCTGTGTGGCGGGGACATAGAGCACATCGGTGCCCTGGTAGGCGATTTTGATATAGTCCTTGACTACGCCGCTGAGCTTCATCTGCTCCACGCCGCAGAAGCGACCAATCCCGTGGGCCTCGTGGACCACCAGATCGCCGGGGGAAAGATCGGTAAAGGCGTTGAGCTTTTGCCGGTTGGTGCTGGACTTCTTTTTCTTCCGTATGGGCCGCTTTCGTGGCACAGCGGTGATCTGCCCCTCGGTGAGAATGGCGATTTTCAGAGAGGGGTATTCCATGCCGGAGGCAAGGGAACCCTCGGTGAGCAGCACCTGACCGGGCTGGGGCAGCGATACCAGCGGGAAGCACAGCTGGGCGGTTAAGCCCCGGGCCTCCAGACTTTCCAACAACAGCTCGGCCCGATGCCTGGCACCGCAGAGCACCAAAACGCCAAAGCCGGTAGACTGATAATGGGCAAGATCGCTGACCGCAGTGTCCAGACTGCCGCCATAGGACGGAAGCTGTTTCACCGTAACGGAGAGCAGCTCCTTCGGGGGCAGGCTTTCCGGAAATGCGGCGGATAAAAAGTTATCCATATAAATGACGCAGTTGTTCCGGCGGATGTTGCACAGCTCGTCAAAGTTTTTGGAGAAATCGCAGAGGTCCCCTGCCAGTGTGCCGTTTTGCAGCAGAGCGTCCAGGCTTTGGCCCATTTCCTCCAGGTGGCTGTCCAGGGTGCGTTCCACGGCCATGCGGTCAGAGAAAATCACGATGGTTTCCGGGGTGATATAGTCCATGGCGCAGGAAAACTCCGGATAAATCAGCGCAGCATAGCGGTCTGCGGCGGAGAACAGCGAGCCGCCCCGCAGTGCGTCGGCATCCTGCTGTAGGGTTGCCATCAGCTCCTCGTGCTTATGCTTTCTGCGGCGCTGACGGACAAGCAGGTTGTCGATATCGTCCGCCAAGCCGGAAACACCGCCGGGATGCAGCTCCGGCAATACCTCGGCGGTGGGGAGCAGCAGGGCGGAATCCACATTTTCGGTACGGCGCTGGGTGGTCACATCGAAATAGCCCATGGAATCCAGCTCGTCGCCCCAGAATTCCACACGGATGGGCCCGGGGGCAGCGGGAGAGTAGACGTCCAAAATGCCGCCGCGCAGGGCAAACTGTCCTACGCCTTCAACCAGCGTGCTGCGCCGATAGCCAAGGGCAGTGAGCCGCTGGAGCAGCTCGTCTAAGTTGTAGCTTCCGCCGGTGACCAGGGAGATGGTGCTGCCGCCCAATACCGACGGCGGCATGGTACGCAGACTCAGGGCTTCAGCAGAGGCCAGGAGCACCGGATAGCCGTCCTGGGTCAGCTGATAGAGCATGCCCAGACGATGCTGTTCCCAGCCGCGGGATACGGTGCCGCCTAACAGGCACAGCTCTCGGGTGGGGAGCGCCGGGGGCTTTTCCCCCAGGAAGCCGGAGAGCTCCTCTGCCATCCGAGCGGTGGCAAGGTCATCCTGGCAGACCACCAGGATTTTTCGCCCGGTATCCTGATGGAGGGCGGCGGTCATGTGGGCCCGATGAATGGCCCCCAGTCCCGTGATGGCGCAGGGAATATTATGCTCCGAGTGTTCCTTCAGAGCCTGATATTCCGGCAATGCCTTGAGCAATGTGTTGAGAAGATGCATCGGAGCCTCCTTTTGATACGATATGAGGAAAGCACACAAGGGCTGCAACCAATTAGGATGCAGCCTTCGTGTAACATATGATTATTTTCGGTTGAACTGGTTGGCGGCAGCCTCGGGACCCTGCAAAATCAGAACCTTTGCCGCCTGGGCAGCCCGCCGATAGGTTTCGTCCATGGCCTCCCGCTGGTCATAGGGGAATACCCCAAGCACCCAGTCAGCCAGATCATAGTCGGGATGGGGCTTTGCGCCGACGCCGATTTTGACCCGGGGGAAATCCTGAGAGCCGATGGAAGCGATGATGCTTTTCAGGCCGTTGTGCCCACCGGCGGAACCGGACTTGCGGACACGCAGTCGGCCGGGGTCCAGAGAAATATCATCGGACAAAACGAGGATATGATCCGGCGGAACCTTGTAGAACTTTGCAGCAGCCTGTACGGACTGACCGCTGAGGTTCATATAGGTGGTGGGCTTCAGCAGAAGCAGCTTATGGCCCTCCAGCGTGGCCTGGGCGGTAAGCCCCTGGAACTTTACCCGGTCTACAGTGACGCCCAGGTCCTTTGCCAGCGCGTCCAGCGCAGCATAGCCGACGTTATGCCGGGTGTTCCAATATTTGCTGCCGGGATTGCCCAATCCCACCACCAAAAAATCGCAGCCTGAGGAAGAACGCAGCAGCATTAGAACAGAGAGGAGATAGAGGTTTCCTCGTCGATGCGGGTGATGGCCTCAGCAAACATGTCGGCAACGGTGAGCTGCTTGATCTTCTCGCCGGTGTAGCCCTTGGGCATGGGAATGGTGTCGAGAATCCGGATTTCCTCAAAGTAGCTGTCCTCAATCCGCTGGAGGGCAGGGCCGGACAGAACGCCGTGGCTTGCGCAGCCATAGAGCTTGCCGGCACCGCCAACCTCGCGGAGTGCAGCACATGCGTTGCACAGGGAACCGGCAGTATCGATCATGTCGTCGAAGATGATGCAGTCCTTGCCACGAACGTCGCCGATGATGTTCATGACCTCGCAGGAATTGGCCTTCTGACGGCGCTTGTCTACGATGGCCAGGCTCATGCCAACCTTCTGTGCGAAGGTACGGGCGCGGGCAACGGAACCAACGTCGGGAGAAACAACAACCATCTTCTCACGAACTTCCTCGGGGAACTTGTCCAGATAATATTTGACGAATACGGGGTTGCCCAGCAGATTATCCACGGGAATGTCGAAGAAGCCCTGAATCTGAGAGGCATGGAGGTCCATGGTCAGCACGCGGTCAGCACCGGCAGTGGTGATGAGGTTTGCAACCAGCTTTGCGGAGATGGGATCGCGGGCCTTGGCCTTACGGTCCTGGCGGGCATAACCAAAGTAGGGGATAACGGCAGTGATACGGGCAGCGGATGCGCGGCGCAGTGCGTCGATGAGGATCAGCAGCTCCATGAGGCTGTCGTTGACGGGCTTACAGGTGGACTGGATTACGAACACGTCGCAGCCACGGACGGTTTCATTGATGGAAACGGAAACCTCACCGTCGGCAAAGGTTTTCACTTCGCTGTCGCCCATGGGCATGCCAAGACGCTGGCAAATGGCCTCGGCCAGGGGCTTGTTGGAGTTCGCAGAGAAAATCTTGATGTCCTTACTGTGAGAATACATACTTTATACCTCTCTTTTCTTTATTGGAGGGGACCCCCCAGAGCTTACTTCAGTTTGCCGTCTTTCCGGCGCTGTTCTGCCCAACCGGGCTTGTTGGTCTGACGCTCCCGGGCGATGGCCAGGGAACCGGCAGGTACGTTATCGGTGATGGTAGAACCGGCGGCAACATAGCTGCCCTTTCCGATGGTAACCGGAGCGACCATGTTGGTGTTGCAGCCGATGAAGCAGTCGTCTTCAACGGTGCAGCGGTATTTGTTTTTGCCGTCGTAGTTGACGGTGACGGTGCCGCAGCCAAGATTGATCCGCTCGCCCAGGTCGGTGTCGCCCACATAGGTGAGGTGAGAAATCTTGGTGCCGTTGCCAATGGTGGAGTTTTTGAGCTCAACAAAGTCGCCGACCTTAATGTCGCTCCCAACGGTACAATTGGGGCGGATATAGGCGAAGGGGCCGACGTTGGTGCGCTCGCCGATGGTGGAATCGTATACCTGGGAGGCATTGACGGTGGAACCCTGACCCACCACTGCATTTTCCAGCAGGGAGTTGGGGCCGATGACGGCTCCGGATGCAACGGTGGTATTGCCCTTTAAAATGGTGCCGGGCATTAAAACGGCGCCGGACGCCACCTCTGCAAAGGGACCCACATAGCAGTTGTCGAAATCCCAGATTTCCACGCCGTCGGCATAGAGGTAGTAGTTGCGCAGACGCTTGAAAATGGTTTGAAAATCCGCCACGGCGCCGGGATCGGAGATGGCCATAGCACCGTCGGCTTCGGTGAGCTCAGTGCCCAGAACCGAGGCAAAACGACCCAGGTCAAAATTGGCGGCGTCCATCACCGAAGCGATGGATTCAGCGGAAACGGTGTAGCAGCCGCAGCCCTCCAGCATACTGGCAGCCTCGGCGTCCTGGGCGGCGTCGTTGACTGCACCCAGGGCCCGTCCGCCCAGCAGCGCCGGGGCAGTGACCACCAGCAGCTGATCCTCTGCCTGGGAGAGAAAATCCCGGAGATCGGCAGCCTTGGGCTCAGGTCCGGCGGTGGTGACAGCAGAAGCCGGGAAGCAGGCCAGTGCCGCATCCCGGAATTCGTCGTCACAGGACAGGAGAAATTTTGTGTAACCACTGTCGCGCATCAGACGAACCATCCAGGCAAGCAAGGGACTTCCGGACATGGGCTGAAGCATCAGTGGCTTCGTGAGCCCGGTCGTGTCACGGTCATCGGGCAGACAAATAATCGCAGATTGCTCAGACAAACAATTCACGCTCCAAATCTGTGAAATGATATATTCAACTTGTATGGTAACATTATATCAGGATTCCCCAGGATTGTACAGGGATGCAAGAAAAAAATTCTCATGGAAATCCGTCGTAAAATTGTCGAAACAGCCAAAAAGCGCAAAGAATCAAAAACGGTGCATTACACATATTGGTAATGCACCGTAAGATCAGATATTCTTGAAATTTTCCTTGACCTTTTCAAAAAAGCTCTTGCGCTTGGCGTAGGTTTCCTCACCGGAAGCGTCGGCAAACTTTTTCAGCAGCTCTTTCTGCTCTTTGTTGAGGTTCTTGGGGGTTTCGATGGTAACGGTCACATACTGGTCGCCCCGGCGGTTCTGATAGCCCACCACGGGAATGCCCTTGCCCCGCAGCCGGAAGGTGGTGCCGGTCTGGGTACCCTCGGGGATGTTATAGCGTACCTTGCCGTCCAGAGTAGGAACTTCCAAATCGCCGCCCAATGCTGCCTGAACAAAGGTAATGGGGATTTCGCAGAGAACATCGCTGCCGTCCCGCTCAAACAGGGAATGGGGCAGCACATTGACCTCTACCAACAGGTCGCCCTTGGGACCGCCGCCGGTGCCCACGGAGCCTTCTCCGGCCACGCGAACCGCCTGGCCGTTGTCCACACCTGCGGGAATCTTGACGGAGATCTTCTTGTTCTTCCGGACTTTGCCCTTACCACGACAGGTGGGGCAGGCGTTTTTCACAACCTTGCCGCTGCCGCCGCAGCGAGTACAGGTGCTCTGCTGCTGCATGGCGCCAAAGGGGGTCTGCCGGACGGTACGGGTTACGCCGCTGCCGCCGCAGGTGGGGCAGGTTTCCGGTGCGCTGCCGTCAGCAGAACCGGTGCCATGACACTTCTGGCATTCTTCAATGCGGGAGGCGGTAACCTCCTTTTCACAGCCGAATGCAGCCTCTTCGAAGGATAATGTAACGCTGGCACGGACATTTTCACCCTTCCGAGGGCCGTTTCTGCGGGTGGAGCCGCTGGAGGCACCGCCGCCAAAGAAATCGTTGAAAATGCTGCCCAGATCTACATCGAAGCCGCCGAAGCCGCCGCCAAATCCGCTGCCGCCGAAGCCACTGCCTGCGGCATAGTTGGGGTCTACCCCGGCAAAGCCGTACTGGTCATAGCGGGCGCGCTTATCGGAATCGGACAGAACCTCATAGGCCTCGCCTACCTCCTTGAACTTCTCCTCGGCTTCTTTGTCGCCGGGGTTCAGATCGGGGTGGTATTTCTTTGCCAGCTTCCGGTATGCCTTCTTTATTTCATCGTCGCTGGCGGTCTTACTGACCCCCAGGACCTCGTAATAATCTCTTTTCTCTGTATCTGCCATGATCTCACCTCGTTATTTCCCAGAATAAACAGCCATAGGTGGAGAGCGAAATCACTCCGCCCTCCACCCGGGATGATTCATTACTGGTCGTCGTCTACAACCTCGTAGTCGGCATCCACAACGCCGTCGTCACCGTTGCCGGTGGTGCCAGCGTTACCGGCAGCCGCGCCGCCCTGCTGAGCAGCCTGCTGCTGATAGAGCTTCTCGGAGATGCTGTAGAATGCCTGCTGCAGAGCCTCGGTGTCGGCCTTGATGGCGGCGGTATCGCTTCCCTTCAGGGTTTCACGAAGCTTCTCAATGGCAGCCTTGATGGGAGCCTTCTCGGACTCGGTGACCTTGTCGCCCAGCTCCTCCAGGGTCTTCTCGGACTGATAGACAACCTGGTCAGCAGTGTTGCGGGCGTCAACCTCTTCCTTCCGTGCCTTATCCTGAGAAGCATACTCCTCAGCTTCCTTCACGGCCTTGTTGATGTCGTCCTCGGAGAGGTTGGTGGAAGCGGTGATGGTGATGTGCTGCTCCTTGCCGGTGCCCTTATCGGTAGCGGATACGTTTAC
>CAVJLG010000065.1:0-23641 GCA_963650135.1 Barnesiella intestinihominis | reverse complement strand
ATGCCCAGGGACAGGGGGGTAACATCCAGCAGCAGCATGCCGTTGACGTCGCCGCCCAGAACGCCGCCCTGAATGGCTGCGCCGACTGCAACACACTCATCGGGGTTGATGCCCTTGAAGCCGTCCTTGCCGGTGATCTTCTTTACGGCCTCCTGTACTGCGGGGATACGGCTGGAGCCGCCAACCAGCAGAACCTTGGAGATATCGGAAGCAGAAAGATCGGCATCCCGCATTGCCTGACGAACAGGAACCATGGTCTTTTCCACCAGGTCAGCGGTGAGCTCATTGAACTTTGCACGGGTCAGGGTAACGTCCAGATGCTTGGGGCCGGTGGCATCGGCGGTGATATAAGGCAGGTTGACGTTGGAGGTGGTTACGCCGGACAGCTCAATCTTTGCCTTCTCGGCAGCCTCCTTCAGACGCTGCATGGCAACCTTATCGGAGGTCAGGTCAATGCCATTCTCCTTCTTGAACTCGGAAGCCAGGTAATCCATGATCCGCTGGTCGAAGTCGTCGCCGCCCAGATGGGTGTCGCCGGCAGTGGCCAGAACCTCGATGATGCCCTCGCCGATGTCCAGGATGGATACATCGAAGGTACCGCCGCCCAGGTCATAGACCATGATCTTCTGGTCCTCTTCCTTGTCAACACCGTAAGCCAGAGCAGCTGCGGTGGGCTCGTTGATGATACGCTTGACGTCCAGACCGGCAATCTTACCGGCGTCCTTGGTGGCCTGACGCTGGGAGTCGTTGAAGTATGCGGGCACGGTGATAACAGCCTCGGTGACCTTCTGGCCCAGATAAGCCTCGGCGTCGGCCTTCAGCTTCTGGAGGATCATTGCGGAAATCTCCTGGGGGGTGTAGCTCTTGCCGTCAACGGTGACCTTGTGGTCGGTGCCCATCTGACGCTTGATGGAAGCAATGGTGCGGTCGGGGTTCTGGATGGCCTGACGCTTTGCAACCTGACCAACCATACGCTCGCCGTTTTTAGCAAATGCAACCACAGAGGGGGTGGTACGGCTGCCCTCGGCGTTTGCGATGACAACAGGCTCGCCGCCTTCCATTACGGCGACACAGCTGTTTGTAGTACCTAAATCAATACCAATAATCTTAGACATAATGTTTTCCTCCTATATGAATCTTTATTTTTTACATATTTGAAAGACCATTAGTTGGCGGTCTGAACCATTGCATGGCGGATGACCTTGTCTCCAATGGAGAAGCCCTTTTGGAAGACCTGGACGATTTCGCCCTCTTTATAATTGTCATCGTCGATATGCATCACGGCATTGTGGAGATTGGGATCGAAGATATCGCCCGGCTCTCCATAGACGGTGACCTCCATCTTTTTCAGGATTTCCACCAGACCGGTCATGGTCATTTCCACGCCCTTTTTGTAGGCGGCATCGGTGGTTTCCTGCTCCAGCGCCCGGCTGAGATTGTCATACACCGGAAGGATCTTTTCGATGGCGCTTGCTTTGCCGTCGCGGAACATATTGTCCTTTTCCTTCTGGGAGCGCTTTCGATAGTTATCATACTCTGCGGCAAGGCGCAGGTAATTGTCGTGTTCTTTTTCCAGAGCCGCCTGCGCTTCGGCAAGGGGATCGGGTTCCGGCTGCGGAGCGGGCTCCTGAGCGGCCTCAACGGTGGCGTCTTCGACGGGCTGAGCGGTTTCGGCAGCCTCCGTTTCCTTGGGATCGGGGGTAACCGGCTCCTGCTGCTTTGTTGTTTCTTCTGTCATATGGGATCAATCCTCCTGCTTGGGTGGTTCGGGAATCTGTTTTGGTGCAGCGCTTTCAACGGGGGCTGCGGGAAGGCCCTTTGAGAACATCTTGCCCAGACCCTCGGCGAAATATGTTAGCTTTGCGGCGACCTGCGCATAGTCCATTCTGGTGGGACCGACGACGCCAAGCATACCCTGCATACCGTCGCCTAGGTCATACCGGGCCATGACCACGCTGGTGTCCTTGAGTGCCTGAGAGACATTCTCGGGGCCCACCAGAATCTTGACCTGATCCTGCGCATCGGGCACAGGCAGGGTGGAAATGGTTTCGGCGTCCAAATGGGTGATGAGCTCGGTGGCCTTGCTGACGTCCTGATATTCCGGCTGGCCCAGCAGCTTGGTTTGACCGGTGACATACACATTGTTTTTCTGCTCCTCGGCGAGAAGGGAAACGGTGTAGTCTACAATGACGGAAACCAGGCTGGCGGCGGAACCGGCGTTCTTCTGGATCTTCCCCAAAAGCTGGGGGGTGATCTCCTGAGCGGACAGGTCGGTGAGGCTGGCGTTGAGCACGGCGGTAAGACTCTTGAGGTCCTGTGCATCTACGTCTACCGGCAGCTTAATGAGCTTGTTGCGAACGGCCTCGGTATTGGTGAGGAGCACCAAAATGAAATTATGGGGCGCGGTCTGAATCAGCTCAAAGTGCTCGATGGTAACGGTGCGGCTTTTTGTGGCAACGGCATAGGCCGGAAGGTTGGTCAGTCCGGAAATCAGCTGCCCTACCTGGGCGATGGCCTTGTCGAACTCTTGAAGCCGGTTATCCATTGCCTTGGAAAGTTTCTGGGTTTCATCCCGGCTCATGCGGTAATCCTGCATCAGCTCATCGATATAAAACCGATAGCCGGCCGGGGAGGGAACACGCCCGGCGGAGGTATGGGGCTGCTCCAGCAGTCCGTCCTCGGTGAGCGTTGCCAGCTCGTTGCGAATGGTGGCGGAGGAAAAATCCATGCCCGGCATAGCGGCGATGGTTTTTGAGCCAACCGGTTCGGCAGTCTCGACATAACAATCTACCACGGCGCGGAGTATTTTTTTCTGCCGCTGGGTTAATTCCATGTTTCACACCTCTTTCGCTTTAGCACTCCGTCTCTCTGAGTGCTAAGATAAATGTACCACTGCTTACCGGGATTGTCAATAGGAGATTATGAATAAATTTGAAACAATTCAAAACCGCCGGAAAATGGGCAGAACCCAGGCAAAAAATCTGATAAAATATCCACAGAATTGTTCACGGACCCGGGGCAGCTATCGTCTATATAGGTGAAAGGACCTTTCGAGTGTAATGAGAGGAGGTGCGGTATGGAAGACGAGAAAATTCTAACGCTCTATCAGTCCCGCGACGAGGCCGCCATTGTGGAAACAGACCGGAAATACGGCAGCTATTGCGGCGCCATTGCCTACAATATTCTTCAGTCCTATGAGGACCGCGATGAATGCGTGCAGGATACCTGGCTCAAGACCTGGAATGCCATTCCGCCGGAGAGACCCCTGCGGCTGAAAAGCTTTGTGGGCAGAATTACCCACAATCTTGCCATTGACCGCTATCGGAAAAATGCCCGGCAAAGCAGGTGTACCCTGGATGAGGTGCTGGCAGAATTGCAGGTGCCCGAGCTTTCGGACCCGGAGCAGTCGGCAGAGGGAAAAGAGCTTAGCCGGATGATCTCAAGCTTTCTCCGTGCCCAGCCTCTTGAGAAACGAGTGCTTTTTGTGCGAAGGTACTGGTATGTGGATTCCATCTCGGAAATCAGCCGGAAAACCGGCATGAAGGAAGAGCGAATCCGCACGGAGCTGTACCGTATGCGGAAAAAGCTGCGGACATGCCTCGAAAAGGAGGGTTACACAGTATGAAACAGGACAGCCTGTTTTGGGCAATCTGCAATCTGGAGGATGACCTGATCCTGGAGGCGGAGGAGGGAACTGCAATGGCAAAGAAGCATGGAAGAAAGGCAGTCCGAATTGCACTCATTGCGGCGGCTGCGGTGGTATTGCTGGCGGGCAGCGTGGTGGCGGCAAGGCTCTATACCAGGTCGGCGGACCGGATGGAGGAAAACTGGAATCAGGCGGCCCGGCGGCCCATGACCACAGAGCAGAAGGACTTTATTGACGAAAAATCATTGGATATTGGCGAAACTGCCGAGGACCAGGGCATTACCATTACGGCCGGTTCCGTGACCTGCACCGATGATACGGCGTATATTTCCGTCGTGGTACAGATAGATAAGGCGCAATATCCGGAGACATATGAGGGGCTGCTTTCTGTAGATGGTACGGCCACGGTGGAGAATCCCAATTGGGAAACGCCGCTGGTGTGTGACCATGTGCGGACAAACGGCAGCATTATGCAGGACGACGGCAGTGCAGAGCTGGAATGGCGGATTGAGCTTCCGAACCTTCCGGAGGGGCAGCGGCTCAACGACGGTGCATCGGTGGCAACAGTGGAAGTAGAGCAGGTGGCACTGCGCTATCGGAAGGACAGTGAGGAACTGGAGCAGACGGTGGCGGGCAATTGGACGCTTGCCATCACCCTGCCGGAGAGCGAGGCCACCCCACCGGCAGAGGCCCAGCAGGACGCGGCGTTTACCGGCGAACTGAATTTCACGGTAGAAGGAATTCAGGTGACGGCAGACAGCTTGCAGTTCCGGCTGGTGGCGCCCAGCAACGATTATGTATTCGTGGATACCGAAATGCTGGAGCTGGTAAAAGCGGCGGAGCCGGACGCCCCGATCTACACGGTATCGGCGCTGCTGGAGGACGGAACCAGCGTCCCCACCACCGGTGCGTCCATGACCTATAATGAGGAAAGCGGCATGGACGAATGGAGCATCCAGTGGGTTGCGCCCATTGACCCGGAGACGGTGACGGCGCTGATTTTCAGTGACGGAACCTCCCAGCAGGAAATCCCCTTGGAATAGAGAAAATACACAATGCCCCGACGCACAGAAGTTTGTGCGCCGGGGCATTTCTATCATGTTGATTTAGCTCAATTCCCGTCCAGCCAGCTCGGCGGCAACGGCACCATCGGCCAGGGCGGTGACGATTTGGCGAATTTCCTTGGTGCGGATATCTCCGGCGGCGAAAATCCCGGGGACGGAGGTGCGGCAGTCTTCACCTGCCACAATATAACCGCTGGGGTCCGTTTCTACCAAATCCCCATAGAGAGAGGTGTCCGGACTTAGGCCAATGGCAATGAACACGCCGGACAGCGGGATGGTTTCCGTCACGCCGTTCTGGGTGACGGTGATGCCGCTGACCTTGCTGTCACCCAGAATTTCCGTAACCTCCGTTTGGAAGCGCACCTTGATGTTCTCTTTCTCCATGACCCGCTGTACCAGAGCCGCCTGACCGCGAAATTCATTTTTCCGCACCAGCAGATAGACGGTTTTGCAAATGCCGGAGAGGTACAGCGCGTCCTCCAGCGCCGTATTGCCGCCGCCTACCACGGCAACATCCTGACCGCAGAAGAATGCACCGTCACAGACTGCACACCAGCCAACCCCATGACCTGCCAATCGATCTTCGCCGGGGACATTCAAATGTCGGCGGCGAACACCCATGGCGAGGATAACCCGGCGGGCCTCATAGCAGACGTCGCTGTCGGTGCAAATCCGCAGATGATCCCCCTGGGGTTCCAGCCTTGTGGCCTTTTCAAAGGCGGTGGATACCCCCAGCTGCTCCACCTGCTGCCCAAAGCGCATGGCCAGCTCCCAGCCCTGGGCGTCGGGAGAACCGGGCATATTTTCGATCACGCTGGTTTCGGCCATTTGACCGCCGAAGGTCTTTTCCTCCATTAAAAGCGTGCTCCGACCGGCACGAAGACTATAGAGGGCGGCAGTCAGTCCTGCGGGCCCTCCGCCAATGACACAGATATCATACATGGTAGTGCCTCCTTTTTGCGGGGCAGCCTGTTTGCGTGGCATTGCCCCAGGTTACATAATAAAAATAGTATACCACAAAAAGACCAAGACAAAAAGTGCCTGCTGCGAAAATGGCAGCAGGCACAAATTTGTATGTTCGATTAGACGTAGAACAGCATCTCGGAGTAGCTGGGCAGAGGCCAGTAGTCCTTGCCGATGATGATCTCGCAGTGGTCCGCAGCGGCGCGAATTTCACTCATGGCAGGTACCACCTGCTTGCAGTAGTATTCTGCCAGCTCGTAAGTACCGGTGATGGAATCCACCTTGTTCATCAGGGCGTCCAGCTTATCGGCGGCAACGTTCATGTCATCCACGTCTTTGGTGACGGAGGTGAGAATCTGCTCCTCGGTCTTGGTGGAGAGCACCTCGCTGACGGCCTTCTTGGCAGCGGCAGTCTCAGCCACAGAGGACAGGAACTCCAGTGCAGCGGGAATCAGCTGGCGGCGGGCCATACCCAGGGTGGTAAGAGACTCGATGTTGATGACCTTGGAGTAGTGCTCCAGCTCAACCTCATAGCGGCTCTGCATCTCTACGGGGGACAGGACGTTCATTTCGTCCATCAGTGCAATGTTCTTGTCGGCGAGCATGCAGGGCAGCGCGTCTACGGTGGTCTTCATGTTCAAAAGACCACGCTTCTCAGCCTCGGCTTCCCACTCGGCGGAATAGCCGTTGCCGTTGAACAGAACGCGCTGATGAGCCTTGATGGTCTTCTTGATCCAGGCGGCAGCAGCGGCGGTGAAGTCCTCGGCGCCCTCAATCTCAGCGGCAAAGTCCTTGAGTACCTTTGCAACAGCGGTGTTCAGCACAGTGTTGGCATCGGACAGATTCATGGCAGAGCCGGGCATACGGAACTCAAACTTGTTGCCGGTGAAGGCAAAGGGAGAGGTACGGTTCCGGTCAGTGTTGTCCTTGGGGAATACGGGAAGAACGTCAACGCCCAGGTCGATCTTGGCCTTGCCCTTGGCCTCATAGGGGCTGTCGTTGGCGATGGAATCGAGAATGGCACCCAGCTCATCGCCCACAAAGATGGAGATGATCGCGGGAGGCGCTTCGTTGGCACCCAGACGATGGTCGTTTCCGGGGGATGCCACGGTGGTACGGAGCAGATCCTGATAATCGTCTACGGCCTTGATGACAGCGGTAAGGAAGGTCAGGAACTGGAGATTATCCATGGGGGTGTCGCCGGGGTCCAGCAGGTTCTCACCGTCGGCAGACAGGGACCAGTTGTTGTGCTTGCCGGAGCCGTTGACGCCGTCGAAGGGCTTCTCATGGAGCAGGCAGACAAGACCGTGGCGCTCGGCAACCTTCTTCATCATTTCCATGGTCAGCAGGTTGTGGTCGATGGCCTTATTGGTGGTGTCGAAAATAGGAGCCAGCTCATGCTGTGCGGGGGCAACCTCGTTGTGCTTGGTGCGGGCGGGGATACCCAGCTTCCACAGCTCGTCGTCCAGCTCTTTCATGAATTCGGAAACCTGGGGACGAATGACACCGAAATAATGCTCCTCCAGCTCCTGGCCCTTGGCGGCGGAATGACCAAACAGGGTGCGGCCGGTGAGAATCAGGTCTTCGCGCTGCTCATAATCCTCTTTGCGGATCAGGAAATACTCCTGCTCAGGGCCAACGGTGGAGGACACATGGGTGCAGGTCTTGCCGAAGAGCCTCAGCACCTTGCAGGCCTCGGTGGAAATGGCCTTCATAGAACGAAGCAGGGGGGTCTTCTTATCCAGCGCCTCGCCGGTGTAGGAGCAGAACGCGGTGGGAATACACAGAACGTCGTCCTTAACAAAGGCATAGCTGGTGGGGTCCCATGCGGTATAGCCGCGGGCCTCGCAGGTGGCGCGCAGGCCGCCGGAGGGGAAGGAGGATGCGTCGGGCTCGCCCTGAATGAGCTCCTTGCCCTTGAACTCCATAATGGCAGTACCGTCGCTCATGGGAGAAACAAAGCCGTCGTGCTTCTCGGAGGTGATGCCGGTGAGGGGCTGGAACCAGTGGGTATAGTGGGTTGCGCCCTTTTCAATGGCCCAATCCTTCATAACGCTGGCCACAACGTTTGCTACATCCAGATCCAGGGGCTTTCCCTCGTCAATGGTTGCCTTCAGGCTCTTGTAGGTGGCGCTGGGCAGACGCTCCTTCATAACGTGCTCGTTAAATACCATGGAGCCGTAGATTTCCTTGGTGTTTGCTGCCATATTGATCTACTCCTTTTCAAAAGATCTCCGCCGTGCGGAAGGTGTTTACAAAAAAGATAGGCGCCGTGAGGGGGTCCCTCACAGCGCCCTTGCTGTAATGACAACATTATAGCGCGTTTCCATCCCGGGGTCAACTGCATTTTTGCCGAATTTTATGGGAAATGCAATTTATTTTCGTACACTATGCAAAAGAGAGAAAAAATGCGGCGCGAGGGGATTTTCGCGGAATTGGAGGGGAAACGCCGGGAAAACAGACGCATACTATTGTGTTTTTGAAGGAATTGTGCTATTCTGCGGGTAAGAATGGGAGGCATTTCTATGAAAAAGCGAGTCATTGCAATCTTATTGGGCTTTTCGTGCATGCTGGCTCTGGCGGCCTGCGGGAAGGAAGCCCCGGTCAGCGAGAGTGTGCCGACAGAAACCGCGCAGACCTTTGGCAATGCGCCGGTGGAATCGCCGCAGATGGCCCAAACGGCGCCGGAAGCAGACAGCAGCGGCTGGCGGGTAACGCCTCAGGGGGAGGAAAGCGCGGTAAATCAGTCGGTGATGGCGGCGATTCTCTGCGACCAGGACGGACTGACATACGATCCCGAAGACCCGGTGTATTTTTGGCGGGCGGTGGGCTATCTGGTGACGCTGCAGTCCATGGATGAAACATTTTCCAGCAGCACGACGGAGGGCACGCTGGTAACCCAGGAAAACCTTGATGTGTTCGTCCAGGCAATGTTTGCAGATTTCAGCGGCGAGGTTCCCTCGGTGACGGAGGAGGACCCGCTGGTCAGCAGAGCGGAGGACGGGGGCTATCTCATCCATGGCCCCGAGGTGTCGCCGGAGCTGTCTTTGGGAGAGATTACTCCCAGCCCGGACGACGGCTATACTGCCCAGGCGGAACTGAAAAATGATGGGGAGAATCAGGGCGTATATCAGGTGACGCTGGTGGATTATACCGGCCCCGAGGCGGGGAAGGATTTGTTCCGCTACAGCCTTACCGGTGTGACAAAGCTCAGCTGAGCGGGTGCGGCAGCACGATCTTTTTCCAAAAAAGAAAAACGAAAAAATCTGGTTTCGCAGTTGACATAAAAATTCTTCTTTGATACAATCTAGGTAGAACAAAGGAAGGGATGTGCAGGTGCGATGAAGACCGTGCTGACGGTGCACGCGGACTATCGAAAAGCACAGATCCCCGCTGACGATATTGCCTATATTACGGTGGAAGACCGGAAAACAAAGATCACCCGGGGAGACGGTACGGTGCTCCGAACCAACCAGAGCCTCAAGGATGTCTTTGCACAGCTGCCGGAGGAGACGTTTCTCAATATCAATCGGGGAATTGTGATATCAAAACGATTCATTCAAGACGAGAAAAACGGCGAGATCACCATGACTGACGGAACCAGGTTTCGGCGGCGGGTTCGGGCGGATCGGGCCCCCAAGCGGCAAAAGCAGACCGCGCCCGCTCGAACAGAAAAGCATGTGGTGTGCCCGGCGGATGTGCTGTCCCGCTGGCTGGACCCCATGCCGCTGCCCATGGTGGTGATGGAGCTGGTGTATGGCGGCGGAGGCGTGGACTTTCTGGTGCGGTACCTCAGCCGGGAAATGGCGCAGCTGGAAAGCGTTACGGTGGAAGAAAGCCTGAATCAGTCGGTGCTGAAGCTCCGAAATGTGGGCAATCCCAAGTGGATGGCGATTTTTGCGGATGTTGCAATTCATGGGGGCAGCCGGGTGATTGAGGATGTGCTGGAGGGCTCGGGAAAGTATATGCAGCTCCGGTGCTATCAGCCGCAGCCGGGCTTTTGCTGCTGTGTTTTGACGGATCTGACCAAAGAGAATAACCTGGTGCAGGAGCTGTTCCGCGCCAGATAAATGAGAATCCCTGCTGTAGCGAAAATGCCGCAGCAGGGATTTGCTTGATTCAGGATACATGATACATCGCGCTGAGAATGGCTTCGATTGCCCGATAGGGAAGAATCCGATTTAAGAAGGGGAATACCCGATAGATACCGCCCACGGCTTTGCAGGCGGGCAGGCGCTTTCGCCGGAGCAGCTTGAGCACCATGTTGGTGACACAGGCGGGGTCCTTGCCGGTCTGCTCATCCTTTGCCATCTGATCCACGGCACGGCGGCAGGCGGCTTCATAATCGCTGCCCGCGGTGGCGGCGGAAAGGGTTCGCGCAGCGGTAAAGCCGGTTTTCAAATCGCCGGGCTCAATGACGGCGGCTTGAACGCCATAATGCCGAAGCTCCAGCCGCAGGCATTCGGTTTCCTTCCGCAGCGCCGCCTTAGACATGGAATAGAGCCCCTGGAAGGGCAGGGCATAATCTCCGCCGATGGAACCGATGTTGATGATAACGCCGCTGTTCCGGGCGCGCATACTGGGCAGTACGGCTCTGGCTGTGCGCAGGGGACCGACGGTATTGACGTCCAATTGCCGCAGGGTTTCGTCGCCGGTGCAGTCCTCCAAAGCGCCGGCAATTCCGGAGCCTGCGCAGTTGATGAGCCCGTCAATATGCCCCTGGGCGCTTAGAATTTCAGCGATGCCGGCGGATACGGAGGCGTCCTGGGTGACGTCCATTTCCAGGGGATAAAACGTCCCGGTTCCGGCAGAATAGGGAGCGGGCCGCCGTCTGGCAGCACCGTATACAATGGCCCCGCGCTGCACCAGAGTATGGGCAATGTCCTGCCCAATGCCGGAGCTGGCGCCGGTGACAAGATAGACGCAGTTTGTGATCCGATCCATAAATGAGAACCTCCCGCAGCATTTTTGGTTATCTTATCACAAATTGGACGGTTCTACAATCCATGGAACCGCCTGACGGCTGCATAAATACAACACCCGAAGCATATTTTGAACGGTAAAATGTACAAATCCTTTGCGGGAATTTCGCCTTGCCGCCAGGCGGATTTTTCTTTTCTTCTGCTGCCCGATACCGTATAATGGAGTTGACAAAATGCGGATGAAAAGGAGGAAATGGTATGAAAAAAGCATGGAAACGGCTGCTGACCTGGACCCTGTGCCTGTCGCTGCTGCTGAGCTATGGGGCCATGGCAGCGGACATGATGCCTATGGACGGAATGGGGCCTCCGCCGGATGGCGATATGGGCGGCGGCTCGCCACCACCCGGGGACGGTGCGCCGGAGTCTGCGGCCATTGTGATTACCGAAGGCGCGGAGAATCCCGATGCGGAGTATGAGCCCGGGGCCTATAGCTCCTACCTTTCCAATGTGGACGGCGTTCTGACCATCGACGGGCTGGAGCTTACCAGTGGCGATTATACGTTTAACGGCTTGGTAGCAACGGGGCCGGACAGCGTGGTGCGGCTGCAAAAGTGCACCATTCGTCTGGGCGTGGATTCCCCGGCCACCGACGATGATACCGGTGGCGCGGCCACCAACATCGACAACGGCGCGACCCTCTATATCTCGGATTCTGAGCTGACGGTAGACGGCGCGGCACGATATGTAACAGCAAATTATAATGATGCAACACTGATTGTCAACAACTCCATCGTAACCTCCACCGGCAGCAACGACAATACCGCTGACGTGTCCGATCCCTTCTCCAATGAGGCGCTGCTGATTTCCGGTACGGCCCGGGCAAACTTCTCCATCGGTGCAACCCAGACCTATTACTATGACTCGGTTTGCACCGCAGAGGGCTGGGCGGCGCTGTCTACGGACTCCGCTACCGGCAACGGCCTGGACCTCTATGCCTATAACACCGAAGGCATTGCGGAAAACGGCGGCTATTCGACGTATGCCGACACCAACTGCCGGGTTTGGCTCTATGGCAGCCGACTGACGGCGGCGGAAATTGGCTGCATTATCTCGAAAAACGGGCAGATTCGCAGCTACGGCAGCGACAGCGTCCCTGACGATGTGATGCAGTACCACGAGGGTAAGCCCGTCAGCGTGGATTCCAGCATTGTGGGCGGCCGGAATGCCGTGATGATTCATGCGCCGGATATGATGGGCCAGGGCCTGATGGCGGCGGACTGCGGCACCTTCTATGCCGAGAATACCACGCTGGCCACCGATAACGACCTGCGCTCCACCAAGGATTATAACGATTATGGCGAGGCTGTGGGCGCATATATCGACCATGTAAGCGGCGACGTATTCCTGATTCGCTCCACTTCAGCGGATATTCAGCTGAAAAATGTTGAGATGGACAGCTATAACGGCGTTCTGGTGCATACGGTGCTCAATGCCGACTCCATGGGCAACTTCCTTGCGGCAGGTGATGGCGAGCAGGTCAATCCTGTGGCTGTAACCATGGAGGATATGGACGTGAGCGGCGATATTCTCCACGAGGACTATCAGCGGCAGATGACCGTGGACCTGGAGCACACCACCCTGACCGGCAATCTGGTGTCCGGCACCATGGAGAGCTGGAACGCACAGTGGACCGACTATGGCGAGGTCAACTGGGTGGTGGACGACAGCTTTGATGCGGACTATGGCATTGCCCTGACGGTGGGCGACGGTTCTGTATGGAATGTTACCGGCGACTCCAGCCTGAGAAGCCTGACCGTGGCAGAGGGCGGCAGCATTCAGGGCGACATCACCTTGGACGGCGAGCCTCTGACGCCCGAGCCCGGCGAAACCTATACCGGCGATATTCAGGTCACTGGCAGCATGCCGGAGGAAGAACCGGAATCCCTGGTGGAATCTGCGGTGGAGACGATTGCCGCTCCGGAAGCGCCTGCGGAAGAAGCCCCTGCGGCAGTGGAGGCTGCCCCGGAGGCAACCCCTGAAACCGTAACGGAGACAACCACGCAGAGCTCCGGCAGCACGGTTGTGGCCGTGGTGCTGGTGGTGGTGGCATTGGCGATCATTGCAGCTGCCGTGGTGGTCCGGAAAAAGAAGAAATAATGATTTGGGCGCTGCATGGGAGGCTGTGCAGCGCCCATTTTGACGTGAAAAATTCGCCCAGCCCATTGACAAATGGGGCATGCATTGCTACAATACCCATACAAGGCGATGACGGAACCAGTACCGTATTTCCGGATTTCAGAGAGAGGCGCAGCTGCTGAAAGCGCTTTATGACGGGAATATGCGAACACCAGTCCGGAGCCGCTGCGGGGATGTTTGAAACGCAGCCGTCTCTCCGCGTTAAGGAGTCAATGAGTGAAACCATAAGGTGGAACCGTGCACTGCACCCTTATGAGCCAAGCGGCTCATAGGGGTTTTATTTTTGATGCGAGACAAAGGAGATGTACCCGATGAAGGTTATTTACAACGACGGTCATGTGGGCGAAATTGAGAAGGATCAAGAGCTGCATGTGATTCGTCATACCGCAGCCCATGTAATGGCGCAGGCAATCAAGCGCCTGCACCCTCAGGCGAAGTTTGCCTATGGCCCTGCTACCGAGCGTGGCTTCTATTATGATGTGGATCTGGGCGAGGAGAAGCTCACTGACGAGGATCTGCAGGCCATTGAAGCCGAGATGAAGAAGATCTGTAAGGAAAACCTGCCCCTCAAGGCCTATGCGCTGCCCCGGGCCGAGGCCATTGCGCTGATGGAGAGCCGCGGAGAGGACTATAAGGTGGAGCACATTGGCGATCTGCCCGAGGACGCTACCATCACCTTCTATCAGCAGGGTGAGTATATCGATATGTGCGTTGGCCCGCACCTGACCTATACCAAGACCCTGAAGGCCTTTAAGATCACCCAGCAGTCCGGCGCATACTGGAAGAATGACAAGAACAACAAGATGCTTACCCGTATCAACGGCATTGCCTTCCGTACCCAGGCCGAGCTGGACGAGCACCTGAAGCTCATGGAAGAGGCTGAAAAGCGGGATCACCGCCGTCTGGGCAAGGAAATGCAGCTGTTCATGCTCTGCGACGAGGGCCCCGGCTTCCCGTTCTTCCTGCCCAAGGGCATGGCGCTGAAAAATGCACTGATCGACTATTGGCGCGAGATTCACACCCGCGACGGCTATGTGGAGGTTTCGACGCCCCTTATCATGAACCGTCACCTGTGGGAAACCTCCGGCCACTGGGATCACTATAAGGACAACATGTACTCCACCCAGATCGACGGCGAGGACTACTGCATTAAGCCCATGAACTGCCCCGGCGGCGTAATGGTCTACCGTTCTCAGCCCCACAGCTATCGTGAACTGCCCCTGCGGGTGGGCGAGCTGGGCATTGTCCATCGTCATGAGCTCCGCGGCGCACTCCACGGCCTGTTCCGTGTTCGCTGCTTTACCCAGGACGATGCGCATATCTTCATGCGCCCCGACCAGATTGCCGACGAGATCAAGGGCGTTGTGCATCTGATTAACGAGGTTTATACCAAGTTTGGATTTGACTATTTCATGGAGCTGTCCACCCGCCCCGAGGATTCCATGGGCTCTGATGAGGACTGGGAGGCTGCTACCAACGGCCTGAAGGACGCACTGGAGAGCCTGGGCCTGGACTATATCATCAACGAGGGCGACGGCGCATTCTACGGCCCTAAGATCGACTTCCATCTGCGGGACAGCCTGGGCCGTACCTGGCAGTGCGGCACCATTCAGCTGGACTTCCAGATGCCTCTGAACTTCCAACTGGAGTATACCGCCGAGGACGGCAGCAAGCGGCGCCCGATTATGATTCACCGCGTTTGCTTCGGCTCCATCGAGCGGTTCATCGGTATCCTCACCGAGCACTATGCCGGCAAGTTCCCGGTATGGCTGGCACCCACCCAGGTCAAGGTGCTGCCCGTTTCCGAGAAGAGCATGGAGTATTCCAAGAAGGTCTATGATGCGGTTCGTCTCAGCGGCATTCGTACTGAGCTGGATGAGCGCAACGAGAAGATCGGCTATAAGATCCGCGAAGCACAGCAGGTGGAGCGGGTGCCCTATATGCTGGTCATCGGCGCCAAGGAGGTCGAGGCCGGAACCGTTACCGTCCGGAACCGCGACACCGGCGAAAGCACCACCATGGGCCTGGACGAGTTTATTGCCAAGGTTCAGAAGGAAACCAAGGACCGGGTATAATCCGAAAATTACAGAAAGAAATCGCCTCTGTAGGATTAAGTCTTACAGAGGCGGTTTTTTAATTGGAGGAGGACTTACTTTCCTTTTTCGGAGCATCCGGCGCACTGGGAGCAGAAACGGAAACAATGACCGGCAGCAGCCATGCAATAAAGCCTAGGTATTCGATGATGGTGGCAATACTGCCATCTAGAATTCCGTCCACCACGGCGGCGGCGGAGAACAGGCAGGCGCAAAGAGTAAACAGCAGCGTCAGCCGGGGCTTGCCCAGGTCAAACAGGAAGCCGGTGCTGTAGTAGAAGCCCAGCACCACGAAAATCAGGGCAAACAGCATAATGCAATAGTCGAGAATGATGGGATCGGTGCTCCAACTCTTAAAGTTCAGAATCAGCCGAACCACCAGGTAAAGATCGGGCACCAGCTCCAGCGGGGGATAGGTGGCCTTCCCATGGCTGCGCATCCAGGCAGTGACAAACAGGCAGATGCCCGAGAACAGCCCCAGCAGGCACATAATCGGAGCGGACATTCCGGGGCCTTGGGCCAAGGCAGCGATGAAATCTGCAATGGCAGCAAGGGCAATCATTGCAGCGCCAAGGTAGGCAACCACTGACAGTGCGCCGCTGGTATGGAGTACAGCGCTTTTTCCGCTGCGGCCCTGGGAGGTGGCGGCGAGAATGGCAAACAGCAAAAAGCAGCCGATGCCCCAAGCGGCCAGCGCATAGGCGGAGGGATGGTGAGAGATGGGCAGCCCCTGGGCATCCACACCGGTGGTGAGATTCCAGTAGCGAATCCCGCAGCCAGCCAATGCAGTCAGCGGCAGTAAAATCAAAGAAAGGACGTTACGTTTCATGAAAAAACTCCTTCAAACTACAGCTTGTGGAAACATTATAGCAGGTGCGGCGCGGTTTTAAAAGTGGAAAACTCCATGGAATGGGGATAATTTATGTGGAAAACTATGTGCAAGAAGTGAATAACTCGCCATTTTCTGTGGAAAAGCGTCGAAATGGCGGACAAAGGTCACAAAAATGTCCCTCTGGTGCGGACCAGAGGGACAATCAAAATTTTAACCGTAAATACCGTGGAGCTTTTCGGCAATGGCATCCAGAAACGCAGAGGAGGAGACTTTCTTCGGGGCGCCCTTTTCCCAAAGCAGGCATAGGTCGCCGGTCATGGTGCCTTCCCGGATTACGTCCAGGCTGGCAGTTTCCAGGCGGTCGGCAAATTCCTGAAGCTGGGGCAGATTGTCTTTTTCGCCCCGCTTCCGCAAAGCACCGCTCCAAGCAAAGATAGTGGCAATGGGGTTGGTGGAGGTTTCCTCACCCTTTAAATATTTGTAGTAGTGGTGGGTGACGGTGCCGTGGGCGGCCTCGTATTCATAGTTCCCCTCGGGGCTCACCAGAACCGAGGTCATCATGGCCAGAGAGCCAAAGGCGGTGGAAACCATATCGCTCATGACATCGCCGTCATAGTTCTTCAGCGCCCAGATAAAGCCGCCCTGAGAACGAATCACCCGGGCAATGGCGTCGTCGATGAGGGTGTAGAAATAGGTCAGTCCCTTTTCCTCAAACAGGGGCTTGTATTCCGTGTCATAGAGCCGCTGGAAGACGTCCCGGAAGGTGCCGTCATACTGTTTGGCAATGGTATCCTTGCAGGAGAACCACAGATCCTGTTCGGTGGAAAGGGCGTAAGCAAAGCAGCTCCGGGCGAAGGATTCAATGGAGGTATCCTTATTATACTGCCCGGTTACTACGCCGTCGCACTCAAAATCATAGATGGTCTGGCGGGTTTCCTTGCCCTGGGAGTCGGTGAATACCAGCTCGGCCTTGCCCTGGGGTACCCGCATTTCCGTGGCCTTGTAAACGTCGCCATAGGCGTGGCGGGCGATGGTGATGGGCTTTTTCCAGCCCTTAACCACCGGCGAAATGCCCTCAACCACAATGGGGGTGCGGAATACGGTGCCGTCCAAAATGGCGCGGATGGTGCCGTTGGGGCTCTTCCACATTTCGTGGAGGTTGTATTCGGTCATGCGGGCCTTGTTGGGGGTAATGGTGGCACACTTGACCGCAACGCCGTACTTTTTGTTGGCATTGGCGGCGTCGATGGTCACCTGGTCGCCGGTTTCATCCCGATGGGGGAGCCCAAGGTCATAATATTCGGTTTTCAGGTCCACAAAGGGAAGCAGCAGCTTTTCCTTGATCTCCTTCCAGAGAACGCGGGTCATTTCGTCGCCGTCCATCTCTACCAGGGGTGTTGTCATTTTAATTTTATCCATGGGTATAAACCTCCCAGAAGTATTGCGTTATTTGCAAACAATATTATACCGGATTATAGCGGGAAAGGACAGGGCCTTTTTGTCCAAAGACATGAAACTTCTGCATGAAATTCCGGCGGAAACAGAATAAAACCGAAAAAAGGACCACCCCGAAGGGTGGTCCAAATTGCGTTTCGAGAATTAGCGCTCGCCAGCCTGATACTCATCGTAAGCGTTCTGGTAAACGGCGATGATCTCGGGCAGACCCATGGAGTTGCAGGTGTCAACGAACTCGTTCCAGGTGTCGTCGTTGAGCTCAACGGAGCCGTCCAGGAACTTCAGGCACTGCTCGGAAGCGTAGGTCAGGAAGTCGGACTCGTAGTTGGCGATCTCCAGGGACTCGTCGGTGGTGAAGGTGTTCTTCACAGCAGAGGGATAGTTGCGGTCGTCGGTGGAACCGTCGATGGTCCACAGCTCAACTGCATCCAGACCGGTCTGGGGGAAGGTAGCCAGCAGCATGTCGTTGTCCACATAGAAGGAAGCGAAGCGGAGCATGGTGAACAGCTGCTGTGCCATCTCGGCGTTAGGAGCGTTGCGGCCGGTTACGGTCACAGGCTGATCCCAGTCGAACACGGGGGTGTCGCCGTCCATGTGATAGCTCTCGCCCTCGGTGCCGTAGTTGCCAAGATAGTAGCCGTCGGTGGTCCAGAAGTAGTTCTCCCACTGGCAAACCAGCTCGGGGTTCTTGCAGTTGGAGGACAGGGAGAAGCCTGCGTTGCTGGCAACCAGAGCAGTCTCGTCGTTCCAGACGTACTGAGCGGTGGGGTCCTGAGCGACGCGGGGAATTGCGGTGATTTCCAGCTCGGGATAATCAGCGCCGTAGGTGTCGATGATCTCGGTGATCTTATCGGCGTTGGACTGCCATACGCCGATGGAGCCGTTGGCCTGCAGGGTGTTGGTAACACCACGGTCAGTATCCAGGGACATGAAGTCCTTGGCCATGATGCCCTCGTCCATCATCTGGAGCACCCACTCCAGGTACTCGCGGTAGCCGTCGGTGGTCCAGCCGGACATAACTTCGTCGCCCTTGCGGAAGATCGCGGAGTTGACGGAAGTCATGAAGCCATCGCCCTTCAGAACGGGCAGCTCGGTGTCGAATGCAGCCTCAATGCCCACGGTGCCATCATACATATAGATGGTGTTGGAGCAGTTGTAAGCATCGTGAATGGTACGCAGGTAATCGGTGAACTCATCCAGGCCGATCACGTTGCCGGAGAACTCAACGCCCTGAGCCTTGATCCAGTCGGCACGGGAAACCAGGCCGTTGCCGGAGTAGGTGCCGTCCTTGATCTGATAGAAGGCAAGGGTCATATCCTCGGTGAGGGTAGCCTTTACGGTCTTCTCGTCCAGGCAGTCACGAACTGCCAGGTAGTTGGGCATGTTGTCTTCCATGTATTCGTTGATGTCAACGATGACGCCGTCCTCATAAGCCTTTGCCAGACCGCCGGTGTAGTACTCCATAACGGGCAGCAGGTCGGGATAGTCGCCGCCGGCAACCATGACGTTGAACAGCTCGTTCGCGGACTGAGAGCTGACCTCGGTGAACTCCAGCTTGACGCCGGTAGCCGCCTCTGCGGTCTTCAGTGCGTTGAAGCTGTAGTTGGAGTCCATGAAGTCCTGATAGCCGGGGATGTAGTACCACATGGAGATGGTGTTGTCACCCTCAAGAGGATAGGAGATGAAATCCTCAGCCATAGCCTCAAAGGGATCGGCGACAGTCTCGGCGACGGTAGCGTTTCCTTCGTTGGTGGAGCCTTCCTCAGCGGAGTCTGCAACGGTAGCAGCGGGAGCAGAAGAAGGAGCAGCGGTTTCCTCTTCCGTCTTGGTGGACTCGGCAGGAGCGGCAGAGCTAGCAGCATTGCCGCCGCAGGCAGCCAGGCTCAGCACCATAACCATAGACAGAAGAAGCGCCATAAGTTTCTTCATTTGGGTTACCTCATTTCCTTAATAACTTGGTAATATACCAGCCCTGTAAATATACAAAAGGAAAACAATCCTGTCAACCATCCAGCATAAATTGACAAATCTAAAACACAAAATAACAACAATTTGTGCTACCTCCAGGTTGAAGAATGCTACCTTCCGGCATGGCGGCACAAAAGAAGGGTGCAATTGGTTTCAAAATATGTCATTTGGATGCTTTGAAGGATTTCGGTAATCCAAATACTCAATAAACCGCTTTACCGCAAGGGAGGCGGTTTTTCTGTCCCGCATGGAAAGGGCGATGGTGCGGTAGGCGGGCACATCCAGCTCCTTTGCCACAATGCGGTAGGGCACCCGGCGGAGAATCAGCTCCGGCAGAATGCTAAGCCCCAGACCGCTTTCCACCATAGACATAATGGCATAATCGTCCCAGGTGGTAAAATGCACCCGGGGCGTTAGATGATTGCGCTGAAATACGGCGGAGATTTCGGCCTTTGCGCCCTTTTCCAGCAGCATAAAGGGCTCGTCGCAGAGGGCGGCCAGGGGGACCTTTTGCAACGTTGCCAGGGGATGCCCCTCCGGGAGAATGGCCAGGAGCCGGTCCTGCTCCAGGGGAATGGTTTCGAATTCCGGACGGGTAGGGAGACACAAAAAGCCGCAGTCCACCCGGCCCTCGGCAATCCAGGCTTCGATTTCCGTATAATCGCCCAGCAGCAGCTCATAGTCGATGCCGGGGTAGTCTGTTTGAAAGGCGGCGATGATTTTTGGAAGCCAATGGGTCGCCACACTGGAAAAGGTGCCGATTCGAATAAGGCCGGACTGAATGCCCTGGAGATCGTCCACCTGCATCTGGAGCTTTTGATATTCCTCGCACAAGCTCTTCGCATAGGGAAACAGCCGCTGCCCCTCGGCGGTGAGCCGTACGCCGGTTCGGCTGCGTTCCAACAGTGTCAGGTTCCATTCCTTCTCCAAATCCCCAATCATACGGCTGATGCCGGACTGGGAATAGTGGAGCAGCTCAGATGCTTTTGTGAAGCTGCCGTATTCCACGGTTTTCACAAAGGCCAGGTATTTCAGGCCGTTCATATCCATAGGAATCCCTCATTTTATCTGGTTTTGTGATAATATACATCTGAAATATTCGCTTTTCTCATTATAAACCGGGTGCTACAATATGTCCAATGTTTTCGGGAAGCGGGGATGAAAAATGAAGCATCGGGAAACGGCAATGGATATGCTCCATGGGCCCCTGACGGGGAAGCTCATTCGGTTTGCACTGCCCATTGCTCTGAGCAGTATGCTCCAACAGCTTTTTAATGCAGCGGATACTGCGGTGGTGGGGCGGTTTGCGGATGCCAATGCCCTGGCGGCGGTGGGAACGAACGGCGAAATTGTAGCGCTGCTGGTAAGCCTGTCCCTGGGGCTGTCGGTGGGGGCCAACGTATTGCTGGCAAAGCTCATTGGCGGAGAGCGCAGGGAGGAAATTGGGGCGGCAGTCCATGGGGCGCTGGGCATTGCGCTGCTGCTGGGGCTGATGGGTGCAGTTTTGGGGCAATGGCTGGCCCGACCACTGCTGAGGCTGATTCATACGCCGGAGGGGATATTAGACCAGGCAGTGGTCTATTTACGGATTTACCTGATGGGCTATCCGGCGCTAATGCTCTATGATTTCGGCGCGGGAATTCTGCGGGCCCGGGGAGACAGCCGACGGCCCTTTTATATTCTTACGGCGTCAGGCGGGCTCAATGTACTGCTGAACTTGATGCTAGTAATCGGGTGCAAAATGGGCGTGGCGGGGGTTGCCATTGCCACGGACATTTCCGGCTGCTTCGCGGCGGCAATGGTGCTATGGCTTCTTTGCCGAGAGCAGGGGACGTTTCGTGTGACGCTCCGAAGCATCACCTGCCGGAGCGGGTATATTCCGGAAATGCTGCGAATCGGCGTTCCGGCGGCACTCCAGGGGGCGGTATTCTGCTTTGCCAATATTTTTGTGCAGGCAGCGGTGAATCAGTTCGGAGAAATTGCCACGGCGGGCAGCGCCATTGCCATGAATTTTGAGTATTTCGGCTATTATATGATTACGGCCTTTGGACAGGCGGCGACTACCTTTGTTAGCCAGAATCATGCGGCAGGAAATCAGAATCGGTGCAGAAAAATTCTGTGGCTGTGCCTGCTTAGTTCGGTGGTATTCAGCGGCGTGATTACGGTGCCGCTGACGGTATTCCGAACCGGGGCAGCAGGGGTGTTTAGCCAGGATGCGGCCGTGATTTGGCAGGCGTGCGTGCGCATTATCCTGATTTTGCTGTTTGAGCCCATTTGCGGGTTTTATGAGGTACCGGCGGGGTATCTCCGGGGCATGGGGTGCAGCAGCCTTCCGGCGGTGCTGACGATTTTGGGTACCTGCTGCCTGCGAATCCTATGGACCGAAACGGTATTCCGGCAAATTGGAACGCTGCAAAGCCTGTTTGCGGTATTCCCGATTTCCTGGGTGGTAACGTCGCTGCTGATGTGGGGCGCCATGCTGTGGCATCGGTGCAGACGGAAAAATACAATACAATAAAGTAAAAGAAAAAACTCAGCGCCCAAGGAAAACGGACACTGAGTTTTTCTTATTGCATGGCGGCGACTGCATCAATCAGCCGCTGTACCTGGGGCCGGGGCTCCAGGGGATAGAGCAGCCCATAGGGGATGGGATAGTCCCAATCCATGGGAATGGTGACCAGCGCCGGATGGACGTCCTGCCAGCATTCAATGGTGAGCATCACCGACATGGTGGCCTGGCAGCGGTTGAATACCTCCATATCATAAAACTGCGGGGTATCTTCAATCTGAATTTCGGGATGACGGCGAATTTCGGTGCGAATGGCATCCACCACCGGAGAATCACCCCGCTTTACCATCATCAGCGTTTGCCCATAAAGATCCTGAATGGTCAGGCGGGAGCGGGATGCCAGCGGATGCTCCCGGGATACGGCAACGCAGTGCTGATAGCTGCCCAGGGGGAGGAACTGACAGCGATCCAGCCATAGGGCGGAGTCGCAAACCCCAACCAATAGATCAAATTTCGTGCCCAACGCGGAGATTTCCGACAAAATGCCCTCGTGATTGTCTTCAAAGGGCACGATTTGCAGCTTATAGCCCGGGAACGCATGATTGATTTGATACCACAGGTCCACAAAGGGCTTGCAGGGGTTCAGCAGCGAGCTGCCAATGGAGAACGTGGTGTCCTGCTGGGCTTCTGCCTGCCGTGCCTCCTGAATGGCGCGGGCCGATTCTGCAAAGAAGCGCTGGGCATATTGATAGATGATCTGGCCGGAAGCGGTGAGCCGGATGCCCTGATTGGTACGCTCCAGCAGCCGGAGGCCCAGGTGCTTTTCCAGATTGTTCACCTGCTTCATCACCGACGGGGGAGAGATATACAGCTGATCTGCCGCCTTATTAAAGCTGCCGCAGTCGGCTACGCAGACAAAGGTTTTCAGCAGCGGATGGTACATAGGGCTCCCTCCTGCTCGTATTGCTCATTGGTTTATACGATATTACCACATTGATACTTCCATGTCAACGGAACCCTGCGTACAATCATGGTAGAACAGATAGAACAGCAGGCGGGACGGTACCATATTATATTGTGGCGGCGTCCCGTCCTGCAAGTACATAAAGGAGGAATTCTTATGGTAAAGCAGACGGCTGGCAGAGATGCGCTGGGGGAGTTTGCACCGAAATTTGCCCAGCTCAATGATGATGTACTGTTTGGGGAGGTGTGGTCCCGGGCGGACAAGCTCTCGCTGAAGCTCCGCTCCGTGGTGACCATTTCGGCCCTGATCGGAAAGGGCATTGTAGACAGCTCGCTCCAGTATCATCTCCAGAGCGCCAAGAACAACGGCGTAACCAAGACGGAAATGGCTGAAATTCTGACCCATATTGCATTCTATGCCGGCTGGCCCAATGCCTGGGCAGCGTTCCGGACGGCAAAAGAGGTCTATGCGGACGTGAAGGAAGCGGAGGAGCATGGCGGTTTCTTTGGCCTGGGCCAGGAGAACACCGCATATGCCAAGTATTTCATTGGCAAGAGCTATCTGAACCCCCTGACCGACCCGCAGAAGACTGTATTCATTGCCAACGTGACCTTTGAGCCCGGCTGCCGGAACAACTGGCATGTCCATCATGCGAAGAAGGGCGGCGGTCAGCTGCTGATCTGTGCGGACGGCGAGGGCTGGTATCAGGAGGAGGGCAAACCCGCCCGGAGCCTGAAGCCCGGCGACGTGGTGACCATTCCCGCGGAGGTAAAGCATTGGCACGGCGCAAAGAAGGACAGCTGGTTCAGCCATTTGGCTGTGGAGGTGCCCGGTGAGGAGACTTCGAATGAATGGCTGGAGCCTGTCACCGACGAGGCATATGCCGCATTGGAAGGCTAATTGTGCCCGTTTGATCGGAAATTACACATAAAATACCCCGGCAGCTGTGATATGTACCCAGTTATCTGGACACTTTCATTGAATTGAACAATTAACATTCCATCATGGATGCTTCCCGAAATTTAGAGG
>CAVJLG010000064.1:0-11455 GCA_963650135.1 Barnesiella intestinihominis | reverse complement strand
ACCGCTGACCTCTTGAATGCCATTCAAGCGCTCTCCCAGCTGAGCTATACCCCCATATGCAATTGGTCAGGTGGAACTGACGGGATTCATTATACCACAGATTCTCCATTTGTCAAGGGATTTCTGAAAATTCCGGGGAACCGGGGCAAAATTTCTGCCCTGGTCCCCGGAATCGTCCATTTCCCCCAAAAAGTCAAGGTAACACCGCGCAAATCGTCAAGAGAGTCCGACAAGAGATTCCTCGTCAATAGTAATTCTTCTCCACCGTCTTGCCCTCCTCCTCCAGCAGGGCGCACAGGTGATCGATGGCCTTCATCTTCATGTCCAGGTCCAGGGGCACGTCCTTGCCCTCGTAGCCGGGGTTCCGAGCCCGTCCGATGAACACCCTGAGGGACGTGCAGTGCTCGGTGAGCTGCCGGGCCAGGATCGCCGCGCCGTTCTCCCCGTCCAGCTCGCCGAAATCCGGGCTGTCCGAATGGTAAAACCGCTCCAGGATATCCCCGGCCCGGGTGACGGTGAGCAGGCCCTCAGTGACCAGATCGATGTCCGCCATAAACGCAATGGGCGGCACCCCGTCGGCGGCGGTTTCAGGCATCGTTACCACCGGGGTATCGAGAATCCGCCCCACGATATTGGAGCTGGTGCCCCCGCAGATGATCTTCGCTCCCTCGGCGCTCATAAACTCCCGGACCATAAATTCGTCGTCCTCGGGGTACTCCGGGGGGCCGTACATCAGGTTCACAGGCTCCTCCTCGGGCACACGGATGACCATGGCCGTCACATCGTCCGTGGGCTTGCCGCCATAGAGGTTGTTCACCGCCTCCACCAGCTCCGAGGCCAGACGGCGGGCGCTGGAGAAGGTATGGGCCCGCTGACAGAGCCAGGACGCCACGCTGTCCCAGTTCCAGGCGAAGGAAAAATGGTTGTCCACCCCGGCATTCACTGCGCCGTCGGAGGTGACTACAATCACGTCCCCCTCCACCAGTGGCATGCTGCTCTCCCAGATTTTCTTCTCTTCGATGGTCCGCGGGGTCCGGTCCAGCTTGACGATTTGCCGGTTCCGAATGATCCAGGCCTGGGGATTATCGAATTCCACCAGCTTGGCCACCCCGGCCTCGTCGATGTTCACCACGGAGAACGTGCAATAGTTCATCCCCCGCTCCGAGCACACCGGCAGGCTGCGCACCACCACATCCACCGCCGACTCCACGGTTTCGCCCCCCATGAGCATGGTGGAGAGGATTGTGGAGCCCATGGTGGACAGGATATTCGCCTTGACGCCGCTGCCCATGCCGTCCGCCAATACGCCGATGAAGCCGTTTTTCTGCCGCTTATGCTCCACCCGGTCGCCGCAGACCTCCTCGCCGTCATGATTGATGCTTCGGAAGCCAAAGTCGATGCTGATGTTCACGACTTCTCCTCCTCCCCGCCCATAATCCGCGTTTTCAGCTGATTCAGGGTCACTTTGGTTTCGGCGGTGGTTTCACCCAGGAGATAGGCAATCTGCTGGGCCACCATCATCTGCTTATCGATGACCTTTTGGGCCATTTCCACGCTCTGGAGCCGGGACTGCTGCTGTGCTTCCTCCTCGGCCTCCTCCTGGGTCACGTCCTGGAACAGCCCCAGCACCATGTCCAGGGATTTCAGCGGCATCCAGCTGGCCTCTACCCTCAGGAACAGCTCTGGAATATCGATGCGCTTTCCCCGGATGGCAAGGCCGGTGCCCAGGACATACTGCACGTCGCCGGGGTCCATGACCTCAAAGATGTACTTCTCCTGCCCCTTCTGCATGGAGAACAGGGTGCTCGCCTCCCGGTTGAAGTCCACGATTTTCTGCGTCTCATCCACCAGCATCACCGCCACGGGCATATTCTCATAGAGCACCCCGTAAACGTCCTGCTGCACGTCCTTTACCACCTGGCGGCAAAGGCTCACCGGCTCCTTGTGCCGGAGAATCGCCTCGGCCCGCTGGCGGCAGGTGGCATAGCCGCACTGACCGCAATCCTTCTGCTGCCGGGGATTGCCCACGCCGATCCGGCGCAGCATCTGAACAATGTCCTCCTCCGTGGGGGCATAGGGCTGGACGGAGAAATCAATGGTGGGATTGGCCATGGCAACGCCCGTGACGTTGAAGCAGGGCTCCTTGCCGTGCTCCCTCACATAGTCCCGTACCGCCAGCGTGGCCGCGAACCGTCCCTGGCCCAGGCAATCGGGCCGAACCCCATCGGTGCCGCCCACGCAGCCCCCGTCGCAGGCATTCATTTCAATGACGCAGCCCTTGAGCTCGCCCTTTTTCAGCTCCTCCAGCAGCATCCGGCAGCCCCGGAGGCCGTCCACCACAATGGGCTTTTTCTGACATTCCTTGGCGATGTATTGGAAGCACTCCATCATGCCCCCGGCAATGGCCGAAAGCTCGCCCACGCCGCCCTCGTCACTGAGCAGCGGCTCTTCGTCGCAGTCCTGGAGGCAAACGCCCGCTTCCTCCATCCAGCCTAGCAGCTGCCCAATGGACAAAACGGCGTTGATCTCCGTGGAGTGGCGCACATCCATGGCCTCCTCGGCCCGGGCCCCACAGGTACATACATGCACCACCGCCGCGCTGGTAAAGCCCTGCTTCAGCATCCGTCCGTGGGCGATCATCGGGGACGCCACCGGGGCCAGATATTGGATGAGTTCGGGATAATACTGCTCCATGATATTCTGCACCACGGGACAGGCGGAGAAAATCAGATTCTCCCGCTCCCCCTCGGCTGCCAGCCGGGCATATTCCGTTGCCACCGCCGCGCTGGCCTCCGCTGCATCCGCCACATCCCAGAAGCCCAGCTTTTGCGCCCCGGCAGCCAGCTTTTCCATGGTCACATTGGGCGGGAAAAAGGCGATACAGGCGGGGTCCACCGACAGAATCACCTTTCGGCCCATTTTAATAAACTCTTTTACCTGCTCCACCTGACTGGTACGACGAATCGCGTGATGGGGGCACCGGCGGAAGCAGCTGCCGCAGGAGACGCAGCGGTTCCCGTCCACCGCAATGCCACGCTCGGTCATGGTAATGGCGCTGCTGGGACAGTGGGTAAGACATTCCATACAGCCGGTGCATTGTTCCCGGTCGATTTCAAATACTTGCATGATTTCATTCCTCCCGACTACGGGTTACTTTAAAACCATTATAATACGCCCGCCCCCGGGTCGCAAGTCAAAAAATTTGTCGGGTGATCTCCCGCCGCAGCCGCAGAATAATCCGCTTTTCCAGCCGGGAAATGTAGGATTGGGAGATGCCCAGTAAATCCGCCACCTCCTTTTGGGTCTTTTCCCTTCCGCCGCCCAGGCCATAGCGGAGCCGGACGATGGTTTTCTCCTTGTCCGGCAGCTGGCTCAGAGCTTCCCGCAAAAGGCCCAAGTCCACATCGTCCTCCAGCGGGCGGGATACTGCGTCCGGTTCGGTGCCCAATACGTCCCCCAGCTTGAGTTCGTTGCCGTCCCAGTCGGTGTTGATGGGTTCGTCCAGGGATACATCGGACCGGTGGGAGGCGATTTTCCGGAGATACATGAGAATTTCGTTCTCGATGCACCGTGAAGCATAGGTGGCAAGCTTAATGTTCTTCTCCGGACGGAAGGTATTGATGGCTTTGATGAGGCCAATGGTGCCGATGGAGATGAGGTCCTCCAGATTGATGCCCGTGGATTCAAACCGCCGGGCGATATACACCACCAATCGGAGATTATGCTCAATCAGGGTAGATTTGGCCTGCTGATCCCCTGCCGCCATGGCAGAAATCGCCTTTGCCTCCTCCTCCCGGTTCAGGGGCGGCGGGAGCACATCGCTTCCGCCAATGTACATGACTTTTTCCGGTGTTGCGCCAATGAGACGCAGGACTAAATCGATCATCGTTTTCCTCCCAGAAGCGCCTGGTAGCCGCCTCCATCGGAAACAGTCACCGGCGAAAACGCAATGAGCATCCGTTCCGCTCTCCCCTGTATCAGGATTTTTTCCGGGCGAACGGCCAGCAGCATGCTGCCGTCGCTGGATATGGTTTTGTAGGACAGCAGCCGGGGATTCAGCTCCGGATAAGTGATATATAGCCGCCCCAGCAATTCCTCCGGCGATGCCATGTCCGATTGCTTTAGATGAAGTCCCGGGCAGCAGTCCCGGAGCAGCGTCCAGTCCGCCACCAATACGGCCTTGCCGGATATGGGGTCCTTTAGGGTGTTGCCGGTGTCGTAGAGGGCGGTGATGGTTTTTGTTTTGCCCGCAATGGTCAGCTCCACCTCCGCAATGTCGCCCCCGTGCTGCATCAGTCGGCCCAGGCCCCAGCTCATCATCCCCGTGGCCCCGCCCGCCGTTAAAATCAGCACCCCCAGGCTCAGAGGATAATACACCGTGCCCCCAATCAGCGCACCGGGGGCCGAAAAGCACTCGGTCAGCAACAGAGTGATCCCCGAAAAGGCCGCCGCCAATAAAAACAGCACCGCCGTCTGCCGCAGAATGCCCCTTGCCTGTCCGAAGGCGCAGAGACACAGGCCCCCAGCGCTCACAATCCGGCACAGATTTCCCTGCAAAAAGCCCATTCCCGGCACCAGCGACAGCGCCGCATACAGCCCCCCTGCCGCCCCGGCCAGCAGCAGCCGCATCTGCCTTCTGGGCTGTCCCAACAGCTGCCCGGATACCGACAGAAGCAGGTAGTCCACCAGACTGTTCAGCAGCCATACCTGATCGATGTAAACCGTCATGCCATCACCCGGTATCAGCATACCATATTCCCTGGGCAAAAAAGCCCGAAACTGTTCCGAAGCAATAAAAAAATTAGGCACACCGCAAAGTTGCAGCGTGCCTAAAATAATTTAATCCGTCACGAAGTGACACCACAACTGACCCAAAGGGTCAATTTCACTCAGCCGCAGGCTGAATTTCACATGTCATAGACATATTTCACTCGACCGCAGGTCGAATTTCACGATTCATAGTCCGCGGCTTGCTTCGCTGCGAACCGCTACTTTTCCCCCGATTGCGCCGTCGATGAGCCGGAGCAGCTTGTCCCGGTCTTCGTTCAGCGTTCCCTTCAGGGGCAGATAGTTAGAGGCGTGGTCCGAGGTGAAATGCATGCCGGAGACGCTTAGGTTCCGGATGAGCTCGGCGGTTTCCATTAAGCTCTCCTTGGCACTGAGCACCTGGAATTCCCCCCGCAGGGCCTGATTGCCCAGTTTCGTGCCCTCCACCGGGGTATAGTTCATGGCGGAGAGATGGTTGGGCTGCATTTCGTTGATGATCTTTGCCGTCTCCCGGGCGTTTTCCATGGACAGGGGCTTGCCGCCCAGGCCGATGAGGATAATGCCCCACAGGTCGATGCCCGCATTCCGAAGGCGCAGGCCCGCCTCCAGCATTTGCGCCCGAGTAACGCCCTTGTTGGTGGATTGCAGCAGGGCTTCCATGCCGGTTTCAACGCCCAGATACGCCCGGCCCAGTCCCGCCTCATGGAGGATTTTCAGCTCCTCCGGGGTTTTGCTCAGGGTGCTCTTGGGGCCGGCATAGGTGGAGATCAGCCGACAGTGGGGGAAATCCTGCTTGATCTCCCGAATAATCTCCAATAAATCCTCGGTTTTCATGGCAATGGCGTCGCCGTCGCAGAGAAAGACCTTCTCATACTGATTATAAAACGCCGCTGCCTCCCGGATGTCGCCGATGATGTCGTCCAATGGGCGAATCCGGAACTTTTTCCCCTTATACATGCCGCAGAAGGTGCAGCCGTTGTGACTACAGCCGATGGTGGCCTGAACCAGGAAGCTGCGCCATTCGCCCGGGGGCCGATAGACCGGCGGTTCGTATTCAATCATTTGTATGCCTCCAAAATTTCCTCCAGCGCATGGATCAGCGCGTCCATTTCCTCGGGGGTGCCGATGGTGATGCGCAGGAATTCGTGGATTCTGGGCTTGTTAAAGTACCGGACCAATACGCCCCTGTCCCGGAGCTGCTGAAACAGCGTCTGGCCGGGGACCCTGGGGTGGCTGGCGAACACGAAATTCGCCTTGGAGGGCAGCACCGTAAAGCCCAGATTTTTTAATTTCCCGGTGGTAATTTCGCGGGTATTCGACACCCGGGAGCAGGTATCATCCATATAGACCCGATCCTCCACCGCGGCCTGGGCCGCTGCCAGGGCCATCCGGTCCAGGGTATAGGAGTTCACGGAGTTTTTCACCGTGTTCAGCGCGGCGATCAAATCCGGGCAGCCGAAGGCAAAGCCGATGCGCATGCCCGCCAGGCCCCGGGATTTAGAGCAGGTCTGCACCACCAGAAGATTGGGGTACTTCCCGATCAGCGGCACCGCACTCTCCGCCCCGAAGTCCACATACGCCTCGTCCACAATCACCACATGGTCGGGATTGGCCTTTAGGATGCCCTCGATGGCGTCCAGCGATACCGCCATGCCCGTGGGTGCATTGGGATTGGTCAGGACAACGGTGCCGTCATTCCTGCAAAGCTCGTCAATGGGAATGGAAAAGTCGTCGTTGACCGGCACGATTCGCGTGTTGTTTCCGAAAAACGCCGCATACACGGGATAAAAGCTATAGGTGATATCCGGGAAAATCGCCGGGGTGGTTTCGTCCATAAACGCCAGATAGCAAAAGGCCAAAATCTCGTCGGAGCCGTTGCCCACGAACACGTTCTCGGGGGACAATCCCTGCTGCTCTGCCAATGCGGTGCGCAGCTGGAGGCAGTCCGGGTCCGGATACAGCCGCAGGTCGGAAATCGCTACGTTCCCAAGGGCCTCCTGCACCTTGGGGGACGGCGGATAGGGATTTTCGTTGGTGTTGAGCTTGACATAGCGGCGGTCCTTGGGCTGCTCGCCGGGGATATAGGGCTCGGTGTTCTGAATGCGCGCGGCCCAATACTGTTTGTTCATTCCACTCCACTCCTTCTGTCACTGTTGCGCTGAATCACGCGCAGGAAGGTTTTGCCGTACATTTGATATTTCACCGGGCTGACGCCGGGGATTTCCATCATATCGTGCTCGTTCTGGGGTTTCGTCACCGCCATGGCCTGGAGGCTGCGGTCGGTGAAGATCAGCTCCGGGGGCAGCCCGGCCTTTTCCGCAAAGTCCAGGCGCACGCTCCTGAGCATTTCGTAAAGGCTCCGCTCCGTCTTATGGGGCTGGGCGGCAGGCTTTGCCAGGGCGGCGGCGATGTGCTTTCTAGCCCGGCAGTTGCCGCAGTTGTCACATTTTAGGGGCGAATCCTCGCCGAAATAGTCCAGGATGTAATGCCGGAGACAGCCGGAGGTGAAGCAATAGTCCTTCATCCGCTCCAGCTTGTCGAACTCCACCTGCCGCCGCTGTGCAATGGCCTGTGGCCCGCCCTCGTTGCCTTCGGTGGAATTGTTGATGAAGAACTCCGCGGTATGCACGTCCCCTGCCCCATAGAGCAGCAGGCATTCGGCCTTGGAGCCGTCGCGCCCCGCCCGGCCTGCCTCCTGGTAGTATGCCTCCATATTCTTGGGCATATTATAGTGGACAACGTAGGAGACGTTCTGCTTGTCGATGCCCATGCCAAAGGCATTGGTAGCCACCATGACCTTCACCTTATCGTAGAGGAAGGCCGTCTGGCCCTCCCGGCGCTCTTCCTCCTCCAGGCCCGCATGATACCGGGCCACGGATACGCCGTTGTCTTTCAGCAGCTCCGTGACCTTTTCCACATTCTTTCGGGTGGAGCAGTAGACAATGCCGCTCTCGTCCCGGTGCTGGGCGATGAACTCCAGCAGCGTGGACTTTTTATCCGTGGGCTTTAAGACCCGGAAGAACAGATTCTCCCGATTGAAGCCCGTCACCGCGATTTCCGGGTCCTTGAGCTTTAAATGGCACAGGATATCCTCCCGTACCGCCGGGGTAGCCGTAGCCGTAAAGGCAGCGAGCACCGGGCGGGTGGGCAGCGTCTCTACAAAGGGCGCGATGTTCATATAGGACGGGCGGAAATCATGCCCCCACTGAGAGACGCAGTGGGCCTCGTCCACCGCCACCAGAGAGATGGGCACCGATGCGGCAAAGCTCTGGAACTCCCCGGTATTCAGGCGCTCCGGGGCCACATAGATGATTTTGTACATCCCCTTCCGGGCGTTGTCCATGGCCTTTAAATACTGCTTATAGCTCAGGGACGAATTGAGATACGCCCCGGCAATGCCCGCAGATTTCAGCGTCCGAACCTGGTCCTGCATCAGGGAAATCAGCGGCGACACCACCAGCGTAATCCCCGGGAGCATCAGCCCCGGAATCTGATAGCAAACGGACTTGCCTGCCCCGGTGGGCATAATCCCCAGGGCGTCTTTTCCGGATAAAATGGCGGAAATCAGGGTTTCCTGGGCCCCGCGAAAGGAGGAATAGCCAAAATGCTCATAGAGAAGCTGCTTTGCCTGACCCAGAGGTTCATTCCGCTGCATGGCGGATCTCCTTGATATTCTTTTCCAGCTTGGAGCGCGCGCCCATGATCTCGTGACCGCAGCCCAGGCATTTCAGGCGGAAATCCATGCCCGTGCGCAGGACCTTCCATTCCTTTGAGCCGCAGGGATGGGCCTTTTTCATCACCAGGGTATCCCCCAAACGTACATCCATGTTTGTCACCTCAACTGCATAATTTCTCCTTCTGTCGGCAACAATAGGACCGAAGGAGGGATTCCATTGTCGATTACAATTACCTGCCAGTTTGAAAACGCCGCATCCGCACAGCAGGCGGCCCAGCGCTTAAAACGCCGGGGCTATCTGGTTTCCACCAAGCAAAAGCCCCTGGATATTCCCGCCGACCCCCTGCTGGTGGCCTATCCCTATGGCATGACCGGGGGAAACAGCGCCGGGAACAGTCTGATGGGTGCGCTGCCGCCCATGGCAGGAAACGGCGTGATGCTGCATACCCCAAAGCCCCAGGATTCGCCCATTTTGTCCGTGCTCACCGACGATACCGGAATGCGGGACGCAAGGCAATTGCTCGAGGCGCTGGGCGGGCATATTCTATAAACAGCTTGCATATGGATGCGGTGGAGAACTTGCTCTGCCGCATTCTCCAAAGCAATTTCACTCTTTCAACATTAAAAAAGTTAATCAGGGAGGAATCATTATGAACACCACGAACACTACATATTACCCGGAAGGGATGTTCCCGAAACCCCTGCGCGCCGATGAAATGACCCGGGAGCAGCTGAAAAAAGCCTATTTAGAGGGCACGATTTTGGAAGCCACCGCCCGCTCCGCCACCCCGGAGCATGATTTACTGGTGGATCTGGGGGGCATTCAGGGCGTGATTCCCCGGACGGACACCGCCATCGGCATTGCAGAGGGCACGGTACGGGACATCGCCATTCTCAGCCGGGTGGGGAAACCGGTATGCTTCCGGATTGCGTCCGTAGACGGGCTGTATGACCCCCGCCCGACCCTTCGGCTGTCCCGAAGAGCCGCCCAGGAAGAGGCCCTGCATTACCTGCTCCACGACCTTCCCACGGGCACGGTATTGCCTGCGGTGGTAACCCATCTGGATCGGTTTGGGGCGTTTTGCGATATTGGCTGCGGCAACGTGTCGCTCTTGTCCATCGAGCACATCTCCATCTCCCGCATCAACCACAGCCGGGACCGGTTCCAGGAGGGGCAGCACATTTTCGTGGCCATCGGCTCCCAGGACCCGGTGCTGGGCCGGATCAACCTGACCCACAAGGAGCTGCTGGGCACCTGGCAGGAGAACGCCCAGAACTTCTCCGTGGGGGAAACCGTGGTGGGCATTGTCCGAAGCGTCAAGGATTATGGGGTGTTCATTGAGCTCAGCCCCAATCTGTCGGGACTGGCGGAATACCGGGAGGATCTGCGCCCGGGGGATCGGGTGAGCGTTTACATCAAGGCCATTGTGCCGGAGCGGCAAAAGGTCAAGCTGATTGTGATCCGCACCCTCCCGGAGGATGTGCCCCTGCCGCCGCTACATTATTATAAGACCTCCGGCAGCATTCAGGGCTGGCACTATACCCGCACCCCGGCCTGCTGCTGAGGATTTCAAACTGCCGTGGAAGGAATTCTGCGGCAGTTATTTTTCACTTTCTTTGATGGCATCCCAATACTTTTTCGCCGCCTGCTCGATTTTGTTGGGGCCGTATTCGTAATACTGCCGGTCCTTGAGGGAATCGGGCAGGTATTGCTGGCGGACATAGTGATTGGGGAAGGTATGGGGATACTGATAGGTCAGGCCCCGGCCCATTTTTCCTGCGCCGGAGTAGTGGGAATCCTTCAAATGGGCGGGAATATCGCCTCCGCCGGACTTCCGTAGGTCGGACATGGCGGCGTCGATGGCATTGATCGCGGAGTTGGATTTCGGGCAGGTAGCCAGGAAGATCACCGCCTCCGACAGCGGAATCCGCGCCTCGGGCAGCCCCAATTGCAGCGCCGCATCCACGCAGGACTTCACCACGGTAATCGCCGTGGGATGGGCCAGGCCAATGTCCTCCGCCGCAATCACCAATAGTCGGCGGCAAACCGAGGGCAGGTCGCCCCCCTCCAGTAATCTCGCCAGATAATGCACCCCCGCGTTGGGATCGGAGCCGCGAATGGACTTCTGAAACGCCGAAAGCACGTCATAATGGCTGTCGCCGTCCTTATCATAGCGGATGGCGGAACGCTGAGTTGCCGCCTGGGCGTCGGCAAGAGTGATGGGCAGGACGTTCCCCTGCTGCATTCCCGCGGAGAACAGCAGCTCCACCGCGTTAATGGCCTTGCGGATATCCCCGCCGCAGGCTGAGGCGATATGTTCAAGTGCCCCCTCCTCCGGCTGAGCGGTGACCTGCTCCTTCTCCTCCATGAGCTTCACCGCACGATTGACCGCTTTCAATGCAGCCTCGGCGGTGATGGGCTTGAACTCGAAAATGGTGGAACGAGAGAGAATTGCCCCGAATACATAGAAATAGGGGTTCTCGGTGGTGGAGGCAATCAGCGTAACCTTGCCGTTTTCAATGGACTCCAGCAGGGATTGCTGCTGCTTTTTCGTAAAATACTGGATCTCGTCCAGATACAGGAGCACGCCGTTGGGGGCAAGGAGCGTATCGGGCTGGGCCAGAATCTCCCGAACCTCGGCGGTGCTGGCCTGGGTGGCGTTGAGCTTATGGAGGGTGCGGTTGGTCTTCTCTGCAATGATCCGGGCCACGGTGGTTTTGCCCACGCCGGAGGGGCCGTAAAAGATCATATTGGGGATGTTGCCGGACTCGATGACCCGGCGAAGGAGCTTCCCCTCCCCCAGAATCTCCTCCTGGCCTACCACATCGTCCAGGGTGCTGGGGCGGATTTCGTCGGCTAATGGCTGGTACATTTCTCCACCTCCTTTTTTCTTTGGACAACAGTCTGTCCATTATCTTCTATTTACAATTCAGCCATGAGCAAAACTGAAGAAACGCAGTAATTACAATGGTTCCCGGTCATGGCTGAAACCGAAAATCACTCAGATGATA
>CAVJLG010000063.1:0-4788 GCA_963650135.1 Barnesiella intestinihominis | reverse complement strand
GTGTCGGTGGAGGAAACCTGATAGTCCAGAGCGTAATGCCATTTATCCATAATCATATACCTTCTTTGTCAATCACACCGTCGGGTGTTGATGAATCAACAATTTACTTTGTTTAGTATACCAAATTGCAATGGAAATATAAATGGCTGTTTTCCACAAAAATACACGCGGATTCCACGGGGCTTTCGCCTGAAACACGGAAAAGGGACTGCCACGGCCGTGACAGTCCCAATTATTATGAAAAATTACTTGCAGAGTGCCTGCATCCAGACCATAAAGCCCTCGGTATCATCATCCGCGCAGTGACCGCCGTCCCAAATCAGGCGGGCATTGACGTTCTTGCCGTTGTCGTAAAGGGCCGTAGCCAGGTTGGTGACAACGGGCAGGGAGGTGTCCTTATCGCATGCGCCGTGGCGAATCCACCAGTTGGGGGCGCAGCCGGGGTTCTTCTCGCCAATGAAGTACATGGGGTTCATCAGGTCGATGACCGCCTTGAGATCCTCGGAAAGCTCAGTGGCGGTTTCGTCGGGATCATGGGTCAGACTGAATTTGGTGAAATGACGGGAATTCTGGGTGGCGGTACCGAACAGGATCGGCTCTGCCATGGCCTTATGGAAATCGTCAAAGGCGGGCAGACCCTTCATACGGCCGCAGTGGGTGAGGTAATCCTCGAAGGTAAAGAATGCATTTTCGCCGTCGAAGGTGAACCAGGGATTCTCCTTCAGGTACTGGGCCTGCTGCTCCGGGGTGGATTCTCCCCATGCCTTGTTGGCAGCGGGCACCAGGAAGACCTTCAGAATGTAATCCTTGAGATTTTCCGCAGTAACGGGGCCGTAATCGTTCATGCCGGTGAGCTTCAGGCTGTCCTGATAGGGCGGGAATTCCGCGGCCAGCGCCTTAGACAGATCCTGATCTACCATGCCTGCGGGGATAAAGCCCATGGGGCCGCCCTGACTGCCCACGCAGGGGATGCTGCCGTACTGCCACTCATAGGCGCTGTCGGCATGCTCCAAGTTGGTGATGGGGCTGTAGGATGCGGAGCCCTTGATATCGTCCCGCTCGTCTGCTGCGCCGATTTCCTTCAGATAGGAATCGTACAGAGGGCTGTTGCCGGATGCTGCCAGCAGGCAGGAAAGTGCGCCGCCTGCGCTGCCGCCGGAGGAGAAAATCTTCTCGGGGTCGCCGGGGATACTGTCCTTATTGTGGCGAAGATAGCGTACTGCGGCCTTCAAATCCACGATAGCAGCAGGGGCCTTGCCGTAATAGGTGCCGTCGGGGAACTGGTTATCTCTGCCGCGGCATCCGGGGCATACCACCACAAAGCCATAGGCCAGCGCCAGGGCCTTGGTATTGCCGGAGCCCTCTTCGCCACCCAGGCCAAGATAACCGCCGTTGGGGGCAGCAGCAGGAGGAGGCCCGCCGGGACCACCACCAGGGCCGCCAGGGCCACCGGGGCCTTCCGGACCTCCGGGACCGCCAGGACCGCCGGAAGGGGGAGGGCCAAAGCCTCTTAGGTTCGAGGAGGACATATAGCCACCCACATCAATGGCGAAGAAAATCGGGGCATTGGTGGGATCGTACGCCTTGCCGTCGATGGAAACGGGTGCCCAAACGTCCATGGACTGATATTCCACATCTGCGGGATTTGCGACATAGGGAAGGTGCTCATACTTCCGGTATGCAACCGTTACCTCGCCGGACCGGGTTTTTACGGTCTGCTGATCCATGGTAAAGGTGCCTGCCGGGAAACGAAGATCATTCACGAGTAAATCACCATCTTTCTTTTTTTTTCGGTAACACCACACAAATGTGTCGGTGGGCTACAGCCGATCTTTTCCGCCGGAAATTCGTTATTTTCTCTTGACATACACAAAGTATGCCTGCGAAAAACTGCCTCTTCCCGACGAAAAATCTCTGGCTGAATCCTCGCCGCCAATTTATGCGGTGTTACCATTATTATTTATCTCTATTATACAGGGAAGCGGAGTTACTTTCAATTCGCATTGTTAAAAATTCTATTCCAAAAAGGAATATCATTCGGAATATGGCAGCGCGCAAATCTGTATTTCCCAAGCGGGAATACAGGGCGTTCTGCGGAGATACAGCCGGTAATCCGGACAAATTGACTGAATCAGCAGGGGCAGGGTAATAAAATCATCGGGCTTATGATAGGCGGAAACCAAAAGCTTCGGGCGGCAGCGGCGGATGGTGTCAGTCATGCCTGCAAGCGTCTCGGACTCAGCTCCCTCCACGTCCATTTTCGCATAGCTGACATCCAGGGATAGTTCATCTACGGGAATGGCAGTGACGGGGTGTAAATGCGCGTATTTCCCGGGTAAATCCGGCTTTTTCGAGCAGTTTCTGCCGCCTTTTCCAGTAAATTCCAGGGTGCCCCGGCAATTCCAGCTGGCATAGGGCAGAAGGGTGCAGCGGTCTTGATGCCCCCAAGCCTCCTCTAGCTTTTTGAAGTTATGAGCATCCGGCTCCAGAGCAGTGATTTGCCGATACTTCCCCCGGGTGAGAGACAGAAATTCCTCGATGGTATCCCCGCGATAGGCGCCCAAGTCGAGATACGATTCCTCGGGGCCAAGCTGCAAAAGCTCCAACAGCTCCGAACGAGGGGAGGTGTTTGCCTTCAATGCTTTGGGATCGCCGGTGAGCTTCGCCTCCAGAAGAGAATGAAACAGCGCACGGGATGGTTCATCCGCCCAAAGGGCAGAAACCTGCTGAATCTCCGACTGTCTTGCCGAAAGCGCGTCGGGGGTCAAAATCGTGCCCCCCAGCAGCGGCGTGTCGGGAATGCGCATGGGGTGCCGCTGCGATAGTTCCAGCAAATCCTCCACTTCATCGGGCCGCTCGGTTCCAAAGGCCAGAAGGATCATGGCGTCCGGATATTGTTCCAGCGCTTTTGTTCTGGACAGCACCGGGCAGCCCTGAAACGTCCCTTCCCGGGTATGGGAATCGCTGGAGAAGATTCCGGCGATGGGAATACAGTATTCCCGGCAAAGAGCAAACAGTTTATCGGCCCCGTTGCCCATGCCGTAAATCAGAATTGGGCAGGTGAGGCTTTGGAGCTCCTCCCATAAAAACATGACAGCACCTCATTTGCAGAAAGATGAAAATTCAGAGAATAGATAGAAAAATGGCGCTGCCGGAGCAGCGCCATTTTGAAAAAGCGGAAATTACTTGCAGAGCTCGTAGATGCCGCAAGCGCCCATGCCGCCGCCGATGCACATGGTAACCATGCCATACTTGCCAGCAGTCTCGGGATCCTGGAGGTAATCGAGAACCTTGCAGGTCAGGAATGCGCCGGTAGCGCCCATGGGATGACCCAGAGCCATAGCACCGCCGTAGGGGTTGACCTTAGCCTCGTCCCACATCTCCTGGAAGCCCTCGAGATAGGGATCCTTGGTAACGTTCTGGACGCAAGCCAGAGCCTGGGAAGCAAATGCCTCATTCAGCTCAACAACATCCATGTCCTTGATGGAGTGGAAGCCGGCATGCTTCAGAGCCTTGGGGATAGCATATGCGGGGCCCATGCCCATACGGGTAGCATCGCAGCCAGCAACCTGGAAATCAACCAGGCGAGCGATAGCGGGGATGCCCAGCTCACGAGCGTAAACCTCATCCATCAGGATGACGTATGCAGCAGCATCGGTGGTCTGAGAAGAGGTAGCAGCGGTAACCTTGCCGCCCTGGTCAGCAGGAACGAAGCAGGTCTTCAGGGAAGCCATCTTCTCCATGGAGGTCTTCAGGTTGCCGTCCATGTCAGCCAGGATGCCGTCATCATAGGTAACCTCGGTGCCGTCGGGCTTTACAACGGGGATGATGGAGGGAGCCAGCTTGCCGTCCTTCCGAGCCTTAGCAGCACGGGTGTGGGAGGTCAGAGCCATCTCGTCCATGACCTCACGGGTCATGTTGTAATCGTTGGCAACGTTCTCAGCGGTCTGGCCCATGGTCATGTAGCCGCCGGGATAGTTCTCGAGGATCCAGGGGTTGCCGTACTTCTCATAGTCGAAGGGACCAAAGCACTTGGTCATGCACTCGACGCCGCCGCCGATGCCGATCTTGTACTGGCCAGCGGTAATCGCGTTGGCAACAGTGGAGATAGCCTGCAGGCCGGAGGAGCAGAAACGGTTAATGGTCTGAGCGGGGACATCGTCGGGCAGCTCAGCGCGGTTTACGATCAGACGACCAGCGTTCAGGTTCAGCTCATTGATAGCCATTGCGCAGCCGGTGATGACATCGCCGATCTCCTCGGGATGCTCCTGGATGTAAGGAACCTTTGCGATAACGCCCTTCAGAGCCTGAGCAGCGTAATCAATGGGGTGCATGTCAGCAAGACCGCCCTTACGAGCGCGGCAACAAGGGGTTCTGCCGTATGCAACAACAACAGGTGTAGCCATGGGGAATTTCCTCCTAATCAATATTTATTCCGTCGCGGAATACTTTAGTCTAAAGCATGGTATGATTCCATGCTCCACTATTATAGCACACAATTCTCAAAATTCCACTATAAATTTTGGGCTGTTTTCGCAAAAAATCCACAAATCTTCCCGCTGATTCATTTGAAAAATCAGAAATTTGTTGGAAAGACCCAAAAGAGGCTTGCAATTTCCGGACAGACGTATTATAATGAACAAACAATTTACCCAATTCGCCGGTATGATGGAATTGGTAGACGTAGTGGACTCAAAATCCACCGGTGGCAACACCGTGCCGGTTCGAGCCCGGCTACCGGCACCAGAAAAAAGCAGCCATAGGGCTGCTTTTTTCAACGAAATAAAT
>CAVJLG010000062.1:0-13880 GCA_963650135.1 Barnesiella intestinihominis | reverse complement strand
ATTTCATATAGCAATACCCCCAATACCGGGTGTCCAGTATTGGGGGTACATATCAAAGTCGGGGGCAAGAAGCTACCCCCAAGGACGGGGGACCAACCGCCTACCGGTGCGCGGTAGCGCCATTTACACAATACCATAGAATTCCACAAAATGCAAAAAACCGTCGGATATCATATCCGGCGGCTTTTCTATATATCGCTGCTATTTACTTTCTCCATAAAAACCGCCGGACACAATGTCCGGCGGTAATTTTGTTTCTGGATTACTCCTCGTCATCCTCTTCCTCCAGGAGAGCACGGATGGACAGGGAGATGCGCTTCTTCTCGGTGTCGATGTCGATGATCTTCACATCCACGGTCTGACCCTCGGTGAGCACGTCCTCGGGCTTGCCTATGCGGCGGTCAGCAATCTGGGAGATGTGAATCAGGCCGTCGATGCCGGGGATGATCTCAGCGAATGCGCCGAAGGTCATCAGCTTCACGATCTTGACCTCACACACGTCACCAACATGATAGTTGGTGGTGAAGATGGTCCAGGGGTTGGTCTCGTCGGTCTTGTAGCCCAGGGAAATCTTGCGCTTCTCGGGGTCGAAGGAGATGACATAAACCTCGATCTCGTCGCCAACAGATACCACATCTGCGGGGCTCTTGATACGGCTCCAGCTCAGCTCGGAAACATGGACCATGCCGTCCACGCCGCCGATGTCAACAAATGCGCCGTAAGAGGTCAGGCTCTTGACAACGCCCTGATACTTCTTGCCAACCTCGATCTCAGCCCAGATCTTCTCAGCAGCAGCCTTGCGGGCCTCAGCGGTAACGGCACGGATGGAGCCGACCACTCTCTTGCGCTGACGGTTGACCTCGGTGATCTTGAGCTTCACGGTGGTCTTTACCAGTGCGCCCATATCGCCGTTCTTGGGAACGCCGGTCTGGGAAGCGGGGATGAACACGCGGATGCCCTTGACATTTGCAACAATGCCGCCCTTGTTCTGCTCGGTGATGAAGCCCTCAACCACGGTCTTGTCTTCGCAAGCCTGCTCGATCTCGTCCCAGTTCTTCTGGGCGTCCAGCTTCTTCTTAGACAGTGCCACGGTGCCCTCTGCATCGTTGACGCGGATGACATAGACCTCGATCTCCTGACCAACCTGGAAGGCCTCTTCGGGCTTTACGTTGGGGTCGTCAGAAACCTCGTTGTAGGGGATGTAGCCAGCGTGCTTGGTGCCCAAGTCCACTGCGATCTCAGTGGGGGTGATGCCGGTAACAACGCCGGTCACCTTATCTCCTGTATTTAAAGATTTGTCATACTGCTCCAGCAGCTGGTCAAAGGACTCTTCGGTAGCTTCAGTTTTGATTTCGTCGCTCATGATGTTGTAAACCTCCTTAATAATCCACTCTGGTGTGGACGCACCAGCAGTGATGCCAACAGATGATGTTCCGATGTAATCAGCCGCCGATAGATCCGCACCACTGTCGATGAGACAGGTATGTTGACAGACTTCTGAGCAAATCTCACGAAGCCGCTTTGTGTTAGAGCTGTTCCTGTCGCCAATGACAATCATTGACTCACAGCGTTGGGCAAGCCGGGCTGCTTCATTTTGGCGTTTTTCTGTTGCACTACATATTGTATCAAAGATTTCGCAGTTTGTACATAGCTTTTTTATAGTTTCCGTACAGTTTTTCCATAACTTTTCTGTGCTGGTTGTCTGCGAAACCATAATCAGGGGCATATGCTGCCGGTTCGGGTTCTCCAGCAACCAACGCTTTAGGTCTTCGGCGTTTTCAAATACACGGGGGTCCTTGCACCAGCCTGCAATTGCCTCCACCTCGGGATGGGTGGGAATGCCGATGATGATGGGTGTTCTCCCCTGCTCGGATCCCTGGGAGACAATCTGATGGATGCGCTTGACATAGGGGCAGGTTGCGTCCTGAATCACGGCTCCCTGGCGCTTTAATCCCTCGTAGACCGCCTTGGAAACCCCGTGGCTCCGAATAATCACCTGGGTACCCGGGGTGACCTCGGAGAAGTGAGAAACCTCATGCACACCCATCTTTGCGAACCGCTCCACCACATGATGATTATGAATAATGGGCCCATAGGTCACGGTGGGAACGCCGCTGCGGGCCGCCTCCTCCACCATGTCCACCGCCCGCTTGACCCCGGGACAGAAGCCTGCGGTTTTAGCGATTTCTACTCTCATACGCCATCCCCCAGGTCATAGATCCGGTCCATCAGGTCGGCGGTGAAGGCGTCATAGTCTTTGGCGGTGGCGCGCTTGCCCTCGGGAATCATTTTATAGGGTTTTCCGATGTACACCCGGTTGATGCGGAAGGGCTTTTTCTTCATGGGAATATACACGGGCAGCACATTCACCCCCGTGCGGCAGGCCAGCATGGCAGCGCCGGTTTTCGGCTCCCCCTCTTCCCGGGATTTGACTCTTGTACCTTCGGGGAACAGCACCACATATTCGCCCTTTTTCAGCTCTTCCAATGCATATTTCACCGCATGAATATCCGATGCCCCCCGGCGCACGCCGAAGGTACCCACCAGCTTTAATATTTTTCCGATGAAGAAGATGTTTAAAAGGGATTCCTTGGCCATGGCGCAAATCTGCCGTTTACGGCCCAGGGCAAAGGCCAGGAAAAACGGGTCTACCGCAGAGGAATGATTGGCGCAGACCAGTGCGCCCCCCTCGGGGATGTTTTCCTTGCCAATGAACTTCATCGGGTAAAACAGCATCACAAAGGGCCACACAATGGCATAGAAGAACCGATACCACTTTTTCTCGGTCATAGTCCCAACTTCTCCTGCATCAGACGAATCACCGTATCAATGGACTCCTGGAGGCTCAGCTCTGTGGTGTCCACCAAAACCGCATCGGCAGCCTTCTTGAGAGGCGCAATCTTTCGATGGGAATCGTCATAATCCCGCTTTTTCTGGTCCTCCAGCACCTCCTCATAGGTGGCCTTCTGACCCTTTTCGAGATATTCCTCATACCGGCGCTGGGCCCGCTTTTCGGCCGAAGCGGTCAGGTAGATTTTAAGACTTGCATTGGGCAGCACCACAGTGCCGATATCCCGGCCGTCCATGATGATATTATGCTGCTTGGCCAAATCCCGCTGCAAATCCAGCAGGAAATCCCGGACGCAGCTGAGGGCTGCCACCTGAGAGGCGCAGGCGCTGATTTCGGGGGTACGAAGCTCACCGGTGATGTCCTTGCCGTTGAGAATCATGTGCTGACCGTCCTCCCGAAAGTCAATCTTGATGTTTGCGTCGTCCAGCAGCATGGGCACATGGTCGGTGTCCTTGGGGCCAATGCCCATCATGGTGATGTGCCAGGCCACGGTCCGATAAATGGCGCCGGTGTCCAGGTAGACAAAGCCCAGAGCCTTAGCCGCAGCCTTGGCAATGGTGCTCTTCCCTGCCCCGGAGGGACCGTCGATGGCAACCGAATAATACTTGCTCATTTGTAACACACACTTTCTTATTGGGGCAATATCATCGCAAATCGGCTGCGGATTCTGACGGATTCTTTCCGCCAGGAATACGCCCCGAAACCCTTGCAATACACAAAGTATTCCGGCGGCTTTCCACCTTTTCCTGACGAAAAGCCTCTCGCCAGACTCTCTTGCCGATTTGCATGATATTACCCTTTTTATTTCTTGTTTGTACTATAGATTTTTTACTTCTATCGCACAATGTTCTTCACACACTATACTATACCATACTTTCCTGCATTTTGCCACAGGAAGTTCCCGCCGCCCAGGCCGTGGCCCAGGCGATTTGCAGGTTAAAGCCCCCGGTATAGGCGTCCACGTCCAGAATCTCCCCGGCGAAATACAGCCCCGGGCACTTTTTCGACTCCATGGTCTTGGGGTCCACCTCCGAAACCTTCACGCCCCCGTGGGTGATGATAGCCTCCTCCACCGGGCGCTTTCCAGCCACAGTGAATTTCAGGTGCTTGAGGGTATCGAGGATGCTGCGCCGCTGCTCCTTGGTAATCTCGTGGACCGGCGTATTCGTGGGAATCCCCGCCCGGTCCAGAATCAGCGGCACCATGTCCTTCGGAAGCAGCCCCCGGATGCCCTCATAGATATTCTCGTTCTGCTTTTCGGCAAAATCCCGCAGAATTCGCGCGTCCAGCTTTTTCTCGTCCAGCGCGGGCTTACAATCCAGCTCCAGGGTAAAGGGGCCCTTTTTCTCGTCCATGTGGGCGCTGGCACTGAGGATAATCGGCCCGGACAGGCCATAGGTCATGAATAACAGCTCCCCCTGGTCGGTATACAGGGGCTTCTTTCCTTTGCCCCAGAGCTTCAGGCCGATATTCCGGAGGGTCAGGCCCTGGAGCTTCCGGCACTCTCCCCCGGCAATCTCCAAGGGTACCAGCGAACCGGAAATGAGTGTAATGGTATGCCCAACCTGCCGGGCAAGCGCATAGCCGTCGCCGGTGGAGCCGGTACGGGGATAGCTCATGCCGCCGGTGGCTAGAATCACCTTTGGCGCACGATAAACGCCCTGTAATCCCTGTACGCCCTCCAGAATTCCGTTATTTACCACCAGTTCTGCCGCCGTATCCCTGCGGCATTCCACGCCGCTGCGAGTCATATAGGCTTTCAGAGCCGATACCACATCCCCCGCCCGGTCCGACACCGGGAACACCCGATTGCCCCGCTCGGTTTTCAGTGGAACCCCCATTGCTTCAAAGACCTCTATGGTTTTTTCCGGTGGGAACCGGTCCATAACGGAATATAAAAAACGGGGATTGGTAGGCACGTTTTTCAGGACTTCCTCCCAGGGGCAGTGATTGGTTACGTTGCAGCGCCCCTTACCAGTGATGGAGAGCTTCCAGCCGAAGCGATCCGTCTTTTCCAGCAGCAGCACCCTGGAGCCGGCAAAAGCGGCGGTAGCCGCCGAGAACATCCCAGCAGCCCCGCCGCCTATGACGATGACATCATACGCCGCCAAGGTCGTCCACCTTTTCATAGACTCCGTATTCGTCCCAAATTTCCTCCAGGCTGGCGAAGGTTTTGGAGATGGCCTCTTCCTTCCGATAGCTACACGCCACGATCAAGGCATTGACCACGCTCAGCGGCGCAACCAGCGAGTCCACCAGCGAAACCATATCGCTCATGGCGATCAGCGTATGGGTGGCGCTGCGGGCAATGGGCGCGGCCATGGAATCGGTCAGGGCAATGACGGTAGCCCCCCGGTCATAGGCAAACTGCATGGCCTTCACGGTGCGGCTGGAATACCGGGGGAAGCTGATGCCGATCACCACGTCGTCCTTGTCAATGCGGATCATTTGCTCAAACATCTCGGCATTGGAGGAGGTGTGGATGTGGTGTACATTATCGAACATCAGGTTAAAGTAAAAGCTCAAAAACGTTGCAATGGCAGCCGAGCTGCGAACGCCCAGAATATAGATGTTCTTAGCGCCGAGGATCGCGTCCACCGCTCCCTGGAATGCAGCCTTGTCCACTTCCTCCAGGGTGGTGCGGATCTTCTCGATGTCGCTCTGGAGCACCATGGAGAGGATCTCCTGATTGCCGAACCGGTCGTTGGCCACCTCGATCCGCTGCACGCTCGTTAGTTTGTTGCGAATCATTTCCTGCAAAGCCTTCTGCATGGACGGATATCCGTCATAGCCCAGCTCCACCGCAAAGCGAACCACCGTGGATTCGCTGACGTTTACGGTTTTGCCCAGCTTACTGGCGGTCATAAATGCGGCCTTATCGTAGGAATTCATAATATAGTTTGCAATGAGCTTCTGACCCTTAGAAAAATGAACCATGCCATTTTGGATCAGTGTCAAAATATCGCTGGTCATGTTGTTACGCCTCCGTAGACGGCACAGCGCTGCGCCGCTTCTCTTTCCCGGTTATGGTACTACACCCAGCGAAATTTTGCAAGTTCTTTTTTGCAGGAATTCAATATTTTCATGCATTTTAAATTTTTACAGCATGGAAATCTCATTTTCTGTCAAATATCGCCATTGCCCCACAGGAAGCCCCCCTAATTTCAGGCTCCCCTCCTGCACTCGTTTTAGTCTGGTGACGGTCATGCCGCACTGGGCCGCCATTTTCCGAATCTGGCGGTTTCTGCCCTCGTGGATGGTCACCTGGAGCTTGGCGCTTCCGTCCCGCACCCACAGAGCCGTTACCTTCGCCGGGCGAATGCGATAGGCGTCAATCACCAGGGGCGTTTTCATGCGGGCAAGTCCTTCCTGGGTACAATTTTGTACCCAAACCTCATAGATTTTCTCCACTTCACCCGCCGGATGGAGCATTTTATTGGCAAAATCCCCGTCATTGGTCATAAGCAGCAGCCCCTCGGAGTCCATGTCCAGCCGCCCCACGGGATAGACCCTTGTGCCGCAGTCCACCAGCATGGAGACGTTTTTCCGCCCCTTTTCGTCCTGCATGGTGGTCACATAACCCCGTGGCTTATGGAGGAGGATGTACACCCGGCCTGCGGGCTTTGGAAGGGGGTTTCCGTCCAATAATATGGTGTCGGAATCCGGGTCGGCAGCAGCGCCCAATTGGATTGTTTCGCCGTTGACCGTGACCCTGCCCTGACGGATATATTCCTCCGCCTTGCGGCGTGATGCAACTCCCAGACCGGATAAAATCTTTTGCACACGTTCCTGCATGGACATTTCTCCCTTCGTTTCGCCCTTTTCCGTGCAATTTTCTCCCGCATAAACCGGCAGTGTGCCCAGGCATTTGTCGTCCAAATAAACTGCCGCCGATCCGATTTTCTGCCCCTTTTGTACCGGTGCATAGACAAATTCCGGCAGATACACCCGGATTTCCGCCTGTTCCTCCGGTAAAAGATAAGCCGCAAAGCTCTCTGCTGCCACTACGGGGACCGATGGCTGCGCTCCACTCATCACCGGAAGGGTGCCGACTGCCTGCCCTGCTTCTAAAACGGTTTGCAGCTCATAGCGGGAAAATCCCTCGTCCAGCATGGCCTTATGGTCCTGCCAGTCGTTGGGGGCGTTGATAGTCACGGAAATCAGCCGCCGTCCCTTTTGTTCGGCAGCCCCCACCAAAATTCGCCCGGCCTTTTTCGTATAGCCGGTCTTTACCCCCAGTGCGCCCTCGTATTGCCACAGGAGCTTGTTGTGGTTCACCAGATAATGCCCGCCGCACTGGATGGTCTTCGCGGAGACAATTTCGGTAAAGCCCGGAGTGTTCAGCGCAGCCTGGGTGATTTTCGCCAGATCATAGGCCGTGGAGTAATTTCCTTCGCTGTCCAGGCCATTGGGATTGGCGAAGCTGGTGTGGGTAAGGCCCAGCTCCCGAGCTTTTTCGTTCATGCGCGCGGCAAAGTCCTCGATGCTGTCGTCCATATAGAGGGCCAGGGCCACCGCCGCATCGTTCCCTGATGACAGCATCATGCCATAGAGCAGCTGCTCTGCCGTCAGCTCCTCCCCTGCCTTTAAATACATGGAGGAGCCCTCAATGCCCACTGCCGCCTCTGGCACTGTCACCACGTCCTCGGGATTCCCCTGCTCCAATACCACCAGCGCGGTCATGATCTTTGTGGTGGAGGCAATCAGGCTCTCCTCCTCCGGATTCTTCTCATAGAGCACCCGTCCGGTGTCCGCGTCCATTAAAATGGCGCTGTGAGCTGATATATTGAGGGTAGCACCACACAACTGCGTCTGCGGGCTTTGACGGTTCTTTTCCGCCACAAATCCGCTGTAAAAAGCTCGAAATACACAAAGTATTCCTTCGTTTTCACAACAAATTTGTGACGCAAAACTCCTCGCCAAATCTCCTTGCCGAATTGTGCGGTGCTGCCCTAGCGCTTCTACCGGAGTTGCGCAGCACCCTAATAGCGCCAATAGCATTATCGTTACGACATACTGTTTCATCCTTCATCACCGAAAGCAGTATGCCCAAGGGAGTAGGTTTTATTCCTGGTTCTCCTCAGAATCGGCGGAATTTCCTTTTTTCTTGTCGATGAGATTCCCCACCTTATCGATCACGCCGGGCACCAGGTCCATCACCCGGTCCACCGCAGTGGAGGCAGGCTGATCCACGGATACAACCCGAACGGATTCCCCCTGAATCACCAAAAAGCTGATGGGGGTGATGGTAACGCCCATTCCGGCCCCGCCGCCAAAGGAATTGTCGTGGTCGGGCTTCTGGTTCTTCTGGGCAAAGTCGGAGCCGCCGGAGGCATAGCCCATGGAGATTTTCGAAATGGGGATCACCGTAACCCCTGCCGCTTCGATGGGCGTGCCTACCACGGTGTTGGCGTCCATCATGCTGCGGATTTTCTCCATGGTGGTGCCCATAAGATCACTGATCGGATGTGCCATTGTGCTTACCGCCTTTCTTTTTTGTTCTGAGATAGAGCTTCAAAGCCCGGATGCCGTAGTGCAGCCCCAGGTGCAGGAGCTCTCCCAGAAAGATATGCAGCGTACCGGAGGCAAAAATACGGTCCTCCGACGCCTGTGTGTCCATGATTACATCAATATTTCGCCGCCGGATGATGAGATGCTGCTCCAATACCGGAATCAGCGCCCCCACGGCACTCCAGCCGCCGCCATATTTGATTGCCGCTACCGCCGGGTCCTTCCCCTGGGTGGCAACCGCCAGCGTCAAGGTCATGTCCGTTACGGTCAGGTGCCGAAGCAGACATTCCAGCGCCTCGATTCCAAGGCCAAGGAGTTCCCGGAACAGGGGAATCAGCCCACCGATGTCCCGTTTTTTTGCTTCTTCCGGAGGCTTTTCTGCTTCCGGCTTCGGCTCTTTTTGTGCTTTTTTGCGTTGCTTCTTCGGTTTCGGCTGTTTTTGCTGCTTCGGATAGATAGAAACGGAAACCGGGCCGATTTTTGCCCGGACATTCCCGCCGCTTTCGTCATACCGGAGATACAGCCGCAGCGGAAGAAACCACAGCGCTGCCAGGACAGCCGCGATAATGCCCAGAACCAATAGGGCCGTCATGCCTCGTTCTCCTCTTCGGTCTGCTCCATGGCCTGCTGATCCTCAATGGAAAGCTGCATCTCCACCTGCTGGGTCTGGGCCTTGGGCAGGTCCACCTCGGGCAGCTCGTCCAGGGATGCAATGCCGAAGGTCCGGAGGAAGTCCGGGGTGGTGCCATATAGAATTGGCCGCCCGGGCACCGTAAGCCTTCCCTGCTCTTCTATGAGCTTTTTATTTAAGAGGGCCGAGATGGTATAGCTGCTGTCAACGCCCCGTATCTGCTCCACAAACGCCTTGGTGGTGGGCTGATAATAGGCAATGACCGTCAGGGTTTCCAGCGCCGATGCACTGAGCTTGGGGGGCTTTCGAGTTTCCAGCGCCCGGGTGATGACCTCGGAAAGCTCCTGGGCCGACACCATCTGATAGGCGTCCTCCAGGCGAATGATCCGCATGCCCCGGCGCTCAAAGCTGTAGTCGTCCATCAGGGATTTTAGACTCGCCTCAATCTGGTCGCGCCCTGCGCCAATGGCAAGGGCCATCCGCTCTACGCCTACCGGGTCGCCCGCCGCAAATAAAATGGCTTCAATGGCCCGGCGAATTTCTGCGTTCTCCATCACTCCCGCACCTCGCTTTCATCGGGCATCTTTAAATAGGATACCCGGTATTCGTTGTTTTCATCTTGATTCACGGAAATACTGTGAATCTTGCAGAGCTCCAGCACCGACAGAAACGTTGCCACCACCTCAGACCGGGATTTATTCCCCCGGAACAGGCTCTTGAGCTTGGCGATGCCCCCGGAAATCAGCCGCTTTAGAATCTCCGCGGACTTTCGCTCCACGGGATAGGGCTCTTTGCCCACAATGCCGTTGAAGGCCGTCACCGGGGCCGGAAGCTTTACCTTGCTGCGCTCCTGCAAATCAAACAGCGCACGGCGCAAATCGTCCTTATCGTGCTGATAGCGATAGGTATTATCCTTTCTCAGGGGCTCCGGATTCTTGACAAAGGTATTCCGACCAATGTCGTTGCGCTTTTCCAGCCAGGCGGCAGGGGTTTTGAGCTTTTCGAGAATCTCCTGGCGCTGGCGCTGCTCCAGGGACTGAATCAGCAGCTCCATTTCGCTGAGGCCCTCCTGGCGCTCGGCTTCGCTCAGCAGCATTTTCGTCTTAATCAGCACCAGCTGTGAGGCCATGGTGATAAACTCGCTGGCAATCTCCAGGTCCATCTTCTTCATTTCATCTAAGTAAGCCAAATACTGCTCGAGAATCACGGAAATCTGAATGTCCCGAATTTCGATTTTATTCTTGCTGAGCAGCAGCAAAATTACGTCCAGCGGCCCGGTAAAATCCTCGGGTTCCGCATTTTTCGACTTCACCACATGGCTCAGATGATAGGTTGGTTCGTTCATGAAAGGCTCCTTACCCGAAAATTGCCCGCAGAATATAGTACGGGAACGCGGAAATGGTGCTGAGTCCGCTGAGCAGCGCATTTCGGCAAAAATCCAGCGGCACGTCCAGAATCCCCGTATAGAGCACCACCATCATCACCAGGAAGCCATAGCGCTCATACCGGAGAATCTTATAGTATACCTGCCGGGGCAGCAGAGAATTTAGCACCTTGCTGCCGTCCAGGGGCGGAATGGGAATCACATTAAATACCGCAAGGCCCACGCTCAAAATGGCTGTATATTCCGTAAAGGTAATGATAAAATCAGAAATCGCCCCGCCGGTTTTCCCGTTGACATAGATGGCTCCGGCCCGAATGCACAGGGCAAAAAACGCCAGAATCACATTGGAAATGGGCCCAGCTGCGGCGGTAATCGCCATATCCCGCACCGGATGCTTAAAATTCCGCATATCAATGGGCACCGCCTTGGCCCAGCCAAACCGGAAAATTGCCATCATAAGCAGGCCCCAAATATCAATGTGCTTCAGAGGATTAAAGGTCAGCCGCCCGGCGTCCCGGGCCGTAGTATCGCCCAGCTTCAGGGCCACCACCCCGTGGCTCACCTCGTGGAACATAATGCACAGCATGGATGCCGCGACAATCACCACATAGTCCCACACCACGCCAAGATTTAATTGACTGAGCCAGGCTGTAAACGCTTGCATGACGCCATCCTCCTAATTGTTCAGCTTAGTATAGCATTTTACGAATCAAATAGCAAGGGCGGCATAGAATTCCTTGAGGTGATGCATATGAAAAAGCTGCTCCAGGGCTGGGTGTTCTATACGGCGATGCTGCTGTTTCTCCTGTCTGCCGCCCTGACGCTGCGGGGCCGGGCCGAAACGCTGCTTGGACAATCAGGTATTCCCCAGGCGGTGGACGAGCTGACCCGAAGGGCGGTGGCAGTATGGGGAAGGACCGCTCCATAGGCCGCCGGATTTCGGTCCATCCGTCCCTGATTGTGTGGCTGAGCATCCTGCTCTACTTACAGCCCAGGTTATCCGTGGCCTTTCTATTGGCCGCATCCTTCCATGAGCTGGGGCATGTTCTGGCGCTGTCGCTGATGGGCAAGCCCCCTGATTGCCTGTCTCTTAGCTTTCTTGGGGCAAATATGGACGTTCCGGCACTGTCCTATGGAGGAGCCGCCATTGCTTATGCTGCTGGGCCGCTGTTCAGCTTTCTTTTGGGACTGTATGGCCCCTGCCTGCCAACCCTGGGGCGAATCAGCATAGGGCTGGGTCTTTTTAACCTGTTGCCCATCTCCGGACTGGATGGCAGCGGCATCCTCACATGCCTGCTGTGTCTGGCTCTCTCCCCGGATACCGCCCAGTGCATTGCCCGATGGGTTTCGTTGGCAGTGAGCTTACTGGCCTTCCCCCTGGTCCTATACTGGCATCACGTCCATCCATTCGGCCTGTGGTTGCCGGTACTGGCGGGGCTTCTATTGGTGAAAAGCGTCTATTTGCTTGCGCATACTTCGTGAATCTGCTACACTATCCCCGGAGGGAGTGCAATGCAGTTTTTCATTTACTATTTCATTATCATCAATATCCTTGCCTTTTTCCTCATGGGCATCGACAAAAAGAAGGCGCAAATGGGCGCTTGGCGCATTCCGGAGAAAACCCTGTTCCTTTCGGCGATAATCGGCGGCAGCATTGGGGCCATTGCTGGCATGCAGCTGTTTCGGCACAAGACGAAGCACAAGACCTTTGTGATTGGCATGCCGGTCATTCTGATCGTGCAGCTCATTTTGGCAGCAGCCTATTTCAATTTCCGATAAAAAAGACGGTACCGAATCAACTAAGACTCGGTACCGTTTCTGATTACTTGTTCTTCTTTGTGACCTTCTGCCGGGAGCCGTCCGGGCGAACAATGGTGGTGTTCTCCAGCTGGCCAACCAGGCTGCGTTTCACATCGGCGACATATTCCTTCCGAAGCGCATCCCGCTCAGCGGTTTCCTCAGGGGTCAGGCCCGCTGCCTTGGCCTTACGGGCAAGTGCATTGATGCGCGCAATTTTCTCTTGTTCCATCGTTTGTCTCCTTCTCCATTGAAATCAGCTCCAGCCCCGCATAGGTCCGGGTTTTCCCATCGGCAAGATATCCGATGCGCATATAAAAGGGCTCCAGAGCGGGAATCGTCTCCACCCGGGACCGCTTCATGCCCAGCTGAGAGGCCTTGTAGTCCAGTACCTTTACCAGCCCGTCGCCAATGCCCTGTCGGCGGTATTTGGGCAGCACGCAAATCCGGCTGAGCTTCGCCGTTCCAATGCCGTCATAGGAAATCCGCCCGGTTGCTGCGGGTACATCATTATATAGGAGCACCAGATGATAGGAATATGCGTCCAGCGCGTCCTGATCCTCCTCCAGCTTCCAGCCCAGCTCCTGCCGAAAAACCTGCTTCCGGATGTCCAGCGCCGGGGAAAGGTCGTCTCCTGGCTTCATCCAAATGGATGTAATCATGAAAATTCCTCCAAATTTATAGGTATCGCTCTACGGTAATGGCCCGCCTGCCCTTTTTCGTCAGGCCGCCCACCGCCGTGAGCTTCATTTTACCAAGCCCCCGGGCAGAAATCACGCTGCCCTCCTTGAGCTCCAGCTCCGCCTTGGTCACCGGCAGATGGTCTACCTGCACCTTCCCGGCGGAGATATAGCTCTGCGCCTTGCTGCGGCCCATGGAAAAGCCCGAGGCCATCACACTGTCAAGCCTGAGAGATGCTACGGTGTCCCGTATGACCTTTGTTTCCTGCTGAGGCACCTGAATCTCGGAAAGCGAAATTTCCTCCAGTCGAATTTTCGCACGGCCCACAGCGCATAGATTTTGCAGCAGATAATCCCGCATTTCCCGGAGCACCAGGAAATCGCAGGCGTCCTCCCTTACAAAAATATCCCCCAGCACCTCCCGGCGAATTCCCTGGGCCAGAATGCCGCCTAAGAAATCCCGATGCTCTAAGTGGTCATAGGCCGAAATGTGGGCGCGCAGGGCAGCAATGGGCCCCTCGTCCCCCATCAGGAATTCCTCGGGGTCGTAATAGTCAGGAATGTAGCCCAGCACCTGCCGCTCGGCCCCGGGAATGCCCCCAAAGGCATGCATGTCCGGCAGTCCTGCGCGATGCGTCAGGGTTTGGGCCATCAAAAGCTCCCGCCCGGTTAAAAACGAGGTGAACGCCGGGATGTTTCGCCGCTCCCCGGCGGAGAGCTTGTCATAGATTTTTGCGAGTAATAGGGTGTCCTCCTGGGATTGGGCGATGGAGGAAATAAGGGATTGTTTGTCCATGGGTGATCCGTCCAAATCATGAAATACAACTTTGTTGTGTGAAATAATTCCTGACGGAATTGTGAAATTTGATTCTGACAGAATCAAGTGAAATGAAATAAATCCTATGTGCCGCAGCACATTTCACATTTTGAAAAATATTTCACGCCCGAAGGGCATTTCACAAATCCAAAGGATTTATTTCGTTGAAAAAAGCAGCCCTATGGCTGCTTTTTTCTGGTGCCGGTAGC
>CAVJLG010000061.1:0-66941 GCA_963650135.1 Barnesiella intestinihominis | reverse complement strand
TTGTTTGAACCAAGTGAAAATCGGCTACTTTCTCGCTCTGCGCCGAATGAAGGCTTTTTATTCAGAGGTTCCCTTAGTTTTTAGCCCGCTTTTAGGGGGCTTGCTTTTGTGCGCCCTATTTTGGAATGGTGCTTAAATCACAATGTTTCAACCTTTATCCTTGCCCCCAGACAAGCTGACGGCATGATATAATTTATCGTTCATAGTTCTTGGTACTCCTTTCTGACTATCGCTTCTCTCGCGTGAAGAATCACCGGGAACGAAAAAGGAGCACCGGCTTCAGCCGATGCTCCCTCAAATAGCTAATATGAAATTACTTCGATTGGATTCCTGTGATTACAAGTCCAGACTGTTTGGATTCAAAAGAAAATCCATGATACCCATAATGACAATTCCTTTGTCATTGCGCCACAATTTAATTCGATCTTTCACCACAATGATTTTCTTAAAGGAATCGTCAATCCGAATCAGCGAGTTTTGCTCCTGATCCATCTTTTCCTGGTCGGGGATTGCAAAGGCGGACTGGATATAATACCGACGATTGCCCTGATTGCAAACAAAGTCTACCTCCAGCCTTTTCCTTACAACCTTTCCCTCCTCATTCCTTTCTGCGTGTTCCACAACGCCAACATCTACATTAAAACCACGAACAAGCAATTCGTTGTAGATGATGTTCTCCATGATGTGGTTTTCTTCCTGCTGCCGGAAGTTCAGCTGTGCATTACGCAGTCCTACATCTGTAAAATAATACTTAAAGGGTGAGGCAATGTGCTTTTTCCCTTTGATATCATACCGCTCGGCCTTACTGATGAAAAACGCATCTTGCAGATAATCAATATAGGTGCCAATGGTTTTATCACTGACGGGCATACCATTACTTCGGAAGGTGTTGGCCAGCTTTGTGGGATTTGAAAGCGACCCAACTGCCGAAGCCAGGACGTTCAGCAGCGCAGACATAATATTGTCTCCGCGCAAATTGTGCCGGTTTTCAATGTCCTTTAGGTACAACTCCCGGCAAAGGGTTGTCAAGTATCCAGATTTCAGTTCGTCTGTTTTCCGGCTGAGAATCAACGGCAGACCGCCGTAGGTGTAATAATCCACCCATGCGTCATATTTATCTCCGGGATATGCAGTGACATATTCCGCAAAGGAAAGTGGATATACCCGCACCTCGTCCCCCCGCCCCCGGAACTCCGTCAAGACATCCGAGGACAAGAACTTTGAATTACTTCCGGTTACATAAATGTCCACATTGTCCCGGCGATTGAGACCATTCAACACAGCTTCAAAATTGCTGCACAGCTGAACCTCATCCAGGAACACATACCACATTCCATCTTCGGTAATGTGCTCCTTGATATATGCGCTGAGTTTTTTGCTGTTGTGCAGTTCCTCATAGTCGTCATCATCCAGCGGAATTGTAATAATTCTGGATGGCTCCACGCCGGACTCAATGAGATACTGGTAGTACAGCTTAAACAGCAGATAGGATTTTCCGCATCTTCTAATGCCGGTCACGACTTTAATCATACCGTTTTCTCTGCGCTCGATTAAGCGATTCAAATACAGGTCTCGTTTAATTTGCTCCATGATACAGTCCTCCGTTACTACGGGAAAACGCAAATGGTTGCATTTTCCCGTAATATTATTATAAAAACAGTCCACTGTGGTGTCAAGATTATACCATAAAGTATGACGGAAAATTGTAAAAGTATGCAATATTCCGAAATAATGCTGTGGAGCGTCTTGAAACGCCATCTTCCTGAAAGCAATCTCTGCCTACCTCACACAGCTGCACTCCAGTTCCTCCGCTTCCACTTCATTATCATCCAGCACAGCATCATCCCTTTCATCCATATTGAGCAGGCTATTCAGCTCTTGCAGCCGCGCCGCTTTCTCCCGCAGCTCCTGCTCCTTCGGAAACTCTTTCTCCACCTCACGTTTTGCTGTCTGCATCTCCTCCTGGGTGGTTTCCAACTGCCGTTTGGCATTGGTCAAGGATAAGGTCACCAGTTCGAATCTGGTGAGCCTCTCCACGTCGTCGCAGACTTCGTATCGTTCGCGACGGCGTTTTTTATTACGCCGCCCGCTCCCGCCTTGACAATCCGCCGGTGCATTCCTATAATAAGCATAGGATTGATTTTAAGAGGCTGCCCCATGGCGGCTTTTCCAATCTCCATTGGTTAGATCACGCTAACCAATTATAACGGAGGCGAAATATCGTGAAAGAAACCATCACCCTGTCCGGTGTACCGGAAACCATGCTGCAAACCATCTATGCTCGAGCCAAAGAAACCAAAACTCGCGGTGCCATTCATGACGAAAAGGCCGTGGAGCTGGTGCAAAAGCTCAGCTATGATTTTTCCCTGGCTGACAAGGACGCGGCCATGCACAGCGGCGTGATTGCCCGCACCATTGTATTAGACCGACTGGTCAATGACTATCTCCGGGTCCACCCCGGCGCCGTTGTTGTAAACATCGCCTGCGGCTTGGATACCCGCTGCTACCGGATGTCCGGCTATTCCCACTGGTATAACCTCGACCTTCCGGAAACCATTGCCGTCCGGGAAAATCTTCTGCCGGAACAGGGCACGATCTCTCAAATCGCCCGCTCTGCCACGGACAACTGGGGCGATGAAATTCATGAACAGGATGGCCCGGTGCTGGTTATCATCGAGGGGCTGACCATGTATTTCACCCAGGAGCAGATGCAGCAGATGTTCTCCGTGATTTCCGGGCGCTTTCAGCATGCCACGGTGTTGGTGGAAATCATGAATCCCACAGTGGTCAAACACTTTAAGGAAAAATCCATTGAAAGCAGCAACGCCAAATTCACCTGGGGCATCCGGAACGGAAAGGCGCTGGCTGCACTACTACCGGGCTTCCGCTTTGTTGCAGAGCACAGTCTAACTCAGGGCATGGCCGCCTTTATCCCGATCTATCAGCTGCTGGACAAGCTGCCCGCCGTCCGAAATATCTCCAACCGCATTATCGTTTTGGAGCAAACCGAAGGAGCAGCGCAATGAAGTTCGAAACACTGGGGAACCCTTCGAAGCCTGCCGTCCTGTTTTTCCATGCCATGGGAGTGACCGGCGCCAGCAGCCAGCCCGTGGCCGAGCATCTGAAAGACCGCTATTTCTGCATTCTCCCCACCGCAACCGTCTACTGTGCCGGGCAATCCTATGTCAGCAAAGCGGACGAGGTAAGGCAGGTCGCAGCATTTTTAGCGGCACAAAACATTCATCGTCTGGCGCTGGTGGTAGCGTCCTCCATCGGGGCAGACCTTGCCATGGCATTTCTCACCCAAGCAGAGATTCCCGTGGATCACGTCTTCTTCGACGGCGGACAGTTTGCGCAGATTAGCAAGGGCACCCGCCGAATTATGGTGCCGTTTCTCTATCTCGCCATCAAAAGTCTCTACTGGTCCAAGGGCAAAACCCTCGGTAAAATCATGTGGTGCGACGACGACGCTATCCGGCCCTATTTTATTGCCGCAGGCCAGGCGCTGACCTATCGAAATCTCCGCCGCCAATTGTCCGACAGTCTGGAGGACCAGCCCTTCCCGCCCCTGTCAGAGGACATCCAGCGCCGCACCTTCTTTGAATTTGGCAGCATTGAGGATCATTATAAATACCGCGCCGCTGTAATGCAGGCTTATCCCCAAGGGAATTTCCCCGTATTTGACGGAATGAATCATATGCAGTACCAAATCCGCGATTCAAAGGGGTTTGCCGCCCTGTTGGATTCGATCATCCGGCAAAACCGCCTGCCCCAGTTACCGTTTTTAAAGGAAGCAGAGGAGGAATCCGCCCATGCAATATCATATTGAAAAAAACACCGTACAGGAAACTCTGGTGATCCCACTCTATGGCCGCAAGATGTGCTCCGAGCTGTTTCCCACCCTCTATCGGGACGAAACTGCAATTTCACTGCTTCAGCAAGTCGATTATGACTTCTCCGCTCTGGAGCAGCAAGCCAAAAGCACCATGCAGCAGTTTGGCTTTATGGAAGTTGCCATGCGCCAGAACGACCTGGCGTGGGAAGTCCGTGACTATTTAAGGGCCCATCCCAAGGCTGCCGTGGTCAATCTAGGCTGCGGTCTGGACAACACCGGGCGGCACTGCGACAATGGCACCTGCAAGCTCTATAACCTCGATTTCCCCGACGTGATTGCCGTTCGAAACGCCCTGCTCCCCGCCGGAGAACGGGAGCAGAATATTCCCTGTGACCTCAATGATACCGCCTGGTTTGCACAAATCGACGCATCGGAGGGTGCGGTATTCTTTGCCGCCGGCGTGTTCTATTACTTTCTCCGGGAACAAATGCAGGCACTGGTGGGGAAAATGGCGGTGGCCTTTCCCAATGGGCGGCTGGTATTTGACGCCGCAGGAAAATCTGCCGTAAAGCTGATGTTGAAAACCTGGATTAAAAGCGCAAATATCCAGGACGTTGGGGCGTATTTTGCCGTATCCAATGCAAAAACTGAGCTTACTCCCTGGGCCCCGAATCTCAAGGTTTCCAGCCGCGGCTATATGCTGGGCTACAACGACTTGAAGGATCCCTCGGTAAAGGGCCTGTATCGGTTCTTAGCCAAAGTCGGGGACCATATCATGAAGATGCAAATCGTGCGGATAGAATTCCCCGAAACGGTTTAAGCCACAAACAAAGCACATCAGAACGACAGGATTTTTCCTGTCGTTCTTTTTTATCTCCAGCGGGCTTGACAAATGCGCTCTTCCGAATTATAATTCATAACGTCGTTATGAAATATTGTTACGAAAGAATGAAGGCTATGGCGAAGCAGATCGAAGGCGTTTCCGAACGCATACTGGAGTGTGCAAAAGCAGAATTTTTGGACAAGGGCTATACCGATGCCTCCCTGCGGGTGATTGCCGCAGCAGCCGAAACCAGCACCAACTCCATCTACGTCCGCTTCAAGGATAAAGAGGGGCTGTTTTCCGCCATTGTTGAGCCGGTGCTGAACCAGATGGTAGAGCGGTTTTTGAAGATCCAGGAGACGTTTACCCAGATGGACGCAGCCGAGCAGGGTGCCCACATGACCGAGTATGCCGACGGAGGTATGGCGGAGCTGCTGGACTATATGTATGACCACTTGGACGAATTTCGCCTGCTGCTGGATGCGTCCTACGGCACCCGGTTCCACAATTTCGTGGATCAGCTGGTGAGCATCGAGGTGGAATACACCTATAAATACATGGAAGCCGTGGGCTATCCCACAACCCTCGGGGATGCGCTGACCGAAAAACTCCTGCACATCGTTACCACCTCCCACTTCGAGAGCATTTTTGAGGTCATCCGCCACGGCATGACCCGGGAAGAGGCTGCAAAATACGTTGAACTGCTGAGCCGGTATCATCACATGGGCTTCTCTGCAATCTTCGTCCCGGAACAATAAGACTGGTCGGCTGCCGGAAACGGCAGCTTTCCATATGGCATTCGGTTAGCTTGTTCTAACATGTATGTCCATGGCCTATGCCTTCTTCCCGGCACAGATGCTCACCGTACTGCCCCTGGGCTGGGTATTCTACCTTCATGGCACGCTGAGTGTTGAGACGTTTATCACGGTCATCATTTTGTCTCTGGGTATCGTATTCGACCATGTGAATTTCTCCTATGAGGACAAGCCGATTCTTCGGGATATCAGCGTCACCTTGCCGAATCAAACCACCACCGCCATTGTGGGTCCCTCCGGCTCCGGCAAAACCACGTTCTGCAATCTGGTAGCCCATTTCTGGGATGTGGACAGCGGCAGCGTAAAAATCGGTGGCACCGACGTTCGGGACTATACCCTGGAATCCCTGATGGATCAGATCAGCATGGTGTTCCAGACCGTCTATCTGTTTGCCGACACCATTGAGAACAACATCAAGTTCGGCTGCCCCAATGCCACCCACGAGCAGGTGGTAGAAGCGGCGAAGAAAGCCTGCTGCGATGACTTCATTGAAGCACTGCCCGACGGCTACAACACGGTCATCGGCGAGGGCGGTGCCTCCCTGTCCGGCGGCGAAAAGCAGCGAATTTCCATTGCCCGGGCCATGCTCAAGGACGCGCCCATCATCATCCTGGATGAAGCCACCGCCAATGTGGACCCGGAGAATGAGGACCGCCTCCAGAAAGCCATTGAGGTCCTGACCCGGAACAAGACCATTCTGATGATTGCCCATCGGCTGAAAACCGTCCGCAGCGCCGATCAAATTCTGGTGCTGGATGGCGGCAAGATCGTCCAGCAGGGCAAGCACGAAGACCTCATTGCCCAGCCCGGCATCTATGCTGATTTCGTCGGCGGCAAACAAGAAAGCGCCAGCTGGAAGCTGCAATTTATCCGCAAAACGCATCTGCTGTACTTCAAATCAGCAGGTGCGTTTTCTTCTCTTTTCATTTTGTTCGGTACCTTGACATTATATTTAAAATGCGCTACAATGCATTTTAGAAGGTACCGAACAAATTGATCGCAGCAGCGATTTTCCTGCTGCACACAGAGAAACGGAGGTATTCCATGAACACACTGGATGCAATTCTCACCCGCCGCAGCACCCGGCAATTCACCGATCAGCCCGTCTCGCAGGAGACGCTTCATCAGATTCTGGACGCTGCCATGAGCGGCCCCTGCTGCGTTAATGCCCGGGACTGGTCATTCCTGGTGGTAACGGACCGAGATATGCTGCTCAAAATGGCCGAGGCCAACGGGCGGCCCGCCGATCCGCTGAAAAAGGCCGCCGCCGGAATTCTGGTCTGCGGCGATCTCAGCCGGGCATTCCCGCCTGCAAAGGACTATTGGGTCATTGACGGTGCCATTGCCGCCCAAAACATCTGCCTAAGTGCCCACGAGCTAGGCATCGGCTCCGTCTGGCTGGGCACCTGGCCCCAGATGGATCGGGTGGCGCATCAAAAAGAGCTGTTCGGGCTGCCGGAAACGGTCATTCCCCATTCTCTCATCGCCCTGGGCTATCCCGCCGAGGATATCAGCGGTCCCAGAGACAGCCGATATGAGGAAAACCGGGTCCATTGGGAGAAGTGGTAATGGAGCAGCAGAATCCCATGACAGATAAAAACAAGCCGCTGATTCTCGCCCTGCGGGACGTCTGCCATGTGCTGCACCGGCTCTATGAAGGCAAAGGCAGCCAGACCGGCGTATTGATTGCCCTGGGTGAAACCGGCCCCATTACCCAGCGGAAGCTGACCGAACAGCTGGGTATCTGCTCGGCTTCCGCCAGCGAGGTCATTGCAAAGCTGGAGCGTGCCGGACTCATTTGCCGCAGCCCCAATCCAACAGACGGCCGAACCGTGGACATCACGCTAACGGAGGAAGGGCATCGGCAGTCTCTGGCTGCACGGCAGCAACGAATCCAGCGGCATCAGGAGATGTTTGCCTGCCTATCTGAGGACGAAAAGCAGCAGCTTCAGGCACTGCTGGGGAAACTGAATCAGGCTTGGGGCGAACGTTGGGGAACGCCCAAAGGCGGAGCATAGTTTCAAAGGAATCATCAATTGCACAAAATTTGGACCGCCGGATTTCCGGCGGTCCTTTTCCCCATAATCGAAGCTTATAAGCTAACAGCAGACATTGACATGGTATCACAACTGCAAAATAAGCGAAACAGAGCGGCACACCGCAAGGTGCACCGCTCCTTTTTTTGCCATGTTATCACTCAGCGTTTTGTACCACGCATTTACTGCGCCAAGGCCCAAACCGATAACGCAGCGCCGCCAGCACCAGACTATAAATCCAGCTGACCAGGTTGCCCCACCAGATGGCCGCCATGCCCACCGGCGTCAGGTACGCCACCAGATAGACAAATACCACCTTAATGACCAAGCCCGAGAAGGTGTTGAATGCCGTAAACACCACGTCGCCGGAGCCCTGGAGCACGCCGTTGATGGAGAAATAAATGCAGAACACCACAAATGCCAGGGCCACAAACCGAAGATAAGTCACCGCCACATCCCCGGAGTCCCCAGTGACGCCAAAAATCCGAACCAGCTGGGGCGCAAAGGGATAAATGATGCCAATGACTGCCGCTACCACCACCAGGCTCATCAGTACGGTTTCCTTGACGGCCTTGGAGATACGCTCCAGCTTGCCGCCGCCCAAATTCTGCCCGGTAAAGGTCGCCATGCCCATAAAGAAGCCCTGAATGGGAATCAGAATAAAGCTCTCGATTCTCGTTGCCGCGGTGTAGCCTGCGGTGATGTCGAAGTGGTTGATGACCCGCTGAATCGCCATATGGCCCATGGAGACGACGCACTGCTGAAGGGTAGAGGGAATGCCCATTTTCAGAACCAACACGCCCATATCCCGGTCAAACCGCAGCTCACCCTTGGCAAACCGCAGGGCCGTATACCGGTGGAACAGATAGATTACGCTGACCACCGCCGAAAGAATCTGGGAGATGACCGTTGCAACTGCAACGCCCATCACGCCCCAGCCCAGGGCAATTACGGCCACCATATCCAGTAGGATATTGCATACCGACGCCACCAGGAGGAAATACAGCGTTGCACGACTATCCCCCATGGAACGGAGAATCGCCGCCACAATGTTATAGATAAACTGTGCCAACAATCCAATGGCATAAATCCGGAAATATGTCTCCGCCTGGGGCAGCAGATAGTCCTGCACCCCCAGTACAACCCGGAGCAGCCATCCCGCCAATACGCTGCCCAAAATCGACAGGGCCACGCCCATGCCAAACAGCAGAATCAGCGAGCTCGCCACGGCTTTTTTCATTTCGTCCATGCGTCCGGCGCCGTAAAACTGCGAAACAACCACCGCCGCACCGTTGGACATGCCCAGGGCAATGGCGGTAAACAGCATGGTCAGGGGTGCGCAGGTTCCCACCGCCGCCAGTGCCGTTTCTCCCACGAAATTGCCCACCACAATGCCGTCTACGGTATTGTAGAGCTGCTGGAGCAGGTTGCCCGCCATCAGCGGCAGGGTAAACAGCAGGATCAGCTTCCACTCGCTGCCCTCCAGCATGGTTTTGCTTTGCTTCATATGTGTTTCGATTCCTTTCTTTTCCCGTTTCATTTCACCCAATTATCTTCCTTCATAGTATAACATTCGCATTCTAAATAATCAACGAATTTTCTGCTTGATATTGTGTGTAATTCTGTCGTATAATACTTTGTATACAGATTATGATAGGAGGATCCCACCATGCAAGAGATTACTTATACCGCAAATGCCGGTCAGACCTATATGCCCTTTCAGGATAACATTCAGGTAAAGCCCCTGCCCTTCACCCCGCTGTCCCGTCCCGATCCGGAGATTCCCGCCCTGGAGCTCAATCCCATGGCTCTGGAAAACAAGTGGATCATCAAGGAGCAGTGTCAGCATTTTCTCCCGGGCGTTACCCCCGAAATGCTGGACTGGTTCTGGGCCAACATGGAAAAGGGCTATTATCTCTGGGCCCCCGGCTCCCACAAGCGCTTTAACTGGGTGAAGGCCCCCTGGCAGTACGGCTTCCTGCACTCCGCCCATATGATCTCCGAAACCATGGGCGAAAACCGCCCCGTCTTCGGCGGCAGCGGCGTTCAGATCAACCGGCTGGGTCTTGACTATTTCCCCTTCACCACAGCCCTGGAGCATGTGATTGTAGAGGGTGTGTTCAACGATCTGGGTGAGTTTGTGGATATGACCGTCCATATGTGGGACGCATGCCCCGGCGGCTCCCGCCACATCACCGCTTCCGTCGCCAGTACCACCATCCACGAGCCCCCGCACTTTATCAAAGAGATGCTGGCAGAAAACCCGGCGGCCCTGGAGCAGAACGCTGCCCCCTCGGATCACGCCGAATATGAGGCCAGCCGTTGGCCCCAGTTCCTGCCCCAGCTCTATCAGCTCTGGCTGGGCCATCCCGACCCCTCCCAGAACGTCCCCTGCAACCTGGAGGTGGTGAAAACCGGCGAATACACCTGGGCGTATACCCACGAAAACGGCCCGATTACACTAAAATAAAACCGCACCTTGATTTCCGCAGAACACCGTGCTAGAATTGCCCTGTAACAAAAAACAGAGGTGATTTTTGTGGAAAATACATACAAATCTAGCCTTCCCGTTCAGATATTGAAGCTCATTGCAAGCTTTCTTCTTGCATGGCTGCTCATTGTATTCATCTTCGCAGCAGCCCTGCCCGGAGACGACGCCGTACCGGACCGCTATAATCTTCCCATGGTGCTGCTGGCCATTGTGCTTGCCTTTGCCGTAAACATCATTTTGGATTTCAACGCCATCAGCCGACTCAAGGGTGAAATTCAGAAATCCAAGGCGGACATTGACGCGGTCAACGAAACCTGTGCCAGCCTGATCGACAAGGCCGAGCGGGTCGCGGATAAATACCGCAATTCGGAAACCCAGGTATTCGAGCGTTTTGCCGACGCCCGTAAAGGCGGCCAGCGCATCCGTTCCGGCAAGGATTTTAAAGCCGTGATGGAAGCCTATCCGGAGCTCAAGGCCAATGAGCATACCAAGCGTCTGCTGGACCAGATTCAAACCACCGAACAGGCGCGGCTTACCGCCAGAACCAATTATTCCACCGCCGTCGCCAAATACAATGCAAAAATCCATTCCTTCCCGTTGGTAATGCTTCGGCGGGTTTGCAAGTGGGAGGACGTTGCCATCGACGTGGGCGTTCCCAAAGACCAGATGGTAACCGACGAAGAGCTGGGTATCTAAGTCCATATTCTTGCCGCAGATCGTGTTAATCGCATGGTCTGCGGCTTTTTTTGTCCGGAAATTGAAGGTGCGAGTTTGATTTCTGTCGGTGGCGGGCGGCACCGGACTCCTGCTATAATGATGCTAGAGAATTATGCCATTCCATCTTGCAGGAGGAATTCAATATGAACACCAGAGTATACGGATCAGGCTTTGAACAATACACACCCCAGGAGCAGCAGCGGATTGCCCTGGGCCGAACCGTCGCCGAAGAGGGTATGGTGCTGCTGGAGAATAACGGTGCATTGCCCCTTGCGCCGGGCAGCAAAGTAGCGCTGCTGGGCGTGGGACAGCTGGGCTTCCTCCATGGCGGTTCCGGGTCCGGCGGCACCTTTGCGGACTATGTGGTCAAGCTGCCGGAGGCCATGACCAACGCCGGTGCGAAGGTAGATCAGGAATTGCTGGCCTGCTATACCGACTACTGCGCCGAGCGGCAGAAGGAAGTGGAGAAGATCCCGCCCTTTATGCGCCGAGGAACCATTCCGGAGCTGCCCCTTTCTAAGTTGGCACTAAAAGAGGCCGCTTCCCGCACCGACGCCGCCATCTTCACCATCTCCCGGCTGGCAGGCGAAGGCCGTGACCGGAAGCTGGAGCCCGGTGACTATTTTCTCTCCCCCGAGGAGCATGCTTTGATGGCCGAGGCCCGAGCTGCCTTTGATACGCTGATTGTGGTGCTGAATATCTGCGGCGTGATCGATATGGAATGGGTGAATCAATACCATCCCGACGGCGTTCTGGTGGCCTGGATTCCCGGGCAGGAGGGCGCTTCGGCTGCGTCGGATATTCTCATGGGCAATGTGAACCCCTCCGGCCACCTGTCCGATACCATCGCCCATCGCTGGCAGGATATCCCCTCCTCCGAAAACTTCGGTGCCTGGGCCGACGGCTTTGAATGCTACACCGGCGACGAAAACCAGATCCCCTATTGGGGCGGTGTTGGCAATCACGAGGCCGTTCCCGTAGGAAAAACCGAGGTGCGTCCCATCCATAACCGCAGATATACCGAGTACCAGGAGGGGCTGTATGTGGGCTATCGGTACTTTACCTCTTTTGGCGTGCCGGTGCGCTATCCCTTTGGCTATGGGCTCAGCTACACCACCTTTTCCCGGCTGGTATCCGATGCACAGGTCACAGACCGGGCAGTTTCCTTCACCGTAACCGTCACCAATACCGGCAAAATGGCAGGTAAAGACGTGGTGCAGATTTATCTGCACGGCGCCGAGGGGCCCCTGGAGCGTCCGGATCGGGAGCTGATTGCCTTCCAAAAAACTCGTTTGCTGGCCCCCGGTGAAACGCAGGCCCTTTCCTTCTCCATTCCCCTCCGTTCTATGGCAGTTTACAATGAACCGCACGCCGCCTGGATGCTGCAAGCCGGTGAAAACGTGCTCTATCTGGGCGATAACGCCCGAGATAACGCTGCGTTCTTCACCTTCGATACCCAAGAAACCATTCTGGAGCAGGTAAGCAACCAGGTGCAGCCCCATCACACCCGCCCGCTGCGTCAGCTGTCGAAGCTGGACCCCCAGGGCACCAAGCCCATTGCCCCGCCCATTCGCGCCGATTCCGCTGAGCAGCACGGCAGCCAAAAAACCTGCGACTTTGTCTCCCCCACTATGCCCACGGAATCCACCCCCTATCAGCTTGCGGACGTGAAGGAAGGCCGCTGCACCATGGAGCAGTTCGTTTCTCAGGCGGAGGACTTTGAGTTGGTAGTGCTGCTGGTGGGCGCAAACCTCACCCAAATCAGTGCCGTGGAAACCCAGGATAAAGACGCTCTTTCTCAGCTTCGGCCTGAGGATATGGTAAAAATGACCCAGCTGGGGCCCCTGTCTGAGTGCATTCCGGGTATGAGCGGCTATACCGCCACCGTCGCCCGGATGGGCATCCCCACCATCACCATGTCCGACGGCCCCGCTGGAATTCCCGGCGGCAAGGCCCATCAGCTGGCATTCCCCACCGCCACCATCACCGGCTGCACGTTCTCGCAAGAGCTGGCGGAGCAGCTGGGCGAGGCCCTTGGCGGTGAAGCGGAAGATCGCAAGGTAGACGTATGGCTGGCCCCCTCCATGAACATCCACCGGAACCCCCTGGCAGGCCGGAACTATGAATACTATTCCGAAGACCCGCTGCTCACCGGTAAAATCGCCGCAGCGGTGGTACGCGGTGCCCAGAAGCATCCCGTTTCCACCTGCATCAAGCATTTTGCCGCCAACAATCAGGAAACCAGCCGCTGGGATAAGGACGACTCCGTGATGACCGAGCGCACTCTGCGGGAAATTTATCTCAAGGGCTTTGAAATCGCCGTCAAGGAGGGTAATCCCCACAGTCTCATGACCTCCTATAATCCCCTAAACGGCAAGCAGACCGCCACCCATGAGGAGCTGCTGCAAAACATCCTCCGGAAGGAATGGGGCTTTAACGGCTTTGTGGTCACCGACTGGGAGGGCGACACCGGACTGGCCGTAGAATGCCTCCAGGCCGGAAACGACCTGTTGATGCCAGGCTTCCCGGGCATGATTGCATGGCTGTACCAACAGGTTCAGGACGGTACGCTCAGTCGGAAAACCCTGGAGGAATGCGCCGCAAGACTGTTAAACGTTGTGATGCATTCGGCGGCAATGGAGCGATATCTTGCCCGATAACCGTGAAAAAGGACTGGGACATCCAAGCGGGTGCCCCAGTTTTCCCTTTCCCCCTCAAACAATTTCTGCCATAATAAAGGAATCAAAACCATTGGGGAAAGGCAGGCATACACCATGAACGACTTACCGCAGGATTTGGGGCATACACTGGAAACCGCGCTCTGTGCACAGCGGGATTTGTTTTTTGTGAATTTGCTGTCCGGGGGCGTCTATGAAACGGAGGCCGAAGTCCAGGCCGCCGCAGAAGCGGTTCATATCCGATTTCCCCATGGGATTTTTCTGGTGCTCATCGCCAAAAAGGAGAGCTGGGGCGCGCTGTATGATGCCGGCGAAGCGGATCAAAAGGAATACCATTTCATTCTGCGCAACGCGCTGGAAAACGGCTTTCCCGGCGTCACCCAGGCCGCCAATGTTTTGGGTGATATGACCGCCATTGTCAATCTGCCGCAGCTGCCGGAAAGCAGCCTCCGGGGCATTGTCCAGGACGCCAACCACATTCTCGAGGTGCTGGAAGCAGAATTTGATATTTCCGCCACCATTGCAGCTTCGCGGGTGTATTACAATCCTCTGGAGCTGTCCAAGGGCTATCAGGACGCTCGCCATGTGCTGAAATATCAGCAGCTGATGGGCAAGGATGCGCCGGTCACCGCTTATCAGCAGCTGACCCATCCCTATCTCACGCCCCCGGCAAGCTCCTACTTCGGCACAGAACAAAAACTGCTCCGCTGTATGCAGGCCAAGGATTTCCCCCAGCTGCAAATGGCGCTCCATACGCTCATTGACAATGAATTCGGCGTTAGCAAGCCCACGGTAGACACCTTCCGCTTCCGAATTTATGGTGTGGTCAATCTTCTGCTGAACCTGATGAATGATCTCCGCGCCGTAGTAGGCGAAAAGGTCATCGACTCCCTGAATGTGGGGCCGCGCCTGACTGCCGCAGTCACCGTGGCGGATATCGTTACAGAAATGGACGCCATCCTCGACGAGCTGATTCGCCAGACGCAGCAGATATCTCCCGCCGCCCCTGCCTGGACCGTCCAGGTGCGGCAATACGTCCATGCGCACTATAAAGATCCGGACACCACCGTTGCCTCCATCGCCGATCACTTCCAACTGACCCCCACTTACTGCTCCAAGGTCTATCGAGAGGTCTATGGGGTTCGGCTGTTGGAGGAAATTCAGCGGCTCCGGCTGGATGAGGCCAAGCGTCTGCTGCAAGGGAAGGACAGCATCCGTACCATTGCGGAAAAATCCGGCTTTCCTAGCCCCCTTACCATGTCCCGGGCCTTTAAGCGCTATGAGTCGGCGCTTCCCAGCAGCTTCCGTGGGCCCGACGCGCCTTAAAACAAAAAATCACCGGCACAGCCTGACCATTGGTTCGACTGTGCCGGTTTCCATTTCTATTTAAAGCATTTTTGCGGCGCTCCAACCGGCGGAAACCGCCTTATGTACGTCTCCTGCGCGGTTGCAGTCCCCCAGGAAGCGCACCAGCGGTGCTGTGCCATAGAAGGCAATTGCATCCTTGTGGCGGGGCGCAGTTCCCGTGGCGCATATCACCACCGGCGCTTGGGCATAGCGGGTTTCGCCGTCCTTCGACACATAGGTCACGCCGCCCTGATCGATTTTTACATAGGACTGAACCTCTGTCTCATAGGAAAAGCCCGGCTGATTCCGGTACGCATCCTCCAGCATGGAAATATAGTGAGCATGGGGCGCATCGCTTGCCAGCATATGCTGCCGGGAAAGCAGCGTCACCTGTTTCCCGTTCCGCGCCAAATAGAGCCCGGTTTCTACTGCCGTTTCACTGCCACCCATGATGACGATTTTCTCCGGCAATTCTTCCGTGTGCCCGAACACCTCCATGGGTACCTTGACATTCTCTCCATCTGCGCCGGGCAAATCGGGGCGCTTAAACACAGGGCCAATGGCCACAAACACCGCATCTGCATTCATATCCGTCACCAGTGCCGGAGTTGCTGCGGTATTCAACCGGACCTCCACACCGTTTTGATATAGCTGCCGGATCAGATAATTCTTATAATCCTCCAGCGGCCACTTGAAGTCGGCATAGTCTGCATGGCGCAGCTGTCCGCCCAATTCCGTCCCTTGCTCCAGCAGGGTAACGGAGTGGCCGCATTTGGCTGCGGTGATGGCAGAAACCATCCCCGCCGGGCCGCCGCCAATCACCACCAGCTTTTTCGGCGTGGTCTGCGCCGGAAACAGTCGGTCCAGCTTGTCCTCCAGGCCGATCTCCGGATTCACCGAGCAATAGGAGCGGAATTTATCCGTATCGTTGGGCACATGGCATTTATTGCAGCGAATGCAGGGGCGTACATTCTCCCCCCGCCCGGCATAGAGTTTCTCTCCATATTGGCTATCGCAGATAAACGCCCGGGCCATGCTCAGCACATCTGCCTGCCCCATCTTGATGATGTGTTCGCACAGCGCCGGATTCTGTAGTCCCGCCGAAACGCCCACCAGCAGCTTACCGCCCCGGCTCTGTACATCCGCCTTTACCGTTGCCGCTGCCTCCAAATTGGGGCAGGGATGCTCCCGGGTGGAGGTCAGGCCAATGGGATGCTGGGGGTCCTGCTCTCCCTGGCGGATGGTCAGTAGGTCGATTTTCCCCTCTGCCAGCCGGGAAAGCGCAATGGTATCCTCGATGGTAATGCCGCCGGTTTCTTCGCCGCTGACCAGACATTCCAGCGGAAAGTCCCGGCCCAGGGTCTGCTTCAGCGCGTCAAAAATCTCCAGCAGCAGTCTGGCGCGGTTTTCTACCGAGCCGCCATATTCATCAGTTCGATGGTTGCACCGCGGCGACAAGAGCTGGCTCACCGGCCCATTGCGATAGGCGTTGTGGAGAGAAAACATCTCAAACCCCAGTTTTTTCAGCAGCAATGCCTCTTCCACCACGGAATCAATGTGCATCTGCATATCCCGCTTGGTAAGCTCATCACATACCGGCTTAGACCCGGGCCCACCCTCTCCGGGCTTCGGCACAAACGGCTCGTCCATATGGGGCCGCAGCTGCAAGCCCATGGGACTGGTCATGGCCACGGAGCCATAGAGCCGGATGGCGTCGATCATCTGGCAGATATAATTATGGGTGGACGGATCGCCGATATCCAGGGTGGAAAAATGTGCCGGGGTCATATCCACCAGTTTTAGGTCCGGCTTCATGGGATGGGGATGCTCCAGGTGGTTGATATGGATCACTGCGGCGCCGTTTTTCGCACGATTCGCCATCAATGTAATCCACTTTTCTGTGGGGAACGACTCCGTTCCCTGAATAAAATGCGGGGTAGCTGCCGAGGAAAGCAGCCGGTTTTTCATCAGCACATTTCCCACTTGCAGCGGGGACAGCATGGCGCTGTATCGATTTTTCATGGCATTCAACTCCTAACAATGCATCTGTACACGCATTTCGTCCTATTTAGTATGGCGGTTCTCCCCCAATCTGTCAAGAGGAAAGCAAGCATTGCTACCCGCCAACGTGGCCGGAACCGGAGGCATATGGGATCCATACTTTGCCACGGTGCTTCTCTCCTGTCATAACAATTCTCCTTCACGCTTTATTGTTACAGGCATTTTTCATCTGTAAGTCTCCAAAATACTTTGACTTCGCACCTTGCGGATTCATAAACGCATGGGTATAATGGATGCAGTCTAGCAAAGGAGGAACCACCATGCTGTTCGGCCACAATATCCGTCCCGAACGTCAAAAGCTGCGGCTGATCCAGCTGATTTCCCAGGATACCCCCTCCACGCCCTGTGCGGATGGGCAGCATTTTTGCGTGCTGTTGCTCTACACGCCAGAATGTGCGGAGCAGCAACAAGCCCAACTGGAGCAGCAAATGGACCGTGCGCTGATGCAGCTGGGCCTCTCGGGCATTTCCGTCTATTATAGCGGCGAGCTGGTGGTACTGGTGCAGTCGATGGATGGGCAGGAGGCTGTTCGGCGGCTGCTGACGCAAATCACCCCGCCTGACGCCTATGTTGTCTCCCCGGAGGTCACGGGTGAAAGTCTGATTCCCCGGGCCTATCGCATTGCCCAGACCGAACTAAGGCAGCGGCTGTTTCGAAAGCAGCATCCGGCGATCTTTCTCTCCCAGGAGGATCCCAGCAGCAGTGAAGCGCCCCTTTCCGCCCAAAGTAAGGATGCCGAGCGGCGACTGTTTCTCAAGCTGGTCAATCTGGACTTTGACGGCGCCGCCATCTGCGCCCAGGAGCTGCTTGACACCCTGGGCATGGCAGGGAGCAACGATATTGGCCTAACGAAGCTCCGGCTGTTCTGTCTGCTGGAAAACGCCGCCTGGTTCCTGGCCTTCCGCTCCGGAAAGGATCAGTGCATGTCTGACGTTACGCCCCACTATTTAGGGGACTTTCTTGGTGCAGACAATATCGATGAGCTGCTCCGGCATACCGCCGCATTCATTCGCCTGCTGGAAAAGGAGTTTTCCCCGTCCGACAGCAGCTCCTCCCAGTGGATAAATCACATTCTCGCCTACATCAGCGACCACTATATGGAGCCCCAGCTCACCGTAACCGCCATTGCCCATCATTTTGGCCTCCATCCCCAGCAGCTTTCTCGGGATTTCGGACGACTGGTTGGGACCTCGCCATCCGCCTATCTCATGGACATTCGACTGGATCGGGCCAAGCAGCTTTTGCGGGATACCGGCCTAAGCAATGAAGAAATTGCTGCCCATGTAGGCTTTGGCAGTGTCCGGCGGCTCTATCGCGCCCTCCAAAACTCCGACGGCGTTACCCCTGGGCAATACCGCAAGCAGCAGCGTTCTGCCTTGGAAGACGCCGAGTAGCCCGTTCTGTTTTAAAATGTCATATTCTGTTTTGAAATGACATTGTAGTCATCATCAAAATCCCGTACACTGGTCTTAGCAAATGATTTGCTAAGACCAATTTTTTGCCCTGATCGGCAGGAACGGAGGAACTATGAAACGAAAAAGAATTGCAGCCGTCTGTTTGGCGCTGGCCATGCTGACGGGCTGCCTGACCGCCTGCGGTGGAACCGGTACTTCCGCCGCACAAAGCACTGCATCCACCCCGTCTGAGGAAGTTACCGCTTCCGCCCCTGCATCCGCCCCCGCTCCCGAAGCGGACGAGGAAAACAGCCAGGCAGAGCTGGCATCCGCAGCGCCGGAAGCGACTGCCCCCGAAGCAGGCGTGCCGGACCCCAACGCCAAAGCCAGCGAACTTGCCACCTACACCGAAGCGGGCTATGACCTTCCGCTGTTTGAGGATACCTTGGAGCTGAGCTATTGGATTCCCATTGAGCACGACCTGGCCAATCTGGTGTCCAGTTATGCGGATATGGAGAGCTACCAGTGGATTCAGGAGAATCTGGGTGTCAGCATCGACTGGAACCAGTGCTCTGTGGAAGCCAAAAGCGATCAGTTCAATCTGATGGTTGCAGGCGGCGACTACTGCGACCTCATCGACGGCGTCTTTGAGCTGTATTCCGGCGGCGACGATGCGGCAATCGAGGACGATGTGATTTTGTCTCTGGATGATTACATCTACGACTACATGCCCTTCTACACCTCTTACTTTGTAAACGACGATCTCCGGAAGGCCGTGCTCACCGATGCCGGTCACTACGGCTCCATCTATCAGATGCGGGCAGAGAAATCCGCCTCGCTGACCAACGGACCCGTGGTGCGCTTGGACTGGCTGAAGGAATGCGGCCTGCCCTACGACCAGGATAATCTACCGGAAACCATCGACGACTGGCATGAAATTCTCACCGCCTTCCACGACAAATACGGTGCCGTAACCATTTGGGACCCCACCGGCGTGGAATATATCGGCGCTTGGGGCATTTATGCTTCCATGCCCGGCGGCCAGGGCCCCATGGCCAGCAATTTGGCGGACGGCTTCTACTATGACCAAAACGGCGAGATCTGCTATGGCCCCACCGCAGACCGGTTCCGGGACTATATCGAAACCGTCTCCCAGTGGTATGCCGAGGGCCTCATTGACCCCGACTTTATCACCAGCGGCGACCGGAACTATGAAACCACCATGTTCACCTCTGACCGCACCGGCCTTTGGGGCGCCAGCAACCTTCAGGAGATCATGGTGAATGTACCGGATATCGAAAACATTCTGATGGCAATCCCCAACCCTGTCATTGACGAGAATTCCTATGTCTACGGCGGCTTCAGCAGCTATACCATGAACAGTGCCACCGCCGTTTCCACCCAGTGCAGCGACGTGGAGCGTGCGCTGATCTTCCTGGATTGGTTCTTTACCCCCGCAGGCAGCCGCATGGGCACCTATGGCATGGAGGATATCACCTATACCCTCTCTGACGACGGCCAGTGCCAGCTCACCGACTTTGTCACCAACAATCCCAACGGCCTCAGCGACAAGGTTGCCATTTGCCTGTACTCCACGTTTGGCGCTTATCTCTACGATCCCAGCTTTGACAACGTGGGCATGACCCCCACCAAGGAAGCCTTCTATGAGGTTTGGAAGAGCAACTGGGATCCCGAAAACTGCGTCATCGAAAACGCCGCCTTTACCTCTGAGGAAGCCGCCGAGCAGACCTCCATTTTGGCGGAGATCGGCACCTATGGCGGCACGGTATTCCTGGAGTGGATTACCGGCGTTCGGACTCTGGACGATGCAAGCTGGCAGGAGTATGTTGACACCTGCAACCAGCTGGGGGCCGAGCGCGCCCTGGAGCTGGAGAAAACCGCAGTGGAGCGCTATAACAGCATCTAATGCCCCGTGAAAGAGAGGAAAATTCCATGCATCCCTATAGCCATATCCTATCCCCCATCCAGGTGGGAAATCTGCTGCTGCCCACCCGTCTGACCTCCTCGGCAGGGGCGCACTACAGCCAGGAGCTGCCCAATCGAGCGCTGAACGGCGCCTCGGTGATCTACATCTCCCATATCATGCTCAAAACCAGTCTGCTTGCCTCGGTAGCAAATCCCAACGGTGTAGACGGCCCCGGCGGCCCCAGAATGTCCGACAAAGAGCGCAAGGAATTCGACGCCATTCTCGCCTGCCTGGAAAAGATTCACAATCTCGGTTCCTATGCCATCACCATGCCCATGGGGAATATGCCCCGCCGCCCTGGTGAGCATGGCGGTCCCGGTGGCCCCGGTGGTCCCGGCGGCCCCGGCGGTCCGGATGGTCCCGGCGGTCCCCCAATAGACAATCGTGCCCCCGGCGCAGGCCCGGAATCCGAAGGGAACGACGATATGCGCTATGACCCCAACAATCCCGAAAAGCAGCTCTACGCCGAGCGTGAAGGGGTCATGGGCCACGACATCGGCTGGATCTCTGAGGAAGGCATCTGGGATTACATCGACTCCACAGTGGAAAATGCGGTCAATCTCAAGCTGTTTGGCTTTGATATGCTCAGCATCCACTGCGCCTATCACAACAACATTGCCGACGAATTCTGGTCCACCAAATGCAACCATCGCACGGACGCATGGGGCGGCAGCCGGGAAAACCGTGCGCGGCTGATCCTCACCCTGTTTGAGAAGCTCCGGACAGCCTTGGGCCCGGATTATCCCCTGGAGATTATTCTTACCGCTGAGGGCATCGGGCACAAATACGAAGACACCCTGTGGCTCATTGAGCAGCTGGGCAAAAATGTCGATGTGGTGCACATCCGCACGGATTATAAGGATACCCAGCACCCCATCGGCTACACCGTAACCCGTGACATGCCCTCCCCCAATTTGGAAATCACCCGCCGCCTCAAGCACGATCTGGTTGCCCGGGGAATTGACACCCTGATTCAGGTTTCCGCAGGCTTCTGCAATCCCGACCTCATGGAGAAAACCCTGGCAGACGGAGATGCTGATCTGATCGCCATTCATCGCTTCTGGCACGCCGATCCGGAGTTCCTCAAAAAGATTCAGGAGGGCCGTGGAGAGGATGTAGTGCCCTGCGTCAAATGCAATCGCTGCGGCAAATGCCCGGTGAATCCCTCCGAAGTCTTTGACGACGCCACCCGCGCCCGGATCATTCAGCCGGTTACAAGGAAAAAGAACGTGGCTGTAGTGGGCGGCGGCCCCGGCGGTATGTATGCGGCGATGCTGCTGGCGGATCGGGGCCACCAGGTGACCCTTTATGAGCAGAAGGGCAAGCTGGGCGGTCAGCTGTGCCATGCAGACATGGTGGACTTCAAATGGCCCATGGCGGACTATATTGCCTGGCTGGAGCGGCAGCTTCGGAAGCGAGAAAATGTCACCCTGCATCTGGGTACCCGTATCACCCCCGAGGAATTGGCCAAGGAAGGTTATGACGACGCTGTGATTGCCATTGGCCCCCGGTTCCGCAGTCTCAATATCCCCGGACTGACCCCGGAGAACTCCTGCCATGTGCTGGAGGCCTATGAACGCGCCGATACGCTGCCGGAGCATGTTGCAGTCATCGGCGGCAGCGAAACCGGCACCGAAGTCGGCATTTATCTTGCCAAGAAGGGGCACAAGGTGAACGTCATGACCCGGCAGGGGATGCTCTGCCCGGAAACGCCCCACTCTCACTATGTCATTATGATTATGGATTACTTCAAATCCATCCCCGCGTTTTCCTATACCACCTTTGTACGGCAATATCTGTCCTACGACGGCCATCTGCTTCACTATCGTGCGAAGGACGGCAGCGAGCAGACCGTGCGGGCGGACTATGTGGTGGTCTGCGCAGGCTCCACGCCCATGCAGCAGGCAGCCATGGAATTTGCAGGCTGCGCCGGACAGGTTCACTACATTGGCGACTGCGTATCCCAGGGCAACGTGCATGACGCAACCCTGGCCGCATGGCGCACCGCGAATCAGATTTAAGGAGTGATTGTATGAAAGGCATTTATACCATTGAAAATCCCACGAAAGAAGCCCTGAAGCCCGCCGGTGGTCCCCCACCCATGGGTGGCCCTGTCGGTGGTCCTCCCGCTGGTGGTCCTCCCGCTGGCGGTCCTCCTGCTGGCGGTCCTCCCCCAATGGGCGGCCCTATGGCGGCAACCCTCACCCTAAAATGGGACGGAACAACCGCCCTTTGGACCAACGAAATGGGCCAAGATGTTGTGTTGGAAGATCTCAAGGAAACCGCTGACACCCTGACCTTTACCGCCATGGCCGGTCCTGCTCCCATCGAGTGGACCATTCGCCGGGAAAACGGCGGCTATGTGGCCGTCTCCCATCGGGGTGCTGACATCCATGGGAATCCCCCGGTGGATACCACCTGCCCCGTCACCTATCAGCCCCTGTAATTCCGCATTCTCATTGCAAAACGCCCGCTATCTGACCGACTTCGGCAAATAGCGGGCGTTCCTATTTGGGCGTGCTTCGCAGCTTCATGAAGTAATTGCCTTGAAGCTGCGCATATTTATTTGTCATTCTCCAGTTGCCCCCTCACCTCCTCCAGAAACGCCTGCGCCGCCCGACTGAGCACAGCGGACTGCTTCCACACCAGCGCATAATGCGTTTCCAGTGTTGGCGTCAGGGGCCGAAAGCACACATCTGCGCTTAATGTATCCGGCAGCAAATCTCTGGTGGTCAGAAAATAGCCCAAGCCGCTTCTCACAAAATTCACCGGCTCCAGAAACAGTGAAAAATCCAGGCTGCCATGGTCCAGCCGATGAACGCCCCAGTTCACCGGTAACTTTGCTATGCCCTTTTTTCGCTAAGACTTGCTGTGAAATTTTCTTCATTTAGGTCTTGACTTTTTATTTGCAGACTCCTCTTGTCTATTTTAGCGCCGTTTATCATTCCTGTAAACTATGATAGATAATAGAATCTACATATTTGCTATTATGTTATTTCGCCACTATAATAGGGCCGGATGAGGAGATGAGCCTTTGGACACACAATCTGCCAAGCGAACAAAGCGCCATGACCTTGACATGCTCCATGGCGCACTATGGAATAAGCTCCCGCTGTTTGCCCTTCCTGTGGCTGCAACAGCAATTTTAGAGCAGCTGTTCAATGCCTCGGATATTGCTGTTGTGGGGAATTTCACCGGCAGTGCAAAAACCGCCGCAGTCGCCGCAGTGGGCGCCAACAGCCCCATTATCAGCCTGCTGGTGAATCTATTTGTAGGCATTGCCCTAGGTGCTAATGTGGTAATTGCCAACGCCATCGGCCGTGAGGATCGGGAAGACGTACAAAAGGCCGTGCACACCTCCATTGTCACAGCCCTGGTCTGCGGCATTGCGGTATCCATTCTCGGTCAGCTGGTGGCCGCGCCCTTGCTCCAGTCCCTTCAGGTCCCGGCAGACGTGCTGCCCCTGGCGCTGTCTTATCTTCGGATTTACCTGGTGGGCATGCCGGTGATCCTGCTGTATAACTTCGAAGCCGCAATTTTCCGCAGCGTGGGCAATACTAAGGTGCCGCTGATGGTGCTGGCACTATCCGGCGTGCTCAACGTCCTGCTGAATTTGTTCTTCGTCATTGTATTACACATGACCGTAAACGGCGTTGCCATTGCCACGGTGATTTCCAATGGCATCAGCGCCATCGTTCTGTTCTGGGTACTGACGAAAACCAATCAGGTGATTCACGTCACCCCGAAAAAGCTGGGCATTGACCGCGCCATGCTGGGTCACATATTAAAAATCGGGCTTCCCGCCGGGATACAAAGCGCTGTGTTCTGCATTTCCAACATTGTAATTCAGTCCGCTATTAACAGTCTCGGGAAAGAAGTCATGGCCGCCTCCAGCGCAGCCTATAACATTGAAATTATGGCCTATGATGTGCTCAACTCCTTTGGGCAGGCCTGCACCACCTTTGTGGGCCAGAACTGCGGCGCCGGACAGAACGCACGATGCCGCAAGGTCCTTGGACTGTGCATTTTGGAGGACGCCGCCATTTCTGCCCTGTTTATCGCCGTCATTTTGTTCTTTGGAAAGCCGCTGCTGTCTCTGTTTAACAGCGACCCCAATGTGGTGGCGCTGGGCTATACCCGGCTGGTAATCGTGTTCTTTGCCTATATTTTCAGCCTGTTCTATGAAAATCTATCCGGCTATCTTCGGGGATTCGGTATCTCGTTGGTTCCCGCTATTCTTGCCGCTGTGGGAATTTGCGTCGTCCGCATTCTGTGGATTGAGACGGCATTTCCCCTGCATCGCACCTTCCAGACCATCCTCATCGGCTATCCCATCAGCCTTGGTACCACCGCGCTGCTAATGGGCATTGCCACACTGGTGTATCGTCCTTCAAAAAAGCACGAAACCACGTCATCCGTTTAAGCCAGCAAAAAGCCAGCCCAATTCGGGCTGGCTTTTGTTGATTCGAATCTCTCGTTTCTGCAACCGCCCAAACATCCAGCGTTTGGGCAGCTATTTTTATCTGGTCTTGCTGGATTTGCACACGGCATTACGCTGTTCCAGCAGCTCCAGCATTTTATTTTTCAGCCGCAGCCGGGACTGCTCATCAGGGCACTGCTCCACCTGGGCCATCATAGACGCCAGCTGCTGCTCCAGCGGCTCTGTGGCTGTGGTGGCAACCGGATCGGCATAGTGCAGCGACTCCGCCAAGTCCTGAAACTCCGGATAGCGGGACACCAGCACATCGGCATTCCGGCGCAGAGAACGCATGGTGACGGTATTTGCCGCCTGCTTTTCCTCCACCAGGATCACAGAATCCCGGACGTTATCCGTGGCCAGCAGACCAATGGCCGCCAAACCCGCAACCACCACTCCGGAAACCACAGGAATCCACATGGGCACCCATTTCCCCAGCAGCATAAACACCAGGCTCAGCGCCAGCTGGACCCCCAGATAGACCATGCCTACCCGGAAAATGGGATAGCCATAGAACTTGCTCCGGGCCGAGGTGCCGCCGGAAAATGCCACATGGACAAAGCCCAGCTGCGCAACCATCGCAATTACCGCGAATAGATACGCCACCCAAAACACCGCCGTCTTGGGAATGGGCGCAACGAATACAACCAGAGAAAACAGCACCAACGCAATGCCAGCCGCTGCCAGCACGGAATATTTCTGTTTCATGGCTTATTCTCCTTTCTTTCTGCCGCACTCCGGGCAGAACTTTCCGGTGATGCCGCTGTTGCCGCAGGAGCAAGTCCAGGGGCCCTCCGGCTTGGGCTTCCCGCAGGCAGAGCAGAACTTACCGGTATTGGTTTCGCCGCAGGCACAGGTCCAGGGCTCTGCGGGCTGGGGCTTCATCTTTCCGCATTCCGAGCAGAATTTACCCGTATTTTCCGTGCCGCAGGAGCAGGTCCAGCGCTCGGTCTGCGGCTTTCCCCTGCCGCACTCGGAGCAGAATTTCCCGGTGTTGACCGTACCGCAGGAGCAGGTCCAGCCGGGCTCGTCCGGGTCCATCAGTCCGGAGACTGCACGCTTTGTGGTGCCGGCAATGGAGCCCATCGCCCCCATCGCCACGCCCAGGCCCATCAAATCGCTCAAGCCGCTTCCGCCGCCGCTACCCAGATTGCTGGTGGCATTCACGCCCACCTGGCGCGCGGTTTCCTGCTGATAGCTATAGCCCTTGAGCCGCATTTCCTCGGCCTCTACCAGGATGTTCTGGCGGCGGGCCTCGGCCTCCGCCTGGGCTGCAATGATTTTCATCTCAGCATCCGTCTGCGCCTCAACGCGCTTGCGGTTCCGAGTGGCTTCGGCGGTCTTCTGGCGGATTTCCTCCTCCCGGACATTGAGCACCTGATCCGCAAACTGCTGCTTGAGCCGAATGAAGTTTTCGTCGTCATCAGGGGTGACAATCCGGGTGACATAAAACTCCGGCATCACCAGGCCATACTCCTGGAGGGACTGGTTAATCAGGATTTTCAAGCCCTCGGACAGCTTACTGAGCTGCTCGTCGATGTCCAGGATGTTGATGTTCTCCTGGCGAATGGTCTGGGCCAGATAGGTTTTCACCTGGGTCATAATCATCGCCCGGAAATAGCCTGTCTGCTTGGGAACCCCGCCCACCAGCTCGCTGGACAGCAAATCACTCTGACTCAGGCTGCCCACCGTGCCAACCAGCTTCATCAAGAGCCGGCGGGCGTCGCTGACTTTCAGGTTGAACTCGCCGCCTGCCCCCAGCTCTACATAAAAGCCGTTGACCGGGTCCTTCACCCGAACCTTGGAGTCAGTGCCCCACTTAATGCCCATCTGGGTGGTCATATTGATAAAGTAGACCTCAGAATGGAAGGTTTTCATCGAATCCGTGGGCAGCTTATAGAACTTATTGAGGATGGGCATGGACTGGGTTTCCAGTGTATGCCGTCCGGGCCCCAGAGAATCCAGCGCCTGGCCGTTCCGGAAGAACACCGCCTCCTGGGTTTCATGGACAATCAGCTGAGAGCCCAGGTTAAAGTCCTCAATGGGATGCTTCCAGATGAAGGTCTGATTGTCGCCCTCATACTTGATGATGCTGGCAACCCCCTGGCGGGAAATGCGCTCCTTGGCAATCTGCGCCTGAACGTCGTTGTCCGTATCGCAAACCGGGCAGCGATAGTGGGTTGCATTTTTGTCCGCCCGCAGCCGAATGCCGCACTGGCTACAGGAAAATTCCTCGGTCCGGCTCTGCTCCGCAGTGGTATTGATGCGCTCCTTGCAGACCGGGCACTTTGCCTTTTCTCCCTTGGCCGCATCAAATACAACGCTGTTGCCGCAGTGGGGGCAAACCCGGCTCATCATCCGGTTTGCCTTAATGTCAATCAGCGTGCCGCAGTTGCAGCGGACCTGCTTCTTTGCAAAGATGGAATTGGACACCCGCACATAGCTTTGGCAGCTGGGGCACTCAATCACAAATTTCGCCATTGTTCTCTCTCCTTTCGGACCTTAGCCGTAGTAGTCGCTAATCAGCGTTGCATTGTTCAGCACATCGTTATTGCCCTTAGACATGGCATACCATGTGTCTGCGCTGCCGCTGAAATATACCTGGCTCAGATTATTGCTTCCGTAAAATGCATCATCCCGGATAATGCTCAGCCCATCGCTGACCCAAATCCAATAAAGGCTGCTGCAATAGCAAAACGTTCTGGACTCAATGGTCGATACCCCAGCAGGAATGGTCACGCCCGTAAGCTGGTCGCAGTCATAAAACGCCGACTCGCCGATGGTGGTCAGCGTATCGCTGAGCGCCAAATAGGATAGCTGCTCACAGCCCTGGAACGCCTTTTCTCCCACGACCTCAACGCCGCTGTTTAGCGTCACGCTCGTCAGGGCATCGCAATCCCGGAAGGCCTCCGCACCAATTTCGGTGCAGGAACCGGGAATCGTAACCTCGGTCAGGTTCTGGCAGTAATAGAACGCACCGGATTCGATGCCGGACACGCCCTCCTCCATAGTCACCGTCATAATGCCGGAGCTGCTAAAGGCATTGCTGCCGATTCTGGTAACAGAGCTGGGAATATAGATGCTGGTCAGGCCGTCACATTCGTAAAAGGCCTTGTCGCCAATCTCCTGCACGCCGGGCATCAGAGTAACGCTATTGAGATAGTCGCAGTCATAAAATACGCCGTCGCCCATTTCTCTTACGGAGCCGGGGATCGTAACGCTGGTCAGGCTGTCGCAGTCGTTAAACGCCCGATCTCCGATATAGGTGGTGTTCTGCCCCAGCACAATGGAGTTCATGGTCTGGCAGCCGGAGAAGGCTCGTTCTCCAATATAGGTGTAGTTATCCGGCAGAGTCAGCGACACCACGCCGTCGCCTTCAAAGCAATAGCCGGACAGGCCGGTTACCAGCTGACCATCCAAAACCGTGGGCAGTACAAAGTCCTGGCTGGAATCGTACATGCTGCTGTTAAACTCCAGGTGGCCATAGCTGTCCACCGAGAACCAGGGACAATCCGACGAAGAAAGCACAACCGGCTCCCAGCCCAGCCATGCGGTGCAGGCCTCAATACCCTTCTGTTCCGCATCCTTGAAAAAGGTCGTAGCGAATCGGCTGTTTGCCACCGCGAAATAATCCACCGCAGCAGTCTCGTAATCTCCCTGCTCCATGGCGGTTTCGGCCTCGTCATATATGGCTCGAGGCGCCTCTAAATAATTCTTGTATGCACTGTTCAGAATGATCCCCAGAATAATTAGCACAAAAATCAGCCGCCGAATGCGCTTGGACCGGCGCTTCCGTTTCACCCGATTGGCGGCCTTTTGCGCAGCCGCCTTTTCTGCGGCCTCAGCCTTGGCCTTTTCCTCTGCCTGCTGCCGACGCTGTAAATCCAGGCGGCGCTGCTGTTCCGCTTTCTCCTGCCGGATACTTTCCGCCGCTTCCCGGGCCTCCGCAGCCTTCTGGCTGGCATGGCGGTAGTCCCCTAAGGCGTCGAAATTCTTTGCCAGTTGCTCCGCTTTCTCGCTTTCTTCCACATTGTCCAGTTCATTGCAAAGCCGCTGATAGGTATCTGACAGCTCTCTCTGACGCACACGCTCCTGAATCTGGCTCTCGACAGCACGGAGCTTCTGCTGTGTGCCCAAATCGCCAAATTTCACCGCACGGTTATAGTGGCCGCTTCCGGACAGGGGCGTATCCTCCTCTGCCAGTTCCTCTACGCAGGTGCATTTCCGCTCCACCAGGAGCTTGCCCAAGTGGGCCTGTCCGTTTTCCGGGTCCAGATTCAGCGCCTGCTCCAGCTGCTTGTCTGCGGCAGCGAACTCCCTGTCCTCCAGGGCCATAAAGGCGCGCTTGACATAATTCACCGCCGATACCGTACCGCCGCCGGACTGAGTCTTCTTCTGATCGCCTCGAATCACCCGCTCAATGCCATAGAGGATGTCCTGCATGAAGGAAATCTCATTCATATCCCGGCCTTCCAACTCCTTTAGGCCAGCAGGCAGCGCATTGGGACTCATCCCACTGACGCAGGGAATCAAGATCTTCGTTTTGTCCATGCGGCGCAGATTCAGGAATCGGCTCCACTCGTTCTTTACCCAGGGGGAGCTGAAATTCTCCGGCGTGGTGCCCACCACCAGCATCACCTTTGCGCTGTTCAGGGCCGCAAATATGTAGGGCTCCCACTCCTGCCCCATATGCTCTTCTTTCAGCGTAATGCGGGAGAAGAACACCTTATAATCCCGCTTGGTAAGCTCACTATAAAGATCCTGGGCCAATACGGAATCCCGGGTACGCTTGCCGGTTTTATCGTCGGTATCCTTAAAGCAAATGAACACATCAAAGGGCTTTTCCTTTGCCGAAACCTCCAGAATGCCCTGCTGAATCTTATAAATCCGCTTTGCCTCTTCCTGATACAGCGCTTTCTGGTCGCCGTCAGCATATTTCAGCGCCGCCAGATAGTCCGGGTCCTCCAGAATCGAAGTATAGCTGACTCGGTCGCAGGTGGGAATCCGCTGCCCCGTGCGGTGATCCTGGTGATAGTTGATGCCATAGCGGCACAGGGTCATGCACCAATGGGCCTCTGCATCCTCGGGGTCTTCTCTGACAATCTGGCTGTATTCCTTCAGCGCTGCGTCAAATTCATAGACCTGGCGAAAATGGTTGCCGCGGTTGAAGGTATCGGTGCGCCGCTCATCCGTAATGGAGGGCAAGGTCACCGTGGAGCCGCAGCTGTCGCAGACGCCTAAATTTTTCCCCTGCACCGGGATAATGTTGCCTGCGCACATTTTACACTTCAAAACTGCCATGGGCGGTCATCTCCTCTTTTCCCCGTTCCGTTCCATGAACGTACCCCTTTGCGTTTCCAATGACAAAGTATGGGGATCTTTCCTTATAATAAGTACATTCTACTGTATCCGCCGTATAAATGCAATGAAATCTACAAATTTCTCCCGCTTTCTGTATATTACAAATGATTCCCTTATAAACATGCAAAATCATGCGCCGAGCTCCTGCGAAAAACGGCGGGGACTGTTATTTTTTGCCCTTGCATGGAGAAAAAAAGTATGGTATCCTAGACTAACAAATACGTCAGCCGCACTGGACTGACGTTTTAATTTCCGTATAAGTTAGCCCGTTCTAACAATCACAAAGGAGGCAACAACAACTACCATGATGATAAACAAACGGCTGATCGGCACGGTGCCGGAAAGCAAAACGTATATCGCAGGCAATGTGGCGCTCCAGTGGTGCAGCCTTGCCGCCAATATCACCATGATGGCCGCCATTACATCCCTGCTCTCCGGCCTACAACAGGGGGCCCTATCCCCCACTCGTTTGGCCGTGGTGGCGGTCATTACCGTTCTGGCCGTGGCCGTGCGCTATGCCTGCACCATCGGGGCTGCCCGGATGAGCTTTCTATCGGCACAGGCCGTAAAAAAGACGCTGCGCGGGGCCATCTATCAAAAGCTGCTGCGACTGGGCGCGTCCTATTCCCAGCAGGTCAAGACCTCAGAAGTCGTACAGGTAACGGTCGAGGGCGTGGACCAGCTGGAGACGTATTTCGGCGCCTATCTGCCGCAGTTTTTCTATGCCATGCTGGCGCCGCTGACACTGTTTGTGGTGCTGTGCTTTGTCAGTGTTCCCGCCGCCGTGGTGCTGCTGATCTGCGTGCCGCTGATCCCCATTGCCATTGCCGCCGTTCAGACCTGGGCAAAGAAGCTGCTGAGCAAATACTGGGGGCAGTATACCGCACTGGGCGATACCTTTCTTGAGAATCTTCAAGGCCTCACCACCCTAAAAATCTACCAGGCTGACGGCTTTAAAAACGACCAGATGAACGAAGAGGCGGAGAAATTCCGCAAAATCACCATGAAGGTGCTGACCATGCAGCTCAATTCCATCACCATCATGGACCTGATTGCCTATGGCGGTGCTGCGCTGGGGGTGATTATGGCAGCAACTCAATTCCGGAGCGGCCATATTGATCTTGGGGGCTGCCTGTTGATTATTCTGCTGGCAGCGGACTTTTTCATCCCTATGCGGCAGCTGGGCTCCTTCTTCCACATTGCCATGAACGGCATGGCTGCCAGCGAAAAGATTTTTCACCTTCTGGATCTCCCCGAGCCACAGCTGGGTACCGTTCCCTGCCCGGTGGGCGATATTCAGTGCCGGGATTTGCACTTCTCCTATGCCCCGGAGCAGGAGATTCTCCACGGCGTTGATCTTGATATTCCTGCCGGACAGTTCATCTCTCTGGTAGGGGAATCCGGCTGCGGTAAGTCCACGATTTCCGCCATTTTGATGGGCCGGAATCAGGGCTATACCGGCTCCGTTACCATCGGCGGCGTCGAGCTGCGGGATATTTCCGAGCAGAGCCTAATGGCGCATATCACCTACGTCAGCCACCAGAGCTATCTGTTCAAGGGCACCGTTCGGGACAATTTGCTGCTGGCTAAGCCGGACGCCACCGACGAGCAGCTCTGGCAGGTTCTCCGCCGGGTGAAGCTGGAGGCGTTCCTGCAAGGAGAGCAGGGACTGGATACGGCGCTTTCCGAGCGGGGCGAAAATCTCTCCGGCGGTCAGCGGCAGCGGCTTGCATTGGCCCGGGCCCTGCTCCATGATACCCCGGTCTATATTTTCGACGAGGCCACCTCCAATATCGATGTGGAAAGCGAAACCGACATTATGGCAGAGATTCATGCCTTGGCCGGGCGCAAAACCGTGCTGCTGATTTCCCATCGTCTAGCCAATGTCACGGATTCCAACGAAATCTATGTTCTGGAGCATGGGAATGTGGTGCAGCACGGCACCCATTCGGCGCTGCTCCAGCAGGGCGGCGCATATCGTACCCTTTGGACCGCACAGCAGCAGCTGGAGCAGTATGGAAAGGAGGCAGCAGAATGAACCAGAGAAGCGGATTTACTGTAATGCGTCGGCTCATCGGCCTGGTGCGCCCCCTCACCGGCTATATGCTGCTTGCCATTTTCATGGGTCTGATCGGCCATTTGTGCGCCACGTTTATCACCATCTTCGGCGGATTCGCCGCGCTGAATCTTCTGGGCTATGATACGCCGCTGTCCTTGACGATGATTTTTGTCTCGGTGCTGGCCTTTGCCCTGGTTCGGGGCCTGTTCCGCTATGCCGAGCAGTCTTGCAACCACTTCATTGCCTTCCGGCTGCTGGCGCTGATCCGGGACAAGGTGTTCCGCGCCCTTCGTCGGCTGTGCCCTGCAAAGCTGGAGGGCCGGGACAGGGGCGACCTGATCTCCGTGATTACCTCAGATATCGAGCTTTTAGAGGTATTCTATGCCCATACCATTTCTCCTGCGGCAATTGCGCTGCTGTTTACCGTCATCCTATGCCTGTTTATCGGCAGCTATTCCTGGCTGCTGGGCCTGCTGGCCCTGGTGGCGTATGTCTGCGTTGGCGTTGTGATTCCCCTGATTACCTCTCGTCGGTCCGGTCAGACAGGACTGGAACTCCGCACCGCCTCCGGTCAGCTGTCCGCCTTTGTGCTGGATAGTCTGCGGGGCCTCAGCGAAACCATCCAATATGGCGGCGGTGCTGCCCGTCTGAAGGAGATGGAGCGGCGCACTGACGCGCTGTCCGGTGTGGACGAAAAGATGAAGCGCATCTCCGGCCAAAATACCGCCATTACCAACACCGCGATTTTGCTGTTTGACCTGGCCATGCTTTTCTCCGCCGCCCTTCTGATGCAGCAGGGCAAGCTGGGCTTTGACGGCGTTTTGATCGTCACACTGGCGCTGTTTTCCTCCTTTGGTCCCACCGTCGCTTTGGCGAATCTGGGCAGCACCCTGCAAAACACCTTTGCCGCCGGAAATCGCGTGCTGGATATTCTGGATGAAACACCGGCAGTCGAAGATGTCACCGGGCAGCCCGAGCGCACCTTTACCGGCGCCGCAGCGGAGCATGTGACCTTCTCCTATGGAAAGGAAACCATCTTGTCCGACGTTTCCGCCCAATTCCCCGCCGGCAGCGTGGTGGGCATTGTTGGCCGCAGCGGCAGCGGAAAATCCACCCTGCTCAAGCTGCTGATGCGCTTCTGGAATGTGGACCAGGGCAGCGTGCGCCTTTCGGATACGGACATTTCCCAGATCAACACGGACAATCTTCGAAATCTCGAGAGCTTTGTCACCCAGGATACCCACCTGTTCCATGACAGCATTCGCAACAACCTTCGAATTGCAAAGCTGGACGCCACCGATGATGAAATCGAAGCCGCTTGCCGAAAAGCTGCGGTCCACGACTTCATCATGACCCTGCCCCAGGGCTATGACACCCCGGTAGGCGAGCTGGGCGACACCCTGTCCGGCGGTCAGCGCCAGCGATTGGGCCTGGCCCGGGCATTTCTGCACGATGCACCGCTGATGCTGCTGGACGAGCCCACCAGCAATCTCGACAGCCTGAACGAAGCCATCATTCTAAAGTCCCTCCATGAGCAGCGGGACGGAAAAACCGTAGTGCTGGTATCCCATCGGGCCTCCACCATGCGGATTGCCGACCAGGTATATTCGGTAGAGCACGGGAGGATGAGCTGATGAAGGACGTTCAGGATAAGCGCCAGCGGGAAAAGCAGATGGTATCCCAAATGATCGCCCTCTACTGCCGCCGCACGCACCACACCAAGGGTGCCCTTTGCCCGGACTGTGCAGAGCTGAGCCGCTATGCCTGTGCCCGCTCAGACCGCTGCCCCTTTATGGAGACGAAAACCTTCTGCTCCAACTGCCGGGTACACTGCTATCAGCCGGAGATGCGTGAGAAGATTCGGGTGGTAATGCGGTTCTCCGGCCCCAGAATGATCTTCTACCATCCCGTCGCCGCCATTCGCCATGTGGTGGAAACAAAGCGCGAAAAGAAGCGGCTGGAAGCAGCAAAATAATTTCGTTTTTTATCACAAAAGCGCCCCTTCTGATTTCATGCAGCGAAATCAGGAGGGGCGCTCTTCTATGTTATGGGGGATTCCAAACTTGGATTTGGCAGCGAATTACAGGGTATTTTTATACACCATGCCGTCCTTCATCACCAGCTGAATGTTGCTCTGTTCCGCCAGAATCTCCACATCTTCTACGGGATTTCCCTTCACCAGCAGCAGATCCGCATAGGACCCGGCCTCCAGTATCCCCAGCTTGCCATCGGGATAGGGATGCTGATAGGTGCATAGCTTGCCCAGCTCGTAGGTATTGCCGGTCATGGCGCGGATGGTTTTCAGGCTGCCAAACCGACGCTTAAACTTCCGGATATCATCATGCTGCCGGAACTCCACCGTTGCCAGGGGACGGGATGCATCGGTGCCATAGACAATGGGAATGTCATACTTGTTAATCAAATCCGTCAGCTGCTGCTCGCCGTTTAGAATCACATGGCGCGGAACCTCCCGCCCGGTGATTTTCGGCGGGGGCCCGTTTTTATGGGGCTCGTTGCCTGCAAACTGCGGCCCCGGGCAGACCCAAATGCCGCTGTCCTTGACCAGCTTTGCGGTTTCCTCGTCCATCAGTGTGGCATGCTCAAAGCTTCGAACGCCCGCCTTGGCCGCCCGCTGCATGCACTCCGGCGTATAGATATGGGCCATTACATAGGTGCCATAGTCCGAAGCGCAGTCCACTGCCGCCTTGACCTCTTCAAAGGTATACTGGGTGGTATAGAAATTGTCGAACTTCGAGGCCAGGCCGCCGCCCGCCATAATTTTGATCTGAGAGGCTCCCAGGAAGAGCTGCTGGCGAACTGCCCGCATCACCTCCGGGACACCGTCTGCAATCACCATGCCGCCGTTGCGCATGGCCATTGCCGTATAGCTGCCGTCCCCCAGCCGCACATCCGCCCGGCTCATGCGCTCGTCCGCATGGCCGCAGGTCTGAGAAATGCAGGCATGGGAGGGGAAAATCTTCGGCCCGATGATGGTGCCCCGGTCAATTTCGCTCTTGAGGCCCACCACCATACCGCCGGCATCTCGGACCGAGGTAAATCCCCGCTCCAGCATGGATTTGGCATAGATGGTAGAGCGAATTGCCAGCTCGTCGATCCGCATCTGCGACATCTCTTCATCCGTAACGCACAGGCCCAGATGGGTGTGAGCATCCATCATGCCGGGCATTGCCGTGTGGCCATCGCCGTCAATCACCTGGTCAAAGCCATGGGTTTCCACCGCACCGTGGAGGATCTCCGTAACAAAGCCATCCTCAACCACGATATTCGCCATTTCGTCCAGCTTGGCGTCATAGCCGTTAAATACATTGACATGCTGAATCAGTGTTTTCATTGCTCTGCTCCCTCCTTCAGGTACCGGTCCATCCAGCCGGTAATCTCCTGCAATCTGCGAATCCGTGCTTCCGGTCGTCCGGTACGGGACAGGCCGTGGTTCTCATGGCGGAACAGGCAAACCTTTGTGTCTACGCCAATACGATTAAGCGCCGTGTACATTTGCAGCGACTCCACATGATAGCAGCAGTAATCCTCCAGCGCCGCAATAAACAGCGTGGGTGTGGTAGCCTGCTCGGCAAATTTCAGAGGGGACTGTTCCCACAGGAGTTCGTCGCTTCGCTGCTGCCCGGCCTGTAGGCAGCTCTCTGTAAACAGGCTGCCGTTTCCGGTGGTGGCCTCGTTGGAGATGTTATTGGACGTGGACCGCTGGGACGCCGCCGCCGCAAACCGGCCCGTATGCCCAATGATCCAGTTGGTCATAAAGCCGCCATAGCTTCCGCCGGTTACGCCCAAGCGCTTTTCGTCAATCTGGGGATAGGCCTTCAGCACCTCGTCCACAAAGGTCATAATATCCTCGTAGTCGATCATGCCGGTTTTGCCGCACACATCGCCAAAATACTGTCCCCGGCCCAGGCTGCCCGTGGGGTTGCAGAACATCACCACATAGCCCTCGTTGGCCCAATACTGCATTTCATGATAGAACACCGTGCCATAGGCCGCCCGAGGCCCGCCATGGATGTCCAAAATTGCCGGATAGCTGCCCTTTTTATCAAAATTCGGCGGCAGCAATACCAGTCCGTGGATCTCATTGCCCTCGCTGTTGACAAATCGAATTTCCTCAGGCCATATAATTTTGTGGGATTCACAATAGGCGCTGTTGTACGCCGTCAGCGGAGTCAGCGTTCCGTTCCGGTCCAGCCGATACAGCTCAGAGGGACGCATGTCCATCACCGCTGCCAGGATGATCTGATCCGCTCCCATGGCAAAAGAGTTGATGGCGCCATATACCTTCAGCAGCGTCTCCGGCTCCCCATGATAGGGATACCGCATCAGCTCCGTATGTTCTTCCACGCAGCACAGGAAGTACACCGCGTCCTCCCGGGCTACAAACTGGCATCCGCCGCCATGGGTAACATCCGTTCCAATCGCGTCGCCAAAGGACAGCCCGCCGCTATGGAGCAGAGTCAGCGCGCCAGTCTCCATATCCATGGCATAGAGATCGTGCATCTGGGCCAGGGTCTTCCCCTGATCCTGACGGCAGACCGTTAGAATGATGCGCCCGTCTGCCATAGCAAAGGAGCCGATTTCATAGCGCCCCTGAGGAATCAGGCAGCGCGTCTCCTGTGTTTCCACATCATAGACAAATACGCCGTCCCAATACTGCTTCCGGTTGCCATAGGTCGCCCCGGCAAAGTATACCCGATTCCGGGCCGCATCATAAACCGCCTGATCCACCTGGAACATCTCTTCGGTAATCCGCTGCACCTTCCCTTGGGTGTCGGCAAGATATAGCCCTGTGCGCAGCTTATTGATGAGCCCCTGGCCGTTCTGCCAATATGGGAACTCGTCCAGAACCCAAACCATGTCGTTTTCCCGCTCAATAGCCTTCCACTCTGCCTCCAGGGCCGGGCCCTGCAATCCGCTCACCCGGCGCTGCTCGACCACATTAACGGTTGCCTGCACCAAATAGTTACCGTCCGGAAGCACCGCAACAATCTGGCCATGGAAAGGCAACTGGAGCGCAAGCTCCGCCTGCTTTGTTGCCGTATAATACCGCATGATGGTCGCGCCCCGTCCCGCCCCGGCTTTGGCCGTGTAAAGAAACGTCTCGCCGTCCAGCCAATAGGGCTCGCCCGGCATGGCATCGGAAAGCTGTAGGGTGCTGCCGCCAACCGACAGATACAGCTCGTGGGTATAGGTGTTATTCGCCAGATCCGGCTGATGCTTCACCCAGGTATAGCCGTCGCCGGTGGGCGCGCAGGTGGGAGAAGACACTGCCGCAAAGTCCAGCAGGTCCCTTAGTTTAATCGGTTGCATATCACATATTCCTTTCTCAGGGCAGAATTGCTGCCGCTTATGCACCCGGTTCTACCCGGATCATGCCCGTATAGGTCACGCCAGGTACCGGCTGTACCAATACATCGTCCACAAAGACGCGCCCATGGATAACAGAGCTCTCGTCCACCGTCAGCGAAGAGATAAAGCAGGTCTTCGGCACATTCCACACGGAACCCTGCTGCATATTCAGGATAATGCCCGCCTGATACACCGGCTTTACTTCGCTCTTTACCACCACCAGGCAGTACCATTTCTCTCTGGGCACCTGGGTCATCACCTCGCCGGTTTCCTCGTCGAAGTGGTAGGACTCCGCAGTGGAAATTGCGCCGTTATAGGTGCAGTTTTCCAGGGTAACGCCCAGATTTCTTGCATTTTCACTGTGGAATCTGGAGCCGCCCATTCTTGCCGGACCCGGGAAGGGGTTCTCGGCCTTTGCGGCCTCCGCAATGTCCTCCAGGGTTACCAGGCCGGTATAGCCGCAGGAGTTATAGGTATCGCCATTGACGGTCATATTGGAGAACTTCGCCGTGGAATCCCATTCCTTGCGCACATGGAAAATGTCCAGCGCACCATCCCGAATCAGCTTCCAGGCCGCAGCACGGTCTTCCGACGTGGGAGATTCCGGTGCGGTATAAATCGGCGCATTCACATCATCCTCGTCCATCATTTGCAGAATAACGCCCATTTCGGAAATCAGTGTAGCGTTGTCCGCATGGAAATTCTCTGCGCCGGAGCTCTTAATGGCCACACACATCGCGCCGCAGTGGAACAGGGTGTGATCCTTCACCAGTGCCAAGCCCTTGCCGTTGCCACGGTGGAGCTGTAATCCCGTTTTGTTGCAATAGACCACCGTGTTCTTCTCTTCCACCGGCAGCCCTTCCAGACCGAACTCGCCCTGGAGATTCTCCGGCGTGCTGGCGCAATAAATGACGCTTGCCGCATCATTGGCACAAACGGCGCTGAAATCCACCGAAGAAACCGTGCTGCCCGCAAACTTCACCGTAGTATTGCCGATGGAATAGGTACCATAGCCCGCCGGATGCCGGAAGGAATGGCCATCGTTGGGGATTTCCCGGTCCAAATCGCCATAAATGCTCTGGAACGGAATCGCCGCCAGCGTTTCTCTGGCCGCCTGCTCCGAGGAGGTATCCACCTTGGGATTCAGGCCGCCGGTGATGCCGATGAAGCTATTGACCACCGCAGAATATGCGCCCTCGTTATTATCGGTGGACAGTACGCCCCACTTTTCCGCCAAGATCTGGCTGTTATAATAGGTCACCACGCCCTTATCCAGCAGGTTGGTGCAGCGGCAGTTTCCTTCAAAGCCGCCCTGCTTTGGGGCCATTCGCATATCCCCGGTGACGGTATCGTAGCCGGTGCGGAATTCCTTTTCAAAGGTGCCGTCGGTTGCCTGGAAGCGGCTGTTTTTCACCAGCACCTTGGCACTGCCGCCCACTACCATTGCCGAACGAACGGTGCCGTGGTTCTTGATATCCGCATGATCCACCGTGGTTTCCATGGCGTCGCCTACCATCAAAAGTGCTGCGCCCATGCCCTGGAAATCGTCGCGGCTGTTGCCGTCAAAGCGGACCTTCAAGTGGTCGATTTCATACTTCGAGCCGGGGATCTTGCCGTTTACAATGATGCCGTTAAAGTCGTTGCTGCCATAGCGATTGGTGGGCGAACCGTCCGAGCGCAGGAAAATTCCCTGCTCATCCTGGTGCCAAGCCGCATCGATGCTCCGCTCGGGGACTTTTTTTCCGTCCTCGATATAAAGCGCCGTGCGATAGGGCTCGCCCCAGTCGTTCCACCAGTTGGGGCCAATGGGCCGCGTATCCTCGCCGCCTCCGAAGAACTTGCCCCAGGGCGCCAGATAGCGATACAGCTCGTATCTGGGCGACAGGCTCAGCCGTACATCGCCGGAATAATCCCAGCCGCCGGTAATGGGCTGGAATACCCCGTCCACCGTCAGCGTCACCAAATAGCCGTCCGGTCCTGCCACAAATACCTTTTCCGGCAGCCGCAGATGGTCCATAGACTGTTCTTGGTCTACATAATATAGATACGGAATCTCTCCCGTGCCGTCAGAGGCATGAATGGCAGCAGCCAGCAGCCGGACTGCAATTTCCCGGGTCAAGGGCTCCTGACTGTCAAACCGCTGGAGCGCCTGCGCCCCCTGACCGCCGAGCTTTTCTGCGGTCATCGCTTTGGCCTCGGCAACGGTGATGCCTTCTTCGATCCGCTCTACTGCAAAAATATCCTTTTTGTATCCGCCGCAGGCTGCCATCAGCATCCGAATGAATGCGCTTTTGGCCAATTTCCGGTCGCCGCCGAAGATAAATTTGTCTTCCACCGGGATTCCACGGTAAATATCCAGGGTTACCAGCAGCGCCGCCGCTTCTTTCTCTTGAATTTCTGAATAATCCGGGTATAATGAAGCTTTAAGGACACCTTTCGGTGTATCCTCGCCGCCGTCGTGGCGCTTGTACAGCTTCTGTACTTCTTCGTCAAATTCCAATTTTGCTGTCGTCATATCCATCAAAACCTGCCTCTCTTGATTGTATCATTCGTTGATTGCTCCACCGTTTTGGAAAGGAACATGCTTATGCCCTCGAATTATGAATTTGGCTATATCGACTACTGCATCACCCAGCTGTCCGCCGTGGAGGATGCCTTCAATGTCTATCGGGAAACCGGCTCATTGGACGCACTCAATCGCCTCAACGCCAACGCCGAATCCAAGCCGTTTCTGCAAAAATGGCTGGACATCGCCAAGCTGCCGGAGACGGATCGGGTATTGGCGCAGCTCCAGTCCGATTCCTTCAATAAATCGCGGCTTTCGCCCTATTCGGATATCATGCTCCACTGTCAAAAGGACTGGCGCAATCCTCTGGACCTCATTCACATTATCTATGTCTATCGGGGCAGCTTTCACTGTGAGATGAAGAATCGCCAGCTGACACTGACCACCGGAAAGTGCTATATGTTTAATGTGAACATCAGCAAGCAGATCAGCCCCTGCGACAGCAGCGCTCAGCTGCTGAACTGTCTGATCTCCCGGAACTATCTGGAGGATATATTGCTCAAGCAGTTTGACCAGAACATCCTCTTTTCCGACTTTCTGACCCAGTCCTTCTATACAGACAGTACCTCTGAGCCCATGCTGGAGTTTGATACCTCCGACAACATGGATGTAAAATACGTCTTCGCCATGGCAATCATTGAGCATGCCAATCAGATGCCCCTATGGCGAACCATGATTAACAATTACATCTCCGCGCTGATGATTCAGCTTCTGCGGCTTCATATGGACCATCGGGACGCCCAGCACTATCTCCAGCTGGGCAGTCACAAGCTCTCCGATATTATGATCTATATCGACAATCACTGTGACACTGCCACCCTGGAAAACATTGCGGCCACCTTCCACTTCCACCCCAGCTATCTCAGCAAAATCATCAAGGACAACACCGGCCTTACCTTCACCAGCATTCTGCAATATACGCGCCTGAAAAAGGCCGCGCTGCTGCTGAAAAACACAGAGTGCTCCATTACCAACATTGCACATCAGGTGGGGTATAACAACATTTCCTACTTTTATAAGCTCTTTCAGGGGAAATATGGCGTTACCCCGGCGGAATACCGTCAGCGGCAATAGCATTCGGCTATGAAAAGGCCCGAAAAACAGGATTGGTCTTGTTTTTCGGGCTTTTCTTATTTCATCCTATGATTTCATTCAGGCGTGCCCGGTTTTCGCCTTACTGGGCCATCATTCTGTCGTAAGCAGCCTGATATACGTCGATGATATCCTGAATATGCATATCCTGAATGGTCTGCTTGAATGCAGGCAGGTTTGCAATATCCTCTTCGCCCATCAGGAAGGCCAGGGCATGCTCAGACATATAGGTCAGCAGGTCCGGAGAATAGGTCGAATAGATTTCCTGCTCTTCTTCGGTGAAGGTAGAGGACAGGCCGGAGGGCATGTTGTATGCGCCGTCGGCATCCTGGGTCTGGACATACTCCAGAGCCTCGATAACGTCGGGCTCATAGGTGCTCAGCAGCCGGGATGCATCCTTCAAAGAGGGGATCAGGTCGCCGGCATACAGGATCATTGCGCTGGATGCGCTCAGATCGGGGTTGTTGGTAATCAGATCGGTCAGGACAATGTTGCCGTCGCTGTCAAACTCATAGGCCTCGCCTTCGATGCCGTAGCTGGCCAGGCGGCTGCCGTCCTCAGTGTAGAGCCAATCGATCATCTGGATGACCAGCTCAGGATTCTCGCAGTTATAGGACACGTTCCATACGCCGGACTCCAGGGTAACCGGCTCGCTGTCGCTGAAGTGATAGGTATCGCCCTCATTCTCTACGGGCATATGCAGTGCAACATAGTAAGCGTCGCCGCCCAGCTGCTCGGCATAGTAAGATGCATTTGCAAGCATGGTGGTGAAGACTGCGTTTTCGCCGCGCAGGACATATTCCTCACAGTAGGGGCCGCCCTCCATGCTGAGGATATGGTCGTTAATCAGGCCGTCCTTATACCAGGTAGAAATGGTCTTTACATATTTGTCATACTGCTCGGTAAGGAAACCGAACTGCACCTTGCCGTCCACCACATACAGTGGCAGGTTGACATAGGAGCCGTTCTGGAATACAGCAGAAATGCCATAGCCGCCGCTGAGCACATTGCCGGTGCCCATATCGCCGATGACACTCAAAGCCAGAGGCGCGATCACGCCGTCTTTTCCCTTCATGCCGCGCAGCATCTCATCCCAATCGTCAAAGGTCTTGATATCCTGATAGTTCATGCCAAGCTCGTCCAGCAAATCGCCTCTTGTCACAATACCGGCAAAGGGGAGATTGTTGACGTTAATCTGCCAGAATGCAGAGATCTCATCGTCGGTCATAACGTTGGAGGTAAAGCCATACTTCTCAACAGCAGCCAGATAGTTGGGCATATACTCCTTATAATCCGCCATGTTCAGGAACACTTCGTCCTTTACGCCAGCGGAAGCGCCGCCGGGATACCATGCGCCACCCTGCACAATAATATCCGGCACGGAGTTACTGGCGGCCAGCAGTGCAAACTGCTCTTTTGCCAGCTCGGAAGTAACGGCCGTAACATCCAGCTTTACGCCGGTATAGTCCGACCAGCCCCGCAGAACGCTGATCTGGTCATAGTGCTCAGCATCCACATAGGGCGCGATTGCAGAGTTGACGGAGGTAAACATGCTAACCGTCACGTCATCCTGCACCGGGAAAATATTCCCCTGTGTGCTTTCTGCCTCGGATGCCTCGGCCTCGGGCAGACTCGCCGTGGTCTGTTCCGGCGCCGCAGCAGAGGTTTCCGCCGCCTCAGTGGCCGCAGGCGCAGCAGACGAAGGCTCTGCGGTTGATCCCGTTCCTCCACAGCCGCTAAACAGCGCAGCAGTCAGTGCCGCTGTCAATACGAGAGACATTAGTTTTTTCATGTTTTTCTCCCCTTTGGGCATATTTCCTGCATTGATGCTGCATCGCATAGGTGAATGGCTGCGTGCAGAGCAGTGACACCCCGTCCTCCCGTTTCACGCCCGTTTTCACCGTTTCTATGCAGAAACACACAAGATTTAGCTCCATTATATCGACTTTTTAGTATATACAACAATAACGAATGATGTTCTTCCATTGACCTTTTATAACTGTAATGCAAAAAAGTACAGCATGAAAGGTCAATCCCATTTGCTTTTTGCGGTTCAAAATGAATTTTCCAAGAAAATTTCCTGCAAATTTATCCATTTTCTGCTTATTCTCCATTGCAGTAAAAAAGCCGGTAAACAGATTTCCCTGCGGCTGGCGCACCACGAAACCGCCCAGGCCTGTATGGGAACCGAAGAAACCTGCCAGCACCGCAAACACCGTAATCTATAACGGATGCAGGCGGCGAAACACATTCGCTTGACTGCGGTGCAAGACTCATGTTCTGCACGGTGGAATGTCGCTGTCCCGGCTTGCAAATTTCTGCAAATCAGTGGAATGCGCCAAGCAGAAATCGATTGCTAAAAATTTTATAGCATTTCACGAGTTTCGTTTGTCCCATGTAATTTATGCCCAATTTTTATGTGGATTTTATGACATTTTTACTATTGCGAAGTACATAATGCCATGTTATTATATCTTCAGATAGTTGCAATCGATTGCAAGATCGCAGCAAGAATTATCATTCTGGCAAGATACCCCACGCAAAATGAAGGAGGATCCACATGAAACCCACAAAACTGTCCTGCATGCTGCTGTCTGCCGCCATGCTCCTAGGCCTAATGGCCGGCTGCGGCAATAGCGATGCATCGTCGGCTCCTGCTGCCGACACCGCTTCCGAGGCCGCAGCCCCCACCGAGGCTGCTGTATCCGAAGCCGCTCCCGCTGCATCGGAGGAAGACTCCACTGCTGGAAACGCTACCGATGCCGATATGGCCAATCTCACCGCGGCTGTTGGTGACGAGGCCATCATCACCTTCCCGCTGGAAGATCGCGTTGAGTTCAGCTACTTCATTGCACCGGAGGGCGACGGTGCCGAGCTGATGGACTCCTATGCCGACAACCTGGTGATGAAAACTGCCGAGGCAGAAACCAACGTTGCCATCAACTTTAGAGAAGTTTCCTTCCTGGCCGTAGAAGAGCAGTTCAACCTGATGCTGGCTTCCGGCGACCTGCCCGATATCATCCAGGGCTTCGGCGAATACTACACCAAGGGTCTGGACCACGCCATCGAAGAGGATCTCATTACCGATCTCACCGGTTATCTCGAAGACGGCTATGCCCCGAACTTTGCCGCCATCCGTAACTCCAACAAGCAGATTGCCCGCGAGACTGCAACCGACTCCGGCACCGTTGGCTCCTTCTATTTCCTGATTGGCGACGCCGACGAGGGCCCCCGCGCAGGTCTTTGGCTCCGTCAGGACTGGCTCGAAGCGCTGAACCTGGAGGCTCCCACCACCTTCGACGAGATGGAAAATGTCCTGACCGCATTTAAGGATGAATACAACCCCAAGATGCCCCTGCTGCTCACCAGCGACGGCTTCTTCTCCAGCTATGTTCTGATGGGCGGCTATGACGTCAGCGCCAGCTTCTATAACCAGGACGGCGTTGTAAAGTACGGCCCCATCGAAGACGGCATGCGCGACTACCTTGAGATGATGCACCGCTGGTATGAAGAGGGTCTGATTACCTCCGACTTCATCTCCACCTCCGAATTCTCCCTGATGTTTGACTCTACCCCCATCGTCTCCGACCAGTGCGGCGTATGGAACGCCAACTATCGCGGCGACGACAGCTGGAAAGACTCCGCCACCGACCCCAATTTCACGCCTCTGGCCATCAAGGACATGACCAAGACCGGCACTGAGCAGATTCATGTAGGCGGCAGAGGCTCCAACGTAAACCGCTATGGCGTTGTCGTATCCGCCTCCTGCAAGGACCCCGAGACTTGCGTGGCATGGTGCGACTGGTGGTACTCCGACGAGGCTACCCTGCTCTCCAGCTACGGCATTGAGGGCGAAACCTTTAACTACAACGACGAAGGCCAGCCCATCTACACCGATATGATTCTCAACAACGATCTCGGCTCCATGCGCGCCATGCGGAATGTCTACACCGGCATGTCTCTGGCCTTCCGCGTGCTCCGTATCGTAACCTCCGGCGTAGATAACGGCTATGACATCATCGACCGCGGCACCTGGGATTCCAACCGCGACAACGCTTGGGACATCTCCAGCTACATTTCCCGCACCGCAGAAGAGGGCGACGAGTATTCCGCAATTATGTCCGACATTGAAACCTATGTCGATCAGCAGATCCCCGCATTCATCACCGGTGAAAGCGACCTGGCAGATTGGGATACTTACGTTGCAAACATCAAGAATCTGAACATCGACGAGGCAATTGCAATCCAGCAGGCCGCTGTGGACAGATTCGAGAACAGATAACCGCTTATTCTCCCTCGTTTCCTTTTGAACAAGCAGCACATCTCCGTGCTGCTTGTTCTGTAAGGGCACACGAATCACCACCGCAAACGGAAAGGATGCAAAATATGGTCAAATTTGTTTCATTCTTTGGTGAGCACAATCCCACCTTTGACGAATTGAATCAGAAGGTGAAGGAATATGCCGCAACCAAGGGCATTGACTTTGTATGGGTTCCCCAGAAGCCCTACAATGTAGATACCGTCATTGCAGAGCTCAACAATGCCGATGCCGGCATGATTGATGTGGAGCCCTATGACGAAAAGATTTTCTCTCGGATGAACGACCGCTGCAAGCTGCTGGTCCGGTTCGGCGTGGGCTTCGACAAGGTAAACCTCCCCGACGCCACCGCCCATGGCATCGCCTGTACCCGCACCACCGGCGCCAATAAGACCGGTGTTGCAGAGATGGCGCTGATGCACATTATGGCAGCGAAGCGCTCTGTGCTGCAAAACCGTAAAATCGTTGAAAGCGGCGTTTGGACGAAGAACATCGGCACCGAAATTCAGGGCAGCCGCGTTGGTATCCTGGGCTTTGGCAACATCGGCATTGCGCTGGCCAAGATCCTCCAGGGCTTTGACTGCGAGCTGCTGGCCTATGACACCTATCACAATGAGGAAGCCGCTGCCCAGTATGGCGTGCGATTCACCGATTTGGACGAGATTTTCTCCACCTGTGACGCCATCAGCGTCCATCTGCCCTACACCCCCGAAACCCATCACCTGATCGGGGAAAAGTATCTCGGCATGATGAAGAAGTCCGCCGTCATCACCTGCACCGCCCGGGGCAATATTGTGGACGAAGACGCCCTGTATACCGCCCTCAAGGAAAATCGCATTGCAGGCGCAGGCCTGGACGTTTTTGCAGTGGAGCCCCTGCCCACCAGCTCCAAGCTGCTTGAGCTGGACAACATCATTTTAACGCCCCATCTTTCCAGCCAGACCTACGAGTCTCTCTGGTATACCTATCAGAAGGGCGTTGACATTGTTGCTGATTTCTTTGCCGGAAAGGCTCTGTCCCGTGCGGACCTGCTGAATCCGGATTATAAGAATAACCCTCGTCAGTGATTTCATCACTGATCCACCAATTGACATGATGAAAGGATGGTATTGCAAATGATCGAAGTAAAGGTACCCGTAAACCGCGACAAGGACTGGAAGGTTTTCGTTGAAAACAGCGGCTTCAAGTATGAGTTCATTGCCGATTTCCCCAAGTATCTGGAAGACGACCCCGACATCCAGTTTACCGATGTCTCCTCCGGCTTCTGCGACAAGGACGACAACGTTTATATCATGATGCGCGACGGACGCTCCACTATCATGAAGTGCGACGTGGAAGGCAACCTCATTCAGCGCATCCCCACCGGCAAGTATGTGCAGACCCCGCACTTTGGCTGCATTACCCCCGAGGGCAACATGCTGATTACCAACGCCTTTATGCACTGCGCCGTTGAGATGACCACCGACGGCGAGCTGGTACAGGAATACGGCAACCGCGGCGTTCCCAGCGACACCGGCTACGACAATCTCGTCTGGCGTCGTCAGCGCCGTTATGGCAAGCTGATTCTCCCGGAGACTGAGGCCGTTTATTCCAGCGGCAAGTGGGCTGATTACGAGGCCTGGAAGACCATCAAGCGTCGCGGTGCACCCTTTAACTGCGTCACCTCCTGCTGCATCAACAGCAAGGGTCAGCGTATCTTCGGCGACGGCTATGGCAACTGCGCCGTTCACACCTTCAACCCCGACGGCACCCTGGTTTCCAGCTGGGGCGAGCCCTCCCATGACGAAAACGGCAACTACACCCCCGGCCCCGGCAAGTTCTTCATCGTGCACGCCGTTGCCTGCGACAGCAAGGACCGGGTTTGGGCGGCTGACCGCGATGGTGACGCCGTAACCGTCTTTAATCCCGATGGCACCATTGCCGCCTACATCACCGGCATGCTGGGTCAGCCCTCCGGTCTGACCTATGACGGCGAGTATATGTATGTGGCTGGTCGCGGCGGCTATATCACCGTCTTCAACGATGACTTTGAGATCGTTGCAAAGCACGGCTACTTCAACAGCGACCTGAAGGCACACGGCATCTGCCACAACAGCAGAGGCGACCTGTTCCTGTTCCCCACCCATGCAAACGCCGACCATCAGGTCATTCAGCTGAAGAGAATTCACTGATTTTTGCGATTTTCGGCGCTGATTCCGCCGTGTAAAAACCACTGATTTCCCCGATCACAAAACCCCTGAGGTCATCATCGATCTCAGGGGTTTCTGCCATATTGAAATATTGTTTTGTTTGCTCAAGTAGTGCCGCGCTCAATGATCTCCGAAACCACCATCAACCGGTTGGACACCGTCTGGCCGCCAAGGATTTGCAGCAGCACATTGGAGCAGGTAATGCTAAGCTCAGGCATTTTATTGTTCAGCACCGTCATCTGCGGGGAACATAGCTGCGAATAGATGGAGTTGTCAATGCCGATAATCGCCACATCCTCAGGAATGCGAATGCCGCGATCCTGTAGGGCGCGCATCCCCGCATTGGCCAGCTGGTCCGTGGAGAAAATAAGGGAATCAATCTCCTGCTCCTCGGAAAACAGCTCTTTCACCGCCTCATAGCAGGCCTTCCACTCATCGCAGTCGTCCCGGCGGGGGATGTCGATGACATGGGGCTCCGTCCCGGGGAAGTGCTCCTTCCAAACGTGGGAAAATCCCCGAAGCTTCAGCAGGTTACTGGGGGTCGTGTTCATATTGATATAGCAGGGGTGCTTGCGACCCTTGGTAAACAGCAGCTCCAGACAGGCTGCAACCCCGTGCTCCTCATCGGCCACCACGCTGTAGACATTGGGCAGGTCAATCACGCCGTTTTCCAGAATAATCGGGCGGTCCCCCAGCAGCAGCTGAATGGACTTTTTGATCTTCTCGGACTGAAAGGTAGAGCCAATGAGCACCACTGCCTCTGCCCGCCGGGAGGCCAAAAGCCGAAGCCCCTCTTCCCTGGATTCATCGGTAAAGCCGCAGTTGACAATCAGGCAGGAATACCCGGCCTTTTGCAGCGCCTGCTCCACATAATAGGCGCTCTCTGCATGGTGCATGGTGCGGATATCCGACATCATAATGCCAATAATCCGGGAGGACTGACTCACCAGCCCCTGGGCCGACGCATTGGGGGCAAAGTGGTTTTCCACCAGCAGCTTTTCTATTCTTGCGCGGGTTTCTCGGTTCACCCCCGGCTTGTTGTTGAGCACCCGGGAAACGGTGCTGGCAGAAACGCCGGCACACTTTGCAATATCGTAAATTGTCATAGCGGCTCCTTATTCCTCGTAACCAAAAGGGGGCGTTGCTTGGGAAACCATATTGGTACAAAGTTTTATTTTTAATCATTATATACCTTTTGCAACCAGATTGCAACAATTTGCAACAAACAGGCCGCGCAAGAAAACCGATTGCGCAACATTTTTCAAATTGTATCCCAGTTTCATCTATTTTAACTGAATTATATTGAAAATTCCCATTGATATGTTCCCAATTTTTTGCTATTATAAACGCAATCGATTGCAATAATTTAGGGAGGAGTTTGAAATGAAGCAGTATGCAATTGGCCTCGACAACGGCGGCACCATGACAAAGGCCGCACTGTTCGACCTCAGCGGGAACGAGCTGTGCGTTGCCTCCCGCAAAACCCCCGTATTTTCTCCCAAGCCGGGCTACAGCGAACGGGATATGGAAGAGGTCTGGCAGGCAAACTGCGCCTGCATCCGCGAGGTGCTGGAACGGTCCGCCATTTCACCGGAGGATGTGCTTGGCATTGCGGTCTGCGGCCACGGTAAGGGGCTGTACCTCTGGGGCAAGGACGAAAAGCCCGCCTATCATGGCGTCGGCTCCACCGACAACCGCGCCTGGAGCATCGTCCAGCAGTGGTATGAAGACGGCACCCATGCGGCAGTCTATCCGCAGATTTGCCAGCAGATTATGGCCTGCCAGCAAGCGCCGCTTCTGCGCTGGATGAAGCTGCATCAGCCCGAAGTCTACGGCAACATCCAGTATGTGTTTTCCGTCAAAGACTATATTCGCTTCCGTCTCACCGGCGAGGCCTGGTCCGAGGCCACGGATATTTCCGGTTCGGCGCTGCTGGACGTAAAAAACGCCTGCTTTGACCGAGCACTGCTGGAACCCCTTGGGATCGGCGAAGTATTTGACGCGCTGCCCGGGCTAAAAGCCTCCAGCGATCACTGCGGCGTAATCACTCCGGAAGCCGCACGTCAAACGGGTCTGCTCCCCGGCACTCCTGTGGCAGGCGGTATGTTTGACGTAGACGCCTGCGCCATTGCCAGTGGTGTGACCCGGCCCGGCCAGCTGTGCACCATCACCGGCACCTGGAGCATCAACGAGTTCATTTCGGAAAAGACCATCACCGGCACTGCCATTGCCATGAATTCCATTTATGCCATCCCCGGCTATTACCTGCTGGAGGAAAGCAGCGCCACCAGCGCAGGCAATCTGGAGTGGGCCATTGAAAACTGCATCGACACCAAGGGCTTGACGGGCCGTGCCCTGTACGATTATCTTTCCCAGCTGGTGGAGCAGGTGCCGCCGGAGGAGTGCGACGTTTACTATCTCCCGTTTCTATACGGCAGCAACGCCCATGCCCTGGCAAAAGCCAGTTTTGTGGGGCTCACCAGCTTCCACACCACCGCCCATCTGGTCCGCTCCGTATACGAGGGCGTTGTATATTCCCACCGGACACACATCGACAAGCTGCTCTCTGTCGCCGAAAAGCCTGCGGCCATTCGTATGGCAGGGGGCGCGGTGAATTCCCCTGTTTGGGTGCAGATGTTCGCTGATGTGCTGGGCTGCCCCATCGAAACCGTAGATGGGGTCACGGAATTGGGCGCTTTGGGCTGCGCCATGGCTGCGGCAGTGGCTGCGGGCGTTTACTCCGGCTATGAGGAAGCGGTGGCCGCCATGGTACACATCAATCCCCCCGTTGCACCCAACATGGAGAAGCATCGGATTTACAGCGAAAAATTCAGAAAGTATACCGCTGTGGTCAATGCCCTTGACACAGTATGGAACGAATTTGAGGTTTAACCAGGAGGATATCCATGAAACCATATCAGATAGGACTGTATGAAAAGGCCATGCCGGGCACCCTGACCTGGCGGGAAAAGCTGCAATGTGCCAAAGCCGCCGGGTTTGACTTTGTAGAAATCAGCATCGACGAAACCGACGCAAAGCTGGCGCGGCTGGACTGGACCGCCGAGGAACGGGCCGAGCTGGTAGCCCTGATGCAAGAAATCGGTGTTCCCATCCGCAGCATGTGCCTCTCCGGCCATCGAAAATACCCCTTTGGCAGCCATGACCCGGCCATCTGCGCCCGCAGCATGGAGATTATGGAGAAGGCCATTTTGCTGGCAGCGGATTTGGGCATTCGCATCATTCAGCTGGCAGGCTATGACGTTTACTATGAAACCGGCGACCACATCACCCGGCAGCGCTTTGCCGTGCATCTCAAGCAGGCTGTAGATATGGCCGCTACCATGGGGATTTCCCTGGGCTTTGAAACCATGGAAACGGAGTTTATGAACACCGTTGGCAAAGCAATGGAATATGTATCCGGGATCAATAGTCCCTGGCTGGGCGTATACCCGGACCTCGGAAATCTCACCAATGCAGCGGTACAATACGACACCAGTGTGCTGAGGGATTTGGACACCGGAAAGGGCCACCTGATGGCCATGCATTTAAAGGAAACCGTGCCCGGCGTATTCCGGGAAGTTCCCTTCGGCACCGGCCATGTGAATTTTGAAGCAGGCATTACCCGGGCCTGGAGCCTTGGCATCCGCCGGTATGTAACGGAAATGTGGTATGTGGGAAATGACAGCTGGGAAGCGGATATTCTTGCCGCCAATCAGATGATGTCCCGCATTCTCGATCAGCAGGAGGCATAAATCCATGAAGGTAACAAAGAAGATTCTCGGGCACCTGGAAAAGGCCTATGCCCTCGCGCCCATCACCTATCAGGGGACACCGCATTTTCTGGTGGCCTCCGAGCTGGCCAAGCCCTGCCTTTTGTTCGATCAGGCGGGCAATCAGAAGGATGTGGTCTGGGAAAAGCCCGGCGGCGTTATGAGCATGGTCTATGTACCCGGCACAGATGGGCAGTTTTTAACCACCCACAAATTCTTTTCCTTTAACGATGCCGCCGAGGCGGTGATCTCCATTGTCACCCCCACCGCTCCCGGTCGTTGGGAAATTCGCACCCTTACGGCGCTGCCCTATGTCCATCGCATCGATATTTTGGAGCGCGGCGGTGTACGGTATCTTGTGGCCTGCCAGCTCAAATCCGGTCAGGAATACGACAACGATTGGCGCTTCCCCGGCAACGTATATACGGCGGTTCTGCCGGAGGATCTAAGCGGCTTTGATGCGGATCACCAGCTGCCTCTGACCTTGCTTCAGGCAGGTATGCCCCGGAATCATGGATACTATCGGGTGATGGACCACGGCGTTCCCACCTGTGTGATCTCCTCCGACCTGGGCATTCATCGGTTCACCCTGCCGGAAGCAGCCGGTGGCGCATGGACCATTGAAGCGCTCACCACCGATCCCTCCAGCGATGCGGTGCTGGTGGATTTCGACGGTGACGGACAGCTGGAGCTGGGTGCCATTGCCCCCTTCCACGGCGAAACGATTCGCATTTATCACAATAGTGCCGCGGGCTATCAAAAGGTGTTTGAATACGACAAGGAGTTTCCCTTCTGCCATGGCTTCTTCGGCGGCACCCTCTGTGGAACCCCTACACTGGTGGTGGGGCAGCGGGGCGGCGATCGGGATTTGCTGGCGTTTACCTGGAATCCCGCAGCCCAGACCTATGAAGCAGCCTGCATTGACCACGACGTGGGCTCTGCCAATGTGATGGTCTATCAGAAGGACGGGAAGGACATCCTGATTTCCGCCAATCGAGAAATCGACGAAATCGCCATGTACATTCTGGAACCCGAAAACGGTTAAAAAGGAGCAGATCATATGCTGGAAGCACTGAAAAAAGACGTTTATGAAGCCAATATGCTTCTTCCCAAATATAGGCTTGTCACCTTCACCTGGGGCAATGTCAGCGCCATCTCCCGGGAGCTTGGCCTGGTGGTCATTAAGCCCTCCGGCGTGGATTATGAGATCATGAAGCCCGAGGACATGGTGGTGGTGGACCTTTCCGGCAACGTGGTGGAAGGCACTCTGCGTCCCTCCTCCGATACTCCCACCCATGTGGAGCTATACAAGGCCTTTCCGGATATCGGCGGCATTGTACACACCCATTCCAAATGGGCCGCCGCATGGGCCCAGGCCTCCCGCTCCATCCCCTGCTACGGCACCACCCACGCAGACTATTTCCACGGCGAAATTCCCTGCACCCGGGACTTAACCCCCGAGGAAATCGACGCAGGCTATGAGCGCGCCACCGGGCTTGTAATTGCCGAAACCTTTGCCCAGCTCGATCCCAACGCCGTGCCTGGGGTACTGGTCAGCCATCACGGCCCCTTTACCTGGGGCGGGGACGCGGCATCGGCAGTCCACAACGCCGTATGCCTGGAAACCGTTGCAGAAATGGCCGCCCAGTGTGAGCGCCTGAATCCCAACGCCACACCTGCCCCCAAGGCGCAAATCGACAAGCACTATTATCGCAAGCACGGAGCCGGCGCCTATTACGGTCAGGCAAAGTAACTGCATCGAAAGGAGAATCCGCTATGATTTATGCCGGAATGGACACCGATCTTCGCATTTATCCCCGCGCCATTCAGCAGGCGCTTGCATTTTTAAAGGAACACGATGTGGCGAATATGGCCCCGGGAAAATATCCGATTCAAGGGGACAAGATGTTCGCCGTGGTGGTGGATGTGCAGCTGTCTCAGACGGAGAACGTAAAGCCCGAGGCCCACAAAACCTATATCGACGTGCAGTATTGGCCTCAGCGCCCCACACGGTTTGGTACGTTCCCACTGTCGGCAGCTTCGGTGGTAACCGAGGCGCATCCGGAAAACGACGTCTGGTATTATGAAACGGAAGCCGACGAGTCCTTTCTCATTGGCCGCCCGAACCACTTTGCCATCTTCTTTCCCACGGATGTGCACCGTCCGGACCTGTGCGTCCAGACTGTGGAAACCATTCGGAAGTGCGTGGTAAAGGTAGACGTAAGCCTGCTTCAGGAATAATAGCCCCATAACCCCTTTTGGAAGGAGAAGTCCTATGGATCATCAAAGCAAATACTATGCCTGGATTGGCACCAACTCCGTTCGGGGCAGCCAGGGCATCTACACCATTGAAATCGACGCAAATTCCGGCGTTTCAAAGGTCGTATCCACGACGCAAGTCTACAACACCGGCAGCCTTGCCCTCAGTGCAGATCAGCACAATCTCTACGCCGCTTCAGAGGGCATGACCTTTGACGGCTTTGCCTCCGGCGGCGTAACCGCCTATCAAATTGCGCCCGATGGCAGCCTGGAACGTTTAAACGGTCAGCACAGTTCCGGTCAGCGCACCTGCTGTGTTGCGGTGGATCAGGCCAAGCGCTATGCCTATGGCTGTGACTTTTATGTGGGCACCTGGAACGCCTGGCCCCTGAATCAGGACGGTTCCCTACAGCCCGCAAGTCTCAGCATTGCGCCGCCCCCCAGCGGTTGGCAGGCCCTCCACTGCATCGCCCCCATCGACGAGGATTTTGTGGCGGTCATTTCGCTGGCAGAAACCGCAGTGGTCGTCTATCGCACGGCAGACGGCTCCCGGGTGACCTCGTCCCAGTTCCCGGAGCGCGCTTTCCCCAGATATCTGGCCGTTACGGACAACACCATTTACGCCATGCTCCAGGGGCCCGATTTGATCTTTGTGCTGGAAAATCACCTGCACGAGGACGGCACCCTGCGCCATGTTCAGACCATTGAGGTCATGGACGAGGCCCACCGTACCATGCCCGCCACCAGCACCATTCGCGTTACCCCGGACCAGCGTCTGGTGCTGGCAGCAAACCGCCCCAGCAACTCCCTGACGATTTTCTCCCGGGCAGCCGATGGAAAATTGACCTTCGAGCGGCTTGTGGTCATTCCCGGCAACGGGCCAAGAGACTTCCACATCTCCCGGGACGGCAAGCTTGTGGTTGTGGCCATGCAGCATTCCGATGAGGTGGTCGTTCTAAAGCTGGACGATGAAAACAAAACATTGATTCCGCTGGGCGAGCCGGTCCATGTTCCCTCGCCCGCCGCGGTTGCAGTCAGTTCGGAGGTGTAAGCGATGCAAACAATAGAACAGCGCCTTTCTGCATTGGAGCATCAGGTATCCGCCCTCCAGGCAAAGGCCGAAATCACGGAGCTTATGGGCCGCTATGCCGTTTATTATGGTGCCAACTGCGGAACGCGCATTATGAACGAGCTATTCAGCGCCGCAGAGGATATTTCCCTGGAGTTCGGCGCATCCGGACTCTATCAGCGCCGCTGGCAGATCGAAACGTTTTATTCCAATGAGGCCTATCCCGGGCGGCTGAACACCCTTTCCTTCTCATCTCCCGCCATTCTTGTCGCAGAGGACGGCACCACTGCAAAGGGCAGCTGGACCGCCTATGCCACCGAGACGGATTCCGGTGACCTTGGCCCCGTCCCCGTTGCAGAGGAATCCAATCGCCGGGTGCTATACTCCAGCGAAACCGGCGACGGAAAGCGCTATCGGGCCGAAGTAATGCTCCAGCGCTACGAAGTGGACTTTTGCCGTGAAAACGGCAGCTGGAAGATTCAGCATCTCCATGTCATCGAATATTTCCGCTGCCCCTGGACCCAGGATTGGGTACAGTATGCCCAGGCGCGGAAGGTCACCGACGGCATGTGGCTGGAGAGCCTGTTCGTCACTCCGGACGGGCTGCCGGAAGAGGCCCACGGCGAAAACCTGCCCAACTCCGCCTCCACCTATCACTGGCAGTATACAACGGATTGTAAGCCCGGCAAGGCTCCCGACTTTCTCTCTGATAAAACCTCGTCATAAAACATACCGGCACAGCAATCGCATTGTAGCTCGATTGCTGTGCCGGTTTCTTCTATGAAATTACGTTGCCGTGAGCCCGTAGTGGGAAAGCGCCAATGCCACTCCATCGTCCATCAGATTCGCCGTGACAAACTCCCCGTGCCGCTTCACCTCGTCCGGGGCATTGCCCATTACGATGCTATGGCCCACACATTCAAACATGGGCAAATCATTGGTACTGTCCCCCAGGGCATAGCACCGGTCCGGGGAAACGCCGGTTTTCTCCAGTATATACTGAATTCCCGTCTTTTTCGAGCAGCCCTTTTTCACCAACTCAATGAGGTCGTTCTCTCGGAAGATGACTTCACACAGCGGCGCAATGTACCCTAAGAACCGGAGTAAATCGCAATTAGGCCGGGGCCAAATGCAGAACTTATCGAAGCAGTAGCCGTCTTCCTCCGGCGACAATTCGGTGGGAAAGCCCAATTCCCGGTAATGGCGCATGCTCTTTTCCCGATCCGGATTGGGCTGCCCGTCGGTTAAAAACCGCACGCCCGCCTCAGACTCAAACACTGCCTCTAGGCCGCAGGCCGTTAGCTCCCGTATAATTGCCCGGGACGCCGCGGCATCGAAGCCGGTATGAAACACCACTTGATCGTCCATCACAATATGCTGCCCGCAGGAGCAGATATAGCCGGAAAAGCCAATCTCCCTTACGCTGGGCACAATATGCGACCATGGGCGGCCCGTATTTACAAAGCACAGGTTTCCCGCCCGCTGCGCCCCGCGAATGGCCGCAACCGTCGAGGGTGGAATGTAGTTTTCCTCTGTAATAACGGTTCCGTCCACATCAAATAGAATGATATTTCCGCTCACAGGCTTCCCTCCAAACGAGGGTTATCATATCATATGCCGAAACATGCGTCAACCGCACTCATTCTGCCATAAACCGCTCATACACCGTCTGATAAATCTCCGTCAGGTCCTCCGAACGCATGGCGCGGCACTTTTCCAGATAGGACTGCCAGGTTTCGTCGTTCAGGGGTTGCTGACCGCAAATCCAGCTCAGTGCCGTCTCGGAAACATAGGTGGAAAGGTCGCCGGAAATCGCCGCTGCCTCTGCCACTTCCTCAGTGGTCATGGCCACATCCGCGCCCACGGGAAAATCCCATTCGCCGGTGCTGGAGGTATTGATGATATCCTGGCACTCCTGCTGCTTGTCGGTATAGCTGAAATTGAACTTATCGTCGTCATAAATGCCGCAGATAAACTCCGTGGGGGTCGCGGTGGCATAGAGCACCGCCGCCGTGGTATAGCCGCCCTCATAGTTCATAATCAGGTCGCTCCACTGGGGCTGACCGTTTTCGTCCAGTTCATAGCCCTGGCCCTCTACGCCATAATTAAAGAGCAGCGTCCCCTCGTCCGAGAAGATATAGTCCACCAGCTGGCAAATCAGCGAAACCGTCTCCTCATCCGCCCCGGAGGATACGGACCATGCCGCACTGCGCACAATCTCGCCGGAGCCCTTGAGCCGAACGGGGTCGCCCTCTTTTTCCGTGAGATAGGGAATTGCAGTGATATCGATGCCGTTTCCGGCAGCCTCGCCCAAGGTCTGTGCATTGACATTGCCGTTGCCAAACAGCGTTCCCGCCGCCACCATATTGGTTTGCTGGAAGTCCTCGTAGGACAGGAAGTCCGAATAGATCAGACCCTCGCTGAACCACTGGGCCATGGTTTCCAAATACGCCCGGGCAGAATCGGTGGTCGCGCCGAATTCTACCGTGCCGTCCACCACACGGAAGCCCTCAATGCCCGCGCCGGTGGTACCAAATGCCGGTGCGCCAAAGCCCATCATCAACGCGGCATCGGTGCCCTGGTTGGAAAGGCCATACTGGAGTCCGGTTTCTCCATATACCTTCACCAGTACATCATGGAGCTCGTCAAAGGTCTTGGGAATGTCCAGCTCCAGCTGATCCATTACGCCCTGATTCAGGCCAATGGCAAAGCTATCGATATAGGGCCGCATATGCACCTGAGGAAAATAGCCGATGCGCCCGCTGGCAGTGGTCATCTGCTTCAGCGCATCTACATCATAACGCTTCATGGTTGCCAGGAAATTTGGCATATCGTTCATGATGTAGTCATGGAGATCCAGCACAATATTGTGCTCCATAGCCGCCTCGATGCCGCCGGAATAGAGGTCCGCATGGTTGATGATATCCGGATAGTCGCCGGAGGCAATCAAGAGATTGACGTCAGTGCTGCCGTCCAAATAGTTTCCGGGGGTGATGTCAAAGGTAAGCCCCGTCCGCTTTTCCAGCTCTCCCAGCACTGTCAGTTCGTTGGTGCTGCTAAGCTGCGCCGAAATAAACGGCGGAATCAGCAGGAACATACGGATGGTTTCGCCATCTGCAAAGGGTACCTCCACCGGCACCTTTTCATATACGGTTTCCTCTTCTACGGAAGCTTTTGCCATAGATGCCTCCGTGGCAGACACTTCCGGCGCCTGCTGCGATACAGCGGCTGTCTCATTTTCAGACGCCTGTACCGTTTCCGACGCGGATTGTGCCGTGGATGTCGGTGTATTTCCACATCCGGACAGGATTCCCGCCAAAATCGACAGGATTAGCGCAAGGGAACCTAACTTCTTTTTCATTTGAGTATCTCCTTTCGGGTTTGGATACCTGATATCTTGCAATGTCCGTGCCAGCCCGCTCCGGAAAGTTGGCACAATACTTGCACAGTATTCCGGCAGAAACCGAAACACCGAAAGGAGACTATCACCATGGATGAAAAAGCATTGCTTGCAAAAATTGACGCGCTGGAAAAGGAACTGACTCGCCTTTCCCGCCACACCGACGCCGTTGAAGTGCAGAACCTCATGAGCCGTTACATCTTCTATATGGAGAACGGAAAAATCGCCGACGTATGGGACGATCTCTGGACCCACACCAACGAGGATGTGCGAGTAGAGATCATGGACTCCGGCGCATACAAGGGCCAGGAGCACGTCAAGCGCGTCTGGTACACCATGGGCCGCCGGATGGATAAACACGGCAACATGATCGACACCACGCCTAAGGTTGGGGAAATGTCCAACACCAATACGGATCGGGCGTTCCTGCTGCTGATGCTCACCATTTCCTCTCCTATGATTGAAATCAGCGAGGACGGCACCCATGCCTGGGGCCAGTGGCACATTTTCGGCCCCCACACCAACCGTGTCTTCGATCCCGAAACCAAGACAAAAAAGGACACCGCCTTCTGGATTGCCGGTAAATACGACAACGAATTTGTCAAGGAGAACGGCGAATGGAAGATTCTAAAGCTTCGCCCCATCTGCTGGCTGCGGACCCCCTATCACAAGGACTTCCTGGAGTGCCCCGATTGCCGCCGCACCCCATCCCCCTATTATCCCCCGGATGAGCCCGCCCGGATTTCCTCCTTTAACCCCGACGAGGGCAGCAATCCCGATAAATGGGGCCCGCTCCCGCACGAACACATTGTCCATAAGTAAAGAGGTGCCCATATGAAAACACTGCTGAAAAACTGCAATATTTTCTCCGGTCCCAACGCCGACATTCTGGTGGAGGACGGCGTAATTTCCGGCATCGGCCTGTTTGATGCCGCAGACGAAATCATCGACATGAGCGGCTATGCAGCGGTTCTGCCTGGTGTGATTGATGCCCACATGCACATCGTCACCGGCGACATTGAATATAATGACCGCGCCCTTCGCAGCTGGGCCCAGTCCGGCGTTACCACCGTCCGGGATCTTGGCATGGGCAATGACCGCACCGAGCATCCCACTCAGGAGTTTCTCCGGTATCGGGAAACCATCGAGAATCCCCAGTGCGCCCATTGCCTCACCGCGGGCCGGTTTGTGGCGGAGTATCATGGCCTGAACCACATTATGAGCGACGGCGCAGAAACCGGCTATGGGGTTCAAACCCCGGAGGACGCCGTGAAAGCGGTCAATGCGCTCATCGACATGGGCTGTGACGGCATCAAGACCTCCGTGGGCCGCGGCATGGATGGGAAGAGCCCCGTTCTCACGGTAGAGAAGCTCAAGGCCATTGCAGACACCGCCTGGGAACGCGGGGTCTGGTGTACCGCCCATGTGCTGGATTCCGATTTGGTGCCCCGGCTGCTGGACGCCGGTATTCCCGAGTTTGCCCATATGCCTACGGACCATATGCCCGACGAGCTACTGGACCGGATGGTAGCCCAGGGCGTGAAGGTTTGCCCTACCCTCTGCACCATCAAGGCCCCCCGTCCGCCCATGCCCAAGGGTGCCACGCCGCCCCCCATGCCGAAAAATATGCCGCCCATGCCCAAGGTGGATTTGGACGAGCAGGAGGCTACCGTGGTAGACAACACCGCCCGGTTCATCCAAAAAGGCGGCATGGTCTGCGTGGGCACCGACACCATGCGCATGGAATCCCAGCCCCATGTGGCAGCCATGCCCGTGCGGGAAATGCAGCTGTTACACCGCGCCGGACTTAGCGTTGCCGAGGTCATCGATGCCGCCACCATCAACGCCGCCAAGTTCTGCAAAATTGACCATCAGGTGGGCTCCATTGAGGCAGGAAAGCAGGCCAATATTATCGCGATAAAGGATGCAATTGACGAAACCTTCGAAGCCCTTTCCCATGTGGAATTTGTCATGAATCGCGGTACCGTAATCAAGCAGCCGGAAGCATAAGCAGCGCTTATCCTTGGGGAGTATGTCAAAATTATGGCATACTCCCTTTTGCAGTTTCACCAAAGTTTTCATAGATTTCTTGCCGCCGCAGAATTTCTATGGTAATCTAGCTTATATTGGCACAGAACTTGCGAGGCTACATGTTAGGAGGGGACCGCCATGAAGCTTACCGCAGAGATCAAAGCAACGCAAACCATTACGCCGCAGCTCATTGGAACCATGACCATCTTGTCCTACAGCGCCAAAGAGCTGGAGGACTATCTGGTGGAGCTTTCCTGCGAAAATCCCATGGCAGAGCTGGTGCGGCCCCAGGAAGCACAGCCCACTAATACGGGTAATTTTGTGCAGCAGCTTCGTTGGCTTCGGCAGTCGGACCGGCAAAATCGGAGCTATTATGTAAACGAGGCTTCGGAGTCCGCTCCCATTGCCGCCCCCGCTGACTGCACCCTGGCAGATTTCCTTCGGGAACAGCTCATGACAAAATCTTTGTCCAACTCCCTGTCCCATACCCTGCTGGTGCTGATCAACTGTCTGGACGACCATGGCTTTTACCCCGGCACCGCCAGAGAATTGGCTCAATTGGCCGGAACGGACCTTGCTGCCGCCAATCTGGCCCTAACCACTTTAAAATCATTGGAGCCCGCCGGAGTCGGGGCCAAGGACGTCACCGAATGTCTGCTGCTCCAGCTTCAGCGCCAGCCTGCCACTGCGCTTGCGCAAAGGCTGCTTCAGACTTATGGATTGAATCTGACCGCTTCCTCCGCGAAGCTTTCCCGGCAGCTTGGTGCCTCCACCGCCGATATAGATGCAGCATTGAAGCAAATTCGTAGTCTTTCTCCTTATCCCGCCAACGGCTTTTCCTCGGGAGATGCTGTGATTTACGTCCGGCCCGACCTTTATATTCGGGAGCAGGACGGTCAGCTTGTGGTCACCGGGAACGAAACCGCCTCCCCCAGCCTGCAAATCAACGACCAGTACCTTCGAATGCTGGAGCAGGAGCCGGACCCGGAAGTACAACAATACCTCCGCAAAAAGCTCTCACAGCTCCAGCAGGTTATTCGGGACATGGGCAATCGGCAAAGTACCATGCTCCGCTGCGGCCAGGTCATCGCCCGACGGCAGCAGGCCTTTTTACTGGGCGGGTCGCTGCAAAAAATGACCCTTCGGGATGTGGCCGAAGAGCTGGAGGTCCATGAATCCACCGTCAGCCGCACTGTCCGGGATAAGTACATCGAATGTCCCCGGGGCATTCTCCCCATGAGCAGCTTTTTCAGCCGCAGCGCCGGGCAAAACCCCACCATGGGCCGGGAAACCATTAAATCCGCCGTTCAGCAGCTGATTTCCGCGGAGGATTCCGCCCATCCCAGCAGCGATGAACGGCTTGTTTCCCTGCTGGCCGCCCGACATATCACCATTTCCCGCCGTGCCGTAGCAAAATACCGCGCTGAGCTGGGAATTTTACCGGCTTCCGCTCGCAAGCGGGTGTAAACTGTGTTATAATTGTACATATGTGCAGATTTGATACACTATAGGAGAAATTGTGATGACAGAAGCTTTTGAAATTCCCCAGCTCAGCACCGCAGAAGGGCATATTTTAGTAGATCATCTGCTGGAAGCCGCCGTAGACGCCGCCCTTTTGGTCGATCAAAACCTAAACATTCTCTATCTCACCCAGGGATTTCAGGCGCTCACCGGGCAAAGCCTCCAGGAATGCACTGGGGCCTCCGTGGAAACGCTCCGGATTGACGACTGCACCCCGATTCGCGGCGTTTTGGAAACCGGTCAGCGGCGCATGGGCATTTCCATGCAGATCGGCAGCCAGCGGCTCCTGACCAATATCATTCCCGTGGTCTGGGAAGGAAGCGTCACCGGTGTTGCGGTTCTGGTGCTGTTCCGATCCATGGCAATTCTCAAGCGCGCCATTGAAGAGCAGGAGCGGCAGTATCCCACCGAGGCCCAGGCCCGTCAGCGGCGCTCCGGCTATCGGTTTTCCGATTTTATTGGCGACAGTCCCCAGGTGCTTACCATGATTGAGCAGTGCCACCGAATTGCCCATTCGCCCCACCCGGTACTGCTGATTGGCGAAACCGGCGTGGGCAAGGAAATCCTCGCAGGCGGCATCTATCAGGAATATTGTGGCGGGCGGAATCTCCCTTATGTGAAAATCAACTGCTCCGCCATTCCCAAGGAGCTGCTGGAATCCGAGCTATTCGGCCATGAAAAGGGCGCGTTCACCGGCGCCAACACCATGCAGAAGGGAAAATTTGAGCAGGCCGCCGGCGGTGTGCTGCTGCTGGACGAAATCGGCGAAATGGATTTGAGCCTGCAAAGTAAGCTGCTGCGGGTTTTGGAGGAACGGGAGTTCGATCGCATTGGCGGCAGCCGCACCATCCCCCTTACTGCCAAAATCATCGCCTCCACCAATGAAAATCTCAAAGAAATGGCAGCGAAAAAGCAGTTCCGCATGGACCTCTACTATCGCCTGAACACCTTTGAAATCAACATTCCGCCCCTGCGCGCCCGAAAGCAGGACATCCCGAAGCTCATTGAACACTTTATGCGCCAGGACCATCTGCATCTTGAATTCACCCAGGATGCCCGGGATATGATGTTCCACTACAATTGGCCCGGCAACGTCCGAGAGCTGCGAAACGTGCTCAACCGCCTGTATTTTCTCTATCCCAACACCATCATCGACCAAAAGCATATCTATGACGCCACCGGTGAGATGTTCCACCTGGTGGAGCTCAAGGAATACCGCAGCGTCGATGATCCCATGCCGGAGCCAACCCGGAAGCAGGTGCATTATGACAACCAGGGCAATCAGGTGGCCGTATCCAATGCAGCGTCTGCCCCCGCGCCCAACGCACCCCCTCCGTCGCACATTCCATCCCTTTGGGAAACAGAAGCACAGCAGCTTCGGCTGGCCCTGCAAGAAACCGGCGGAAATTATTCCGAAGCCGCCCGACTTTTGGGCATCAGCCGTTCTACCCTCTACGGCAAGCTAAAAAAGCACGGGATTCAGGGGTGAACGGCCACCATATGGCACGAAAATTGCAAATACCTTCTGTGAGAAATCACAGGAGGTATTTGTATGAAACAGACGGTTTTAAGTCCCTGGGCCGAGGTAGACCAGTCCCAGCTGTTTGGCCTCAGCCCCCGGATGGATACCCTGAACGGCAAAACCATTGGCATGTTTGGGGATTTTATGAATGTTGCAACCTTTATGCTTCAGGTGGTGGAACAGCACATCCGGGCCCAGTACCCGGACGCAAAATTCTCCTATTTCCGCTACATGGCCGAAACTACCGATATTGCCAAAGATACCGCTGTCAAGCCGGAATTTGACGCGTGGCTCTCCGGCGTGGACTGCGTGCTGGCCTTCTATGGTGCGGTGCCCTCTTCGTCGCTGTTTTTGGGCTATAACGCCGCCTATATGGAGCAGCAGGGAAAGCCCACGGTAATGGCTGTGGTGCCCCGGACCTATTCCGCAGGACTGCGGGGGGTAAAGGCCCGCTGTGTGCCCGGACTGCGAACCGTAGCATTCCAGCCGGAGGTACTGGACATCTTTGGGCGCTCTGACCTGGCCCAGACTGAGAAAAACATGGGGGCGGGCACCGAGGACCTGGTCCGCCAGCTGATTGCCGGTTTGACCCAGCCCCTTACTCAGGAAGAGCTGCACCCCACCCCCGCCAGTCAGGACCTGGCCACCAAGACCTTCACCGGCACCCCCGATGAGATTTCCGACCAGTTCTATTCCTATGGTTGGACCAACGGCACCCCCATTAAGCTGCCCACTCGGAAGGCCGTGGACGAAATGCTCCGGGGCACCGATCTTCCCCCGGATTATGTTGTCGCCAAAATCCCGCCGATGATGGGTCTGGCCACCGTGGAGAAAATTGCCGTCAACGCCGTGATGGCCGGTTGTCTGCCCATTTATCTCCCCGTACTCATCGCCGCAGTAGAGGCCGCCATGGACCCGCGGATTTATCTGGAGGGCTGGTGCTGTAGTCAGTCCACCTGGGGGCCGGTTCTGACCCTCAGCGGCAAAATCACCCGCGACATTGGCTTTAATACTGCCGACCACGCCCTAACTCCCGCCTTCCGGGCCAATACCACCATTGCCCGTGCCTTTGGATATATCATGATGAACATCGGCGGCGTTCGGCCCGGGGTGGAGGACCTCAGCGAAATGGGCCACGAATTCCGGCTGGGCTTTGCCATGGGCGACGACCCGGACCATAACCCCTGGCAGCCTCTGCATATGGACCTTGGCTTTGACGCGGCAGATTCCGCTGTGACCATGTTCTGGCCCCAGGAGCATCGGGTTTCCACCTGCACCACCGTTCCCGCCGTCCTCAAGGCCCTGTGCAAAATGGACCCCTACGGCTGGGACCCGGGCCTTGCGGTGATTCTGACCCCCAAATGCGCCAAGATGATGGCCGATGCCGGCTGGACGAAGGAGCGGATTTTGTCTTACATTGTGGAATACACCCGAAAGCCCGCAAAGGACGTGGACCTCCAGTGGCTGATTCAGAACAACCATCCGCCCAAAACCGTGGACCTTCCTCTGGACATGGACGCTTCCACCCGCACCTTCTGGTCCACGGACCATATGTTCCTGACGGTAGCGGGCGGACAGGCGGGCTGCATGGTCACTGTATTGGGCGGCGGCGGCGACCACGGCGGTCCCTCCTGCGCCAAAATTCGGCTGCCCAAGGACTGGGACGCTCTGGTGGCACAGTACCGCACCGCAAAGCCCAACTATATTGCATATTGAGGAGGCCCCATCATGAACCCCTATCCCCATCTGCTCTCCCCCATGAAAGTAGGAAATACGCTGTTTAAAAACCGCATTTTCACTGCTCCCACCGGTGTACACGCCCTCCAGCACGGGGAGCCCAGCTTTCAGGAGGCTGTCATCACCCACTTTGGAAACCGTGCAAAGGGCGGCGCTGCCATGGTCACCTGCACCGGCGTTCAGGTGAATCCCGACATGAAATCCGACGGCAGCCACCTCCATGTGAATCCCTACACCACCGAGGGACTGCGGAGCCTCTACAAGCTCGCCGCACGGGTGCATCATTTTGGCGCCGTGGCCTCTATGCAGCTCTCCGACCAATATCGCTATGACCAATACTATGCCGTAGGGCCGGGCCTAACGAAATTTGGACGGGACAGTGTGGAAATGCCCCGGGAACTCATTGAAAAGAAGGTCAAAATGTTCGGAGACGCCGCTGAAATCGTCAAAAAAGCGGGCTTTGATATGTGTATGTTCCACATCGGTCACGGCGGCGAATGGGGGCAGTTTCTCTCCCAGCGGTACAACCACCGAACCGATGAATTTGGCGGATGCCTGGAAAACCGCGCCCGGTATCCCCTGATGATTATCGACGAAATCAAGCGCCGCTGTGGAAAAGATTTTCTTATTGAGCTGCGGTTCTCCGTCTCCGAGGTGGACCCGGAAGGCATTACCGTTCAGGAATCCATCGAGTTTGTCAAGCTCCTAGAGGGCCGGGTAGACCTGCTCCACTGCTCCTGCGGCATGAATAACGCCCGGTATTTTACCACCACCCATCCCTCCGGCTTCCTCCCGGATACCCCAAACGTCAAATATGCCGAGGCCATTAAGAAATCCGGGGCAAACATCCCGGTGGTTGCCATTGGCGCCATTCAAAATCTCCAGCAGGCCGAGGAGATCATTGCCAGCGGCAAGGCGGACTTTGTCTCCATCGCCCGGGGCGTCATTGCGGACCCGGAGCTTGGAAACAAGGCCTATGCCGGGCGGAGCGAAGATGTAAGGCCCTGCATCAAGTGCTTTAAATGTCATGACGGCGCTTGCTATTACGATCATTTTGTCTGTTCCGTCAATCCGGAAATCGGCATTGAAGATCAGCTGGGGCAATACATTCTCCCCACCAAAGGCGGCAAAACCATTGCCATTGTGGGCGGCGGACCTGCCGGCATGCAGGCAGCCATCTATCTCCATGACCGCGGCCATCATGTCACCCTGTTTGAGGCCTCCGACCACTTAGGCGGGCAGTTGAATTTTGCAGATTATGCGCAGTTTAAGCGGGATCTTGGCCGGTTTAAGGATTATCTCATCCGCCAGGTAGAAAAACGGGACATCACCGTGAAATTGGGTACCCCGGCTACCCCGGAGCTGCTTAGCGCCCAGCATCCCGACCATGTAATTCTAGCGGTGGGCGCTGATCCGCTGGTGATTTCCCTCCCCGGCGTGGAGCGTGCCGTAACCGCGCCGGAGGTATTTGGCCACGAGGATAGGCTGGGCCAAAATGTGGTCATCATTGGCGGCGGCCAGGTGGGTGCAGAAACCGGCATTCATTTGGCTCAGCTGGGAAAAAACGTGACCATTCTAGAGATGCAGGATAAAATTGCCCCGGACGCCTGGTTTACCTACAAGTGGGCCATGGATATTGAGCTGAACGAACGGGAAAACCTCCGCTGTATCACCGGCGGACGCTGCACCGGCATTACCGAAACCGCCGTCACCTATTTGGATGCAGCAGGCGATTCCCACGCCATTCCCGCAGACAGCGCCGTGCTCTGCGTGGGCTTCCGTTCCAAAACCGCCCTGGCTGAAAGCCTGATTCTCCCGGGGATTCCCTACACCATCATCGGCGACGGAAAACGGGTGGGCACGGTACAGCAGGCCATCCGGGACGCCTTCGATGTGGGCATGACCCTATAACTTCTCTTGATACGCAACAGCCGCCTGCCGTAGGAAATACGGCAGGCGGCTCAGTTTGTCAAAGAACTCCGGTTTTCAACTCAAGAAAACCGGAGTTCTTGCTGA
>CAVJLG010000060.1:0-2043 GCA_963650135.1 Barnesiella intestinihominis | reverse complement strand
CACCTGCGCCAACTCATCGCTGAATGCGGATATTGTCATCTGTTTATCCATGCGTTCATTATATCACAATTTGGCTTCGTTTTGTTTTTCTGTGCGGTATTGCCATAGATAAGAAATCAGCCGAATTTGGTTTTCGTGGGGGCATTTTAACTGCTCCAGCCGACCAAACAGCATGCCGGTGAGAAATACCATAGCCCGGCACATGAGCATGCTGGCCTTATAGCCCGGGAAAATCCATTGTACTACCACGGTGATGATGCACAGCACCAACCACAGCGCCACAGGATGCTTCGTCCGGCAAAACAGCCAATAAAGGGGAATGGCAGCCAGGAAAAAGGCCCAGACTGCGGAGAAATACCAGTTAAGCTGCTTTGTTTGCCCCAGCCACCAGCCAATCAGGGTGATGCTGCCGAAGAATTCCTTCCAGTTTAAGTACCCAAGGAAATGCATCAGCAGACTCCAGAGCAGTAAAATCGGAACCAATCCCGGGAGAAGCCGGCTCATGCGTTTTTTGAGATACCCCTTGCCCCCGTGGGAGCGGATGGAATGGCAGGCCCCCAGGCCGGAGAAAAACAGGAATAAATCTACGCCGCAGCACAGGTTGTCATGAATCACCCGCAGCTTATAATGGGAAATCACAAAGGGGGCATGGAAGATCACAACCCCGAGGATGGCCAGTCCCATCAGCAGGCTGCGGCTCTCTTTGATACGGGAAAACAACGGCTTATCGCTGCCCGGAAATCAGCCAGGGCGCGGGCTCCCGGTCGAAGGTTCCCTTGCTGTTGAGCCGGGAAACGCCCACCTGCACCATCTCATGGATTTTAAGGCCCTGATTGGAGAAAATGCTGGGAAGCGCCGAAAGCTGATGGAAGTCCAGCGTGTAGACAAAAATCCGCATCTCGGGATTCCGGCCCAGCAGGAATGCGATTTCGTTGGCGGTATGCTCCGATGCCACCAGGAATGCCAGCGAAGGCACCGGCAGCCGGGCAGAATCGCTGACGCTGCCGAGACAGGTGACGTTGTTGAGGCCAAAGTCCTTTGCGTTCTCCTCCATGGTGGCAAGGTCGCTGGAGTTGTGCTCCACGGCGATGATGGTGCCCTCGGCTGCTACCAGGGCGGCCTCTACGGCAATGCTGGCAGCGCCTACGGTAAGAATGGTGTCCCGGAGCTCTACCTGGAGCTTGGACATAATCACAGAACGGATTTCACTGCTGACATAGCGGATGGAACCTGCGCAAAACCGCTGATTATCCAGACCAATCTGATAGGTGCTCCGGTAATTCTCGTTGATAATCAGCATGGCAGCGGGGGCATTGATGCCGCGGTCAATCATGTCCTGCAATTTATCGTGCTTGATGGGGCCGGAAGGCTCGCTGCCCTCGTTATAAAGGATATCGCAGTCCCCCAGACCGGCGTCCCACATGTCATAGAAGATGTTGGGGTGCCCGGCGTCGGTGAGTACCATCACCTGGCGGGTGGACTGGACGGCGGGAATCAGGTTTTTGTTCTGCCGGGTGATATCCAGAATCAGCAGGGTGGCCAGATCCAGCTCGTCATATTCCGAAAAATAACTCAGCCAGCGGAGAATGGCTGCATTGCCGAAATCGGTTCGTTTCATAAAAGCGCCTCCTTTGGGAATCGAGTGGAATGGATACCGCTCATTGTGCATTATTATATCACAGCTTTTCCCGGGAGAAAAGAAGTCCCGACATTTTTATAGATGTTTTGACTCCGCACCATTGCGCGGTGGGGAAAAGTGTGATATGATGGAGGCACCGAAATGAAGGAGGTATACGAATTATGGAACTTCTGCATACATTCTTTGCGCCGGACGGCCCCGGCTTTGGCGGTCCCGGTGGTCCTGGCGGTCCCGGTGGTCCTGGCGGTCCCGGTGGTCCTGGCGGTCCCGGTGGTCCTGGCGGTCCCGGTGGTCCTGGCGGTCCCGGTGGTCCTGGCGGTCCCGGTGGTCCTGGCGGTCCCGGTGGTCCTGGCGGTCCCGGTGGTCCTGGCGGTCCCGGTGGTCCTGGCGGTCCCGGTGGTCCT
>CAVJLG010000059.1:55586-60107 GCA_963650135.1 Barnesiella intestinihominis | reverse complement strand
TTCATATAGCAATACCCCCAATACCGGGTGTCCAGTATTGGGGGTACATATCACGTACCGGGGCGGTTTTGGTATGTTTGGATTAGCTCAGAGAATAGGTCACGCCGCCGATTTCCAAACAGCTGGGATTTTCGGCGCTGGTGGGGAATTGGGTGGCTCCCCCAAGGGTGTCATAGGAGCGGTAGCTCTGGGTTCCGCATGCAATTAGCTCACCGGTGCCCAGACAAACGTGGGAATTGTCCGGGTAAACCAGCATGCTGTTCAATATGACTTCCTGTACGGTGTTGCAAACACTGGTAAATTCCGCTTGGAATCCCTCGCGCTCTTTCAGGGCGGTGGAGAGGTCGCTTCCGTATTCGGCAAAGGAACCGGTCAGCCCGGAGAGGTCGGTATACCAGCTGAATTCCAAAGTGCTCGGGTCCAGGGTGAACTTTTGGAGAATGGCGGTGCCGTATTCCGTTTCTATGGGGATGTTCAGCTCAGCGGTGAGCAGACCGTCGCCGTCGGCGTCCTCAGCGGCAGGGAGGTTCAGGCTGGAATCAATGGGCTGGAGGCTGTTCTGACGTGCCTGCTCCAGCTCGCTTAGGCGGTCATAAACCGGGTCGCAAACCAGCTTCTGATAATCTCGCTCCCAGTCTTGCGTTCCGTCCTCATATGGGGTATAGTTGGTCACTGCGCGAATCACTTCGGACAGATTCCAGGATTGTGCGTTGATGTGATAGTCATAGGATGTTACGGCAGGAAGGCTGTTTTCATTGTATTGCAAATTGTCCGCTGTGGGCATGATGATGGAATAGGTTTCTCCGTCCAGCTGCCCAATCACATCCCACTGGTACCCGTCCGGCAGCTCCAGCGGCATACTTTCGGGCGAACCGTCGATGATGGCCCACAGAAGCCCGCCGGAATCCAAATTATGCTGGTCATAGGCGGCAAATACCACGTCGATATCACAGCTGAATTCATTTTCCAGCGTAATGGTACTGTCAACGTAAAATTCCCCGGCATCGACGCATGCGGACGTCACGTTAAGGCGAAGGCCGGTGGTGCTGGTGAGGGTGGTGTAGGATTCTTCAAATATGTTCGGCTGCGTGTAATGGAGATCCTTTGCCAGAGACAGGTCCAGCTCTGCGTAGTTCGCTGTCTGCTCTGTTTCCTCTGCTTCCTGGGTATCCTGCTGCGGAGTCTCGTTTTCCAGTTGGGAAATCAGTTCCTCCATGGGTTCCAGCATTCGCTGACGGAACAGCTCGTCCCAGCCGTCCAGACCGGTTTCCACGGGGTCCAGTCCGTTTAGCTCGATGAAGCTGTTCACCATGGGAATGGCATATTTCAGGTGTTCATAATAGGATTTTGCGCTGTCCAGGTTGGAGGCGTTGAAGTTCGGGAATTCGTTGGTGATCGGATTGCCAAACTGGAGCATATTGTAGTAGGTGGTTCCGTCTGTGCCAACCACTGCACTGTTCAGATCAAAGGTATAACGCATAAACGAATCGCTGAGATAAGAGTCAAACGCGGATTGCTCCCAAGCGTCAATGTTAAAAACAATCCCGTAATAGCCGTCCTGGTTGCTGGTATCGTAAAAGGTAAAGATTCCGTCCCAATGATACGTTCCACCAAGTGCAGCTTCGAGATCGAGGCTGTGGTCGGTTTTCAGTCCGTCCTGAAATTCCGTGGGCACTCGCATGGAAAGCCCGGTGGCCTCGCTGGTGACGATTACGGAGTTGGTGTCGTCCAGGACAATGTCCTCCTGCGCCGGTGTGGACTCTTCCATGGAGCTTTCGGCGGTCCAGCCGGAATCCTGCGCGGCTGGGGCATCCGCTGTTTCGGCTTCCGGGGCGTTCAGGGATGTTCCGGTGCTGCCGACATTGGAAAGCTTCAAGCCTGCAACGGCAATGCCCGTGAGCACCAGCAGCAGGGCGGCGGCCACAACCAGCGGCTTTTTCATCCGATGATGGGATGGTGGGACAGTTGGGGATTTATTCTTGCCGGAGCCGGTGCCCCGAAGCACCTGATCCGGGGGAAAGAGCTGGACAGAGGTATCCACATAGTCGTCCAGCAGGTCGGTGATCCGTGGATTCATACCAATCCCTCCTTAGTCAGTAGTTTTTTCAGCGTTTTTCGTCCCCGCACCAGCCGCGTTCGGACGGTGCTGTGGGGGATGTTCAAAAGCTGGGAGATTTGCTGGGTGGTTTGCATGTAATAGTAGTATCTGAGGAAAATGTCCCGATCCTGGGGGCGCATTTTGTCAATGGCCCGTTTGAGGACGGCTTTTAGCTCCTGCTCCAGGGCGTGATCCTCCAGGCTCAGGCCGTCGGACAGGGGCAGCGTATCGAGATCCATGGGCAGCTCCCGGTGCTTCCGCAGAAAGCTTTTCGCCTTATTTCGGGCGGTAACGGCGAGATATGCCTTTATGTTCCGGGCGTCGATGGTGGCCGCATGGCTCCAGACCGCATAAAAGGTGTCAGAGGTCAGCTCCTCGGCGTCGGCTGCGGTGCCGGATGTGAGCAGAACGTTGGCGATGATCCGATAGACATAGCCGCCATATCGCTCCATCAGCAGGCCCAGGGCTTTGTCATCCCCGCGCTGCATCCGCTGGAGCAGCTGTGCGTCGGATTCCTTGCCGGGACGGGACAGTTCCATACCGATTCCTACCATATTCATCCCTCCTTTTTCTGTTTGGCGCGCTCACCCATAGGAACGCCGTAACTTCCAAAAATGTTGCACGATTTCAAAAAAACGGCGCTCTCCCAATCGGAAAGCGCCGAAATTTAAGACATTAAAATACCACTTCCACGTTCCGCTTCCGCATCCAATGGGCCAGCTGGAGGAAATAGGCGATGGTCTGGGGCGTGGTCATCAGCTGCCCGTACCAGGGGATGCTGCGGTTTTCCTGGCACAGGTTCAAAAGCGCATCTTTATTCAGAAAATCCAGCAGGGGAGAGCGCGGGTCCTCTAATTCCTCCCGCAGAAGCCGGGAAACTGCCGCCATATAATCGGGGTTCCAGGTCTTAGGATAGGGGCTCTTTTTCCGGGCGGCGATTTCCGTTGGCAGCATATCCCGGAAGGCGTGGCGCAGTAGGCCCTTTTCCTGGCCTTGATAGTCCTTGTAGCTCCAGGGCACGGTGTAGAGGTATTCCACAATCCGCTTGTCGCAGAAGGGCACACGCACCTCCAGACCCGACCACATGCTCATGCGGTCCTTGCGGTCCAATAGCGTCTGCATAAACCAGCGAAGGTTCAGCACCATCATTTCCTTCATGCGTTGTTCCAAGGGGTCGGTGCCCGGGAGAATTTCCGCCTGCCGCAGGGTTTCTTGATAGCGATTGTCCACGAATTCTCTGGGATCAAGCCAACTGAGTAGTTCCGGGGTCACAAAGGATGCCCGATAGTCCGTGGTCTGGGCCCAGGGGAAGCCATTGACCGCCCGAATTTCCGGGTCACGGTACCAGGGATAGCCGCCGAAAATTTCATCGGCGCATTCTCCGGACAGAATCACCGTGGAGGTCTTCTTTGTGGCGCGGCACAGAAGCAGCATGGAGCTGTCTACATCCGCCATGCCGGGAAGATCCCGGGCCTCTGCCGCTTCGAACAGGGCGCTGACCAGCTCGTCGGTGTCCAGAATGATCCGGTGCCCGTTGGCACCCAGATAATCCTCCATCAGACCGATATAGTCGCTGTCGGAATTGGGCTGAAAATGGGTGGCCTTGAAATAGCGGGCGTTGTCCCGGTAATCTACGGAATATGTGTCGAGGGTGCCCAAGTTCTTGGCCGCCACCGAGGAGATGATAGAGGAATCCAGGCCGCCGGACAGGAACGTTCCAATTGGCACATCGGATACCAGCTGCCGCCGAATGGAATCCTCCAACAGATAGCGGGTCTTCTCGCTGGCTTCCTCAAACGTATCGGTGCAGGGCGCGTCGTGGAGCTGCCAATAGCGGCTGACATGGAGCCCGGTTTCGTCGAAATAGCCGCAGGTGCCCGGCTCCAGCTCATAAACGCCCCGGAATACCCCATACCCCGGCGTTCGGCCCGGCCCGAGAAACAGCAGATCATAGAGCCCACGGGCGTCCACCACCGGCAAAATCTCCGGAAAACACAATAGGCTCTTGAGCTCCGAAGAAAAGAACAGGCTGCCGCCTCGCTGGGCATAAAACAGGGGCTTTACACCAATGGGGTCCCGGGCAAGAAACAGGCGACGGCGGCTTGGGTCGTAGACTGCAAACGCAAAAATACCGTTGAGCTTTTTCGGGCAGCAATCCCCCCAGCGGAGATAGGCCCGAAGCAATACCTCGGTGTCCGATGCGGTGTCAAAGGTTTCGCCCAGCCCGATAAGCTCCTGACGCAGCTCCGGGGCGTTGTATAGCTCACCGTTATAGACGATGGTTTTGCCGTCAATGGTCATGGGCTGCTGGCCATGGCCGGGATCGATCACCGACAGGCGGCGGTGGAGCAGGGCACAGGCCCCGTCGAAAAAGCTGCCCTCCTGATCCGGACCCCGGCGGGTCATGGTGGATAGAATATGAT
>CAVJLG010000059.1:0-54762 GCA_963650135.1 Barnesiella intestinihominis | reverse complement strand
TCCACCTGCTTTCGGATAAAACCGTTGAGCCGCGCCCGATAGCCGGAGCTCACCAAAAATGTTTCCACCGGCTGCCGTCCCGGAGGCAGCTCATCAATGACGGACACGTCCAAATCGCCATAGAGAATCAGCGCCAGCGTTCGGGGGATGGGGGTTGCCGACAGCACCAGCATATGGGGCGCATTGCCCTTTGCAGCCAGGGCGGCCCGCTGCCGAACGCCAAACCGATGCTGCTCGTCAATGACCACCAGCCCGAGATTATAAAAATCCACGGTGCCGGAAAACAGCGCATGGGTGCCCACGATGATTTTCGCCGCACCCACTGCAATATAGTCCAGGATTCGCCGGCGCTGGGCAGTGGGAGTGGAGCCGGTGAGCAGCACGCAGGGAATGCCCAGAGGCGCGAGAATGTCAGAGAAGTTTTGATAGTGCTGGTCCGCCAAAAGCTCTGTGGGGGCCATGAGCACCGCCTGATAGCCATTTTCCACTGCTTGAAGCATAGCGCCCAGGGCCACCATGGTTTTGCCGGAGCCAACGTCACCCTGCACCAGCCGGTTCATGGGGCTGCCGGAGAGCAGATCATCGGAAATCTCCTGGAGGCAGCGGCTTTGGGCGTGGGTCAGGTCAAAAGAGAGGCTGTCATAAAAATACTGGGGAACAGGCTTTGTACATGGATAGTGGCTTTCCTGCCCCCGCCGGGCCTTCATGAGTCCCAAACCCAGAGAATACAGGAAGAATTCCTCGAAAATCAGCCGCCGCCGTGCCTCGGACAGGGCTTGCGCGGTGGTGGGATGATGTACCTCCACCAGCGCTTGATACAGGGGAATCAGCTGCTCCTGCGCCAGAATTTCGGCGGGAAGCTGGTCGGTAAGTTCCCCCTGGCACCGCTCCATGGCCGCGGAAATCAGGCTTTGGAGCATCCGGGAGGTCAGGCCCTTGGTGAGGGTATAGACGGGAATGATGCACCGGGTGGCGGTAGGGGGCGCTTCTATTTGTTCTACCACGGGATTGGTCAGTTCATACTTCCGATCATCCCCGGAAAGGCTGCCGTAGAAATAGTATTCCGTGCCCTGACTGAGATTTTGACTCATCCAGGGCTGATTGAACCAGGTGATGCGGAGCTTGGCGGTATCATCGGAGATGGCGCAGCGGGTATAGGTGAGCCCCTTGCGCACATAGCTGGTGCGGGGGGCGGAGAGCACCATGGCCCGGAAGCAGGCAGGCTCCTGGGGTGTCAGCTGGGACAGAGTGACCAGCTTTGTCCGGTCCTCATAGTCCCGGGGATAGTAGTGAATGAGGTCCTCCAGGGTGACAATGCCCAGCTTTTCCAGCTGTGCGGCCCGGGAAGCACCAACGCCTTTTAATACGGTGACGGGATCGGTCAGCGCCATGAACAGTTACCTCCAAAAAAACAGGGCAGCACCAGGCTGCCCTGTTTGGGATTCCATTAAATACGAGCGACACCGGACTTCTTCGCGGCCTCTGCCACAGCCTTTGCCACGGCGGGGCCCACTCTGGGGTCGAAGGCGGGCACAATGATATAGTTGGGGGAGAGCTCTTCCGGGGAAACCAGGTCTGCCAGGGCATAGGCGGCAGCCAGTTTCATCTCATCGTTGATCTCGCTGGCACGAACGTCGAAGGTGCCACGGAAAATGCCCGGGAAGGCCAGCACGTTATTGATCTGGTTGGGGAAGTCGCTCCGTCCGGTGCCAACCACAGCAGCGCCTGCCTTGAGGGCTTCGTCGGGCATGATCTCAGGTGTGGGGTTGGCCATGGGGAACAGGATTGCACCGGGAGCCATGGTCTTCACCATCTCCGGGGTGACGGTGCCGGGGGAGGATACGCCAATGAATACGTCAGCGCCGCGGATCACGTCCTTCAGCGAACCCTTTTCGAGATCCCGGTTGGTGATCTTGGCGATTTCCTCTTTGGCGGGGTTGAGATTCTCGCGGCCCTCGTAAATCGCGCCGGTGCGGTCACACATGATGACGTTCCGGAGGCCCATGGAGATCAGCAGCTTGATAATCGCAATGCCCGCAGCACCTGCGCCGGAGGTGACAACCTTAATGTCCTCAATTTTCTTGCCCACAACCTTTAATGCGTTGAGCATGGCGGACAGCACCACAATGGCAGTGCCGTGCTGATCGTCGTGGAAAATGGGAATATCGCACTTTTTCTTGAGCTTTTCCTCAATTTCAAAGCACCGGGGCGCGGAGATATCCTCCAGGTTGATGCCGCCGAAGGAACCGGCCAGCAGCGCCACTGCGTCTACAAACTCGTCTACATCCTTGGTGCGCACGCACAGGGGAATGGCATTGACGCCGCCAAATGCCTTAAACAGCACGCATTTGCCCTCCATCACAGGCATGCCGGCCTCGGGACCGATATCGCCAAGGCCCAGAACGGCGGAACCGTCGGTGATGACTGCAACGGTATAGCCCCGACCGGTGAGCTCATAGCTGAGGCTGGGATTCTTCTGAATCTCGATGCAGGGCTGGGCGACGCCGGGGGTGTAGGCCAGGGAAAGGTCGTCGCTGTTTTCTACCTTCATTTTCGGAACGGTGTCCAGCTTGCCCTTCCACTGATAGTGAAGCTTTAGGGATTCCTCTGCGTAATTCATATGTTTAACCTCCAGGCAGTTTTAATGCAAAATGTGCTTCCATTATACATCAAAGTCCGGCGGATGTACAGAACGGAAATGAAGTATCAGTTAGAAAATAAAAAGGCAATACCACGCAAATTGGCGGCGAGGATTCAGCCTGAGATTTTGCGTCGGAAAAAGGCAGTTTTCGATGGAATGCTTTGTGTATTTCGAGAAAAAATAACGCTTTTCCGGCGGAAATGATCGGCTGAAGCCCGACACATTTGCGTGGTGTTGCCGAAAACAAAAGAAACCGCCTCAAGCAAATGCTTGAAGCGGTGCTTTATGCTCCATTAGAGGGTGTTGAGCTTCTGAGCAATGCTGCTCTTCTTATGAGCGGCAGTGTTCTTGTGGAGGATACCCTTGCCCACGGACTTGTCGATGGTGGCAATGGCGACCTTTGCAGCAACGGCAGCAGCCTCCTTATCACCGGAAGCAGCGGCAGCCTCGAACTTCTTTACGTTGGTCTTCAGCAGAGACTTGTTTGCCTTATTGGTGTCGTTAGCAGCTTTGGCGACAAGCACTCTCTTCTTGGCAGATTTAATGTTAGGCACGAAAAACACCTCCTCCACATCTCGAATTTATAAGGTCAGTAAAAAGGCACAATATGCCTAGCTCACTACCATGCAGGGTTAGATTATACACGGTATTTGGAAGAAAATCAAGAGCTATTTTTGATTTTTTCAAAAAATATTGTGGTTTTCTTCCGGGGAAGGGACTAAATGTTGGGGTCGGGTGGGAAACTAGGGGGCGTAAGGAGGGGATACCCATGGAAATTCGGACGGACCTGGCCCTAGAGCGGGCGGGAGAACTAAAACAGGAGGGCGGACTGCCCCGGGGCGTATGCGTGCAGCGGGAGAACCGTCACGGCACCGAGGCGACGGTGGTGACGGTGACCTCAAAGGCCGGAGAGCAGGCCATTGGAAAGCCCAAGGGCACCTATGTAACCGTGGAGCTGGGCAGCGTGCTCCGCCGAGAGAAGGGGAGCTTTGACAGCGCCGTGGCTTGCATTTCCGACTATCTGCAAGGTATGCTGAAGCTGCCCAATCGGCTGCCGGTCTTGGTGGCGGGGCTGGGTAATCGGGAGGTGACCCCCGACGCCATTGGGCCGCTGACCGCCGATCATATTCTGGTGACCCGGCATATGGTGACGGCGGTACCGGAGACATTTGGGGAATTTCGCCCGGTATCCGCAACGGTGCCCGGGGTTTTGGGCACCACCGGGGTGGAAAGTGCGGAGACGGTCCGGGCTTTAGCCGAGCGCATCGGTGCAGCGGCGGTGATTGCAGTGGACGCATTGGCGGCACGGGACACGGGGCGGCTGTGCAGCACCCTACAGATTTCCGACACGGGCATTTCCCCGGGCTCCGGCATTGGCAATCGGCGCAGTGCCTTGGATCAGAAGTCCATCGGCTGTCCGGTGATTGCTCTGGGGGTGCCTACGGTGACGGATGCGGCAACCATGGCCTCGGACCTGTTTCAGCGGGCCGGGATGGAAGTGGAGGAGGAGCAGCTTCGCAAAGTGTCCACCGGCATGATCGTTACCTCTGGGGATATTGACCGGCGGGTGCGGGAGATTGCCCGGGTGCTGGCCTATGCCATTAACGGGGCGCTGCACCAGGATCTGACCCTGGAGGAACTGACGGATTTGACGTTTTAAGCGGTATTAGATTCGGCGGTTTCGGTCTTCCGTTATGTCAACGCCATATACGGAATGTTCCCGGGCCGGGCTGCACTGCAAAACTGTGGATAACTCTGTGGACAATGTGAAAAACTCCTTGTAAATGAACAGGTTTGTTTTCCGGCCATTTCCCGCGGGATTTTCCGGCTCCATGCATACGCGGGTGTATAATCGGGCGAATTATCCACAGAAAATGGTTGACAAAATGGTTACAAAAATACCGGGGAGTGTAACGAATAAAGCCCCGAATTCCTCAAAAAGAGTGACAGAATGATAGAAAGTCGGGAAAAATCATGGGAATTGCCTGAAAAGAAGTGTTATGTAAACATGATATTCACTTTTTGACTTGGTGGAAAAGTGGGATGGAATTGTGGATAACTCTGTGGACAATGTGAAAAACTCGTTGCAATTCCGGAGAGATTTCCATGGAAGGATTCCGCAGAATCGTGAACAAATTATGAATATTCCGGTGAATAACCAGTCCTGTCGGAATGTTATGGGAACGGGGGAGATTATGCCGGAACAATCGGCTGCCAAAATCCCATGAAAATGGACGGAATATTTCTACATATCCGCTCTTGACGAGAAAGTGGCAAAAGAGTAGAATAGGCAGGTGATTTTGTGATTTTATGATTTTACGATGGAGGCGAAGAAGATGGCAGTGAAATATATCTTCGTGACTGGCGGCGTGGTATCCGGCCTCGGCAAGGGTATTACGGCGGCAAGCCTTGGTCGTCTGCTCAAGCAAAGGGGCTTGAAGGTGACGATCCAGAAGTTTGATCCTTATCTCAATGTGGACCCCGGCACCATGAGCCCGTTCCAGCATGGCGAGGTGTTTGTCACCGACGACGGCGCGGAGACGGATCTGGATTTGGGGCATTATGAGCGTTTTACCGACGAGAATTTGACCGTAAATTCCTCGGTGACCTCCGGCAAGGTCTATTGGTCGGTGCTGAACCGGGAGCGGAGCGGCGATTATCTGGGCCGCACCATCCAGGTGATTCCCCACATTACCAACGAGATCAAAGAGCGTATCTATCGGGTGGGCAAGTCCACCAATACCGATGTGGTGATTACCGAAATCGGCGGCACCGTGGGCGATATCGAGTCCCAGCCGTTCCTGGAGGCCATTCGCCAGGTGGGCCAGGAGAATCCCCGGGAAGATGTGATGTACATCCATGTTTCTCTGGTGGTGACCATTCCCGGCTCCAACGAGCTCAAGAGTAAGCCCACCCAGCATTCCTGCAAGGAGCTGCTGTCCATCGGCATTCAGCCGGATGTGATCGTCTGCCGGGCGGATCAGCCCATCACCGAGGACATCCGCAATAAGATTTCCCTGTTCTGCAATATCCAGCCCGATGCGGTGATTCCCAACCTCAACGCCCCCATTCTCTATGAGGTCCCGCTGATGCTGGAGGATGAGGGCCTGGCAAAGGTGGTCTGCCGCCGGCTGAACCTTGACGTGCCCGAGCCGGACCTTTCCGAGTGGACGGCTATGGTCAAGCGGGCGAAAACCTGCAAGGATTCCGTGGAAATCGCCCTGGTGGGCAAATACGTCCAGCTCCACGATTCCTATCTGTCCGTAGTAGAGGCGCTGACCCACGGCGGCATTGAAAACGATGTAAACGTCAACATCCGCTGGGTGGATTCCGAGCAGGTGACCGACGAAAATGCAGCGGAGCATCTGGGCGGCGTTGACGGCGTTCTGGTGCCCGGTGGCTTTGGCGACCGGGGTATCGAGGGCATGATTGCCTCCATTCGCTATGCCCGGGAGAATCATATTCCGTTCTTCGGCATTTGCCTGGGCATGCAGATGGCAGTGGTGGAGTTTGCGCGGCATGTGGCCGGAATCCCCGACGCCCATTCCAGCGAGCTCTCCGACACCGAGAATCCCGTGATCGACCTGATGCCTGAGCAGCGGGACGTCACCGATAAGGGCGGCACCATGCGTCTGGGCGCATATCCCTGCAAGATCACCGGCGAGGATACCTTCACCTACAAGGCCTATGGCGAGCCAGTGATCTATGAGCGCCACCGCCACCGCTATGAGTTCAATAACAAGTACCGCGACATCCTCCAGGAGAAGGGCCTGACCCTGGCCGGCCTGAGCCCCAGCGAAAAGCTGGTGGAGATTGTGGAGCTTCACGACGAGCCTTGGTTTGTGGGCGTTCAGTTCCATCCGGAGTTCAAATCCCGGCCCAACCGCGCCCATCCGCTGTTCCGGGACTTCATCGGCGCAGCCAAACAGCACGGCGGTACCATTGCATTTTAAATCCTGCTGCCCTGGGAGCACTGCTTCCGGGGCAGTTTTTCCTTGCATACCAAACGAAACTGGGCTATAATGAAGGAAACATGGCAATACCGCATAAATTGGCGGCGGAAGATCGACACATTTGTGTGGTGTTGCCCTAGAATTTTGAAGGAGGCAATCGTTATGGCGCTTGTCTATTCTCCCGATGAGGAATTTCATCTGAAAATTAAGCCCGGCGATGTGGGCCGGTATGTGCTTCTGCCCGGCGACCCCGGACGGTGCGAGAAAATCGCCCTGCATTTTGACGACTATCATCTGGTGGCCTACAACCGGGAATATAAAATCTACACCGGCAGCTTAAATGGCGAAACCGTCAGCGTTTGCTCCACGGGCATCGGCGGCCCCTCTGCCTCCATTGCCATGGAAGAGCTGGCCCATTGCGGCGCGGATACGTTCATTCGCGTTGGCTCCAGCGGCGGCATGGACCCCGAGGTGCTGGGCGGCGATGTGGTGATTGCAACAGGCGCAATCCGGATGGAGGGCACCAGCAAGGAATACGCCCCCATGGAATACCCTGCGGTGGCGGACTTTACGGTCACCGAGGCGCTGCGGGATGCGGCAAAGGCCCGGGGCAACCGCTATCATCTGGGCGTGGTGCAGTGCAAGGACGCATTTTACGGCCAGCACGATCCCGACTCCATGGCCGTGGGCTATGAGCTGAAAAACAAGTGGAACGCCTGGGTTAAATCTGGCGCAAAATGCTCGGAAATGGAGTCCGCTGCGCTGTTTATTGTGGGCGCGGTCCGTCGGCTGCGGGTCGGTGCCATTCTCATGGTGTTCGCCAATCAGACCCGCCGTGAGATGGGCCTGGACGATCCCAAATGCTATGACACCGAGGAGGCCATTGCCACGGCGGTGGATGCCCTGCGGCTGCTGATTGCCCGGGACAAGGGAGAAACCGCATGAAAAAACGACAGGTCTGCCAGATGATTGCGGCGCTGGTGAGCATTTGTGCGGTGATTTCCGTGGGCTCTACGGTTGCGGCATTTGTGGCGGCGCATCAGGCCGGGGCGGAATATCCCATGGGCATGGCGTTTTTGTCGCTGGTTACGATTTTCTGTACAGTGATGATCTGGCGCGGCGTGATGCAGATGGAAAAGTAAACATTGGATCGATTTTTGGAGCTGCTGTGCGCATTCACGGCAGCTCTTTTTATATTTCACTGCAATTTTAGTTGCAATTTCCGAAATGAACCGCTATACTGTGCTTTGGCGAAAACGCCGGGGCAGCTGCGTGTCCGGTGGCATGCCCCTATTATTGCGCTGTATCCGCAAGGCGGAACGGCAGCAGGAGGAATTGAATATGCAAAACAAAAAGAAGACGAATCTTCGGTATCTCATCGAGCTGGCGCTTTTAATGGCGATCCTCTTGATGATGAACATCACGGGCCTGGCGATGATCCCGCTGCCCGGACAGTACGCTTCCATTATGACTGTACCGGTGGCTGTGGGCGCGATGATGCTGGGGCCTTTGGCTGGCACCATTTTGGGCACGACCATGGGCTGCATCAGCTTTTATACCGCGGTGAAGACCGGCTTTGCCACCATGACGATGGCAGGCTATTCCGGCGTGGCCCTGATTATCCTGAGCCTGGTGAACACCATTGTCACCCGGGCACTGATGGGCTTCTGCACCGGCTGGGTTTTTAAGGCCATTCAGAAGATTGATAAGACGAAGACCATCTGCTACTATGTGGGCGGCATTGCAGCGCCGCTACTCAACACACTGTTTTACATGACGGTATTGGTGATTGTGTTCCTGAACGCACCCAATATTGCGGCAGTGCTGGGAGAGGATCTGCTCTATAAGCTCCAGCATAATGCAGTGCTGTTTGTGGCGGCCTATGTGGGCGTTCAGGCGCTTATTGAGGCGGCGGTGGGCTGCATCATCAGCGGCTCTATTTGCAAGGTGCTGAAAGTTACGCTGAAAAAGTAAGGAGCGCTTTTACATGAAAGAAATCGGAATTATGGAGGTGGGCGGCTTCAAGGTGGGCCATGCGCAGAACCTGGAAGCCGGAACCGGACTGACGGTGATCCTCCTTGACCATATGAGTCCTGCGGGACTGGACGTGCGGGGCGGCGGCCCTGCCTCCCGGGAGTCGCAAGTTTTAAATCCGCTGATGACCGCCGAGGGCATTAACGCGGTGGTACTCTCCGGCGGCAGCGCATTCGGATTGGATGCGGCAGGCGGCGTGCAGAAGTACCTGGAAGAGCGGGGCGAAGGCTTTGCAGTGGGGCCCATTCGGGTGCCCCTGGTGTGCCAGAGCTGTGTGTTTGACCTGGGCTGCGGGCGTTATGACGTTCGCCCCGATGCCGCTATGGCATATCAGGCCTGTGAAAACGCATCCTATGACGCCCCGCAAGAGGGCAATGTGGGCGCTGGTACCGGCTGCACCGTGGGCAAGATTATGGGCCCCGGACGCGCCATGAAAACCGGCTTCGGCACCTATGCGGTGCAGGCCGGAAATATCAAGGTAGGCGCGATGGTGGCGGTAAACGCTGCCGGTGACGTGTATGGCGAAGACGGCAAGGTAATGGCAGGCGTACTCAGCGAGGACCAGAAGACCCTTTGGAGCTCCTTTGAGGCTATGATCCAGGGCCTGGAGGTGCAGGCGGGGGTCAATACCACCATCGGCTGTGTGGTTACCAACGTAAAGCTGCCCAAGGCAAAGCTCTGCAAGGTGGCCGGTATGACCCATAACGGCTATGCCCGGGCCATTCGTCCGGTGCATACCTCCGGCGACGGCGACAGCATCTATGCACTCAGCACCGGCGAGGTGGAGGGCAGCATGGACGCGGTAGGCGCGCTGGCGGCCTATGCCATGGAGCAGGCCATTCGCCGTGCGGCGGAAACCGCAGAGGGTGCTTACGGCTATCCTGCCAGAAAAGATATTCTATAAACATTTACCCGCTGCGGACAGGCGGACAAGAAATGAAATCACAATGGAGCGCTGCATGGAATTTCCGTGCGGCGCTCTTTTGCGCGCCAAAACGCATATTTGGGTGCCGCCGCAAAAAATGCACCTTGGACACAGCCGCGACACATGGTATCATTATGCTATGGACAGGAGGGATGACCATGGGTGATCGAGTTTTGATTGTAGAGGATGAGGCGCGGCTGCGGGAAATTCTATGCGACTATTTTGCGGCCAAGGGCGAGGAGCCGGTGGGGGCCGAAAACGGACAGGCGGCCCTGGAGTACCTCCAAGACCATACGGTAGACGCGGTGCTGCTGGATATTCTTATGCCCGAGCTGGACGGCTTTACGGTCTGCCGGGCCGTACGAAAAAACAGCAGCGTGCCGATCATCTTTTTGACGGCCCTGTCCGATGAAGACGATAAGCTTCGGGGCTATGAGCTGGGGGCCGACGACTATGTGACCAAGCCCTATTCCATGGCGGTGCTCTATGCCAAAACCAAGGCGCTGATTTCCCGGTGCCGTGGATGCATTGGCGCCAGCGGACAGCTGGAGGCGGCGGGGATCACCCTAAATCTCCATTCCCACCGGGCCAGCATCGGCGGGAAAGAGCAGGAGCTGCCCAATCGGGAGTTCTCACTGCTGCGCTGTCTCATGGAGAATCGGGGGCAAGTATTGTCCCGGGAGCAGCTGCTGGTGAAGGTATGGGGCTATGACTACGAGGGCGACGCCAGAACCGTGGATACCCATATCAAAAAGCTTCGGGCCCGGGGCGTTCCCATTGAGACGATTATTCGCGTGGGCTACCGGCTATCGGAGGACGGAAAATGAAAAAAGCAGGCGTGCAAATACGGCTCCTGCTGATGGGCGGTATTGCGCTTTTGTGGCTGTTTAGCCTGGGTGTTATGCTGGTGTGGGAAGCCCGGGAGATTCGGGACCGGATGGAAGCCTGCGTGGAAACCGGCTTTGTGGCGGCAGACCAGCGGGTACAAGCCGTTTCGGATCAGGAAAAAACGGGCCGCAGCGATTATCTCCTGGCCATGGAGGGGCAGGAGAATACGGACTATCTGGAGTATCCTGCCATCAGCGCCACGGTGCTGCTGGACCGGAAGGGCAATCGGCTGTGCAGCTCCCAAAACGTGATCGTTGCTACCATGACCCGGGAGACGGGCGAACCTGTGACCGTTCCGATGTTCTTCCCCAACGAGAACAGTGCCGATGCCGCCGAGATTTTGCAGTTGGCGGATCTCAGGGTGGGGATTTCCGACAACTCCCGGGTGATTTTTACGGGCTATCGGCTGGGGGATGTGTTCTATCTGACGGAGATCAATGACCACGGCATACTTTACCTCAGCGGGACGAACCAGCCGCTGCCGGAGGGGGCCGTGGAGATGCGCTATGATATCTCCAGCGCCTACCGCGGCAGCGATTTCCGGGGACTGACCACGAAAATCAAGATGAAGCCCTTTGGCGATTCCACGATGATGACCCTGGATTACGCCAGCGAGTGGAAGCGCACCGATCAGCTGGTTCGGCAGCTGGCAGACGACGCCGAAGCGCTGGAGCCCGCCGACGTGACGTATTTGGAAAAGGGACTGTTTACCTGTGTGATGTCAGGCCGCCGCTGGGTGTATGCCAACGAGAATCCCTTTGGCGCAACTGGGCCCATGGTGCTGGTATATGGGGTGGAGTTCCATCCCATGGAGCTGGCAATGCGGGAATGCATGCACAGCGGAAGCTTTGTCCTTCTGCTGCTTCCGTTTTTGGCGATGATGATTCTGCTGCCGCTTTTTTGTGAAAACCGGCGGCGAAAGGAGCTTCGGCCTCTGCAAGACGAGCTGGCCCGGCAGCAGCAGGTAATTGACTATGCCAGGGACGCCGAAGCATCCCGCCGCGCCATGACCTCGGCCATTGCCCATGAGCTTAAAACCCCCATTGCGGTGATGTCGTCCTATGCCCAGGCCTTGCAGGAGCACATCAACGAGAGCAAGCGGGAGCACTATCTCGGCGTCATCCGGGAAGAGGCGGATAAGATGGACCGGATGGTGCTGGAGCTGTTGGACTTCAGCCGATTGGAGGCGGGCCGGTATAAGCTCCGGCGGCAGGACTTCAACCTGACGGAGCTGGTACGGGAGATTCTAAAGCCTCTGGAGCCGGAAATTGCGGAAAAGCATCTGGACATCTCCTGGCAGATCGGCGAGGAGAAGGCCAACGGTGATCGGTTCCGGTTCGGTCAGGTGGTGGAGAATTATCTCACCAACGCCATCCGCCATACCCCGGAAAACGGCAAGATCATTCTGCGCATCGGCATGAACCACGAGACGTTTTCCGTGGAAAATCAGGGGGAACATATTCCCCAGGAGAACATCAAAAAGGTGTGGGAGACGTTCTGGCAGGGGGATGCGGCGCGAAATACCCGGGGCTCCGGACTGGGGCTGGCCATCTGCCGCACCATTATGACTCTGCATGGGGGCAGCTGCAAGGCGGAGAATACCGGCATGGGCGTGCGCTTTACCGCTACGCTGGATGCGGCAAAGCCCGTGTTCCGCAGTTATTTCCGCCCGCTGGAGCAGGTGGCGGTGCAGTATCCCATTTCTCAGAGCTATACTACCGTGGAAAACGTTATGCGTCGGCTGGGACTCCTGGAGGGAACGGCGCTGAAACGGGAAATTCGCGCAGGCAATCTGAAAATCGGAGGAAAAACCGTCAGCGGTCCCAACCAGCGGGTGTATCCCGGCAACGAGCTGAGCTGGCAGGAGCTGAGCGTATATATTGTGCTGGACGAGTCGGAGAAGCATTACCGCTTGCTGTATGAGCAGGTTCGAACCGGCGGCATCGGCGACGCCAAGCGCGGCATGCCCATGAGCGGCGCGCCCAAAATGTAAATAGAATGGCAGAATTCCGGGCATACTTCCAAAATGATGGAGGGATGCAGGGTGAAAAAAGGAATTCTGACGGCGGTAATGGCTGCGGTGGCGGCGCTGTTTTTGGTGGAGGTATCCATGGAAGCGCTGTTTATCCACCGGCGGCTCCAGCAGACCATGGCGCCGGAGACGGTGGTGCAGGAAATGCCCCAGGTGACGGTGGTGGCAATTACCGATGCGGCCCATACCCCGGCCTATTTGCTGCTGTGCAGCAGGGAAGGGCAGACCCTGAACCTCTGCGCCCTGGATGTGCATACCCGGGTGCCCGCTGCACAAGACAGCGAAACGCTGCTGCAAATTTGGGACGTGCAGGGCATGCGCGGGTGGATTTCCTGCCTGCCGGATACACTAGGCGTGAAGCCATCCGGCTACTTGACCGTGACGATGGAGGGAATCGGAAAGCTGGTGGATGAAATGGGCGGCGTTGTCCTTTCGAAATCGGACCGGAAACTTTCGGGCGAGCAGGCGGAAGCGATGCTGGAAAACCCGGATTCGGCGCATCCGGAATTGGCGCTGCTGGAGGCTATGGTGGTCCGGCTTGGTGAATTGCCCAGCCGCCAGCTTCCGGCTCTGGCCATTCGGGGGATGGAGTATGTGAAAACCAATATCACCCTGGGCGAAATGCTGCAACAGGGAGCGAGCTTATGCACCGGAGGGGAGCTTCCATGCGCGACCATGGTTCTGCCCGGCAGCATTCCTGCGGTTTGGAGCGGCAGCGGAACCGGGCGGCAGTGCGCTTATGACCTGGGGCAGGCGGCGGCGCAGACCCAGCGGTTTTTTGCCGGAAAATAATGAAGGTAACTGACAATTTGTGTGATATTATCTGAAAAAAGTTCTTGCACTTTCTTTTTCCTTATGATAGTATAGATAGGCTAATTACGGGCGGTCCTCTGCCGCGCCACACAGAAGCATGTGTATGGCATTCCTTGCGGTTAAGAACGCCTTTGAAAAGGGAGGATTCATTTATGAATCTGATTGAAAAACTGGATCAGCAGAATATGAAGGCTGAGCTGCCCGAGATGAACGTCGGCGATACCGTTCGCGTTCATGTAAAGATCAAGGAAGGCTCCCGCGAGAGAATTCAGGTCTTTGAGGGCACCATCATCGCCAAGAAGCACGGCGGTGTGGAGCAGACCATCACCGTTCGCCGCCTGAGCTATGGCGTCGGCGTGGAGAAGGTCTTCCCCGTTCATTCTCCTAACATTGTCAACGTTGAGACCGTTCGTCGCGGTAAGGTTCGCAGAGCGAAGCTTTACTATCTCCGTGATCGCGTTGGTAAGGCCGCTAAGGTCAAGGAGAAGATCTGATTTTCGGAAATCCGGTAAAAGAAGGAGCCTTTGCGGCTCCTTTTTTTATTATTTGCGGTAACACGACACAATTGTGCCTGTGGGATTGCCTTGGCGCACTATTTGGTGTTACCGTGTATGAGAGATTGGCACTTAAACAAGAAAAAACAAAAAATTTTGGACGCAAATGCAACCTTTTATGGCTGCGGCTACTCTATATAGATGTCCGCAAAGGAGCATAGAACGTGACAGAGGAAGAGCTACATCATAAGCTGTCCCATCGGCAGCAGCGGGCCCTGCAAGAGGCCATGGAGCGCTACGGCAGCTATGTCAAAACCGTAATCTATAATGTTCTGCGCAGCCAGGGCACCCGGGAGGATTTGGAGGAGCTTTCCTCCGATGTGTTCTACTCGCTGTGGGAGCATGCCGGAACCATCTCACGGGGGAAGGTCAAGGCATGGCTGGGTGCCGTTGCGCGGAACCGGGCCAAGAGCTTTTTGCGAAGCAGTCACCAAACCCTGCCCATGGATGAAGACGTGCTGGAGCTGCCCGACGCATCCCCGGAGCATCAGGCCCTGGAAAAGGACCTTCGCCGCAGACTGCTGGAGGCGGTAAAATCCATGCCGCCGGTGGATAAAGAGATTTTCTTGCGGTACTACTATGAATATCAGACCATGGAGCAGATTTCTGCGGCCATGGATATGCCTGTGGGCACCATCAAGTCCCGGCTCAGCCGTGGACGGCGGCGGCTCAAACAGGTCATTATGGAACAGGAGGCGGAGCTATGAAGATCAGAATTACCGATCTATTAGACGATTATCTGGACGACGACCTGCCCCTGGATGCAATGCCGGAGATTTTGCCCGGCGACCGCCCCAAGCCGCGCCCTGCCCGGAAACGGCATACACCGAAAAAGCGCCTGGGCCAGATTGTGGCGGCGGTGCTGATAGTGGCGTCCGTTTCCGTTGCAGGGGGCATAAAGCTCTGGGGCGGCGGAAGCGCAGGAAAAAGCCTAGCCGCCCAGCCGGCAGGGGAGGCAGCCAATCCGGAGATTGCGGCAGCCTCGCCCACGGCAGCGCCTTTGACGGAACCCACTGCTCAGATGAAGGCAGCGGAAGCGCCTGCTTCGGCGGAAGAGACGGCCATAGAGGACGGCGGCTATGTGACCACAACCATTTCCGTGGCGGACAGCGGACTGAATATCAGTGCCGGGGACTTAAAGCGCAACGGCTCTGATTTCCAGGTGAACGTCTCGCTGGAAGCCAATCTGGAAAACGTCACGGGCTTCTTATTGGACGATGCCGATGTGCTCCTAATTCTGGAGGACGGCACCACGTTTGCGCCCACCGGCGCAGCAGAATCCGCCGACCCGGAGAACCCCTTCGTCCGGCAGGAGGTCTATTCCTTTGACGATGGCATCAGTGAAGAGCAGCTTGCGTCGGCAACCCTGCTGCTCCAGATTCACTCGGTGCTGGTCAACACCACCGAAACCAGCAGTCTCTATACCGGCTCCTGGGATATTGGTCTTTCTGAGGCGGGCGTGTTGGTGATGACCGATGAATCTGCTGAGACATCCGCCACGCTGTCTGAGGGACAGGACTTCACCGTAACGGATTTGTCGGTTTCCGCAACCGGCTGTAGCTTCTGGCTCCATACCGCGGCAGACCAGTTTACGCTGGTGCCCCAGGGGCAGCTGTCGTTGGCGGTGCAGCAGGGCGGCGGCGAGACCTATTACGGCTTCTCCCTTGTCACCGACGGAACCCTTGGCATGGATGCGATCACCATTGATTCCAGCGACATGTCCACCCGCGGGGTGACTGATACCCAGAACCTGGTGTACTGCACGATCACCTGGAAAGAAACCATTGCGCCCACCAGCATCACCGGGCTATATTTTACAAACGGGACCTCTGGCCAGACCGTGGACGTTTCCAGCTATGTCTATTGAATTTCGAGTGCGCTGCAATGACCTTGCGGCGCACTCTTTTTGAAATCTGCATAGAAATCGGCCCGCCCGGGCGAATTGTTTTTCCCATTTGCCACTTTTAAGATGCCCCGGGCTATGCTATAATATATAATTACTGAAAGAGTAACTTGGCGCGATTTACGCAGCGGAAAGGCGGTTATTATGGGCGCTGATGCGAAGAAACAGAAGAAGCAGGAGGACGACAACCGTTCCCCGTGGCTGGATGGATATAAAACGTTGGGAGAGCTGATTTCCTGCCTGATTTTTGTGACGATTCTATTTGTATTTGCCATTCGGCTGGTGGGGGTAGTCGGCGACAGCATGTACCCGACCCTGCACAATGGCGATAAGCTGACCCTCCTCAGCAACTTCCTTTATGAGCCCAAGGTGGGGGACATTGTGGTGCTCAAGGCCCCGGATTTTGACGATGATAAGCCTATTGTCAAGCGCGTGATTGCCACGGAGGGCCAGACGGTGGACATTAACTTCGCAACCGGCGAGGTCTATGTGGACGGCGTGCTGCAGGACGAGCCCTATATCAACGAGCCCACCTATCGGGACAACGGCACCGAGTTTCCCTTAACCGTGCCGGAGAACTGCATTTTCGTCATGGGCGATAATCGAAATCATTCCACCGACAGCCGCGACCCCAGAATCGGCTGCGTGGATCAGCGATATGTACTGGGCGAGGCGCTGCAAATTGTCATGCCCTTCAAGCGAATCGGAGGTGTTTCATGAATATCCAGTGGTACCCCGGTCATATGACCAAAACCCGGCGGCAGATGGAGCAGGATATCCGTATGGTGGATGCGGTGTGTGAGATTGTGGATGCGAGAATTCCCCTGGCGTCCCGCAACCCGGATATCGACAGCATCTGCGGCGATAAGCCCCGGATGGTCATTTTAAACCGCATCGATATGGCGGACCCGGCGGCAACAAAGCAGTGGGCGGCCTGGTTCCGTGCAAAGGGCATGATGGTGCTGGAAACGGACTGCAAAAACCGGAAGGGCACCAATCAGTTTGCCTCCAAGGTCAAGGAGCTGCTCCAGGAGAAGATCCGCCGGTATCAGGAAAAGGGCCAAATCGGCAGAACCATCCGGGTGATGGTGGTGGGCATCCCCAACGTGGGAAAATCCACCTTTATCAATCAGGTGGCGGGCAGAAAATCCGCCAAGGCGGAGAACCGGCCCGGCGTCACCCGCGGAAAGCAGTGGGTCACGGTGGAACGGGGCCTGGAGCTGCTGGACACCCCCGGTATCCTGTGGCCCAAGTTTGAGGACCCGGAGGTGGGCCTGAAGCTCAGCTATACCGGCGCGGTGAAGGATGATGTGGTGGATATCGAAACCCTTGCCATGCATCTCATGGAGCTGCTGGCCACCTATTATCCTGCGGCGCTGGAGCAGCGCTATAAAATCACGGTGCCGGAAAACGCCCAGGGCCATGAACTGCTGGAGCTGTGCGGCAGAAAGCGCGGCATGCTGATCTCCGGCGGCGAAATCGACACCGAGCGCATGAGCCGGGTGCTGCTGGAGGAATACCGCAGCGGAAAACTGGGCCGGTTTACCCTGGAAATGCCCGAGAAAGCGGAGGAACAAGTCAATGGCGAAGAAGGATAAGGAGCCGGTAGACCTCTGGGCCATTCAGAGGGAGATTAAGTCGGAGCGCGGCGAAATCGTAATCTGCGGCGTGGATGAAGCAGGACGGGGCCCCTTGGCTGGGCCGGTCTGTGCGGCGGCGGTGATTTTGCCCGACGGCTATGAGATTCCCGGGCTCAACGATTCCAAGCAGCTCAGCGATAAAAAGCGCCGGGAGCTGTTTCCGGTTATCAAGGAGCAGGCCATTGCATACGGCATTGCCATGGTGGACGAGAAGACCATCGACGAGGTGAACATTCTAAACGCCACATTTATGGCCATGAAGGACACCATTTCTCAGCTGTCCGTTCGTCCGGATTTGGCACTGATCGACGGCAACCGCACCACGGATTTTGGTGTGGAGGCCATTCCGGTGGTGAAAGGCGACGCGAAGGATGCCTCCATTGCGGCGGCGTCCATTCTGGCGAAGGTCACCCGAGATAGGTTCATGGAGGAAATGGACGAGAAGTATCCCGAATATGGGTTCGCGGTCCACAAGGGCTATGGCACCCGGCGGCACTATGACGCAATTCGGGAATACGGCATGTGTCCCATCCATCGGAGAACGTTCCTCAAAAAGTTTTATGGGGAAAAGTAACACCCTGGGGGCCTGGGGCGAGGAAAAGGCAGCGCGGTTTCTCACAGAACAGGGCTACACTATCCTTGAACGGAATTTCCACAGCCGCTATGGGGAGATCGACCTGATTGCCGAAAATCGGGACTTCCTGGTGTTTGTGGAGGTAAAGCTAAGAGCTTCCACATCCCATGGGCTGCCGGAGGAAACGGTAACGCCCCGGAAGCAGGAAAAGCTCCGCTTGACGGCGGAAACCTATCTCCAGACCCATGAAACAGACAAGCAGCCCCGGTTTGACGTGGTGGCCCTCTATGCCAAGGACGGCATGGAGACACATCCACTGCCGGTTCGACATATCAAGAACGCATTTTAATAGAAAGCGGGTTTTTAGATGAAATATTTGAGCACCAGAGATGCCTCCCTGCGGAAAACCGCCGCCGAGGTCATTGCCCAGGGGTTGTCCAGAGAGGGCGGCCTGTTTACTCCCGAGGAGTTCCCGGTGATGCCGGAGGGCTTTTTGGAAAAGCTGATGCCAATGACCTATCAGCAGCGGGCTGTGGAGGTTATGCGCCTGTATCTCGATGATTTTACCAAGGAAGAGCTGGCGGACTATGCAGACAAGGCATATCAGCTGGGGGAAAAGTTTGATACCCCTGCTGTGGCCCCGGTGTATCACCTTACCGAAGGAACCGAGGTGCTGGAGCTGTGGCATGGCCCCACCTGCGCCTTTAAAGACATGGCGCTCCAGATGCTGCCCCATCTGCTCACGGCTTCGCTCCGGAAAAACGGCGAAACCCGCACGGCCTGCATTCTGGTGGCAACCTCCGGCGATACCGGTAAGGCGGCATTGGAGGGCTTCTGCGATGTGGATCAGACCCGTATCCTGGTGTTCTATCCCAAGGACGGCGTTTCCGATATTCAGAAGCTCCAGATGGTTACCCAGAAGGGCGATAATGTGGGCGTTTGCGCGGTGATCGGCAACTTTGACGATGCACAGACCGGCGTGAAGCAGATTTTCTCCGATGAAGCCATTCGGGAGACGCTGAACGAGCGGGGCTTGTTCCTGTCCTCCGCCAACTCCATCAACTGGGGCCGTGTACTGCCACAGGTGGTCTATTATATCTCCGCCTACTGCGATTTGGTGCGGGACGGCAGAATTACCATGGGCCAGGAGATCAACTTTTGTGTGCCCACCGGCAATTTTGGCGATATTTTGGCGGGCTTCTATGCCAAAACCATGGGCCTGCCGGTGAAGACGCTGATTTGCGCCTCCAACTCCAACAATGTGCTCACCGATTTCATCGAAACCGGCGTGTATGACCGGAATCGCCCGTTCTATACCACCGCTTCGCCCTCTATGGATATCCTGATTTCCTCGAACCTGGAGCGGCTGCTCTATCAGCTGTCCGGTTCCGACGAGCAGGTGAGAGGGTATATGAACGCCCTGAACACCACCGGACGCTATGAAGTGTCCGATGAGCTCAAGGCAAAGATTCAGCAGAATTTTGCCGCAGGCTGGTGCTCCGATCAGGACGCAGCGGACAATATCGCAAAGGTCTTCGGCACCGAGGGCTATCTCATGGATACCCACACTGCCGTGGCCTATACCGTTCTGGAGCAGTACCGGCAGAAGACCAGGGACGATACCTTGTCTGTGGTGCTGTCCACCGCATCGCCCTATAAGTTCTGCGCCAGCGTTTTGGATGCCATGGGCGTGACCGAAATGAAGCCGGGCACCGAGATTCTCACCCAGCTGGAGGAAAAGACCCGCACCACTGCACCGGCTCCGCTCAAGAATCTGGCAGGGAAGGCCGTGCGTTTCACCCAGGAGACAGAGAAGCAGAACATGCCCCAGGTGGTGCTGGACACCCTTCGCTGATGGCACTGTATGTCATTGGGGACCTGCACCTTTCCTTGCAGGCGGAAAAGCCCATGGACGTGTTCGGCGGAAACTGGGTGGGTTATGTGGACAAGCTCCGGGAGGGGCTGAAGGTCATTGGGCCGGAGGATACCACCATTTTGCTTGGCGATCTCAGTTGGGCCATGAGCCTGGATACCGCGGTGGAGGACTTCCGATTTATGGACGCGATCCCCGGGGAGAAGATCATCGTCAAGGGCAACCACGACTACTGGTGGACCACGCTCCATAAGTTCCAGGTGTTCTGCGAGCAGCAGGGGTTCGAGCATTTTAAGGTGCTCCACAATACTGCCTTTCAGTACGGCAACATTGCCCTGTGCGGTACTCGCGGCTGGTTCTATGAGGAAGAGCGCCACGGAGCCAAGGACGAAAAGGTGTTCCGGCGGGAGCTTATTCGGCTGGAAACCTCGCTCCAGCAGGGGGGAGACCGGGAGAAATACTGCTTCCTCCACTATCCGCCGAAATTCGGAAATTATCATTGCGACGAGATTTTGGCGCTGCTGGAGAAATACGGCGTGACCCGGCTCTATTACGGCCATCTTCACGGGGCAAGTCACCGGCTGGCCTTCCAGGATGTGAAGAACGGAACGGAATATCATCTGGCGGCGGCGGACTATCTCAATTTTGTTCCGCTGCGGGTTCTGTAGCATAATTTAACAGAATATTTACAGATATCCCTTGATTTTGCCCGGAAAAATTAAAAAATGGGTATTGGAAAACGGGATAGAATCTGATATAATTGTAAGGCTGTCCGGTTGAATGCTACCATTGGCAACAAGACCGGCGGCATCAGCGCATAAATTGTGGCTTCGGCCGTGAATACAGGAGGAAAAAACCTATGAACGTTAAAAGCGTAGAAAAGAATGAAAACAATACCGCCAAGGTTGTTCTCGAGGTAGAGAAGGACCAGTTCCAGACCGCTCTGGACAAGGCTTACCGCAAGGTAAAGAACACCATCTACATCCCCGGCTTCCGTAAGGGCAAGGCTCCCCGGAAGATCGTTGAGGGCATGTATGGCGCAAACGTCTTCTATGAGGATGCCATCAACCTGATTTTCCCCGAGATCTGGGAGCAGGCTACCACCGAGTCCGAGCTCAAGGTTGTGGGCAGCCCCAGCGTTTCTGACCTGAATGTAGACGAGAACGGCAGCCTGATTTTGACCATCGAGTGCGGCCTGTATCCCGTTGCTACCCTGGGTCAGTATAAGGGCATCGAGGCACCCAAGGCTACCGTTACCGTCACCGACGAAGAGGTTGACGCTGACATCAAGCAGCTGGCCAGCCGCAACTCCAGCATCTCCACCGTTGAGCGTGCTGCAAAGGACGGCGACACCGTAATCATCGACTTCGACGGCTATATGGACGGCGTTGCATTCGACGGCGGCAAGGGCGAGAACTACACCCTGCGTCTGGGCTCCGGCACCTTCATCCCCGGCTTCGAGGATCAGGTGATTGGCATGGCTGCCGGCGACGAGAAGGACGTTGAGGTTACCTTCCCCGCTGACTATGGCACCCAGGAGCTGGCCGGTAAGCCTGCTACCTTCAAGGTAAAGGTACACGAGGTCAAGGAGACTCAGGTACCCGAGCTGGACGACGAGTTTGCAAAGGACGTATCCGAGACTGCCGACACCCTGGAGGACCTGAAGAAGGAGCGCCGGGAGAAGCTGGAGAAGGATAAGGCTGACGAGGCCGAGCACAACTTCAAGAACGAGGTTGTGAAGAAGGCAATGGACAACCTGGAGGTCGTAATTCCCGACGCTATGGTTGAGGCACAGCTGGATGATATGATGAACCAGTATGCTATGAACATGCAGTCCAGCGGCTTTACCCTGGAGCAGTATGCACAGATGATGGGCACCACCATCCAGGGCCTGAGAGAGCAGTCCCGTGAGGGCGCTGTTCAGCAGATTCGCAACACCCTGCTGCTGGAGAAGGTTGCTGAGGAAGAGAACATCCAGGTTACCGACGAGGAGCTGGAAGAGGAATATCAGACCATGGCGAAGGAGTACGACATGGACGTGGAGAAGGTCAAGGAGTACCTGCCTCTGGAGGATCTGCGCAAGGAGAAGCAGCTGCAGAAGGCGATGGACCTGATCGTGGACAATGCCGTTGCCACCGAGCCCAAGGCTGAGGAGACTCCTGCTGCGGAGTAATTTTAGTTCTGGGAATAGTTCCCAAGCTAGGTGGTTACAATGAGCTTATTGCGTATTTAAGGAGTTGTTACCATGAGTTTAGTACCTTATGTAGTAGAGCAGACCAGCCGGGGCGAGCGGTCCTATGACATCTATTCCCGGCTGCTCAATGACCGGATTATCATGCTGTCCGAAGAGGTGAATTCCACCACCGCAAGCCTGATTGTGGCGCAGCTTTTGTATCTGGAGGGGCAGGACCCGGAGAAGGATATCAGCTTTTATATCAATTCTCCCGGCGGCTCTGTCACCGACGGCATGGCGATTTACGACACCATGCAGTATATTAAGTGTGATGTTTCCACCATCTGCATCGGTATGGCAGCCAGCATGGGCGCGTTCCTGCTGTCCGCCGGTACCAAGGGCAAGCGTATGGCCCTGCCCAATGCTGAGATCATGATTCATCAGCCCTCTGCCGGCACCCAGGGCCAGATCACCGATATGGCGATCCACCTGCGCCGTCTGGAGGTCATCAAAAAGCGCATGAACCGGATCCTGGCGGACAACACCGGCAAGGCCGTGGAAACCGTCACCCAGGACTGCGAGCGCGATAACTTTATGACTGCGGAAGAGGCAGTCGCCTATGGTTTGATCGATAAGGTCATTACCCAAAGATAAAACACGGAAAGGGTGTAGCGTTCGTGGCAAAAGACAGCGGTGAAACGAATATCCGATGCTCCTTTTGCGGCAAGGACCAGTCGCAGGTCAAGCGGCTGATTGCCGGGTCCGGAGTTTATATCTGCAATGAGTGCGTAGACCTCTGCAATGATATCCTGGGCGAGGAGATGTATGAGTCCGCTCCGGATGAGTATCTGCCGGAAACCATTCCCTCTCCTAAGGCCATTAAGGAGTATATGGACCAGTATATCGTTGGACAGGAAAAGGCAAAAGTCTCGCTGTCTGTTGCGGTATATAACCATTATAAGCGCCTATATTATTCTGCATCCTCCGATGTGGAGCTGCAGAAGAGCAACATCCTCCTGATCGGACCCACCGGCAGCGGCAAAACCTTATTTGCCCAGACCCTGGCGAAGATTCTGGACGTGCCCTTTGCCATTGCCGACGCCACCACGCTGACGGAGGCCGGCTATGTGGGCGAGGATGTGGAGAATATTCTGCTTCGGTTGATTCAGGCGGCGGATTTCGATGTAGAGCGTGCCGAAAAGGGCATCATCTATGTGGACGAAATCGACAAGATTGCCCGGAAAAGCGAGAATACCTCCATCACCCGTGACGTCAGCGGCGAGGGTGTACAGCAGGCGCTGCTGAAAATCATTGAGGGTACCGTGGCGAATGTGCCGCCCCAGGGTGGACGGAAGCATCCCCAGCAGGAGTTTATCCCCATTGATACCAGCAATATTTTGTTTATCTGCGGCGGCGCATTTGACGGTCTGGATAAGATCATCGAAAAGCGCACCGATACCTCGGGCCTTGGCTTCGGACGGGAGCTGGGAAACCGTGGGGAAAAGGATGTGGGCGAGCTGTTTACTCAGGTGCAGCCCCATGATATCCTGAAATTCGGCATCATTCCGGAGCTGGTTGGCCGTCTTCCTGTGATTACCAGCCTCCAGAGCCTGACCAAGGCGGACATGGTGCGGATTTTGACCGAGCCGAAGAATGCGCTGGTAAAGCAATACCAGAAGCTTCTGGAGTTTGATGGCGTCCAGCTGGAGTTTCAGCCCCAGGCGTTGGAGGCCATTGCCCAGGAGGCGCTGGACCGTAAGGTTGGCGCCCGGGGCCTGCGCTCCGTTATGGAGGGCGTTATGACGGAAATTATGTATGAGATCCCCTCGGATCTTGCCATTCAGACCGTCACTGTCACAGAGGATGCGGTGAAGAACCACGGCCCTCTGGAAATTACTCGGGATGCCGATCATCTCAGAGTGCCTGTCCACAAGGTTGGCACGCCGGAGAAGATCAGCTGAGCCGAAATAGGAACTGCACATGGGGCTGGCGCGGACCGGTGGGTCTGTGTCGGTCCCTTTGCGCAACTATGCATTCCTTTTAGGAAGGAGCGATTCCAAATGAAAGAAATCTATGGAATTTCTACGCCGGTTATGGCGCTGCGGGGCATTTCGGTGTTCCCACAGATGGTGTATTCCTTTGATGTAGGACGTGAAAAGTCCATCCGGGCTTTGGACGAAGCCATGAATGGCGAGCAGCAGATGATTCTTCTGATGCAGAAGGACGTCAGCGTAGACGAGCCGGGGCCGGATGATCTCTATGAAATTGGCGTGCTGGTACATATCCGCCAGATTCTCAAGATGCCCGGCGATACCGTGCGGATTCTGGTGGAGGGACTGAGCCGTGTGCATATGACCGAGTTCACTCAGGAGAGTCCGTGCCTGGAGGGCATTTGCGAGAAGCTCAGCGATACGGATTACCGCACCTCGGCACCCAAGGTGGAGGCGCTGCTGCGGGTGTCCTATCAGCTGTATGGCAACTATTGCGACCTGCTGCCCAAGAGCAACGCCGAGGCACTGCTGCGGCTGATGACCAGCGACGACCCGGCGTTTGTTTCCGACTATCTGGCCCAGAACTGCGGCTTCCGCTATGACGATAAGCAGAAGTGCCTGGAAATGCTGCACCCGGTGAAGCGGCTGGAGATGGCGCTGAAAATCCTCAGCTCGGAAATCGAGATCATGAAGATCGAAAGCGACATTGCCGACAAGGTGCAGGACGCTATGAACAAGAGCCAGCGGGATTACTATCTGCGGGAGCAGCTGAAGGTAATCCATCAGGAGCTGGGCGAAGAAGACGAGGACCAGGAAATCGACGATTATCGGGAGAAAATCCTTGCGCTGCACCTGGAAAAGGAAACCGAAGAGCGGCTGCTCAAGGAGCTGTCCCGACTGGAGAAGCAGCCACTGGGCTCCTCCGAAGCTGCGGTGATGCGGAATTATCTGGACACTGTGCTGGAGCTTCCGTGGAACGTGGAAACCAAGGATACCGTAAACATTGAGGCGGCACGCCGGATTCTGGACGAGGACCATTATGGCCTGGATACCGTGAAAAAGCGTGTGCTGGAGCTGCTGGCGGTTCGCAAGCTGGCGCCCGATATCTCTGGACAGATCATTTGTCTGGTGGGCCCTCCCGGCGTGGGCAAAACCTCCATTGCAACATCCATTGCCCGGTGTCTGGGCAGAAAAATGGCCCGGATTTCTCTGGGCGGCGTTCACGACGAGGCGGAGATTCGCGGCCACAGAAAGACCTATATCGGTTCTATGCCTGGCCGGATTATTGCAGGCATGAAGTCTGCGGGCAGCAAGAACCCGGTGCTGCTGCTGGACGAAATCGATAAGCTGGGCAACGATTACCGGGGCGATCCCGCGTCGGCGCTGCTGGAGGTTTTGGACGGTGAGCAGAACAAGACCTTCCGGGACAATTATCTGGAGGTTCCCTTTGATCTGAGCAAGGTGCTGTTTATCACCACGGCCAATACCACTTCTACCATCCCGGCGGCGCTGCTGGACCGTATGGAGGTTATTGAGCTCTCCAGCTATACCGATGAGGAAAAGGTGATGATCGCCAAGCATCATCTGCTGCCCAAGGAGCTCCAAAAGGTGGGCCTTAAAAAGGGCCAGCTGACGGTATACGACAATGCATGGCGCGAGATCATCGATGGATACACCCGGGAATCCGGTGTGCGGCATCTCCAGCGGGAAATTGCCACCATCTGCCGGAAGGCTGCGCTGAAATTTGCGGAGTCCGGCGACGGTAAGCGTGTCACCATCACCGCATCCCGGGTAGAGGAATACCTGGGCGTGCGGAAGTATCTGGCAGATGTAATGCCGGATGCGGATCAGGTGGGCCTGGTGACGGGCTTGGCCTGGACCTCCGTGGGCGGCGTGACCCTGGAGGTAGAAGTGAACGTCATGGAGGGCACCGGCAAGCTGGTGATGACCGGCAGCCTGGGCGACGTGATGAAGGAATCCGTCTCTGCGGCCATGAGCTATATCCGCTCCAAGGCGGAGTGCTATCATATTCCCGCAGACTTCTATAAGACCAAGGATATCCATGTACACTTCCCTGAGGGCGCAGTGCCCAAGGACGGCCCCTCTGCCGGTATTACCATTTGCACCGCATTGGTGTCGGCATTGACTGGTGCGCCGGTGCGTCGGGACATTGCCATGACCGGTGAAATCTCCATTCGCGGCAGAGTCATGGCGATCGGAGGCTTAAAGGAGAAGACCATGGCGGCCCTGCGTCACGGGGTGAAAACCGTGATTATCCCTGCGGATAACGAGAAGGATCTGGAGGAAATCGACCAGACCGTTCGCAGCCGACTGAATTTCATTCCGGTGCGGGAGGCTGATACGGTAATTTCCACAGCGCTGGATTTCTCCAAAATTCAGCCCCAGGAAAACCGGGTGGAGCTGCCGCTTCCGGAGAAAAAGCCTACAGGCATCAGCCTGAGACAGTGAGGACAGCATGAATTATCAGAGGGTAGAATTTAAGCTCTCGGCGGCAAAGGCGTCCCAGTTCCCAAGAGACGGGGTGCCGCAGATTGCCTTTGCGGGAAAGAGTAACGTGGGAAAGTCCTCGGTGATTAACCGGGTGCTCCAGCGGAAGAACCTGGCCTATGTGGGCTCATCCCCGGGAAAGACCATTCATATCAACTATTTCCTGGTGGATGAAACCGCCTATCTGGTGGATCTTCCCGGTTATGGCTATGCAAAGGTCTCCCGCAGCGAAAAAGAGCGCTGGGGACGGTTGATGGAGTCCTATTTTGCACTGCCGGAGCTCATTACTCTGGGCATTTTAATTGTGGATGCCCGGCATGCGCCTACGCAAAACGACGTCACCATGGCTACCTGGTTCCAGCAGACCGGCTGCCCGTTTGTGGTGGTGGCCAATAAGCTTGATAAGCTGAAAAAGAGTCATGTGGAGCCCAATATGGCGGTGATTCGTCAGGATCTCAGCCTGTCGGACGACACAATTCTTCTGCCGTTTTCTGCGGAGAAGGGCACGAATCGGGATCAGCTCATTGGGATTATCGAGCGTGCGGCCCGGGGCGAGGATATCCACGGCGACACGGTTTAAATGGATATGGATGAACGCGCTGCAATTTTAACGGTTGCAGCGCGTTCTTTCGCTCTGGGTAATTTTTCGCCCGGTATTCCGGGGATAAATTGACGCTGACCCGAAATTATGATAAAATATCAGGATGAAATGAGACAATATGAAGCGGACGTTAAAGGAGAAACTATGAATCAGCAAGACGAGCAGCGTTTTTTAGAAGCACGACGGACGATCATCCGGAACTGCTATCAAAACCTTAACGATATGCAGCAGCAGGCGGTTATGACCACCCAGGGGCCGCTGCTGCTTCTGGCCGGTGCAGGAAGCGGCAAAACCACGGTCCTGATTCACCGGATTGCCAATCTGATCCGGTTTGGCCGCGCCTCCGACAGCGAGGATATTCCCGGCTTTGTCACCGCGGAAGACGTGGATTTCCTCTGCGATTATGCCGCCCATCCCACCGAGGAGGGGCAGGCCCGGGCGGAAAATCTCTGCGCCCTGGACCCGGCTATGCCCTGGAGCATCATTGCCATTACCTTTACCAATAAGGCGGCCAATGAGCTCAAGGACCGCCTCCAGAATATGCTGGGGGAGCAGGGCGACGGCGTTTGGGCCATGACGTTCCATTCGGCCTGCTGCCGGATTCTGCGCCGGGATATTGATAAGCTGGGCTATGACTCCGGCTTTACCATTTACGATACCACCGATTCGGAAAAGGTTATGAAGGAGATCATCCGGGATATGGGCCTGGACGACAAGACCTTCCCGGCCAAATCGGTGCTCTCTGCTATTTCCACCGCCAAGGACCAGATGATCGATCCGGTGGAATACCAGAAAAACGCCAAGGCGGACGGGGACTTCCGAGCAGAACGGGTGGGCAAGGCCTATGCCGAGTATCAGAAGCGCCTGAAAGCCTCTAACGCGGTGGATTTTGACGATATCATCCTCCTGACGGTTCGGCTGCTCCAGCAGTACGAGGACGTGCGGGAGTATTATCAGCGGAAGTTCCACTATGTGCTCATTGACGAGTATCAGGACACCAATAATCTGCAATATCTTCTGTCCACGCTGCTGTCCGGACGGTATGAGAATATCTGCGTGGTGGGCGACGACGACCAGTCCATCTATCGCTTCCGTGGCGCGACCATTGAGAACATTCTGAGCTTTGAAAAGCAGTATCAGGGCGCCCGGGTGATTCGGCTGGAGCAGAATTATCGCTCCACCAAGTACATTCTGGAGGCAGCCAATGCGGTGATCTCCCACAACAAGGGCAGAAAGGGCAAGAAGCTTTGGACCGACAACGACCAGGGCGATAAAATCACCGTGTATCAGGCCTACAACGAGAATGAAGAGGCAAATTTTGTCTCCTCTAAAATTTTGGCAGGGCTCAGTAAGGGAGAGCATTTTAAGGATAACGCGGTGCTGTACCGGACCAATGCCCAGTCCAACGCGGTGGAAATGTCCTTTAAGCGCAACGGCATTCCGTACCGCATCATCGGCGGTACCCGGTTCTTTGACCGGGCGGAGGTCAAAGACATGCTGGCCTATCTCTGCGTCATCAATAACACCACTGACGATCTGCGGCTGCGGAGAATCATCAATGTACCGGCTCGCGGTATCGGCGGCAAGACCCTGGAATCCGCAGAGCGTCAGGCGGTGGCGGCGGGCATTCCGCTGTTTGATGTGATTCAGGATGCGGGGGGATATCCGTCCCTGGAAAAAGCGGCGGCAAAACTTCAGAACTTTGTGGAGCTGATCCGCAGCCTCAAGCAGCTGAGCCAGGAGCTGCCCCTGCCGGAGTTCTATGACGAGCTTATGTACCGCACCGGCTATATCCGGATGCTGGAGGAAAAGGATACCCTGGAAAACCGCGCCCGGAAAGAGAACGTGCAGGAGCTGAAATCCAGTATTGTCGGCTATGTGGAAGGGGCGGAAAATCCCACGCTGGCGGGCTTTTTGGAAGAGGTCAGCCTGTATACCGATATTGAAAAGTACGATCAGGATGCGGACGCTGCGGTCATGATGACCATGCACAGTGCAAAGGGCCTGGAATTCCCCAACGTATTCCTGGTTGGCATGGAGGACGGCCTGTTCCCGGGCATGCGGGTGTTTACGGACCCGGACGAGATGGAGGAGGAGCGGCGGCTCTGCTATGTGGCAATCACTCGGGCCAAGAAAAAGCTGTACCTCACCCACGCCAAGCAGCGGATGCTCTATGGTCGTACCAGCTTTAACCGGGTATCCCGATTCTTAAACGAAATCCCCGAGGACTGCTTGGATGAACGGAAAAAGACTGCCAGAACCCAGCAAAGCGGTCAAGGCAGCCGGTATGGCAGCAGCTATAACAGCTATGCGGCCAGCAAAGCGGCGGCAAAACGGGCGGCTATGCCGAAGCCCGAACCGGCGGCTCCTATGCTGGAGCTCAATAAGGGCGACGTGGTGGTACATAGCGCCTTTGGCGAGGGCATGGTGGTAAGCATTCTTAAAATGAACGGCGATGCACTGCTGGAGGTGGCCTTCGACCAGGTGGGTACCAAGCGGCTGATGCTGAAAACGGCCAGCGCCCATATGAAAAAGAAATAACCGCTGCTTTGGTGCATAAACTTCCCCTGAGGGGGGAGTATGATGAAAAGACGGAGGCTTCGGCGCTGGTGCGTGTTCCTACTGCTGGTGCTGATTGGAATGGCGGTACTGCTTCGAACCAGAATCAATCCCCTGGCGCGGGAGCTGGCCCAGGCGAAGATCACCGATGCGGCTTCCAATGTCATCAATCAGGCGGTGAACCAGCAGATCCGCGAGGGGAACATCCAATATGACAAGCTGGTGACCCTGCAGCGGGATCAGAGCGGGAATATCACGGCGCTGACCACCAATATGCAGGAGATGAACCGGCTGAAAACTCAGCTGCTGGAGATTCTGGACGACGATATTTATAGTATAGAGGACGACGAAATCAGCATCCCCCTGGGAAATCTCACGGGGGTGCAGCTGCTCAGCGGCAGGGGGCCGTCGATCCCGGTGAAAATCATTGCGGTAAGCTCCTCCGATGCGGAATTTCAGGGGGAGTTTTCCGATGCCGGAATCAACCAGACCATTCACCGAATTATGATGGAGGTATCCTTGGACCTGATTGTGCTGCTGCCGTCCGGAACCGTGACGGACCGGGTTTCGTCTCAGGTTTGCGTGGCGGAAACGGTGCTGTTGGGCCCGGTGCCGGATACCTATGCCTATATGGAACCTTCGGGACTATTTGCGAAAGAGGGATGACGATGAATCCACAGGAAGAAATACTTGCGCTGACGCGGGAGCTCAATGAGGCGGGGCATCGATACTATGTATTGGACGATCCTACCATGCCGGACTTTGAATACGATCAGAAGCTCCGCCATTTGGAGGAGCTGGAGGCGGCTTATCCGCAGTTTGCGCAGGCCGATTCTCCCACAAAACGCGTGGGCGGCGAGGCATTGTCGCAGTTCCAGCCGGTGACCCATGAGGTGCCCCTGGAGAGCTTGCAGGACGTATTCTCGTTTGACGAACTGGGGGAGTTTGACCAGCGGATTTCCGAGGACGCGCCGGACCGTCAATATAGCGTGGAGCCCAAGGTAGACGGTCTGTCGGTGGCGCTGGAGTATCTGGACGGCGTGTTCATCCGAGGCGCAACCCGGGGAGACGGCAATGTGGGCGAGGATGTGACCGAAAACCTGAAAACCATCCGCTCCATTCCGCTCAAGCTGGAACGTGCGCCCCATCGGCTGATTGTCCGGGGCGAGGTGTTTATGCCGAAAAAGGTGTTCCGGGCGCTGAATGAAAAGCGTGAGGCCCAGGGGCAGAGTCTGTTTGCCAATCCCAGAAATGCCGCCGCGGGAAGTCTTCGGCAGCTGGACCCGAAGATTGCTTCCAAGCGCCAGCTGGACATTCTGGTGTTCAATCTCCAGCTCTGCGAGGGCAGAACCTTTGAAACCCATACCGAGAGCCTGGACTATCTCAAAAGCCTGAAATTTAAGGTGATTCCCTACACCCTTTGCGGCACTCGCACGGAAATCGAAACGCGGATTACCGCCATCAACGAGGGGAGGGAGGACTTTTCCTTTGACATCGACGGCGCAGTGATAAAGGTCAACAGTCTGGAGCAGCGGCAGCGGTTTGGCAGTACGGCGAAGTTCCCGCGCTGGGCCTGCGCCTATAAGTATCCCCCGGAGGTCAAGCCCACGGTGGTGGAGAATATTGTGATTCAGGTGGGCCGGACCGGTGTTCTGACTCCCAAGGCAGTGGTGCGCCCGGTTCGTCTTTCCGGCACCACGGTAACCAATGCGACCCTGCACAACCAGGACTTTATTGCCGAGAAGGACATTCGTATCGGGGATACGGTGCTGATTCGGAAGGCGGGGGAGATTATTCCTGAGATTCTGGAGGTGGATTTCTCCAAGCGCCCGGAGGGGACGGCGCCCTATACGCTGCCATCGGTATGTCCGGTCTGCGGCGGCCCCACGGAACGGGACCCGGACGGTGCGGCCATTCGCTGCGTCAGCGAGAGCTGCCCGGCCCAGAAGGTGCGGTTCCTGAGCCATTTTGCCTCCCGGGACGCCATGGACATCGACGGCTTGGGCAGCGCCATTGTGGAGCAGCTCACCGGAGAGGGCCTGGTGGAAACCCCCGCGGATCTCTATCGCCTGACGGTGGAACAGCTGGAGCCTCTGGAGCGCATGGGCGCGCAGTCGGCAAAGAATTTGGTGGCCTCCATTGCCCATTCGAAGGAAAATGATCTGTGGCGGCTGCTGTTTGCGCTGGGGATTCGCCAGGTGGGGGCCAAGGCGGCGAAGGTGCTGGCCCAGCGGTTCGGGACTCTGGAGGCAATTCGGTGTGCAAGTCTCGAGGCGCTGACTGCCGTGCCGGATATTGGGGAAATCACAGCGGGAAATATCAAAAGTTGGTTTGAGCGTCCGCTGAATCAAAAACTCGTGGAAGAGCTGGTGGCTGCCGGATTGAATACAAAGTGCCTGACGGAGATTTCAGACCAGCGCTTTGCGGGGAAATCCATTGTGGTAACCGGCACGCTGGAGCGGATGACACGCCAGGAGGCAACCGAGACAATCGAGCAGATGGGCGGCAAAGCGGCGGGCAGCGTGTCCAAGAAAACCAGCTTTGTGGTGGCCGGTCCCGGGGCGGGATCGAAGCTGAAAAAGGCCCAGGAGCTTGGAATTCAGGTGCTCACCGAGGAAGAATTTTTGGCGCTGCTATCCTAAAAATGAAATCATAAAAACGGAAAAATACCGGATCGTGCGACGCATGGTCCGGTATTTTTTGCACCTATTTTTCCGCAGAATGGGGGAGGGGAGCGGACGATTTGTACGAGGAAATTTTGCCGTTTGGCCCGGGTGAAAATTCGTCTCGCTGCGTTTTAAATTCTTCGGCAAATCGTTCAAGCAAAAGGTTACATAACGGTTACACAAACATAACAAAGAAAATTTATGTCAACAGAGGTAAACCACGCGAAAACACGATTTTAGGAAATAAAATAACAATGTTACGATATGCGTAATGCGTCGAAAATGTAACCAATATGATGACGGGGCCTAAAATAAAACAAATTAGATACGAAATAATGCACAAATATACAGGCCTACTTATATACGAAATATATAAAAAGTGCCGCGGGAAATGATGAAACACCCTGAGAAAATGGTGAAATTTGATTTTGAGACAAAAAATATTTACAAAATGTAATTGACATTCGAGCAAAGATGGAGTATCATTTTGACACGAGCGAAAGCGCTCCATTCATTTCGGCGAAAAATAATTTTTGAGGAAACATGTATGAGCAAGAAATTACGAATGGCAGCTCCGTTATGCGGACTGCTGGCGGTGGCGGTGATCGCACTCTTCTGTATCACCAGTTTCGCCGCAGGAGATGAGAAGTCCAGTACCCAGGCAGTCACGGTTGAGACGATGAGCGCCCAGGGCATTGAGGCTCCGAACAAAAATCTGGAGACGCTTGCTCCGGTTCAGAACGTAACCCAAGGAGAGCAGAACCCGGAAGAAGAAAATAGCGCGCTGGGTCCCACCGGCGTGAGTCCGTATGAGCTGACAGACGACGAAAGAGTTGCAGTGGAATGTGCGGTGATGTGTGAAGCAGGCGGCGAAAGCGTCCGCGGACAAATGATGGTTGCCCAGTGCATTCTCGACGGTACCCTGCGCAACAACTACGATGTGTTCGAAACCATCGAAAAGTATCAGATTGCTTCCACCAGCTACAGCAACGTCACCGACGAAGTAAAGGATTCCGTTTCCCGGATCTTTGACGATGGCGAGCGTGTGACGGAGGAAAAAGCAGACCTTTGGTACAATCCTGCGCTGGTACAATCCGCTTGGCATGAAGAGCAGCATTATGTAATCACCATCGGCTTGCATCGGTTCTTCTGGATGAACGACGACATGGATACATAAAAACGAAAAAACAGCCCGAAGCAGTTTTGAACCTGCTTCGGGCTGCTTTATATTGTTTTAGTCGTCTGTAGTTTCGTCGATGGGCTCAGCGTCGTCGGTGGGCTCAGCGTCGACGGTGGTATCATTCTCGGTTGTGTCGGTTTCCGTACTGTCACCGGAGCTGGGGAGGGAAGAGAAGTAGTCCGCCGATTGCTGGGTGTAGATCTTTCCGTAGTCGTCGAACCGGGTGTCGTGGGACGAAGTGAGGAAGACCAGATAGGCGTCGGGATGATTGTCCGCATACTGCTTCAGGGTGCTGCCGTCGGAGTAGTAGATATACAAATGCTCAGCCAGATCAAAGGCCTGATGTCCGGATTCCGGGTCTTTAATCAGCAGGCCCAGGGTGCAGTCCAGTCCGACTTCCTTTTCCAGGGCCTTATAGGCGTCCTGGAGCATGGACTCTCGGGTGGATTCGGAATTGTAGACAATGGCGTCAGAGGTGGGGAAGCTGAAGTTGTTGAGGACCACTTCGGTGAAGCCCATGGACTCCAGCTGCGCAATCATACCGGCCAGATAGCTCTGTACATCGGCGTTGGTGGGGTCCAGCCAATAGGAGCCGGAGGAGCTCATCCACGGCGCGCCGCCGGAGATGGCCAGGGCTTGGTTGGTATGGGCCAGGGCGTAGGTACTGTCGTCCAGGCAGGACATCAGCGCCACCAGATGCATTTGCGCGCTTTCGGCCCGGGCAATGAGCTGGCGAACTGCGTCGGTGTCCAAAATCTCGCTGCCGCCGGAGCGCATTTCCAGCATCAAGGTGTTGTAGGCCCCGGTGCTCAGATCCACGGCGCTGACTGCTGCGGGATCGCAGAGGGTTTCATAGTCCACCAGCAGGCCGCTGATCTCCTCGTCACTGAGGGTAACCGTGTCGCTGCTCTCCAGAACCGATTCCTCGCGGATGGAGCTGCCCGTTACCAGTACCGGGGATTCCACGGGGGCTGCCGCCTGAACCGACTCTGCGGCACTGGGGGCCTGAGAATGGAAGGAAAAATGGGCCCCGTCTTCGGTATAGACCACATAGCGGCCCAGATAGGAAAATCCGATGAGCCCCGCAATCAGCAGCACCAGCAGCACAATGCCCAATACGATGAGAAAACGCCGGAGCCGCAGTTTGTTCCGATAGGTCATAGGGCGCTGTCACTCCTTTTGGCGGAGAGCCGACACCAATCCTCCTGCATTTCCCGCTGAGTAATGGTAAGACCGGCTGCCTCAATGGCCCGCTCCACCTCGGAGAGCCTGGTGTTTAGGATGCCGGAGCAGATAAACACACCCTCGGGGCGGAGGAAATGGGGAACCACTGCGGACAGGGGGATGATGACGTCCGCCACAATATTGGCCAGCACCACGTCATAGCCGCCGCTGCTGAGGGACTCCATCATGGCTCTGTCGCCGATGACGTTTCCGGTGACGGCGTTGAAGCGCGGGGCGGTAAGGCCGTTCAATTCGGCGTTTTCCCGGGCGATATCCTCGGCCTTGGGGTCAATGTCAACGCCGGTGGCCTCCTGTGCCCCCAGAAGCAGCGCGGCAATGGAAAGAATACCGCTGCCGCTGCCCAGATCAATCACCCGCTCGCCGCCGTGGATGGTCTGCTCCAGGGCGCGGAGACACATCTGTGTGGAGGCATGGGCGCCGGTGCCGAAAATCATGCCCGGGTCCAGCACTACGGGAATCCGATGCTCGGGATTCTCCGGGGAGAGCCACTGAGGAACGATCAGCAGCTTTTCACCGATGGGGATGGGCTGATAATACTGCTTCCAGCTTTCCTCCCAATCCTCCTCCTGCAAATTTTGAAGGCTGACCTCCAGAGAACCCAGATCGGTGTCGGGATTCTGCGCCCGGAAGACCTCCAGCTCACTTTTCAGCTGGGCGATCTGCTCCGGCGCCTGGGCGTCGTGGGGGATATACAGGCGAATCTGAGAGATATTCTGCATCTTCTGGGCGAGGTCTTCATCAACATAGTCCCAATACTGGGTGTTGTCCTTCAGAAATTCGGAAAAATCCTCGCTGTCGTCTATGATAAAGCTGTCGTAGCCGATGGCCGTAAGCCGCGCGCCCAACAGATCAATGGCGGGGGAGATGGTTTTTATGGTCACTTCCAGCCATTCCATAATGAAATCGCTCCTTTCGATGATATGGGGCCGCACATTGCGCGGTACCCAAGGCTATTCTACAGGATTTTGGGAGATGATACAACCCCAAAGATATTTTTCGTTTACTTTTTGGCGAAGTGTTGTATAATACAAGGTGTCGCCCGATTGCCCAAGCTGCAGCGGCGACAACTGCATTTGAAAGGAATGTGAAAATGAATAAAACACGCAAGGAGCTGCTGCCGGGGGTATTCCTGACGGTGCTGCATACTGATAAATTCAAGACCAATTGCCTTTCCGTAAGCCTCATTCGACCCCTGTGCCGGGAGGAGGCGGCGCTCAATGCGCTTTTGCCGGACGTTATGCTCCGGGGCTGCGACATGTGCCCGGATATGACGGCCATCTCCGCTTGGCTGGACCAGCGCTATGGTGCAGGCATCCAGTCCACCGTCCGGAAAAAGGGCGAGGTGCAGGCCATCGGGCTCTTTTTGGATTACATTAACGAGCGTTACACCCTGGAAGGGGAGAACCTCACCGGGGACGCATGCCGGCTGCTGGGCAGCTTCCTGCTGGACCCGGTGGTGGAAAACGGCGCATTCCGGGCCGATTATGTAGAGGGCGAGAAGATCAACCTCATCAATGCCATTGCCGCGCAGATCAACGATAAGCGCACCTATGCCTCCATCCGGCTTCGGGAAGAGATGTTTGGCGGCGAGGCCTATGGCATCAGCAAATACGGCAGCCCCGAGGATGTGGCGGCCATTACGCCCGAGGACCTTTATGCACACTATCAGAAGATTCTGGCGACCTCTCAGGTGGAGCTGATTTTCACCGGAGACGCCGATACCGCGTGCCTGGAGAACACCCTGCGGGAGGTATTCTCCGCGCTGCCCAGAGAAGCGCTTGTAAAAAACGGAACCACCCTTGGCGCAATGCCCGAAGCCGTTCGGGATGTGGCCGAGCAGATGGACGTGACCCAGGGCAAGCTGGTGATGGGCTTCCGCACGGGGATTACCTCCGGCGATGCGCAGTATCCGGCGCTGCTGATGTTCAACGGCGTTTATGGCGGCAGCCTGACTTCCAAGCTGTTTATGAATGTGCGGGAAAAAATGAGCCTTTGCTATTACGCCTCCTCGGGGATTGACCGGTTCAAGGGCGTGATGGTGGTGTCCTCCGGCGTGGATACCCAGCAGTATGAGACGGCCCGGGAGGAGATTCTCAAGCAGCTGGACGCCTGCAAGCAGGGCGATATCACCGAGGAAGAGCTGGAGTCCACCCGGAGCTTCCTGATTTCCAGCCTGAAAACCGGGGAGGATTCCCCCTATAATCTCGATGATTTCCAGCTGGGGCAGGTCATTGGCGGCTTTGACTACACCGCAGAGTCCCTGGCGCAGTCACTGGAGGCAGTTACCATTCCGGAGATCCAGGCAGTGGCAGAGCAGCTGAAGCTGGATACCGTATATTTTCTTCATGGGGAGGCGGAAGCATGAACGAGCGATATTTTGCGAACCTGGGCGAGCGTGCCTTTGAGGATACGCTGCCCAACAGCCTGAGACTGAAGGTAGTAACCAAGCGCGGCTTTGCCCGGACCTATGCCTTCTTTGCCACCAATTACGGCTCCATAGACACACGGTTCCAGCTGGACGGCAAGCCCTATGTATCCCCCGACGGCGTGGCCCACTATCTGGAGCATAAGATGTTTGACATGCCCGACGGCAACGCCCTCCAGAAGCTGTCGCAAACCGGCGCAAGCCCCAATGCCTTTACCAGCTATAACATCACGGCCTATCACTTCTCCTGCACCTCGCTGTTTGAGGAGAACTTCCGGACCCTGCTCCAGTTTGTATCCCAGGGCTATTTCACCCAGGAGAGCGTGGAGAAGGAGCGCGGGATTATTGCCCAGGAGATCAAGATGTATGCGGATAACCCCGCTTCCCGGGTGGATGAAAACCTGTTCCGGGCAATGTTCCGGAATCATCCCATTCGGGTGCCCGTGGCCGGTACGGTGGAGAGCATCCAGGATATCACTGCCCAGACGCTGACCGATTGCCACCGGGCCTTCTATGACCCCTCCAACATGGCGCTCTGCGTGGTGGGCGATGTGGACCCCGAGAAAATCCGGGAGATTGCTCTGGAAATCCTGCCCAAGGCGCCCGGCGGTGCTTCTGAGCGGGACTATGGCGAGCCGGAGCCGGCAGAGCCCTTCCAGCATACCATCACCCAGGAGATGGAGGTCTCCATGCCCATGTTCTCCGTGGGCTTTAAGGGAACGCCGGTGCCCAAGGGAACCCAGCGCCTGCGCCAGGAGATCATTGGCGATCTGGCGGGGGAGATCCTGTGCGGCGAAAGCTCCCAGCTCTATCAGTCGCTGTATGAAAGCGGGCTGATCGACCCGGGCTTTGGCGTGAGCTATAGTCTGGTGCGGGAGCTGGCAATGCTCTGCCTGGGCGGCGACAGCGAGAATCCTCAGGCGGTATTGGATGCCGTGCTGGAGGAAGCGCAGCGGATTGTCAAAGAGGGCGTGGACGAGGCGCTGTTCCTGCGGCTGAAGCGCTCGGCGGTGGGACGCAGAATCCGCGGCCTGGACAGCTTTGAGGGGCTGTGCTATCGGCTGGCCCTGTCGGACTTTGACGGCTATGACTATTTCACGTTCCCGGAGCTCTATGAGTCCATTACCGCAGAGGATGTTCGGCAGCTGATCGCCCGGGAGATTACCCCGGAGAAGGCCGTGCTGTCTGTCATTCTGCCCAAAACCAGGGAGGAATAACCATGTACGGAACCATATCCTTTCCGGGACTGGGGCTGAGCTTCAATCCCTCCAGAGTGGCCTTTTCCATTGGCAGCAAGCCTATCTATTGGTACGGCATTATCATTGCGGCGGGCTTCCTGCTGGCGGTGTATTATGCCATGAAACGGGCGGATCAGTTTGGCCTGACCCAGGATAATATCATTGATATGCTGATTTGCGCGGTGCCCCTTGCGATTGTCGGCGCCCGGGCCTACTATTGCCTGTTTTCATGGAACCTCTACAAAGACGACCCCATCCGGGTCCTCTACATATGGGAGGGCGGACTTGCCATTTACGGCGGCGTGATCGGCGCGGTGATCGGCCTGTTCATCTACACCAAGGTGAAAAAGGTCAAGACCTCGGCCATGCTGGATATCGGCGGCCTGGGCCTGCTGATCGGTCAGTCCATTGGACGCTGGGGCAACTTCATGAATCGGGAGGCGTTCGGCGCACAGACCAATAGCTTCCTCAGAATGGGGCTGACGGACGCCAGCGGGGCAACCATTTATGTCCACCCCACGTTCCTCTATGAGTCCGTTTGGAACGCTATCGGCCTATTGATTCTGCATTTTTACTCCAAGCGCCGGAAGTTTGACGGGCAGATTTTCCTGATGTATCTGGGCTGGTACGGCCTGGGCCGGATGTTCATCGAGGGCCTGCGCACCGACAGCCTGTATGTAGGCTCCTCCAATCTCCGGGTCAGCCAGCTGCTGGCGGGGATTTGCTTCCTGGCGGTGGTGATTTTCCTGGTGTATGACAAGATCTTCCGGGAGCATGACCCTGCGGATTTGTATGTCAACCAGGTGGCACGGCAGAAGGCCGCGGAAGCCATGGCAGCCGCAGAAGAAGCTGCTCCTGAGGCAGCAGAAGCCCCGGAAAGCGGCGCAGAAGCTGCGGAGGCATCCACTGCGGAAGAAAACAAAACGGGCGCAGAGGACAACGAAGCGCCGGAGCAGACCGAATTGGACGCGAGATCCGAAGAATCCTCCCAGGAATAAGCACAATATAAAAGCTCTCGCCGCTGGCGGGGGCTTTTTTGCTGGATTTTTCTCCCTCGGATTTCCTTGCCGAATTGTACGGCGTTGCCCTTGACAAATTCCGAGCACCATGGTATCTTAAATATGGTCATACAACTGACGGAAGTGGAGTACCACATGGAGTATGGCCCGTGAAATGCCGACCGTCTGGGCAATCTGTCCGGATTGGTGGGCTTTTTTTCTGCTGATTCGGAATCATGCAAAGGAGTGCTGAATATGAAAACTGACATTGAAATCGCACAGGCTACCCCCATGCTTCCCATTGACCAGGTGGCCGCCAAGGCTGGCATTGACGGCGAGCTGCTGGAGCACTATGGAAAATACAAGGCCAAGCTGGACATCACGAGCCTGAAAAACACCCCCAGAAAGGGCAAGCTGATTCTGGTGACCGCCATCAACCCCACCCCGGCAGGCGAGGGAAAAACCACCACCAGCGTCGGTCTGGCAGACGCTTTGGTGAAGAAGGGCAAGAACACCATGCTCTGCCTGCGTGAGCCCTCTCTTGGCCCGGTGTTCGGCGTAAAGGGCGGTGCAGCAGGCGGCGGCTATGCCCAGGTGGTGCCCATGGAGGACATCAACCTGCATTTCACCGGCGATTTCCACGCCATCGGTGCGGCCAATAACCTGCTGGCAGCCATGCTGGACAACCACATTCAGCAGGGGAATCTTCTGGATATCGACGTAAAGAACATCACCTGGAAGCGCTGCGTGGATATGAACGACCGACAGCTGCGGAACATCATCTGCGGCATCGGCGGACGGATGCAGGGCGTGCCCAGAGAGGACGGCTTTGATATCACCGTGGCCTCCGAGATTATGGCGGTGCTGTGCCTGGCCAGCGACCTGATGGACCTCAAGCAGCGGCTGGCCCGGATGATTGTGGGCTATAACCGCAAGGGTGAGCCCATTACGGCCCACGATCTCAAGGCCGAGGGTGCCATGACGGCGCTTTTGAAGGACGCCATTAAGCCCAACCTTGTGCAGACCCTGGAGCATAACCCGGCCATTGTCCACGGCGGCCCCTTCGCCAATATCGCCCACGGCTGCAACTCCGTTTCCGCCACCGATACGGCGCTGAAGCTCAGCGACTATGTAGTCACCGAGGCGGGCTTTGGCGCGGACCTGGGGGCAGAGAAGTTCCTGGATATCAAGTGCCGCTATGCGGGAATGGAGCCCTCTGCGGTGGTCATCGTGGCAACCGTCAAGGCACTGAAATACAACGGCGGCGTGCCCAAGACCGAGCTGTCCCAGGAGAACCTGGAGGCGCTGGAGAAGGGCATTCCCAATCTCTTAAAGCATGTGGAGAACATCACCCAGGTGTTCGGCCTGCCTGCTGTGGTGGCCATCAACCGGTTCACCCAGGATACCGATGCCGAGCTGAACCTGATTCGGGAAAAGTGCGCCCAGTATGGCGTCAACGTTGCCATGAGCGAGGTCTGGGGCAAGGGCTCCGAGGGCGGTCTGGAGCTGGCAGAAGAGGTGCTGCGGCTGTGCGAGAAGCCCCATGACTTCCACTTTGCCTATGAGCTGGACAAGCCCATCACCGAAAAGATTGAGACAATTGTACAGCGGATTTATGGCGGCAGCGGCGTGACCTACAGCAAGGCTGCCAAGGATTCCATTAAGAAGCTCACGGAGCTGGGCTTTGGCAACCTTCCCATCTGCATGGCAAAGACCCAGTATTCTCTGTCCGACGATCAGACAAAGCTGGGCCGGCCCGAGGGCTTTACCATCAACGTCACTAAGGTGAAGATTTCTGCCGGTGCGGGCTTCATTGTGGTGCAGACCGGCGATATCATGACTATGCCCGGCCTGCCCAAGGTTCCCGCAGCGGAGAAGATCGATGTGGATGAAAACGGCGTGATTATGGGGCTGTTCTGATACAATTCCGTCACATTGTGTATTGACAATTCCGGGGAAAAAGCATACAATTTGAACAATTAAGGATGCCGGGATTTCTCGGCGAACCATAAAAAGGAGATGCTTTTATGTCGTTTCTGGATACACTGAAAAAAACTGCCGGAATGGCCGCACAGGTTACGGCTTCCGCAGCAGATACCGCTGTCAGCAAAACCAGGACCATGGCTTCCATTGGCCGGGTAAAGCTGGCAATCTCCAGCGAAGAGGATAAGCTCAAAAAGGCCTATACCGAGCTGGGCCGCCTGTTCTATCGGGACTATCAGGCCCAGACAGAGGCGGATATGACCGAATATCAGCCCTGGTGTGACCGTGCCGACGACGCACGGGAGCAGATTCAGCGCCTGACTCAGGAGCTGGAGATGCTCAAGGCCGAGGGCAAGGACCCGGTAAAGGACGAGCCCAAGACCGAGGAAGCAAAGCCTGAAGAGGTAGAGGATCCCTCCATCTTTGCCGATCTGGATGACGAGCCCGAGGTGGAGATCGAAATCAAGGTCGAATCCAAGCCCGAGGAGCAGCCCGAAGAAGTGGCTGAAACTGCCCCCGAGGCCGAGGAAGCGCCGGAAGAGGCCCCCAAGCCCGAGGAGTCCGCCTCCACCGAAGCGCCCACTGAGCAGGCCCCTGTGGTGCCGGAGAGCAATCCGGACATTGTGGGTACCTTCTATATCGATACCTCGAACCAGGACACCGAAGTTTAACCGGTAATAATCCAGCGCCCATGACGAGCAGTGGCTGTTCGTCATGGGCGTTGCTTTTTTGTTATCTGCGGTTCAGCTTTTCTTCCCGGCGGTTCTGCTCCTGCCGGTTCTGCTGCTTCTGCTCCCGCTGATTCTGGTTCTGCTGCTTCTGTTCTCTGCGATTCTGCTTCTCGTCCATTTGGAAAACCCTCCTTGCGTTGATGTCGGATTCGCTCCGCCCAGGTAGTATAACCGGCCTTTCAGGATTTATCCTTGGGCTTGAAAATTACTGCGCAGAGATAGCCGAAAATCATGGCAGCTGTCACGCCTCCTGCCGCCGCAGTGAAGCCGCCGGTGAAAATGCCAATCCAGCCGTCCTTGTCGATGGCTTCCTTTACGCCCTTGGCCAGGTTATAGCCAAAGCCGGTGAGGGGAATGGTAGCGCCCGCTCCGCCCCATTCCTTAATGGGCGCATACAGCCCCAGCCCGCCCAGAATTACACCGGCCACCACATAGCTTACGAGAATTTTTGCCGGGGTCAGCTTGGTTTTGTCAATTAAAATCTGTCCGATGGCGCAGAGAATGCCGCCGCAGACAAAGGCATTCGAATATTCCATCACATGCACCCGCTTTCCATAGAAATTGCCACCGCGTGGCAGACGGAGGGGATGGATTCTCCCTGCTGGGTAGACACCGGGGATAACAGCGCGCCGGTGCCGCAGAATAGAATGTTCCGGAGCTTTCTGGTTTTGAGCTTTTCCATGAGATAGCCGCAGAGAACCACGGCGCTGCATCCGCATCCGGAACCCCCTGCATGCACGTCCTGCCGCTCCAAATCGAAGATCATGGTGCCGCAGTCGTCCAGCTTGTCCCTCAGAGACAGGCCCTCCCGGCGGAACAGATCCCGGGCCAGTTCTTTGCCCACCTTGCCCAGGTCGCCGGAGACAATGAGGTCGTAATCATTGGGGCTTAGGCCGGTGTCCTGAAAGTGGCCCAGCACCGTGTCCACAAAGGCCGGGGCCATGGCAGCCCCCATATTGTTGGCGTCGGTGATTTTCAGATCCACGATTTTTCCGGCGGTAAAACCGCGAATATAGGGCGGCCCCTGATTGGGACCCACCAACACCGCGCCGGAACCGGTGACGGTCCACTGGGCGGTGGGGGTGCGCTGTCCGCCATATTCCAGGGGCAGCCGATATTGCCGCTCGGCAGAGGCAAAGTGGGAGGAGGTCATGGCGGCGGCAAGCTCTGCATAGCCTCCTTCCACGGCCATAGCGGCCAGCGAAAGGCTCTCGGCCATGGTGGAGCAGGCCCCATAGAGCCCGTAAAAGGGAATATCGGTGCCCCGGGCGGCAAAACTGGTGCCGATGCACTGGTTTAAAAGATCCCCGGCAAAGAGCATATGCACGCTGGAGGGGGAGAGGGAGGCCTTTTTCAACGCTTCTTGCAGGGCAAGGGTCTGCATTTGGCTTTCGGCCTTTTCCCAGGTGGCCTGTCCGAAGTGGGTATCCGTGCTGATTTGGTCAAAATAGGCGGCAAGGGGACCTTCGCCCTCTTTTTTTCCCACCACGGAGGCATAGGAGAGGATGGATGGGGGAAAATCAAAGCGGACGGACTGCCGCCCCAGATGTTTTCGGTTCATATGCAGTCTCCAATCTGTGTTTTGGGATAGTATGTGCAGCCGGAGAAAATGCATACGAAAAATGGCGCTTCCCATACAAAATTGTACAGGAAACGCCATTTGCAGCTGTTTATTTTAAGGCAACACCGCACAATTGCATTGGTGGCCTTCAGCCGGTCTTTTCCGCCGGAAATGCGTTATTTTTTCTTGACATACACAAAGTATGCCTGCGAAAAACTGCCTTTTTCCGACGCAAAATCTCTGGCTGAATGCTCACCCCTGAATTATACAGTATTGCCTTAATCGAATTCTGCTTCCACCGGATCGGCTGCCAGCGCGTTTTTGCATACGGTCAATGCAGCCTCCTGCTGGTGCGCGGGGATCAGCAGGGAGATGTCCACGGTGGAGGTAGTAATCATGGTGGGGCTCACGCCGCCGGCAGACAGCGCAGAAAATACACCGGCTGCCACACCCGGGGTATGCACCATGCCCTCATCGCTGAAATTCAGCTTGGTCATACCGGCGGTCAGCTCCACGCCCAGATCCGGAGTGGCGGGCTTAAAGCCGTTGAGCAACGGGAGCAGCGTGCCCACGGAATCGGTGGATACCGTAAAGGCAAGGGAAATGGTGCCGCCCTGCGGTGCCGTCTGGGAGATCATGTCTACGTTGATGCCGCCGTCGGCAATGGCAGTGAAGATTTCGCCAATGAGTGTGCCTTCACTGGGGACGTTTCTCAGGGTGACCAGCGCAACGTTTTCGCAGTAGGTTACATGTGCAATGTTCATGTTAAATTACCTCCGAAACTAAGTTTTCCATGTTATACAGTCCGGGCGCGGCCAAAGCGGAAAGATACTTTGCGGCACGAATGGAGCCTACGGCAAAGATTTCGCGGCTGTAGGCGGTGTGCCGCAGCTCCAGCACCTCGTCGGTTCCGGCGAAAATCACATCATGCTCGCCGACGATGGTACCGCCGCGGACTGCGCTGATGCCGATTTCCTGCTTTCCGCGGCTCTGGCGGCGGCTATGACGCTCGTAAATGTATTCCGGCGTGTAGGACAGCGCGTCGGAAGCAGCGTCGGCCAGCATCAATGCAGTGCCGCTGGGCGCATCCAGCTTGCGGTTGTGGTGCTTTTCAACGATTTCAATATCCCAGCTGTCCCCTAGAATCTTTGCGGTCTGACGGACCAGCGCCATGAGCACATTGATGCCCAGACTCATATTGGCGGAGCGGAACACGCGGATTTCCTTAGAGGCTGCTTCGATTTCCGCAATCTGCGCCGGAGAATAGCCGGTGGTGGCAAGCACAATGCCGCAGCCGTTTTTTTTACAGAAACCCAGCAGACCGGTCAGCGCCGAGGGGTGGGAAAAATCAATGACGCAATCTGCGGTGACGGGGCAATCTGCCGGGCCGGTATAGACGGGGTAGCTGCTCTGCTGCTGGGGCGTGGTATCAAAACCGGCAACGATGGAGAGATCAGCTTCCTCCGCGATCATGCCGGTGAGTACCCGGCCCATTTTTCCGTTGCAGCCGGAGAGAATTACGGTGGTCATGCAATCATCCTTTCTTTTGTACGGGAAGGATCAGATAAGACCCATCTGTTCCATGGCGGCGGTGAGGCGGGCTTTGGTGACGTCTTCCATTTCACACAGCGGCATCCGCAGCGGCCCCGCCTCCAGGCCCATGAGATTCAGCGCGGTTTTCACCGGAATGGGGTTCACCTCGCAGAACAGCGCGTCAATGAGCTCCATATACCGGACCTGCATGGCGGCGGCGGTTTGATAATCGCCCCGGAGGCAGGCACCTGCCAGCTCGGCGGTGGCTTTGGGGCAAATATTGGCCAGCACGGAGATAACGCCCTTGCAGCCCATGGCCATCAGCGGAACGATCTGCGTATCGTTGCCGCTCCAAATGTTGAAATCGTCTCCGCAGGCGGCCAGGGTACGGAGCACCAGATCGGTGTTGCCGGAGGCCTCTTTTACGCCGTTAATCAGCGGATGCTCGGCAAGCTGACGGTAGATATCCACGCTCATGGAAACGCCGGTGCGGGAGGGAACGTTATACACAATGGCGGGAATCTTTACGCTGTCGGCCACCATGCGATAATGCTGCACCAGACCCTTGGGGGTACATTTGTTATAGTAGGGAGTAACCAGCAGAAGACCGTCGGCACCGGCCTTTTCCGCTTCCTGGCTGAGGTAAATTGCGTGGTCGGTTTCGTTGCTGCCGGTGCCTGCAATGACCTTGATGCGCCCGGCAACGGCTTTGACGCAGTGGGCAATCACGGCGATGTGCTCCGGATCTTTCAGGGTGGCGGATTCACCTGTGGTGCCGCAGATGGTAATGGCAGAAGTACCGCCGGCAATCTGGAGCTCGATGAGCTGGGTGAGCTTTTCGTAGTTGACGGAGCCGTCGGCGTGCATTGGGGTAACAATGGCAACGCTGGAACCGGTAAACAGGGGCGTCTTCATAGCTGGAACCTCACTTTCTGGGGGGGACTTAACGACGAGTGATATAGCCCTCGGCGCAGAGCAGCTCAGCCAGCAGGGTTGCACCACCGGCGGCACCGCGGAGGGTGTTGTGAGAAAGGCAAACAAACTTTACGTCATACTGGGTGTCCGGACGCAGACGGCCAACCGAGATGGCCATGCCGCCCTCCAGATCCCGGTGCAGCTTTGTCTGGGGCATATTGTCTTCCTCGAAATAGTCGATGAACTGACGGGGCGCATGGGGGAGCTCCAGCTCCTGGGGACGGCCCTTAAAGTTTTTCCACATGGCTTTGAAATCATCCAGATCAACCGGCTTTTCAAAGGATGCGAACACGGCGGCCATATGACCGTTGGAGACGGGAACGCGGAGGCACTGGGTGGTGATGGAGGGGCCGTCGGCATTTTTAATCACGCCGTCTTCCACATGACCCCAGACCTTCAGGGGCTCCTGCTCGGATTTTTCTTCCTCGCCGCCAATGTAGGGAATCAGGTTATCCACCATCTCGGGCCAGGTTTCAAAGGTCTTGCCTGCGCCGGAAATGGCCTGGTAGGTGCACACCAGCACCTTTTTGAGGCCGTATTTCTCCTTGAGGATGGAAAGGGCGGGCACATAGCTCTGAATGCTGCAATTGGATTTGACGGCGATAAAGCCACGGGTGGTGCCAAGGCGCTTCCGCTGGTCGGCAATCACCTTCAAATGGTCGTTGTTGATCTCGGGGATGACCATGGGAACATCCGGCGTGCCGCGATGGGCGGAGTTATTGGAAACAACCGGGCACTCCAGCTGGGCATATTTGTACTCCAGGGCGCGGATGGCCTCTTTGTCCATATCCACGGCGCAGAATACGAAATCCACAAGCTGGGCAATTTTCTCGGCATCGGCCTGGGCGTCCATGACGGTGATATCCTCGGCCCACTGGGGAATGGGAACGTCCATGCACCACTTTTTGCCCACGGCCTCGGGGTATTTCTTCCCGGCGGAACGGGCGGAGGCAGCCAGCACCACGGGCTCAAACCAGGGATGACCGTCCATCAGGGTGATAAAACGCTGGCCCACCATACCGGTAGCGCCGATGATGCCTACTTTATACTTTTCCATATTTGCATCGCTCCTTATAATAGCATAGATCTGCGGGGCAAAATTGTGACAGCCCCATATAAAAAATAGCCGGCAGGGAGAACCAGCCGGCAGGTATGGGATGCCCCATATCGGCAGAATAGCACTCCATCTCATAAGATGACAGCCACAGCACTGTTTGCACTGCGTCCAACCACGTCCGGTCCGCACCGGAAACGGCTTCGGCGGGGGCGCCTTTTGCCTGCGACCATAGGAGTACGGACTCCGATCACAGGGTACTCATCGAACCCGCAACCTCTATTCTAAAATTGTAATTACATAGTAGCACAGGGAAAAAACTCTGTCAAGGCAGAAAGACATATAGAAATTCCCGAAAAAACACCGCTTCATTGTGCGAAATCGCAGAAACCGGAGCAGGGGAGGACTAGAGGCGGTCATAGAATTCAGCGCGCGGGCCTTGCGACTGCTGCTCCTGACGCAGCTGCTCCCGGACGGCTTCCAATACCACCCGGCAGACATAGCGGTTGACGGTTTCACCGTTTTTTCTGGCGCACTCAGCGATCAATTTGCGGCTGCCCTTTGGGAGGGCCATGTTGATGCGGTCATAATGCGCGGCGGTATATTTGTTGTTGGCACGGATTTTTGCATCGCTGTTCTTTTTCTCTGCCATGAAATTCACCTCGGTAGAAGCATAGCATAAATTAGCGAAAATGTCTAGAATACAATGGAACATTGCATAATTATACAATGAAACATTGTGTAGCGGAAAATGAGAATCTGCAAATTCCGAGAAAACTGTTGCGTTATGTGCCGGGATGTATTATGATATTCTTTACCGGAAAACACCGGATTACGCATGAAATGATAGAGGATTTCGAGTGATGAAAACCAGTGATTTTTACTATGATTTGCCGCAGGAGCTGATTGCTCAGACGCCGTTGGAGCGGCGGGACAGCTCGCGGCTGATGGTATTAAACCGCGAGACAGGTGCGGTACAGCATCAGCACTTTTTTGACTTGCCGGAGCATCTGCATCCCGGCGATACTTTGGTACTGAACGACAGCCGGGTGCTTCCTGCGCGGCTGTATGGGCATCGGGTTCCCACCGGCGGCGCGGTGGAATTGCTGCTGCTCAAGGATCAGGGCAATGGAAAGTGGGAATGCCTGGCCCGTCCTGGCCGGAAACTAAAGACTGGAGCTGAGGTATCCTTTGGCGAGGGCGAGCTGACCGCTACCATCGCAGAGGACCTGCAAGAGGGCAAAAAGCTGGTGCAGTTCCACTACGAAGGCATCTTTTTGGAGATCCTGGAGCGGCTGGGGAAAATGCCGCTGCCGCCGTATATTAAAGAAGAGCTGCAAAACGGCGAGCGGTATCAGACCGTCTATTCCCGGGTGACCGGATCGGCGGCGGCTCCCACAGCGGGCCTTCATTTTACCAAGGAACTGCTGGAGAAAATCAAGGCCATGGGCGTGGACATTGCCTATGTGACCCTGCATGTGGGCCTGGGCACCTTCCGCCCGGTGTCAGCCGAAGAGGTTACGGATCATCATATGCACTCGGAATTTTGCATGATTTCCAAGGAAACGGCGGAGCTGCTCAATGAAACCCATCGGCGGGGCGGACGCATTGTCTGCGTGGGCACCACCTCCTGCCGTACCCTGGAGAGCTTTGCGAAGGAAGACGGCACCTTTGAAGAGAGCTCGGGCTGGACGGAGATCTTTATCTACCCCGGCTATCGGTTCAAGGCCATGGATGCTCTGGTGACGAACTTCCACCTGCCCGAGAGTACCCTGGTGATGCTGGTTTCGGCCTTTGCCGGGCGGGAGCACATTCTAAATGCGTACAATACGGCAGTGCAGGAACGCTATCGTTTCTTCAGCTTTGGGGATGCGATGCTCATTGAATAACGATTTGGAGAGGGAATATGTTTAAAGTAATCAAAACGGAAGGATTGGCTCGGCGGGGCGAATTTACCTGCCCCCACGGCACGGTACAGACCCCTGTTTTTATGAATGTCGGCACCCAGGGCGCCATCAAGGGTGCGCTCAGCGCCTACGACCTTGAGCACATCGGCACGCAAATTGAGCTCAGCAACACCTACCATCTGCATCTGCGTCCCGGCGACCAGGTGGTTAAGGCCATGGGCGGACTGCACAAGTTCATGACCTGGAACGGCCCAATTTTGACGGATTCCGGCGGATTTCAGGTGTTTTCGCTGTCTGGTCTGCGGAAAATCACCGAAGAGGGCGTGACGTTTGCGTCCCACTTAGACGGCCATAAGATTTTCATGGGGCCGGAGGAGAGCATGCGGATTCAGTCCAACCTGGGCTCGGATATTGCCATGGCCTTTGACGAGTGTGTGGAAAATCCGTCCCCCAGAAAGTATGTGAAGGATTCGGTGGAGCGGACCCAGCGGTGGCTGGAGCGGTGCGTCAAGGAACTGGATCGCCTGAACCAGCTACCGGACACCGTCAATCCCGGTCAGGTGCTCTTCGGCATCAACCAGGGCGGAACCTATGACGACCTCCGGATCTGGCACATGCAGCAGCTCCGGAACATGCCGGTGGCCGGTGTGGCAATCGGCGGCCTGGCAGTCGGCGAGCCCACGGAAACGATGTATCACATCCTGGACGTATTGGCGGACTATGCCCCGGAGGACAAGCCCCGATATCTCATGGGCGTTGGCACCCCCAGCAATATCATCGAGGCGGTGGCAAGAGGCGTGGACTTCTTTGACTGCGTAATGCCTGCGCGGAATGCCCGTCATGGCCGCCTGTTTACCTGGGAAGGCGCCATCAACATGAAAAATGCCAAGTATATCTATGATGATAAGCCCATCGATCCCCAGTGCGACTGCCCGGTGTGCCGCCGCTATACCCGCAGCTATATTCACCACCTGTTCAAGGCGGAGGAGATGCTGGCCATGCGTCTGGCAGTGATGCACAACCTGTATTTCTACAATAGGCTGGCAGAACGCATCCGCGACGCCATCGATACGGACACATTTGCGGACTTCCGGGCGGAATATTCCGAGAAGCTGGCAAGAAAGATTTAATTTGGCCTTGCAATCTTCGCTATATCACCGTATAATAATGTCTGCTGAATAAAAAACGGAGGAATTATCATGTCTTTTTCCATTCTGACTGAGGCAAGCGGCAACACCACTGCCAGCCTGCTGACCACCCTGCTGCCCTTTGTCGTTCTGATTGTCGTATTCTACTTCCTGCTGATCCGTCCTGAAAACAAGAAGAAGAAGGCACTCAGCGAGATGCGGGATTCTCTTTCCGTGGGCGATGAGGTCACCACCATCGGCGGTATTGTGGGCAAGGTTGTCCACATCAAGGACGATTTGGTTACCATCGAAACCAGCGAGGACCGCGTTCGCATCCAGTTTACCCGCTGGGCGATTTCCACCAAGGGCACCCAGACTCAGGAGTCCAAGTAAGGGATAATACCTGCTCCTCTCACATACTCTTTATGGAGTATCGTGAGAGGAGATTTTTTATGAAGGGAATCAAGCTGGTGAAGAGCGCCCTGATTGGCGCGGTTGGAGCGATGATAACGGCGCTGGTACTGGGAATGATTGCTGCGGCGCTGGTTCATGGGGGCGCTGTTCCGGCGAACGGCATGGTCTACTGCGCCTGGGGCATTACGCTGGCGGCGGGCATTATAGCAGGAATCCTGGCAGCGGGGATTTCTGGGCAAATGCGGCTTCCGATGGCACTGGCGGCGGGCGGAATTTATCTGCTGCTGGCGTTGGTGCTGCGGGGACTGATTTTCGGCAGTTTTGGGGAGCGTCCATGGATCACGGTAATCCTGATTTGCCTGGGCGCACTGGGCGGCGCAATGACCCAGTCCGGGGGAAAAACACGCCGCCGCCACGTCCGATAGCCGAGAAACCGCCGGAAAAATGAAAAAGCGATTGCATTCTATTGGGCGCTATGCTATAATAGACAGAGAATATCACTCAGGGAGGTAAGATTATGGAACATATTAAAACGCTGACCGGCGCTACGCTCAAGGAGAGCGCTTGTAAGGGCGGCTGCGGTGAGTGTCAGACCTCTTGTCAGTCTGCCTGCAAAACTTCCTGCACGGTTGCCAACCAGAAGTGCGAGAACAAGGATCGCTGAGCGACGTGATTTTTGGCAAAAAGGGGAGGGGCGTATGTCCCTCCCCGTTTGCTGGTTATTTTGAACGGTAAGGAGAAACATTATGGTACATACATTTTCGGCGCTGGGCTGTAATATTGCGGTAGATGTCAACAGCGGCGCAGTTCATGTGCTGGATCAGCTGAGCTATGATCTGCTGCATGCGGCGGGCCAATGTCCGGATAAGATGCCGGCGCTGGAAGGCGTAGATCCCAAGGAAGCGGAAAAGGCATGGCAGGAGCTGATGGGACTCAAGGATCAGGGGCTTTTGTTTACGCCCATGGACTATGTAGATCCGGCAGATGCAGTGCCCAAGGATGCACCGGTAAAGGCCCTGTGCCTCCATGTGTCCCACGACTGCAACCTCAGATGTAAATACTGCTTTGCATCCACCGGCGACTTTGGCACCGGACGGAAGATCATGCCGCCTGAGGTCGCCATTCGCGCCATTGAATGGGTGGCAAAGAAGTCCGGCAAGCGGCACAATATCGAGGTGGACTTCTTCGGCGGCGAACCGCTGATGGCGATGGAAACCGTAAAGGCTACGGTGGACTATGCCCGGGCCCATGAGGAAGAATGGGGCAAGCATTTCCGCTTTACCATGACCACCAACGGCGTGCTGCTCAGCGACGAGAATATCAAGTATTTCAACGAAAATATGGATAACTGCGTGCTGTCTCTGGATGGGCGGAAGGAAGTCAATGACCGCAACCGCCTGACCGTCAACGGCAAGGGCAGCTATGATCTGATCGTGCCCAAGTTCTTAAAGCTCATTTCCCAGCGGGACAAGAACAAGGACTATTACGTTCGCGGCACCTTTACCCACGAGAATCTGGACTTCTCTCAGGATGTGCTGAGCATTGCAGACCTGGGGGTAGACAGCATTTCTGTGGAGCCGGTTACGGCGGATGATTCCGATCCTTACGCGCTGCGGGAGGAGGATCTGCCCACCATCTACGCCGAGTATGAGAAGCTGGCGAAGATCATGCTCCAGCGGAAGGACTTTAACTTCTTCCATTTCAACGTGGACCTTACCCAGGGCCCCTGCGTCATTAAGCGGATGCGGGGCTGCGGCGCCGGTTGCGAGTATGTGGCTGTGACCCCGGACGGCGATATCTATCCCTGCCATCAGTTTGTGGGGAAGGAAGAGTACCGGATGGGCAGCATTCTCACGGACGAGTTCAATATGGACATTGCCAATACCTTTGCGAGCCTGAACATCTACACCCGCGAGGATTGTCAGGATTGCTGGGCACGGTTCTATTGCAGCGGCGGATGCTCTGCGGCGAACCTCAATGCCAACGGCGATATGAAGAAGCCCTATAAGCTGGGCTGCGATATGCAGCGGAAGCGGCTGGAATGCGCCATTGCCATGCGCGCCATTGAAGCCGGACTTGCAGAAATTCCGCAGGAATAAAGTGAAGTAAATAAAATTCACACCCTGTACAGAAATGTGCGGGGTGTTTTTCTATCCCCTAAATAGCGTGGTTTTGTGCAAAATGACCACAACATATTGGGAAAATGGAGCCGAAACGTCCTGTTAGGTTACGGAGTTTACATAAATAACGAGACATAATAATATGGCATAATGAACAAAAATTTAAAAACATATTGCTATTTCAGGAAGTTTGCAGTATATTATGTTTGCGGTGATGGAATTGCGCTGTGTAAAACTCTGTGGATAAAATAATTTCCAGAGTTTCCGGTATATCGTAATGGCTTGTCCCATAGGCTCTATGGGGGTGAGATCCATGTACAATACCGCCGGAGATCCACGGGGCGTTCCGTCGGCAAAGCGGTGCGGCGCAATGCTGCTGGCAATGTTTTTAACCGGTGTGGTGCTGGGCTGCGGTCTGGCGCGGCTGCTTGGGCTCCAGGGCGTTGTGCCAACGGAGGAGCAAGCCATCCGGCCAATGCTGGTGCGTGTGCTGCTGTGGAATGCAAAATTTCTATTCATCGCTTATCTGCTGGCGTTTTCTCCTGGCGGCACGCTGCTGCTTCCGCTCCTGTTTGGACTGGAGGGAGCCATGCTTGGGGCGCTTTTTTGTACGGTGTTCTCGGTTCAGGGGATGGCAGTGCTGCCGTACCTGGTGCTGCGTATGCTGTTCCGGCTGGTTCTGGTGGTGCCCTATGGGTTCCTGCTGGGGTGCTGGTCCATGCGGCAGAGCCTTGGTTTTGGCAGCAGGCAGGACCGCAGCACGTTTGGCGTGGGGCTGGCAACGGCGGTGGTGCTTTTGGCGGCGTCGGTGCTGGAATGCACCCTGGCGCAAAACGCTGCATATTATCTGAGATTCGGAGTTTGATTGTAGAATGGATACCTATCTGGCTGAGTACGAACGCTATCTGAAGGATGAAAAACACGCATCTGCTAACACGGTTTCCTCGTATATGCGGGATTTAAAGCAGTTTGCGTCATATATTGCAGAGCGGCAGCTGGAGCTTACGCAGGTTACCCAAGAGCGGGTCAGCACCTATCTGGACTATCTGTCCGGTCAGGGCAAGTCCCCGGCTACAGTCTCTCGGAGTCTGGCGTCCATTAAGGGCTTTTATCACCATCTGCTGGATCAGGGCGTGGTGGAGGAGAATCCGGCCATTCATGTGGCGGCAGTCAAGGCAGAGAAAAAGCTGCCCCAGGTGCTCACCGGCAAAGAGGTAGAGCGTCTTTTGGCCCAGCCCAAGTGCACCGATATGAAGGGCTACCGGGACAAGGCCATGCTGGAGCTGCTCTATGCCACCGGCATCCGGGTTACGGAGCTGATTTCTCTTAACATCACCGACGTAAATCTGGCGGGCAGCTTCATCCGCTGCGAGAGCAAGGGAAAAGAGCGGATCATTCCGCTGTATCCTGCGGCGGTGGATGCGCTGGCGGTGTACATACAGAATATCCGGTCCAAGATGATTGCGGATATCGACGAGCAGGCGCTGTTTGTAAACATGAACGGCGACCGCATGAGCCGTCAGGGGTTCTGGAAGATCGTCAAGAGCTATCAGGAAAAGGCGCATATCGACAAGGACATTACGCCCCATACCCTACGCCATAGCTTTGCGGCCCATCTGCTGGAAAACGGCGCAGACCTCCATTCCATCCAGGAAATGATGGGGCACAGCGACATTTCCTCCACCCAGGTCTATGCCCAGCTGGTGAAGCAGCAGCTCAAGTCGGTTTATAATAAGAGCCATCCCAAGGCAATGTAATACATAGAATAGAAAGGAAAGTCCGTCGGTGCTTCCGGCGGGCTTTTTTGCGCGCGTTTGGGGAGAAATGGCTTGCATATAAAACATATTAAAATGCTGGACTTTTATAGAGCAGCGTGATAGAATAACATTAGAGATGAGCAAAACACACATTGAACATCGAGGTCAAAGCGATTCAATAAAGGA
>CAVJLG010000058.1:0-65147 GCA_963650135.1 Barnesiella intestinihominis | reverse complement strand
GGCAACACCGCACAAATGTGTCGTCGGGCTTCGTCGTCGTAAGCTGCGCATCCTTCGTTTTGCCTTTTTGGGCAAAAGCTCAGTCGCTACGCTACGCCTCCTCTCCCCACCAAACCCGCTTACGCTGGGCTTTGGCGGGGACCCCAGAAATCTTTTTCGCCGGAAATGCGTTATTTTTTCTTGACATACACAAAGTATGCCTGCGAAAAACTGCCTTTTTCCGACGAAAAATCTCTGGCTGAATCCTCGCCGCCAATTTATGCGGTATTGCCCTGGGGTTATAATGCCACGCACTGCGTGTCTTGTTCGTTTTATTGTACCATGTTTCCGGGGTATTTGCCACTGTTTTTCTCCATATTTTCCTGAATTGCAAGGGCGCTTCGGCTTGCTTTTATTTTCGCACTATGATAAAATAAATAATTGTGATTCAGAAAAATTCAGCGGAAAAGAAGCTTTTACGAAGGGAGTTACCCAACTTTGGTAGACGAGAAAATCAGAAACGTAGCCATCATTGCCCACGTTGACCACGGCAAGACCACGCTGGTAGACGAGATGCTCAAGCAGAGCGGCATCTATCGGGAAAATCAGGAGGTTGTGGATCGCGTGATGGACTCCAACGATCTGGAGCGGGAGCGCGGCATCACCATTCTGGCAAAGAACACTGCCATCACCTACAAAGACACCAAGATCAACATCGTTGACACCCCGGGTCATGCGGACTTCGGCGGCGAGGTAGAGCGTATCCTCAAGATGGTCAACGGCGTTATCCTGTTGGTGGACGCAGCAGAGGGCCCCATGCCCCAGACCCGTTTCGTGCTGTCCAAGGCACTGGAGCTGGGCCATCGCGTGATCGTGGTTGTCAACAAGATCGACCGGCCTGACCAGCGCGTGCTGGAGGTTGTGGACGAGGTGCTGGAGCTGCTCATCGACCTGGACGCTACCGACGACCAGCTGGAGAGCCCCATGCTGTTCTGCTCCGGCCGTCAGGGCACTGCATCCTATTCTCCGGATGTGGTGGGCACCGATCTTCAGCCCCTGTTTGACACCATCCTGGACTATATCCCCGGGCCCGAGGCCGATGTGGATCAGCCGTTCCAGATGCTGGTTTCCTCCATCGACTATAACGAGTTTGTGGGCCGGATTGCCATTGGCCGAATTGAACGGGGCGTGGTCCATCAGAACGACGAGATCGTGGTATGTAACTACCATGACCCCGATCAGGTATCCAAAAAGCTCAAGGCCGTAAGCCTTTATGAGTTCGACGGCCTGAACCGTGTGCCCGTTACCCAGGCAACCGCCGGCAACATTGTTGCACTGAGCGGCATCGGTAACATCACCATCGGCGACACCATCTGCGTCCCCTCCAATGTGGAGCCCCTGGACTTTGTGAAGATTTCCAAGCCCACCATGGAGATGACCTTTACCATCAACGATTCTCCTTTCGCAGGCAAGGAGGGCAAGTATGTTACCTCTCGCCAGATCCGCGAGCGCCTGGAGAAGGAGCTTTTGAAGGACGTATCCCTCCGCGTCACCGAGGCCGAGGGTTCCACCGATGCCTTCTATGTGGCAGGCCGTGGTGAGATGCACCTGAGTATCCTCATCGAGACCATGCGCCGGGAGGGCTATGAGTTCCAGGTTTCTCCTCCCCGCGTACTGTATCAGGAGATTGACGGCGTAAAGTGCGAGCCTATGGAGCGGCTGGTTTGCGACGTTCCCTCTGATTGTGTGGGCGCCGTCATTGAGAAGATGGGCAACCGTAAGGGCGACCTGCTGGAGATGACCCCTCTGGGCTCCACCCGTATGAAGATCACCTTCCTGGTTCCTTCCCGGGGCCTGTTTGGCTATCGGAACGAGTTCCTCACCGATACCAAGGGCGAGGGCATTATGGCCTCCGTGTTCGACAGCTATCAGCCCTATAAGGGCGACATTCAGCGCCGCCGCACCGGCAGCCTGATTTCCTTCGAAACCGGCGAGTCTATCACCTATGGCCTGTATAATGCCCAGGAGCGCGGCACCCTGTTCATCGGCGCAGGTGTTCCCGTATACGAGGGCATGGTGATTGGTTCCAACCCCCGGATGGAGGATATCACCGTCAACGTCTGCAAGGCAAAGCACCTGACCAATACCCGTGCTTCCGGCTCCGATGATGCGCTGCGGCTGATTCCCCCCAAGCAGATGAGCCTGGAGCAGTGCCTGGAGTATCTGGCAGACGACGAGATTTTGGAGGTTACCCCCAAGACCCTGCGTATGCGTAAGAGAATTCTCAACCATGCAGACCGCATGAAGGCGCTGAAGGGCGGAAAAAAGTAAAATTCGTAACGCACAAATCGAAAGGGGACCGTTTGGTCCCCTTTTTTGTACCGAAAAGGAGAGATGATATGCTCCCACCTGAATTTTTAACCCGAATGGAAGCCCTGTTGGGGGCGGAATATGCGGACTTTTTAGCTGCTTATGACCGCCCGATGCAAAAGGGGCTGCGGCTGTCGGCAAGAAAGCATCTGGATGGAACCCTGCCGTTCTTGCGGGAACCGATTCCCTGGGCAAAGAACGGCTATGCCTATGATCCGGAAAGCCGCCCGGGAAAGCATCCCTATCATGAAGCCGGACTATACTATTTGCAGGAACCCTCGGCCATGGCCCCGGCCACGCTGCTGGGGCCTCAGCCCGGGGAGCGGGTGCTGGATCTTTGCGCGGCTCCCGGGGGAAAGTCCACCCAGCTGGGCGATATGCTGGCGGGACAGGGACTGCTGGTTGCCAATGAGATCAATCCCAAGCGGGCGAAAATCCTGTCCCGGAATATCGAACGGATGGGAATCGCCAATGCCCTGGTGCTCAATATGCATCCCAGAGATTTGGAACAACGATTTGCGGGCTTTTTTGACCGGATTCTGGTGGATGCGCCCTGTTCCGGGGAGGGGATGTTCCGGAAGGAAGAAGCGGCAGTGACCGATTGGAGCCCGGAGACGGTAAAAATGTGCGCGGCCCGGCAGAGCGAAATTCTGGATTCCGCAGCCAATATGCTTCGTCCCGGGGGCTATCTCTGCTACTCTACCTGTACCTTTGCACCGGAAGAGGACGAGGGAGCCATTGGCGCGTTTTTGCAGCGGCATCCGGATTTTCGTGTGGAAAAGGCGGATATGCCCTGGTTGGCACCTGGCAGGCCGGAATGGGCCGAAGGGAACAATCCCGAGCTGCAAAACACCTTCCGGCTGTGGCCCCATCAGCTCTCCGGAGAAGGACATTTTGCGGCGCTGCTGAAAAAAGACGGCGACGCCGTTCCCGCAGAGCTGCCAAAGCCTGCGGAAATCAAGATGCCCGCAGAGTTAAAGGAATTCTTAGACCGCATGGACATTACCCTGCCGGAAGGGCGGCTCATTTCCTTTGGCCCATCCATCTACCTCTGCCCCAAAGAGATGCCGGAGCTCAAGGAGCTCAAGGTCCTGCGCCCGGGACTGGAGCTGGGGCAGGCGAAAAAAGGACGATTTGAACCGGCCCATGCCCTGGCCCTATGGCTGGAGACGGCGGCGGTGACGGAAAATCTTTCCTCTGAGGATTCCCGGGTGCTTTCCTATCTCCAGGGACAGGTGCTCCCGGGGACGGCAAACGGCTGGACGCTGATTACCGTGGATGGGCTTTCGCTGGGCTGGGCCAAAGGCTCCGGCGGTCAGCTGAAAAACCACTTCCCCAAGGGACTTCGGTGGATGAACGCATAAAAGGTATAAAAATAGGACGCAGTTCAAATTGAGCTGCGTCCATTTTTCGTGTTTAGTTGTATTGATAGGTGCTGGCGTCGAAGGCGGTGCCGGTCCAGGTGCTCTCCACCAGGGAACCCTCGGAGACGGTGAGAATATGCACATCGTCAATGGTGAGGTCCTCGGTATAGGGATTCATCACCTGATTCACCAGGTCCACCACGCTCTGACCATAGAGGCCATAGCAGGAAGCGCCGTTATAGCTGACGCCTTCGCCGGGCAGTGTGTTCTGCTGAATGTCGCCGGTGCCGGCCAACAGTACATGCAGGGCCAGATACCGGAGATTCGCGTCGTCCAAATCGGTGATGATATTGGACATTGCGGCTTTATAGATGGCCGGGAACTTCGGCAGCATACTGGGGGACATGCACTGCTTCACCATGGCCTTAATAAAGGTCTGCTGAACGTATTCCCGCTGAATGTCTGCCATGGCATAGCCGTGACGGAAGCGGCAGACCTTCAGGGCCAAATCGCCGTCCAGCTCCTGCTCGCCGCCGGAGATATAGGTGCCGTCCACCTCCATGTCCATGGGAACGTCAAAGGTGATGCCGCCCATGGCGTCCACCACATCCTTGAAGATCTCATAGCTGATGATGGCGTAGCCGTCGGGCCGGAAGCCCAGGATGGTTTCCACTTGATCCATCAGCGCATTGGCACCCGCATCGCCGCAGCCTGCAATGGCATAAACGCCGTTGATTTTCGGGACGGCTTCGCCATTGTCCACAATGGTGTCACGGGGGATGCTGGTCAGCGAGATTTGGCCGTTTTCCTGATCCAGTGTGGCGATCATAATGGTGTCTGTGCGGGTGCCCTCTTCGTCGGTGGCGCACAGGAGAATGTTATAGAAGCCATCCTTCCGGGTATGCACACCGTCCTGGGATTGGGTAGGCGCACGGAACAGCAGGAAATAAGCCCCGGCAATCAGTGCTGCCAAAATCAGCAGGAAAATCAGGAAATTGCGGAAGGGATGATGCTTTTTCTTTCGGCGACGGCGGGGAGCGGGCTGCTGATAACTGTCGTCATAGCGTTCTCGCCGGGCTGCCTTTTGATTCCGGGACGAATTGGCGTGACCGGAAGGGCGGCGATAGGGCTCGGTATTGGACCGTCCGGCAGCTCTGGAGGCCAGGGTTTCCCGGGGACGGGCGGGCTGCTGATAGCCGTCGTCATAATAGCCGTCGGAGTAACCATTGTCGTAGCCGTTGTTGTAGTCCTGGTTATAGCCATTCTGGTCATAGCCGCCCTGGCTATAGCCTTGGTCGTGGCCCTGGTCATAGTCGAATTCGCTGTCATAACCGCTATTGTAGTCGCTATAGCCGTCATAACCGCTTTGATAAGCATTGTTGTAGGAATCGTCGTAGGAACCGTCGTAATATCCGCCGTCGTTGGAATAACCGCCGTTTTGGGCATTGCTGTAATTCTGGCCGCCGCGGACCGGACGGAAGACCTGCGTCTCGTCCATATCACCGGCGGGCGAGCCACCGCCTCGGTGCGGATTGGGATTGCTTCGATTTGCCATAGAAAACTCCTTCAAATTTTAATCAAACAGTAGTGTTAGAAGGTCACCACGTCCTGCTCGGGCTTTTCTGCGGGCTCAATGCTCAGGGCGGTGAGCACAGGGCCCATCTCCTTATAGAGCTTGTGATACCGCAGAGAAATCTTGGCGGTTACGGTGATCCAACTGCGCTGCTCCAGCTCCTGGGCGCCGTCGTACTGGCATACAAAGCCCATGAACTGAATGTCCTCTACGCAGCAGGTCATAACAAACCGGCCAGGGACAAAGCAGCCTTTTTCCACTTTTTTTGTGTGGGCAACCTGGGCCTTAAACCGGACGGTTTTGCCGGAATACTTCTGCATATCCTCGGTGACGTCCCGGTACCAGATGCCATAGTCGTCGTCTTTGATGTCGATGATATCGGCGTTTAAATCAAAGGGCAGGGGATCTTCGATTTCATCATACTCCACCTTGCCGTCCTCGTCTTCATAGGCGATGTCGCAGCGGCGGTTGATGCCGCGGACGATTTTATGCAGCTCCATTTTGTCGATGGAATCGTTGTAGCGGTTGAAGACGATCATCTCACAGCCGCCCACCTTATCCACCACCAGAGAGCGCATATTGGCGTTGTACATCACAAAGGTGGTGGCGTCGGCGAACATGATCTCCTGATAAACCACCCAGTTCTTCGGCAGCTTGGCATAGAAATCACTGACCAGCTTCATGCCGTTGAGCTCTACGCACACCCGCTCGGCGTGGTGCTTTTTCCGGAGCGCCTCCAAGGCCTTGTCGTCCAGGGCATCCTGGTCTTCAATCACCTCAATATAGACGTTGGGAGCGGAGAAAGCGGAGGGATCGTATTCCTCTTCGCCCTCCTCGCAGACCAGAAGCAGCGTCTTTTCCCCGGCGTTGAACCGGTCATCCTCCAGGGTGCCCTGCATAAAGCGGGTTTTGCCGCTGTCGAGAAAGCCGGTGAATACATATACGGGAATTGCCATATACGCGCCTACCTTTCTCAGCCCTGGAACAGTTCTGCAATGGCGGCCTCATTGATCTTGGAGCCGATGACGCAGAGTCTGCCGATGATACCAGCGCTGCCGGTGCGAATATCCGGCTCGCCGGGCACATAGTCGAAGTGAATCCACTGGCCGTTTTCGCCGGGAACAATGCCCTTTGCACGGAGAATGATACCATAGGTTTCCTGATCCTCCAGAGCGCTGAGGCACTGGGCGATCTTCTCCTGCGTAAAGGTCTTGGGCGTCTCCATGCCCCAGGAGGTGAACACCTCGTCGGCATGGTGATGGTGATGATGGTCATGGTCATGATGATGTTCATGCGCATCGTGGTCATGATCGTGATGATGCTCATGCTCGTCATGGTCGTGATCGTGGTGATGCTCGTGCGCATCGTGGTTATGATCGTGATGATGTTCGTGTTCGTCATGGTCATGATCGTGATGATGGCAGGAGCACTCGGGATCGTCGCACTCGTCCTCGCCATGGGCCTCCAGTGCATCGAGGGCAGCCTGGAGAGAATCCTTCTGCTCCATGGCCTCCATCAGCTGAGCGCCGGTGAGCTGATCCCAGGGGGTGGTGACAATGACGGCAGTGGGGTTCTTCTCCCGGAGCATGGCCACGGCGGCCTGTAGCTTGTCCTCTTTCATATTAGACGTTCTGGAGAGGATAATGGTTCCCGCATTTTCAATCTGATTGTTATAAAATTCGCCGAAGTTCTTCATATAGATCTTGCACTTGGTTGCGTCGGCAACTGCAACCATGCAGCCGATTTCCATCTCGTCAGTCTCGGCGCGCTCCACTGCCTGGGCAACATCGCTGAGCTTGCCAACGCCGGAGGGCTCGATGAGGATGCGGTCAGGATGGTACTCCGCCATGACCTTTTTCAGCGCCTCGCCGAAATCGCCCACCAGAGAGCAGCAGATGCAGCCGGAGTTCATCTCGGTAATCTGAATGCCGGCCTCCTGAAGGAAGCCGCCGTCGATGCCGATTTCGCCGAACTCGTTCTCGATGAGCACGATTTTCTGACCGGCATAAACCTCTTGAATCAGCTTTTTAATCAGCGTGGTCTTACCGGCGCCAAGGAAACCGGAGAAAATATCAATTTTTGTCATTATCAAACACCTTCCGTTGAGAATTGGGGGAAGAATCCCCTGCTTTTTGCTATTATTATATCACATGAATGCAAGCATCTGGGGCTGATTTGCAGATGTTTTCGAATTGTTCATAAAAACCATTAAAATATAGAAAACTGCCGGAGAATCTCGCGGATTTTCCGGCAGATTTTCAGATTTTTAAGCGGGGAGGGCAGGATCGTGGCGCTTTTGGTAGAGAAACATGAACACGCCCATGCCGCAGATAATCACATAGCCCAGAATGCTCCATCCATCCGGCAGCTGCCCGAAAATGGCCCAGCCCAGCAGTGCGGAGAAGATAACCTGGGTATAGTCGTAGACGGAAATCTCCTTCGCCGGGGCAAACTTATAGGCGTTGGTAACGCAGAACTGCCCGGAGCAGGCAAACACACCGGCCATCAGCAGACAGGCCAGCTGCCCTGGGGCCATGGACACATGGGTTGTCAGGAAGAAGGGCAGACACACCAGGCAGGAGAAAACGGAGAACACAAAAATAATCAGCGGGGAGTGGATGCCCTTTTTGCTCATAAACCGCACAAAGGCGTAGGCCACGCCAGCACCGAAACCGCCCAGCAGCCCCACCAGCGAAGGCACCAGCGCCATGTTGGCGGGATTGGGCTTGATAATCAGCAGGCTACCCAAGAAGGCCAGCACCACGCTGACGGCCTGAACAAAATTCAGCTTCTCCTTTAAGAGGAAATAGGAGACGATGATGGCGAAGAAGGGGGACATTTTGTTGAGCATGGAGGCATCGGACAGCATGAGATGGTCCACAGCGTAAAAGTTACAGATTAGCCCGATGGTGCCGAAGACTGCCCGGGCTAAGAGGTAGATCCAGTGAGAGGGCTTGGGGGGGTGGAAAGGCTCGTGGTTTTTCAGCATGATAATAAACGAGAAAACAGCCGCTACCACGTTCCGGAAAAAGGCCTTCTGCATGGAGGGAACATCTCCGGCCAAATGCACAAAGGTGCCCATAAGGGCGAAGGAAAGGGCGGCGCCAATGATGCTGACAATGCCCTTTGCACGGCTTGACAATGATATCAGATCCTTTTTATCAAATTTCCGCGTTGTCTGTGGAAGGGGCGGGGGATTCGGTGGAGGAGAGCTGACTCATGGTTTGCGGCGAGCCGTAGCGGCCCAGCTCCAGAATCAAATAGCTGCACAGCAGATTCAGCGCCACCTGGTCATGCTCGTAAGGCAGGTCAAATAGGTCGCTGATTCGGCCCAAGCGATAGAGCAGGGTGTTCCGGTGGATGCACAAAGCGGCGGCGGTGCGGTCCTTATTGTGCATATTGAAGGAGAAGACCCGCATAGTTTCGTCATAGGCGGTGCCGTTTTCACGGTCATAGTCCCGCATTCGGAAGATGGCGGGATGAATAAACGTCTCCGGGGTGTCCTTTTCCAGCACAGACAGGAAAATGGGCAGGGGCATCAGGTCCGAAAACGTGGTGGACTTATCCCGGCCCAGCTGCAAAGCAAGACGGGCGGTGAGCAATGCCTGACGGTAGTGGGAGCGGGTCTGGGCGGGGTCTTTAAAGCTGTCGGAGAGGCCGCAGACCATATCATGGGTGCCAAAGAACTCAAACAGCCGATCTGCCATGGTGGATTTGGACAGGGGCGTGCCGGAACCGTGGGGGGCAGCGCCGCCGTAAAGGGTGACGATGTTGTTGTCATAAATTACGCAGATGACGTTGCGATAGAGCTGCTGAAGCTCCCGAACGGCGTATTCCGCAAAGGCCCGCTGGGAAGCAAGGGCACCAATGGTGGTAACGCAGATGGTGTAGTCCGGCTGCATAGTGCCTGAGATTGCCTCGCAGGCCAGCCGCTCCAGATGAACAGGGGTGCTGGGGGCCAGCAGGTCCATCAGCTTGGTGGACAGCGCCAGGTTCCAGGTGCCCATGGATTTGATTCGGCTGGAGATTCGAAGCCGGATGGCGTCCAGCACCAGACCTATGATTTCAAAATCCTCGGCGGTGGGGGGATCGCCGTCCCAGAACACGATGATATGCCCGTGTACCGTGTTGTCCTGCACCACTTCCGCAAACAGAAGGGGGGATTTTTCACAGGAACCGGTGGCGGCATAGAAGGGCTCGTAAAACGCTTTTTTTCCGGAGAGGAATTCGTCCAGGGTCCGGAGAATCTGCTCGCGGTTCAGCGCCTTGTTTTTGTAAATGGAGTCCCATTGGGGGTTGCCGATGGGACCGGACGGATGCATGGATACCACATGAAAGTATTCGTCCACGAACAGCACGGGTTTTCCAAAAATATCGTGGGCCACAGTGACCACGTTGTTGGTGCTTTGGTTGCAGACTGCCTTATAGAGCTTTTCGTATACCTCAGTCATGCGGGAGGAAGCCATGACCTCACCTCCAAATGCAGAATTTGTTATTATTGTAGCGAATTTTCGCCGGGATTGCAATATGGATTGTGCGGCGGAACATTATTTTGCTCAGGGGAGACAGTCTGATTTACAATCGAAAAAAATCATGGTACAATAGCAGCCTGGAGGAAACAAAGAAAGGATTGGAAGGCACACCATTTTCAACGATCCGGAAAGGAGATTTTTATGGAACATACAGATTTGAGCCGGCTGGATTTGCCGGAGGAACGCACCAAGCTCAGCGATGAGCAGGGGGGATACTCCTTCTATGCCTATCTGTCCAGAATGCGCTATATCTCCCGGTGGGGGCTGATGCGGAATTCCAGCCCGGAAAATGTGCAGGAGCACAGCCATATGGTGGCGGTGCTGGCCCACGCGCTGGGGCTGATTTCCCGGGAGATTTATGGCAATACCCATATTTCACCGGAAACCTGTGCCACGGTGGCGCTGTTTCACGACGCCCCGGAGATCATTACCGGCGATATGCCGACCCCGGTGAAGTATTATTCTCCGGAGATTCGCCAGGCCTATCAGAAGGTGGAGGACGTGGCGGTGGATCAGCTGCTTTCTATGCTGCCGCCTGCTCTGCGCGACAGCTATGCGCCGCTGCTAAAGGATATTTCGCCGGAAGTGGAGCGCATTGTAAAGGCGGCGGATAAGCTCTCGGCCCATATCAAGTGCCTGGAGGAGCTCAAGGCCTCGAACCACGAATTTATTCTGGCGGCGCGGCAGACCCGGCAGGCACTGGACGATATGAACATGCCGGAAGTGCACTACTTTATTGACAACTTCCTCGACAGCTTTACGCTGACGCTGGATGAACTCAAATAGCATACCATTCTAGGAGGACGACATTTATGAAAGCAATCGTAACCGTCACCGGCAAGGACGCCGTGGGCATTATCGCGGGCGTATGCCAGGAGCTTGCCAGCCTGGGCGTCAACATTTTGGACATCAACCAGACCGTTATGGACGGCTTTTTTGCCATGAATATGCTGGTGGACCTATCCACAACGGAGAAGTCCTATGAGCTGGTGCGGGACGCACTGGATCAGCGGGGGCTGAGCATGGGCCTTTCTGTCCGCATTCAGCGGGAAGATATCTTCAATGCCATGCACCGGATTTGAGGGGGACGCTATGCTCAGACAGAATGAAATCATGCAGACCCTGGATATGATCGATCATCAGCATCTGGATATCCGGACCATTACCATGGGCATTTCGCTCCGGGACTGCTGCGGCCCCGATCCGAAAATGACGGCGCAGAAAATTTATGATAAGATTTGTCGCTATGCCAAGGACCTGGTGCCCACCGGCGAGGCCATTGAGCGGGAGTTCGGCATTCCCATTGTCAACAAGCGGATTTCCGTGACCCCCATGTCCATGGTGGCAGAGAGCTGCGATACCGAGGACTATGTGCCCTTTGCGGTGGCGATGGATAAGGCTGCGGCGGAATGCGGCGTCAACCTCATCGGCGGCTTTTCTGCCCTGGTGCATAAGGGCATGACCATTGGCGATCAGCGGCTGATTCAGTCCATCCCCAGAGCCCTGGCAGAAACCAATAATGTTTGTTCCTCCGTGAATGTTGCCACCACCCGGGCGGGCATCAATATGGATGCCGTGACTCTGATGGGCAAAATTGTCCGGCAGACCGCAGAGCTTTCCCCCGAGGGCGAGGGCAGAGCCTGCATGAAGCTGGTGATCTTCGCCAATGCGGTGGAGGATAACCCGTTTATGGCGGGCGCGTTCCATGGCGTGGGCGAGCCCGAATGTGAGATCAACGTGGGCGTTTCCGGCCCCGGCGTGGTATACCATGCCCTTCAGGAGGTCAAGGGCCAGCCCTTTGACGTGGTAGCGGAAACCATCAAAAAGACGGCATTCCGCATTACCCGCATGGGTCAGCTGGTGGCCCAGGAAGCGGCCCGGCGGCTGGGCGTCCCCTATGGTATTGTGGATCTTTCCTTGGCGCCTACGCCTGCCAAGGGCGACAGTGTGGCCCGGATTCTCGAGGAAATCGGCGTGGACGTCTGCGGCACCCATGGCACCACGGCGGCCCTGGCAATGCTCAACGATGCAGTGAAAAAGGGCGGCGTGATGGCCTCCGGTCATGTGGGCGGCCTGTCCGGCGCATTTATACCCGTATCCGAGGACGAGGGGATGATCGCTGCGGCGAAGGACGGCACATTGACCCTGGATAAGCTGGAGGCAATGACCTGCGTATGCTCCGTGGGCCTGGACATGATTGCGATCCCCGGCGACACCTCGGCGTCTACCATTTCGGCCATTATCGCAGACGAAGCCGCCATTGGCATGGTCAATAATAAGACCACCGCAGTTCGTGTGATTCCCGCCATCGGCAAGACCGTGGGGGATGAGCTGGAGTTTGGCGGTCTGTTCGGTTCTGCGCCGGTGATGCCGGTGCATGATAAGAGTGCAGAGCGGTTTGTGGCAAGAGGCGGCAGAATTCCTGCACCCCTGCACAGCCTGAAAAACTAATCGATTATTATGCGGAAAGGAGGCATACGCCATGAAAATTCCACAGGGGCCCGATGAAATTCTCAATCGGCTAACGGCTGCGGGATTTCAGGCGTATGCCGTGGGCGGATGTGTCAGAGACAGTCTGCTGGGGGTACCCCCCGGTGACTGGGATATCTGCACCTCCGCCCTTCCGGAAGAAACAGAAGCCTGCTTTTCGGACCTCCGGGTGGTGGAAACAGGTCTAAAGCATGGAACGGTTACGGTGATTTCACAGGGGGTTCCCTATGAAATCACCACATTCCGCAGTGACGGAACGTATCTGGACCATCGCCGCCCCCAGCAGGTGGCATTTGTCCGCACCCTGCGGGAGGATTTATTGCGCCGGGATTTTACCATCAACGCCATGGCGGCAGGCTTAGACGGCGTGATTCAGGACCCTTTCGGCGGCCAGCAGGACTTAAAAGATGGGGTGATCCGCTGCGTGGGTGACCCGGAAACCAGGTTCTCTGAGGATGCTTTGCGGATTCTCCGGGGGCTGCGGTTTGCGTCCCGATTGGGCTTTTCCATTGCACCGGAGACTGCGGCGGCGATGGAAAAGCAAAAGCAGCTCCTTACCTATGTCAGCGGTGAGCGCATCGATAAAGAGCTCACCGGAATTTTAACCGGAACCTATGCCCAGAAGGTGCTGGAGCAGTATGGCAGCGTGCTTACCGCAGTTTTGCCGGAAATCCAGCCCGCTATGGGCTTTTTGCAGCGCAGTCCTTTCCATAATCGGGACGTATGGCAGCATACCCTGGAGGCATTGGGGAAAAGCGGGCCCAATCCCATTGTCCGCTGGGCCCTGCTGCTCCACGATTTGGGAAAGCCGGACTGCTTTACCGTGGATGAGCGGGGGATTGGCCATTTTTATGGGCATTCCCAGCGGAGCATGGAGCTGGCGGAGGGAATCTTTGACCGGCTCCATGGGGATAAAAAGACCCGAGATACCGTTTGCCTGCTGGTGCGGGACCATGACCGGGAAGCGCCTGCCAACCCAAAGAATGCCCGGCGGTGGATTGCACGGTATGGAGAAGAAACAGTGCGGCTTTTGCTGGAGGTCAAGCGCTGCGATTGTCTGGCCCATGTGGACACTCCCAAAACCCGCGCCCGCTATGAGAACCTTATGGAGATGACCCGACTGATTCATTCGCTGCTGGAGACGGAGCATTGCTTTTCGGTCCGGGACCTTCCGGTGAAGGGCGGCGATGTGATTGCTCTGGGTGTGCCTGCGGGGCCGCAGGTGGGGCAGTATCTGGAGATGCTGCTGGACGAGGTGTTGGACGGAAATTGTCCGCCGGAGCGGGAGACGCTGCTGGAGCGGCTTCAGAAGCGCTTGGCTGCGGATAGAAAGGAACCGAAATGGCAATAGATATTCTTTTACTTTTGATTTTTATCATCTGTGTGCTCTCTGGCTATCGCAAGGGACTGATCCTGTCGCTGTGTACGCTGCTGATGCTGGCGCTGAGCTGCTTGGGCGCGGCGGCGGTGCAGCAGGCTTTGGCGCCCCGGGCTGCGGAGTGGATGGAGCCAAAGGTTACGGCCTATGTGGCAGATGCGATCCGCGACGGCGTGGAAGACAGCACCGAAAACGCCATGGAGCAGACCGGCGAAGTGGGGCTGACCATTGGCGGCCAGCGGGTTACCCTGGGAGATCTGGCGGGTATTCTCAGCGGCTTCGGACTGGATGTGCAGGAGTCGGTACAGGGGGCGGCGCAGGATATGGCAGAGCCCTTGGTGCAGAGCGTGGCAAAGACCATCAGCCAGACCATTGTGGAATCCGTAGCGGGAATTGCGGTCTTTCTGGCGGCGTTTTTGGTGATTTATCTGCTGCTCCATGGAGTGAGCCTGGTGGTGAATCTGGTGGATCGGCTGCCGGTGGTGCACACGCTGAATCATGCAGGCGGCGCAGTAATTGGCGGCCTCAGCTGTGCATTGGTTCTGACGGTGCTCATGGGGATGCTGGTGAAAAGCGGCGTCATGGAGCAAAATGCCTTTGGCGGACCGGTGTCATCCTTACTGCGAAGCATTGCCGAGCGCATCATCTAGCGGAAGAATGCAATAGAAATATTACACAAATATTTCTTGAAAATTCATGAAAAAGAAACAAAAATCCGGTGGTTTCTGTAATATCCATCGTGTACTATATAGCCATAACAATTCTTTTTCATTTCTCCTTCTTCCTGATTAGACACGCAGACGGGCTGGTCACCTGTTTGCGTGTCTTTCTATTGCGTCACAGCGCAAGCGATTGGACAGAAATGGAAAACTCAGATTTGGCGCATATGCGCCGGAAAGAAGATGACATTGTGCTGCGGGAAAACGGCAGACTATTTTCGAAAAAAGACCTGGCCATGCTGCTGGTTCCCTTGATTGTGGAACAGCTGTTTACGGCCCTGATGGGAACGGCAGATACCATGATGGTGGCCCGGGTGGGCGATGCGGCAGTGTCCGGCGTGTCCTTGGTGGATTCCATCAACAACCTGGTTCTTATGATGATGACCGCTCTGGCCACCGGCGGAACCATTGCCTGCGCCCAATACCTTGGGGCCCGGGATACAGAGGGGGCGAATCAGTCCGCACGGCAGGTATTGCTGGCGGTGACGGTGGTGTCCCTGCTGTGCTGCGTGGTCTGTGTGGGGCTGCGGAATCCCATCCTCCACCTGGTATTTGGCAGCGTGGAGGCGGACGTTATGGACGCGGCGCAGATTTATTTCCTGATTACGGCGCTTTCTTACCCGTTTATGGGCATTTACGACGCCAGCGCGGCCCTGTACCGGGCAACGGGAAATTCCAGGCTGCCTATGGCGGTGAGCGCGGTGGGAAATCTGCTGAATATCGCGGGCAATGCGGTGTTTATGTTTGTGTTCCATTGGGGCGTCATGGGTGCGGCGCTGTCTACCATGCTGTCTCGAGCGCTCCAGTGCGTGGCGATTCTCTGGTTCCACCATCGGCCGGGGCAGGTGATTGTGCTGAATCACTATGCGTCCATTCGCCCGGATTTTAAGATGATTCATACGATTTTGCGCATTGGCATTCCCACCGGTGTGGAAAACGGCATGTTCCAATTTGGCAAGCTGGTGATTCAGAGCACGATTGCAACCCTGTCTACCTCGCAAATTGCAGCCCAAGCGGTGATTAACACCCTGGAATACTTCACCAGTATGCCGTCGATGGCAATTGGATTGGGATTGGTGACCGTGGCCGGGCAGTGCATGGGGGCCGGGCGGCCTGATGAGGCCCGGCGCTACAGTCTGGAACTGACGGGAATCTCGGAGCTGCTGGTGATCGGAACGGGCATTTTTATTTTCTGCTCGGTGGATACGGTGTCGAGGCTGTCGGGCCTCAGTGCGGAGAGCGCCCAGATTGTCCACCAGATGATGGTGATGATTACCCTGGTGAAGCCCTTTATTTGGCCCTTTGCCTTTACGCTGCCCAACGGTATGCGGGCAGCTGGCGATGTGAAGTACAGCATGATTGTCTCTGCGGCGTCCATGTGGGTATTCCGGGTGGCGCTGTGCATGATCCTGATCCGGGGCTTCGGCTTTGGCGTGCTGGGCGTTTGGATCGCCATGTTTGTGGACTGGTTTGACCGGGACGTCTGGTATGTGAGTCGGTTCTTCAGCGGAAAATGGATGGAGAAAAAGGTCCTGGAGGACCGATAAGTACATGATTATAAAACGAGCAGAACCTCTGAAAAGCAGAGGCTCTGCTCGTTTTGTTCCAATCAGCGCGGAATGAAAACTTGCCGAAAAATGCTCCGTTGACATTCCGTGCAAACCTGATTATAATGAGGATAAAATGTTGATAAAAGAAACTGTTAGGGAGCTGAAAAAGTATGCAAACCCCGCTGGGCAGCATCATCGTGCCGGTGTATAATGGGGCGAAAACCATTGATAAGTGTCTGCGACGGATTCAAAATCAGACCTATTCCAATATCGAAGTGCTGATTGTAGATGATGGCAGCAGCGATGAGACAAGAGAAATCTGCCGGAATTTCTGCCGGAGAGATGGGCGGTTTCATCTTCTCTGCCAAGAACATCAGGGGGTGGCGGCCGGACGGAATCTTGCCATGGGTCAGGCCAGGGGGCAGTATCTCCAGTTCTGCGACAGCGACGACTGGATGACCTGGGACGCAACAGAAACGCTGGTGCAGGCGGCCATCACCACGGGCAGCGAACTGATTACCGCAGGCTTCTACCGTGTGGTGGAAGAGCGGGCTTATGAACATGCGTACATCGGCGTATCCGGGATTATGACAAAAAACGAGTTCGTGGAGCATATGATGCATGCTCCAGGGAATTTCTACTATGGTGTGCTGTGGAATAAGCTCTATCGCCGGACATTGATTGAAAAGCATATGCTCTCGTGCCCGGAAGATCTCAGCTGGTGCGAGGATACCTACTTCAACTATACCTATCTCAAGTATGTGGCAACGGTTACGGTGCTGCCCCAGCCCATTTATTTCTATCAGAAGACAAAGGGAAGCCTGTCCACCACCCACATCACCTTGCCACGGACCATCCACACCCGCTCGGAGCTCTATGCCCACTATAAAGAGCTGACGGCTCCGGTGCGAAGAAGCCGCCTGCAGCTGGTGCCCTTCTGGGTGCTTCCGGCATTGGACGGCGGAATCGGAATCCCAAAGAATCAAAAAGAGGAGGAGCTTTGATATGCAGCTGTGTTCGGATCGCAGCCACAAGATTTTGACCATTCCCAATCTGCTCAGTGCCTTTCGGCTGGTGCTGGCAGGGGTGTTTGCCTATATTTACTGGAACGCCAAGGATCAGCAGGACTATAATTTGGCGGTGGGGGTTCTGGTGCTGTCCGGGCTGACGGATTTTGCCGACGGAAAGATTGCACGGCGGTTCCATATGATTTCGGAGCTGGGCAAGGTACTGGACCCCATTGCCGATAAGCTGACCCAGGCGGTGGTGGCCTGCTGCTTGGCCAAGCACTATGGGCCTATGAAGCTGCTGTTCCTGGTGCTGGTCATTAAGGAAATGACCCAGGGCATCTATGGCGCATACGCGGTCAAGAAGGCCGGGAAGAACGACGGCGCTATGTGGTGCGGCAAGGTGACCACGTTCTATCTCTATGCCATGATGGCGCTGCTGTTGCTGGTTTCGGGGATTCCGGTGGCATTGTCCAGCGTGCTCATCGGCGTTGGCATTGTTCTGCTGCTGTGGAGCTTTATTTCCTATCTCATGAAGTTCAACAAAATGGTGCGGGAAGCACAATAAAAGTCAGCCGTGAGCGGGAGAATTCCGTGCTCACGGCTGATTGGATTCATAGGGAAGATTGGCGGCGTCCCATTTTTGGTGCTGCCAGGCAACCAGGTCCGCCAGGGTGATGTTGTCCACCACCTGGTCAATGGCGTCGTCAATCCGGCGGTAAACCTCCACGGTGACGCAAAGGGGCTGCCGGGGACAGGGCGGCGCGTCGCGGGTCAGGCAGGCAATGGGGGCAAGGCTTCCTTCAATGGTCCGGAGAATCATGCCAACGGTATAATCTTCCGGGGGCATGGTCAGAGTATAGCCGCCCTGTGCGCCTCGGACGGAGCGAACATAGCCAATCCGGGATAGGGGCGTTACGATCTGCTCCAGATATTTGAGAGAAATCTCCTGCCGTCCGGAAACAGCCCGGAGTGAGGTGCAGGCCCCCTCAGGCTGGAGCGCCAAATCCAGCATCAGCCGAAGGGCATAGCGGCCGCGGGTGGAAAGCTTCAAGGAAATACCTCCTCCAATAGAATAACACTAATATACTATAGGAATGGTAGGAAATCAAGGGCGGAAGGGGAAGAATCGGGTCGAAGGTTGACAAAGGCGGCCCATTCTGCGTATAATACCGGGAGACAACGACGGGGCAACGGCCCCATGGATAGAAGGAGTGTTTGAAGATGGCGGAGATTTTAGCCGTATGTATCAGCGAAAAGAAGGGAGAGCAGAAGCATCCCGTTGACCAGGCTGAGCTGAGAGAGAACTGGGGCATTGTGGGCGACGCCCATGCAGGCAACTGGCACCGGCAGGTGTCGCTGCTGGGACAGGAGAGCGTAGACAAGCTCCAGAGCAAAATTACCCATGTCACCCTGAAGCCCGGCGATTTTGCAGAGAATATTCTGGTAAAGGGAATCACCCTGTATGAGCTGCCGGTGGGAACGCGGCTGAAAATCGGCCCCGATGCAGTGGGTGAGGTGACCCAGATCGGCAAGACCTGCCATTATGACTGCGCCATTCGGAAGGCTGCCGGCGACTGCGTGATGCCCAGAGAGGGTATTTTCGTAAAAATCATCACCCCTGGTATCGTTCGGCCCGGCGATCAGCTGGAGGTCATCGAAGAGGCTTAATGTTGTCCCCTCTGCACATGATATGTACCCCCAATACTGGACCCCCGGTTGGGGGTACATATCAATCAGCTGCGGAGGGGATTTTTTCGTTTGTAATTCCGTATCAATGGTGCTATACTGTGGAATAACAATTTGGACGGAGGAATTTTGCATGTGTACTGCGGCAACGTATCATACGAAGGATCATTATTTCGGAAGGACCCTGGACTATGAGGTGTCCTACGGGGAAGAGGTGGTGGTAACGCCGCGAAATTACCCCTTCCGGTTCCGGCATATGGGCAGCCTTCCCAGCCATTATGCCATCATCGGCATGGCGACGGTAGCCGGGGATTATCCCCTGTACTATGACGCCACCAACGAAAAGGGACTGAGCATGGCAGGGCTGAATTTCCCAGGCAATGCGGACTACAAGCCCCTGGCAGAGGGAAAAGACAATGTGGCGACCTTTGAACTGATTCCCTGGATTTTGGGGCAGTGCGCAACGGTGCAGGCGGCAAGAGCGTATTTGGAGCGCATGAACCTGGCGGATACGCCCTTTAGCCCGCAATTTCCGGTGTCGTCGCTGCATTGGATCATTGCAGATCGGGAAGAAGCCATTACCGTGGAATCGGTGCGGGAGGGGATCCGGATTTATGACAATCCGGTGGGCATCCTCACCAATAATCCGCCCTTCGACTATCAAATGACGAACCTGACCAACTATATGAGCATGTCCACCGAGCCGCCGGAAAATCACTTTTCCCAGCAGCTGAATCTAACCCCTTATAGCCGGGGAATGGGAATGCTGGGCATGCCCGGGGACCTCTCTTCGGCGTCGCGCTTTGTTCGGGCAGCGTTTACAAAGCTCCATTCCATCTCCGGGACGTCGGAAAGCGAGAGCATCAGTCAGTTTTTCCACATTCTCGGTTCTGTGGCCCAGCAGCGAGGCTGCGTGCATATGGGGGATGGAAAGTATGAAATCACCATCTACACCTCCTGCTGCAATATCGACCGGGGGATTTACTACTACACCACCTATGAAAACAGCCGGATTACCGGCGTGGACATGCACCGGGAGAACCTGGATGGACAAACGCTTTGCCGCTATCCGCTGATCACCGGACAGCAGATTTTAATGCAGAACTAAAGAAAAGCGCCGGACAGCGTACCATTGCGGTATGCTGTCCGGCGTATTTTTGTAGGAAAATTAAATGCCGTAATAAGCGATGAAACGGGAAAGCATTGTAGCTGTCTGCGCGCGGGTGGCGGTGCCCTCGGGCTGCAAGGTGCTGGAATCCATACCCTGGATGATCTTTGCGCCCACGGCCCAGCGCATGGAAGAAAGTGCGAAGTCCCCAACGGCGTCCTTGTCAGAGAATTTCGATAGGGGATTGTAGGCAGTGGTACTGTAGCCCATCTGCTGGGCATAGCGGTAGAGGAAGGTGGCCAGCTCCTGCCGGGTCAGGGAACGCTCAGGGGCGAAGGTGGTGGAAGTGATGCCCTGGGTGATGCCCGTTTCATAGGCCCAGGCAACGCTCTGGGCATAGTAGGAATCGCTGGGGATGTCGGTAAAGCTGGTGGATTGGGCAGGGGTTGGCTCTCCTGCCAGCCGCCAGAGCACGGTTACCAGCATGGCACGGGTCATGGAGCCGTCCGGACTAAAGGTATAGTTGGTGGTGCCATAGAACAGTCCGCGGTCTGCCATTTCCTGCACAGCGTCATAGTAATACTGCCCGGGCACTACATCCCGGAACGGGCAAACCGGCTGCTCGTCGGCGTCAGTGGGGACATAATCCGTGGAAGACTGGGGATAGGCGCTGGTGAATGCATCGGTAAGATATTCGGCGGATGCAGGGTGGTCCTGGAAGGAATCCGAGCCCTTGAGCAGATAGGTATGGGTGCTGACATTGCCGCTGCCGTCCCAGGTGGTGTCCATATTGTACCAGAGATCCCCCAGCTTGACGATATTCCATGCATGGTCACGGCTGGTGATGATGCGGACGGGCAGACCCATGGCCCGGCACATGGCATAGAACAGCGTGGCATAGCCCTGGCAGACTGCCTTGCCGTCGTGAAGGGCTGCATAAGCGCTGTAGACATAGGGATTCTTGGCATTTAAGCCATCATAATCATAATTGACATGGTCCGTAATGTAGTCGTAGATGCCACAGTATTTTTTATAATCACTGACCCGCCACAGATCCAGCTCGTTTACAATGCTGTTTACATTGGTGACCAGCCAGGCCTCTTCATTGGTGGTGGTATAGTAATTAAAATACATGGTAAGCTCCAGATAGCCGTCCGTGCTGCCGGAGCCCCAGCTGTATTGGACCCTTGCCCAACTCCAACGGAGATAGTCGCCGCTGTTGATGTCCACTGCCAAGTCTTCGCTGTAGGCCATGGGCATCAGCACCTGGTTGACCAGCTTGGTTACCGACGGCTTATCGATGGTATAGCCAGGGGCATAGACGGGGAGTGTAAATACCGTGGTGCGGGCTCGCATTTGATCCCGTAGTTCCGCGGCGGCATCTTCAATGGAAAGATAGCTGCTGGCTTGGGTGCGGGGGGCGGAAAGTGTGCTGCTGTCGTCGGACTCGGCATCCTCCGGCATGGGATCGGGCACCGAAACGTCGGGATAAAGGGGATTTGTATAGGTGGCGCTGCCTGCCTCCAGGGGCTGCGCTGCATAGACCGGAACGGCAGAGAGACTCAGCAGTACCGCCAAACTCAGCAGCAGACAGATCAGGCGCTTAGAATATTTCATGTAGACCTCCTAATAATGCATGCGTAAAACAATGAAAATAGAATAATTGGGTAACGCTATTTTAGGAGAAACATGGGGTGCTGTCAAGGGAATCGGCCAGGAAAACATAATTTTATGTAAATCGCAAATACTACTGAGCGCGAAATGAAACAGCGGCAGGGAGGAAATTATGGTGAAATGGAAGCGGATGATACTGGGCGGGCTGCTATTGGCGGCGATGCTGACGGTCACGGTATGGGCGGAGAATCCCATTGACCAGGAGCGGCAGCCAACGGGGTATATTGCCCTGACATTTGACGATGGGCCCTCCGGCGCATTGACGGAGCAGCTGTTGGACGGACTGCGCCAGCGAAATGCCCGGGCCACCTTCTTCCTCTGCGGCTATCGGATGGACCAGTATCCCTCTGCGCTGAGCCGGTATTTGGAGGAGGGGCATGAGCTGGGGGTACACTCCACGGTCCATACGGATCTTACCAAGCTGACCGCCCAGGAGGTGCAGCAGGACATGGCCCAGACAGCCGGGAAAATCCGCGAGCTTACGGGGATTTCCCCCGTGGTGATGCGTCCCCCAGGCGGCGCATATGATGAAACGGTCTGCCGGAAAGCCGGTGCGGAGGGGATGAGCGTGATCCTCTGGTCGGTAGACCCCAGGGATTGGGCTTCCCACGATGCCGGTGCGGTGCTGCATACCATGGCGCGGGAGGCGGGGGATGGGGACGTGATTTTGATGCACGACCTCTCCAAAAGCTCGGTGGAAGCGGCCCTGCGGCTGGTGGATATGCTGGAGGAAAAGGGCTACTGCTTTGTAACGGTCAGCGAATTGGCGGCGCTGCGGGGGACGGAGCTGGAGCCGGGAAATGTGTATACGGATTTTCCGGAAAAATAGTTGTGCAATTTATGTTCTCTGTGATATAATGAACTCGATATATTTATTCAGGAAGGATGCATCAAAATGCTCAAAGGTAAAAATATTGTAATGGGCGTTACCGGCGGTATTGCCGCATGGAAGGCTTGCCTGATTCTCAATAAGCTGGTAATCGACCTGCACGCCAATGTGGATGTCATCATGACCAAAAACTCCGAGACTTTTATCACGGAGCAGACCATCCGCACCCTGTCCCGGAACATTGTCACCCGGGATATGTTTAAGGAGCCCGCTGTGTGGAGCGTAGAGCACATCTCTCTGGCGCGGAAGGCGGATTGCTTCCTGATTGCCCCCTGCACCGCCAACGTCATCGGCAAGATTGCCAACGGTATTGCCGACGATATGCTCACCACCACCGTCATGGCAACCCATGCCCCTGTGGTCATTGCACCTGCCATGAACGACGCAATGTATACCAACCCCATCGTCCAGGGCAACATGCAGAAGCTCAAGGATCTGGGGCAGTATAAGTTCATCGAGCCCCATGAGGGCGTGCTGGCTTACGGCGGCAAGGGCACCGGCGAGCTGGCTACTGCCGACGAGATCGGCGACTATATCGTAAACCTGATCGGCAATAAATAAGGAGGATCATCTATGAAAATCTCTATTGTTTACTTTACATCCACCGGCCGCACGGCCTCCATGGCGGAGGAGATCAAAAAGGGCATCGCAGCTGCCGACGCATCCATCGAGGTAGGCCTGTTCCCCATCTCTGAGGTCACTTCCTATCACGAGGAGAATGTGAACTTTGTCAACGACTCCGCCGCTGTAATCGTCGGTACCCCTGACTACTATGCTGCCGAGGCAAACCAGCTCAAGACCTGGCTGGACAACTGCCCCTGCAAGCTGGCGGATAAGCTCTGCGGCGCATATGCCACTGCAAACTTCCTGCAGGGCGGCGGCGACATTGCCATTCAGTCCGTGCTGACCCAGCTGCTGGTGAAGGGCACCGTGGTTTATTCCAGCGGTACCGCACAGGGTCTGCCCTTTATCCATCTTGGACCCATCTGCCTCAAGGGCGGCGAGGAAGAGGCTGCTCCTCTGTTCCAGACCTATGGCACTCGGTTTGCCAAGAAGGCGCTGGAGCTGTTCAAGTAAGTTTATCAGGAAAGAGGGTGGCTGGAAATCAGCCGCCCCCTATTTATAGTTAGGAGCGCAGATCAATGAGAAGAAAAGACCGGGAGGTCACAGAGCTTTCACAGCTGGAGGAGATCATTCGCCGGTGCGACTGCATTCACCTGGGACTGATGGACGGGGAATATCCCTATGTGGTGCCCATGAACTTCGGCTATGAGCGGAGCGGGGAGCAATTTACATTTTATATGCACGCGGCTTCGGAGGGAAAGAAGCTGGAGCTGATTGGAGCCCATCCTCAGGCAGCGTTCTGCATGGATACGGGCCATGGGCTGGTAACGGGGGAGGTCCCGTGCAGCTGGTCCTTCCGCTATGAGAGCGTTATGGGCCAAGGGAAGATTACCCTGCTCACGGATTCCGAGGAGAAACGGCTGGGACTTCAGAAGGTGATGGAACATTATTCCGGCAGCGAAGAACCTATGGAATTTCCTGCGGCGATGCTGAACCGGGTGGCAATTTTAAAGCTGGAGGCTGAGAATCTCACCGGAAAGCAACATAAATAGGGCAAAAAAGCGGCGTTGTTTGTACACAATGCCGCTTTTTTCGAAGATGAGCAAGTTCCTCTTGACTTTAGCGTAATGATTCGCTAATATAATAAGCACTTAGAAACCCTGCGGCAGTGCAGCCGCAGAAACGATAGGAGAGACTACGATGAAAAAACTGCTTGCACTGCTGATGGCCGCCGGAATGATGCTTTCCGTGGCTGCCTGTGGCTCCGATGCCGCTTCTTCCGCTGCATCCGCTGCAAAATCCGAAGCACCCGCCGAGACTGCCGCTGTAGAAGAAACCACTGCGGCTCCGGCTGAGAACAACGATGCATCCGCTGCTGAGACTGCGACCGGCGAGGGCCGTACCTTTACCGTTGGCTTCGACGCAGAGTATCCCCCCTATGGCTACAAGGACGAGAGCGGCGAATACACCGGCTTCGACCTGGAGCTGGCCCAGGAGGTCTGTGACCGCAACGGCTGGACCCTGGTAAAGCAGCCCATCGACTGGGATTCCAAGGATATGGAGCTGAACACCGGCGCCATCGACTGCATCTGGAACGGCTTCACTATGACCGGACGCGAGGATGACTACACCTTCTCCGTTCCCTATGTGGATAACTCCATTGTATTTGTCGTCATGAACGATTCCGATATTCAGAGCAAGGAAGACTTGGCCGGTAAGGTTGTGGTAACCCAGGCGGATTCCTCCGCACTGACTGCGCTGACCAGCGAGGAAGACAACGACGAAAACCTGGCGCTGGCGGCTTCCTTTGCAGATCTCCAGCAGGTGGCTGATTATAACACTGCATTTATGAACCTGGAGTCCGGCGCGGTAGATGCCATCGCTGTTGATATCGGCGTGGCCCAGTATCAGCTGGCTTCCCGGGGCGATACCTTCCGGAAGCTGGACGAGCCCCTTTCCACCGAGCAGTACGGCATCGGCTTTAAAAAGGGCAACGACGAGCTGAAGGATCAGGTTCAGGATACCCTCTTCGAGATGTACAAAGACGGCACCTTTGATGAGATTGCTGCCAAGTATGCGGACTACAACCTGCCCGACATGGTTTGCCTGGGCGAATATGTAAAGTAACATAAAGCATTGCCTTTGGGGGGCGGCGAAGGCTGCCCCCCGATTTCTACGAGTGAGGTATCTGACATGTCATTCTTGTCTGTGGTACAGCAGGTGCTGTCCGGTGTAGGCTCCACCCTGCTGATTTTCTTCAGCACGCTGATTTTCTCGCTGCCGCTGGGACTGCTGGTGGCAATGGGACGTATGAATAACTGGGCGCCCTTTCGCTGCCTTAGTCCTGAGGGCGTATTGGGAAAGTTTAAGCCGGTACAGCTGATTATCAAGTTCCTGATTTCCATTCTCCGGGGCACACCGTTGATGCTCCAGCTGATCGTGTGGTTTTACGGGCCCTATTATCTCTTTGGCTGGCGGCTGAATGCGGCCTGGCGTGTAGGCGCGACCATTGTGGGCTTCTCCATCAACTATGCGGCGTATTTTGCCGAGATTTTCCGCTCCGGCATCCAGGGCATTCCCAATGGACAGCGGGAGGCGGCGCGGGTGCTGGGCTATAACCGGACCCAGACCTTCTTTAAGATCATCTTCCCGCAGATGTGCAAGCGGGTTCTGCCGCCGGTGACCAACGAGGTCATTACCCTGGTAAAGGATACCTCGCTGGCCTTCGTACTGGCCTATACGGAGATGTTTACCATTGCCAAGCAGGTGGCGGCGGCCCAGGCGAATATTCTGCCGCTGTTTGTTGCGGGCATCTTCTACTACATCTTCAACCTGGTGGTAGCCGGAATTATGGGCAAGGTTGAAAAAATGATGGACTATTATCAGTAAAGGGGGCGCTTCCATTGAAACTGCTTGAAATCAATCACTGTAAAAAGGCGTTCGGCGAAACGGATGTGCTCCACGACATTTCTCTGAATGTGGAAGAGGGCGAGGTCGTTGCAATCATCGGCCCTTCCGGTTCGGGGAAATCTACCCTTTTGCGCTGTGCAACGCTGCTGGAAACCATGGACGATGGCAACCTGGTTTATTTGGGAAAGGCTGCGGCCAAATCGGAAAACGGTCATGCGGAATATGCCTCCAAGAAGGAACTTCGGGAAATTCAGGGCTGCTTTGGACTGGTGTTCCAGAACTTCAACCTGTTCCCGCATTATTCTGTGCTGAAAAACATCATGGACGCGCCCATTCACGTTCAAAAAAAGCCCAAGCAGGAGGCTTTGGAAACGGCCAAAAGCCTGCTGGCGAAAATGGGCCTCACCGGCAAGGAAGACAGCTATCCCTGCCAGCTCTCCGGCGGTCAGCAGCAGCGGGTGGCCATTGCCCGGGCGCTGGCTATGAATCCCTCTATTTTGTTCTTTGACGAGCCCACCTCGGCGCTGGACCCGGAGCTCACCGGCGAGATTTTAAAGGTTATCCGGCAGCTGGCCCAGGAAAAGATGACCATGGTAATCGTGACCCACGAGATGGGATTTGCCCGGGATGTGGCAGACCGAGTGATTTTCATGGACGGCGGCTATATTGTAGAGCAGGGCGATCCCCACGAGGTCATTGAGCATCCCAAGGAGGAACGGACCCGGCAGTTCTTGGCGAGGTTTGCGCAGGGATGAGCATTCAGGTTCGATATCTGAATCCGGCGGGGAATATCACTGCTGTGGTGCTCAGTCCCGTATCGCCGGAATTACGTCCTGTACTGTCCCGGGCAATTATGGCCCAGGGGCGGGCCGAGCAGGTGGGCTTTGCGGCACAGCCCAGATTGGGCGGCGACTGCCGCATTGAAATGATGGGCGGCGAGTTCTGCGGAAATGCCGTCCGGTCCTATGGCTGTCTCCAAGCGCTGGCTACCCCGATGGAAACACTGCGGGTGGAGATTTCCGGGGCAACGGCTCCGGTGCCGGTGCGCGTGGATGCGGCAGCCGGAACAGCGTTTGCGGATATGCCGCTGCCCATGGGGGTGGACTGGATTTCTCTGCGCGGCACAAAATACCCGCTGATTCAGTGCCAGGGCATCGGCCATTTGTTGGCGCTGGACCAGAAGCCGGACCCGACTTTTTTGGAGGAAGCACGGCCAATTCTAAACGAGCTGGAACAGGAAGCTTGGGGTATCATGTTCCTGAACGGACAGCAGCTGACCCCGGCAGTGTATGTCAGGAGTACAGATTCGCTGGTATGGGAGTCCTCCTGCGGCTCCGGCAGTGTGGCGGCGGCCTGGTATTTGGCAGGAGAAGATACGGCACAAAATCGCTTTGAATTTCAGGAACCCGGCGGCGAAATTGCCGTGACGGTATCCCGGGAAAACGGAGCCATTATCGGCTGCTTCATGGGCGGGCCGGTGGAAATTGGTCCGGTGGAGGAATTCCACTGGGAAGCATAACATGCGTTCGTCAGGCTGGTGCAAAAATTTAACTGCACCAGCCTGAATTTTGTGATACCGGACGTTTGACACCAGTGGGGTTTGCTGGTATAATACTATCATTCATTTGATGGGGCAAAGTGCCGGATGGGGGGCAACATGAAGCGTCTGATTGGATTTGTCTTACTGATTACCCTGCTGATGCTTTCCGGCTGCAGCAGCGATGCCTACAGCAAGGGCCTCCACCATGCCGAACTCCAGATTGAGAACTATGGCACCATCACCATGGAGCTGGACGCCGATACCGCGCCCATTACCGTGTCGAACTTCTGTAAGCTGGCGAAGGATGGTTTTTACGATGGACTTACCTTCCATCGGATCATCGACGGCTTTATGATCCAGGGCGGCGATCCCAAGGGCGACGGCTCCGGCGGCACCGACGAAACCATCAAGGGTGAGTTTTCCCAGAACGGCGTGGAAAATGATATTTCTCATGTCCGGGGCACCGTATCCATGGCCCGGTCCAACGACTATGACAGCGCCAGCAGCCAGTTCTTTATTGTCCAGTCCGATTCCACGTTTCTCGATGGACAGTATGCAGGCTTTGGTCATGTGACGTCGGGCATGGAGATTGTGGATCAAATCTGCAAGGATACGCCGGTGGAAGACAGCAACGGCACGGTTTCCTGGTGGAATCAGCCGAAAATTACCTCCATTCGAATTTTGGACTAACAACTGAACCATAGATCACGACACAAAGAGGTGTCTCTGAGGAATCAGAGGTGCCTCTTCGCGCTTTTATGGGGACTGCAAGATGAAAGGACGTGTAGCGATGAAACTATTTATGCAGCAGAAAGGGTTTTTCTGGGGGCAGACGATGCCCTTATGGGATAAAGGCGGACATACCCGCTATACCGTAACCGGAGAGGCGTATTCGCTGGGAAAGCGGCTGCATGTCCACGATCTGGCAGGGCGGGAGGCCATTTATATCCATCAAAAGATTCCGTCCATGTTCCCCAGCTATGAAATTGAAGTGTATGGCAAGCCGGTGGGCAGCGTGGTGAAGGATTTAACGTTCCTGCGGCCTAAATATTCCGTTGCGGATTTGGGCTGGGAGCTGTGCGGCACCATGGGTATCTGCGACTATGAACTCACCTGGCAGAACTCAGTGGTGGCGGCGAACCATCCGGTGCAGGGGCAGCGGGGCGAAATGTTTGCCATGGAGTTCTATGACCGGACGGCCGAGCTGTCGGCCCTTGGGGTGCTGCTCACCATCAACTGTATTCTGGCCCCACAGGAGTCCCGCCGGCCCGGCTGAGGAAATCAGAATTTCAGAGGAAAAATCGTTACAAAAGGTTGACAAAATGGCGGTCTTTCCTGTATAATAGTCGTTGCCTGTCCACGGGACGGCATAACTATGGCAAGCTGCAGCAATTTCTGCTGTCGAGCATAATAATTCAGGAGGTGTATACAAATGACGAAGCGTACCTATCAGCCCAAGAAGCTCCATGGCCAGAAAGTTCATGGCTTCAGAAAGAGAATGGCTACCAGAAACGGCCGCAAGGTTCTTTCCCGTCGCCGCAACAAGGGCAGAAACAGACTCAGCTACTGATTCGCCCGTCCTTACACCGTTGATGCCGATAGATTTGGGGTGAATGGAGCAATCTATTCGCCCCATACGTTTATGGCGCGTGATCTCATTTTGATGGAAGGGCAGTACCATGGTTTCCACACGATCCCTGAAACAGAATCACCTGTTCCGCCGGCTGTACCAGAAGGGGAAATCCGCTTCCGGTCACTGCCTGGTGGTCTATTGCCGGAAAAACGGGCTTCCCTATAACCGGCTTGGTCTGACCACTGGCACAAAGCTTGGCCATGCCGTGGTACGCAATCGCATCCGCCGACGCATCCGGGAGGCTTATCGCCTGTCGGAGCAGACCTATTTGTCCGGCTACGACATCGTGGTGGTGGCGCGGCATCGGGCGGTGGATGCTGACTATCATGAGATTGCCCAGTGCCTTCAAAAACAGATGGATAAGCTGGGGCTCATTAGAAAGGAGACGGTCCATGAAGCGGCTGATGCTGTTTCTGATCCGGTTTTACCGGAATAAGATCTCTCCGATGTTTCCGCCCCGCTGCCGATTCACGCCCACCTGCTCCGCTTACGCAATGGAAGCGATTGAAAAATACGGCGCAGCGAAGGGCGGATTTTTAACGGTAAGACGGCTTCTTCGGTGTAACCCTTTTTACAAAGGGGACTACTTTGACCCGGTGCCTTAGCGCCGGAAAGCATGTTACGACCGGAGGTAACGAATGAAAATTATCCTCATCCCCTTTGCCTGGCTGCTGCGGACCCTGTATCAGGTATTCGGCAACTACGGCGTTGCGCTGATTCTGTTCTCCCTGATTACCAAGGTGATCCTTCTGCCCTTTAACGCCAAGAGCAAAAAGAGCATGATGAAGACCTCTCGCCTGGGCCCCAAGCTCAAAGAGCTGGAGAAAAAATACGGGGACGACAAGCTCAAGTATCAGCAGGAGGTTTCCAACCTCTATAAAAAGGAAAACGTCAGCCCCACCGGCGGCTGCCTGTGGTCTTTGCTGCCGCTGATTCTGCTGATGGCTCTGTATTATGTCATCCGTCAGCCGATGACCTACCTCATGGGCCTTTCCACCGATCAGATTTCCCAGATTTCTGACCTGCTCACCGGAACCATGGGCGTAGACCTCTCTACCACCAATAAGGCTTATCAGGAAATCGTCCTGGCCCAGCATGTCCACCAGAACATCGACGCTATCCGCGCCATTGTTCCCGATATTATGGACATCGACTTTACTTTCCTGGGCATCAACCTGGCACAGATTCCCTCCTGGCGTTGGATCCTCAAGGGACCCTATACCCTGGTGGGCTTTGGCCTGTGGATTATCCCCATCCTCTCGGCTCTGTGCAACTTCCTGTCCTCTAAGATTTCTCAGGCCCTCAACGGCTCGGTTGCCACCAACGACAAGGGTGAGAAGGACGCCGATGCTGCCGCTGCGGTAAACCAGAGCATGAAGACCATGCTGATTATCATGCCCATCTTCTCCCTGTGGATCGGCTTCTCCATGCCGGCCTCCATGTGTATCTACTGGATTGCACAGGCGGTGTTCAGCACGCTGTTTGACGGCCTGCTGACCCTCCATTACAAGAAGGTCTATGACGCAGAGGACGAGATCAAGCGGGAAAAGGCTGCGGAAGAGGCTGCCATTGAAGCGGAAAAGGAAGCGCGCCGTGCAGAACGCCGTGCCGCCAATCCCGATGGCGTTGCCAATCCCAACACCAGCCGCCGGAAGGTAAAAAAGCAGCTCAAGGCTGCGGAAAGCTCTGAATTTGACGGCCTCGGAAAGCTCACCGAAGAGCAGAAGGAAGAAATCCGTAAAAAGGCGCAGGAAAAAGAGCAGGCAAAGGGCGGACTGTCCGGCGATCCCAATCGTCCCTACTGCCGCGGCCGGGCGTACGATCCCAATCGCTATGGGAAGAAGGCCCAGGAACCTGCCAAGGAGCCCGAGGAGGATTCCCAGCAGAGCACCGATTCTACCGATTCCCAGTGATTGCCTGCGGGCAGTCCCCACATAAAGGAGCGCATATCTATGTTCAAATCGATTGAAGCTACCGGCAAGACCCTGGATCTGGCCATTCAGGCTGGCCTTACAAAGCTCCAGATGGACCGGGACAGCGTCTCTGTAGAAGTATTGGAGCAGCCTCGTTCCGGCTTCTTTGGCATCGGCGCTACCCCTGCAAAGGTAAAGCTCACCTATGAAGTACCGGACCCTGTTCCGGAGAAAAAGCCGGAGCCTGTTCCGGCACCCAAGGCCGAGGAAAAGCCTCAGCCCAAACCCCAGCCCAAACCCCAGCCGAAGCCTCAGCCCAAGCCCGAGGCACCCAAGTCCGCGCCTCAGCCCCATACCCCCGCACCCGAGGGCAGCGTGGAGGCACGGATTGAAACGTTTATGAAGGGCCTTCTGGAGCATATGGGCTCGGATGCAGTTCCCGTGGCCACCAAGTCCGGCGACGACACCTATTCCGTGGAGCTTCAGGGTAGCTCTCTGGGCATGCTCATTGGCCGCCGGGGCGATACCCTGGACGCCATTCAGCACATCACCAATTATGCGGTGAACCACGGTCAGGGCAAGCGGGTCCGCATCAACGTGGACGCTGAGAACTACCGGAAAAAGCGGGAGGAATCCCTGATCCGGCTGGCAAACAAGGTGGCAGGCAAGGTGGTCCGCTCTCATCGGAACATCACCCTGGAGCCCATGAATGCCTATGAGCGCCATGTGATCCATGCAGCGCTGCAGGATTACCCCGATGTAACTACCTACTCCACCGGCACGGAGCCTGGACGGAGAATTGTGGTGGCTTACAGCAAGTACCGCAGCGTTCCTACCAGCGAAGAATAAGCTCTAAATACCGCACAGTCTGTATATTCAGGCTGTGCGGTATTTTTTTGCTTCGGGACACACCGCGGACACATGAACCCGGTATGTTGTAAATAGAAGGACCATCACAAGGAGGGAATGCAATGGAACGTTATGACGGTAAGACGCGGAAGGACGATATTAAGAAATATACGCTGATTGGAGCGGCGGTGCTGGTGGTGTTCATCGGCCTAATGCTGCTCACCAGCTACCTGAAGAAGCAAAATACCGTGGAGCCGGATTACCGGGCGGTGATTGCTTGCAGCGAAAGCCTCAGCCAAGACGTGGTGGAAGATCTGGAGACGGTGATCGGCGGCATTGTTGGGGATGTGAACGGCGACGGCACGGTAAATGTGGAAATTCAGGCCCTCAAGCTGGTGGACGTTTCGGGGAATATCGATCTGGCCAATCCCGGGGAGAATTCCGACGATGCGTTCAACCGGATGGCAATGTATTTGGCAAACGGCGAATACAACCTGTTCCTGCTGTCCGATGAACCCTCCGGCGGCTTCAAGGGCGCGGCAACGGTATACTGCGAGGCAGAGTTCTTCGCGGAGCTGCCGGAGGGCCTGGCGGACCCCAGCTGTCCCTCCAGAGCGTCCCTGACGGATGCGCCGTTCTGGAGTGAAATCGGCTTGGACACCATCGATTTTTACGGCTGCGTTTTGGATACGGGGGATACTGCGGCGGAAGGCCAGGCCGAGGACATTTTGCGGCAGTTGAAAACCGCGCATGTAACTCTGTGGTAAAACGCCAATCAGACAATGCAGTAAGGAGGAAACAGTATGTCCAGTGGAATCAATATCGATGAAATGAAGCGCCAGCAGGAGTTGGTAACGCTGCGCGCCACTCAAAATCTCAGCCAAAAGCAGAACCTCAACTACGAAGCGCCCAAGCGGAAAGCCTTTGATCTGGGGCAGGCAGTAAAGGCGGCGGCCATTTTGCTGGGCGTGGTGCTGGGCGTCATGCTGCTGCTCCGAGCTGGTATCCTGTAAAGGAGGCGACGAGGATGAAAATGCTGGGGCCAATCCGGACTGCGCTGCTGTGCTGCTTGGGGAGCCTTGGCGCGGGCATCCTCCTGACGGGGCTGTTGGGGCTGCCGGAGTATCACATTGCACTGTTTGTGGCGGCGGGATTACTGGGCAGTGGAATCGGGGCCATTACCCTGGAAAAATCACAAAAATGGATGATCGGGCTGCTGTGCGGGGGAATGCTTGCGGCGATTGCGGCGGGGATTCTGTGCCTGAAGGATGGAATGGCCATGGTCTTCCTGGCGATTGTCTATGCCCTGTCGGCTGGGGCAGCGATCATGGGGGGATACAGCTATTATGGCCCCACCGGCTGGTGGTGTCTGGCGATTTTGGTGCTGGCATATCTTCTGGGCGCGTATACCGGCGTGCTGTTGGGGGCGATGCTGCTGGGATTGGTGCTGACACTGGACGGTTTTCGGGCCAGCACCATGCGAAAGGCCCAGCTCAAGGACCAATATGTCAGGCACCTGGACAATCCGTCGGGCATCCTGGGCTACAGTGTGATGCTGTTGTGCATTCTATTGCCGGTTATGCTGGGGCTGGGACTGCTGGCGATGCTGCTGGGAGATCAGCTGACCGGCGCGCTGGGGAAAGTTGGCGCAAGGTCGGCCCCGGGACTGCTAAAGGTGCTCACATGGATTCAGGGGCTAATTCTGGCGTTTATAAAATGGCTCCGGAGCCTGTTTCACTTCAAAAAGGGAATCGACAGCGCGGAACCGCCCGACGATTATGTGCCGGAGCAATATTCCGGCGGCCCGGGCTCCTGGCTAATGACCATATTGCTGGTGACGGCCACGGCGGTACTGCTATTGAGCGTTGCGGCGGGAGCCGGGACAGTGCTCCTCCGTCGGCAGAAGCGGCCCCGGGAGGAAGCAGAGGGCCAGGACTACATCGACGAAATCGAGCAGCTGGAGCGCCCGATCCGAAAGCGACGGAAATGGTTCAATCGTAAGCAGCGCTTTGAGGACTTTGAGAGCCCAGCCATGAAAGTCCGCTTTGCCTTTCAGCAGCTGCTTCGGCGGCGGGAACAGACAGAGCCCATGGCCTGCACGAAAACGCCCAATGAGCTGCGAGAACAGGACAGCGCCGACGCCAATGCGGTGATTGACGCTTATAATCGCGTAAAATACGGCATGGGCAGCGTCACTGAGCAGGAGCTCCAGGCGGCAAAGCGATATGTCAAGGGAAGATAGCAAACATCCCGGCTGCACGAGAATTGCAGTCGGGATGTTATCTTGTGGGAGCTTTTTAGCGGACTCCGCTGGCGGTATAATAGGTGCCGGTGGCACTGCAAACGGTTTTCTCCGGTGTGCCCTCCATCCAGCCCCGGGCGGTGGCATAGGCCATGGTCTTGCCGCAGGACAGGCAGGTGGCCTCCACAAACAGACGCTTTCCGGTGGCAATGGGCCGCTCATAGGAGACGTTCATGGTGATGGTGGGGGTGACAAATTCGCCGGAGCAGTAGAAGGTCAGGCTGCCCATGGTAATATCCAATGCGCCTGCCACAGCGCCGCCATGCATCACGCCCATGGGGTTCCGCATAGCTTCCGTCACCGGGAAGGACAGCAGCAGTGTTTTCGTCTGGAAGTTGCAGGACTCGAAATGGTTCTGCATAAATACGTTAAAGCTGGGGCCGCGCTGATCCGTTTCGGAATTCAGGCGGTCACTGAATCTTTGGCAGGCGCGCTCCATGCCTGCCTGAGAAAAGAGTTCTGGTTCCATGATATCCTCCGCATTTTTTGTATTTATTCTACAATATTGCGGCGGTAAATGCAACAAAAGGACGAAAAAAGGACGCGCTGGTATATATTATCCAGCGCGCCTAGTTTGATTTCTCGAGGCAACACTATATTTGTGTGGTGTTGCCTTATTGTTTTAGTTTCCGCTTCGCTTTTCCTGGAGCTGTCGGGACAGCTCACCCAGAGAAACGGCGATGATCTCGTTTTTCACGATGATGTTGTCCGGCACCTTGAGATGTACCGGCGCAAAGTTCCAGATGGCCTGAATGCCGCCCTCCAGCAGCTTGTCGCAGACCTCCTGGGCGTGGGGCGCAGGAACGGTGATGATGCCGATATGAACCTTCATCCGCCGACATAGGCTGCTCATCCGCTTGATGGACAGAATAGGCCGTCCGCCGATTTCACGCCCGACCAGAGATTCATCCGAATCAAAAGCTGCAATCACGTCAACGCCATATTCGGAGTAGTTGGTATAGCTTAAAAGCGCTCTGCCCAGCTGTCCGGCGCCTACAATGACGGCGTTGGAGATGTCGTCATAGCCCAGCGCATGCTCTACTTGGGCCATGAGCTCCTTCACGTCATAGCTTTCTCCCGGGGCGCGATTGACCCCGCAGCTGCTGAGATCGTGGCGCACCTGGCTGGGACTGACCTTGACCACCTGGCCAATGTCATCGGCAGATACGGCAGTGTGCCCTTCATGGGCCTCGGATTTCAGCATGATAAGATATTGCGGCAGCCGTTGCAGGGTGCCCTGAGAAAGCGCAGCAATCATTTGATAAGCCTCCTAACGTGTAGATCGGGAAAGAGTGAAGATCAGGACAGAAGCGCGCCGGAAATCAGGTCGCTGGAAATGCCGTATTCGGCCTTCAAAGTCTGGCAGACAGCGCCTCGGACAAAGTTGGCAATGAACATTCCTTTCATCACCATGTCGTACAGGGGAACGCCGGGACCGGCCACGCACTTTTCCTCGCTGATGGCTTCAAAGCCGGCAACGTAAGCGGCGTCGGTTTCCAGAATCTTTGCTTTCAGCGCTTCGTAATCCTCAATGTCATATTTTGCAGAACCGGCATCCGGACCACCGGGACCACCAGGACCTCCCGGACCACCGGGGCCGCCAGGACCACCGGGACCACCAGGACCACCGGGGCCACCCGGACCACCAGGACCGCCAGGGCCACCGGGGCCACCAGGGCCTCCCGGACCACCAGGACCGCCAGGGCCACCGGGGCCACCAGGGCCTCCCGGGCCGTTGTCCTTGAGCATATTCAGGCTCATAGCCAGGGTACCGGCCATACGATCCAGCGCACCGTGGATGGAGCCGAAGGTATAGTTGGTGCCAACGTCCTTTTTCCGCTGCTCATCGGTGAGCCCATCCAGCAGGGCAAGCAGCTTTTGGTTCTGAAGCTGGTTAAACTTTGCGATGACAATCATTGCGTCTTTCATAGAATAGCCTCCTTCTGTGGGAAAACGCCAGTTTTCAACTTGCATTATACCACGGCGGCATACAAAACGCACTGTTCAATTTTCATAGTCATCGCCCAGATGGTGCGGTCAGCGAATGATTTTCTTCGCTTTCAGGTAGCGCTCCTCCTCGGAGAAGATACAGCCGCAGTATTTTTGCATATAAAAGCCCTTTTCCCGGGCCTTTTCCTGCCCCTCTTTGAAGTAGGGGCGGAAGTCCCGATAGAGAAATTTCACGCCAAAGCGGTTTGCGGCATCCTGGGCAATCTCGCGCATGGCCTCGTGGCGCTGGTAGGGGCTGATAAACAGCGAAGAGGTAAAGGCGTCGTAGCCGTTTTCCTTGGCGAATTTTGCCGTTTCGCCCAGCCGCATCTCATAGCACTTCATGCAGCGGCCATCGATGTCGGCGGCAACCTCTCGGATAAAGGGACGCAGGGCATAGTCGTTCTTTTCAATGAGCTTTAGCCCGATTTCCTGAGAATAGTCCCGAAGACAGTTCCGGCGGGAGCGATATTCCGTAAAGGGGTGGATGTTGGGGTTATACCAAAAGCCGTCGGGGTTCAGTTCGTCCCCGCGCAGCGTTTCAATGCACATAAGGCTGCACGGTGCGCAGCAGATGTGGAGTAATAGTTTCATTTTGACACCTCCAAACATATTGTACATCAAACCGACCCGGTTGAAAAGAGGGAAAAATCGACTGTTTTATGGAGAAACTGTGTATGTTATGGGGGCGACACTTTACTTTTTGCGCTTTTGTGCTATAATGAATACAATACATTTTGTAGGTTGCGGGAGATGAAGTATCCATTCCTGCGATCAGGAGGGTTCCACTATGGCACAGGATGTTGTACGCTTTGAATCTTTATTTTCTGCGCCCACCGAAAAGGCTGGGGCACCGGCTGCTGCCACCGCTGCGCCGTCACCGGTCCGTCCGGGGCATGATGCGCCGCCGAAGATGGATCCGGGTGCGCCCACTGCAATGAAAGACAGCTATCAGGACCTGGAGCGGAAATACCGTCACCGGACCTATCAGGCCCAGGAGCTCATGGTAGAAAAGCTGCTGCGGGGGCATCTGGTGCAGTCTGAGGCGCTGGAGCGGAAACTCAATATGTTTGAGCTGCACTTCGAGGGCGAGCAGTTTATGGTAGTATTGGTTCGGCCTGCCGGAGAAGAGCATAGCTTTGCCGACTATGCCAGCGACATCCGCGACGGCGGCCAGGTGGGGCTGATTGTTTCCTCTATTTTCTCGGAGCTGCTGGGCGAGCGGTACGGCTGCTATCCCGCCAATCTCGATGACCGCTATGCCTTTTTATTGAACTTTACCTCAGACGATGAGCTGGAGGTTTCCACCGAGGTGGCGGCCATCTGTCGGGACGCGGTAAAGTTTATTAAGGATAACTTCTGCCTTGCACTGCGGGTTTGCGTCAGCGGCATGAGTCAGGGGCTTTACTCTCTGCATGAGTGCTTCCGGGAGACGGATATCGTTTCCGGCGACATGAACACCGTATATGTGGACGGGGTTTGCGTCCGAGCAGAGGGCGGAAAGATTGCCGGAAATCGCCGCCCGGAGCCGTCCATTGAAAAACAGTATCTCAATGCGCTGGTGACCCAGGATTTCCAGACGGCACTGGAGCTGACTCTGGAGCGGGTACATAGCCTGTATATGGAGGACGGTAAGCCGGATCTGGATCGGGTGAAGATGTTCCTCAATATGCGCCTGCATACCACCGGCAATGTTCTGGCCGCGCCTATGGACGGGCTGGGAGAAGACGGCAAGAAGCTGGGCGATGATTTTATGCACCTGGACCACTGCAACACCATTGAGGAAGTGGAGAAATCCCTGACCCAGATCTTCGCCAAGCTGGACAGCCACTTTAACGTTGCCCCCACCGATTATACCGGCACCACCGGAAAGGTGATCCATCTCATCAGCAAGAAGTATATGGAGCCGGATTTGTCGGTGGAAATGATCTGTGACTGCCTGGGCAAATCCCGAAGCTATCTCAGCCGGATGTTCAAGGAAAATACCGGCATGAACCTGTTGGATTATCTCCATACCACCCGGCTGACCGAGGCGAAGAAGCTGCTCAACGAGACGGATCTGGGCATTTCGGAGATTGCATCCAAAGTGGGCTATTATTCCGGCTGGACGCTGGCCCGGGTATTCAAGCGCTATGAGGGCATTACGCCTACGGCATATCGGAAGGCATTTTGCAACAATCACGAAGAATAATGTGGAGAACTTCACAAAACCTACACATTTACATTGCAAAATCTTCATATTCCTGCTATAATCACCTCTGGAGAGAAATCCAGGGGTGATTTTTATGGACGGATATCAGAGAATCAGCCATTATAAGTCCCAATTGATGGGCATGGCGGTGATGGTGGTTGTCTATGGACATCTGCTGTATTACCATAGCTGGCTGAAAAACTACGAAGACCTTAACTTTACCATTTGGTATACCCTGGGATCTGTGGAGATGTTTATGTTCGTCTCGGGCTTCGGCATTTATCATTCGCTGAAGAAAAACCGGGATTCCTATACGTTCTATCGCAGGCGGCTGTCAAGACTGCTGCCGTCGTTCCTGCCGGTGATGATCGCCTGGTGCGCGGCGGGTATGCTGATGCGTGACATGACTGTGGGCCAGGCGCTGGGCAACCTGACGGGGCTTGGCTGGTGGTTCCAGCAGAAGCAGCAGTTTAACTGGTATGTTCCGGCGATTTTGGTGATCTATCTGCTGTCGCCGCTGTTTTTCGACTGCATCGAACGGATGGGAAAGAAGAGCGTATGGGTATTTCCGGCGCTGTTTATCGTGATTATGGCGGGCTGGGGCTCCAACCTGCTGATGGCGGTGACCCGGTTCCCCACCTATTTCCTGGGCATGTATTTCGGCGCACGGTTCTATGAGGGGAAAAAGCCCACCCGCCGTCAGGTATGGGTTTGGACCGTTGTGGCGCTGGTTGCCATGGCAATTGTGCCGTACTTTTTCCTGATTGGCAGAAGGTATCTCTGGAACTATGGCATGTATTGGATCCTGTTCTTTTTCTCCACACCGGCCACGGCGTTCGGACTGACAAAGATCATGGAGTGGCAAGAGAAAAATGCCCTGGGCCGGAAGGTAAACGGTGCGTGGGCGTTTTTGGGGAACCGATCCTTTGAAATCTATCTCTGCCACCTGGTCTTCTATGAGCTGTGCCTGGCGCTGAAGGTCCAGGGCTGGGCAAAGTGGATTCTCATTGCGGTGATTGGCACCTGCATTGGCATTGTATATCATGAAATCGTCAATTGGGCAACGGCAAAGTGGAAAGCAAGAAAGACCGCTGCGGCATAAGTGCAAAAATTGGAGAGTCTGCATGAAGCGGGCTCTCCTTTTTTGATGATTCACGGATAAAAATATAGGATTTTTCTGCATGATCTGGTATAATCACAAGCAGTATGTAAGGAGTGAGAGTATGAACGCATATCAGCGGATCAGCCGCTATAAGTCCCAGCTGATGGGCATTGCGATTCTGATCGTGGTCTATGGTCACTTTTTCTATTATCACAGCGGCCTCAAGGATTATACGCAACTGAATGTTACCATGTGGTATACGGTGGGCTCGGTGGATATTTTTATGTTTCTGTCCGGCTTTGGCATCTACCATTCTCTGAGCAAAAACGACAATCCGCTGCGGTTTTTCCAGCGGCGCATGAGTCGGTTGCTGCCGTCGTATCTGCCGTTTATCGTGCTGTACTGCGGTTTTTCGCTGGCAGTGGGCTGGATGAACAAATATCAGGCTCTTGGCAATCTCACCACCTTCGGCTGGTGGGGGCAGCAGGGGGGACAGTTTAACTGGTATATTCCCATGATTATCGGGATGTATCTGTTTTCTCCGCTGTTTTACCATGTGATTAAAGCCTATGGGCGGAAATCCCTGTGGGTGATTCCGCTGTTGTTTCTGATCGAGACGGGGGCCATTGGCTCAAGCCTGATGATTGGCGTCAGCCGGTTCCCAATCTATTTCCTGGGTATGTATTTGGGGAAGGATGCCATGGAAGGCCGTCAGCCCTCCCGGCGGCATTTGATCGGCTCCGGTGTGCTGCTGGTGGTGAGCATGGTGGGGCTGGCGTTCCTGGTCAAGCTGCGGCCGGGTTGGCTCAGCAAATTTGGCTTCTGGTGGCATCCCTTCCTGCTGAGCACTCCGGGCTGCCTGTATTTCACCACCTGGTGCCTGGAAAAGCATGAAAAATGGGGGCTGACCCGTTTGATTAACCGGGGCCTTGGATTCCTGGGCGGCAGGAGCTTTGAAATTTATCTATGGCACCTGATGGTCTATTCCGTGGCACTGTATCTGGGGCTCCAGGGCTGGGGCGTCTGGATTGTCATGGCGATTTTGGGCATTGCGGCAGGCTGCCTATACAGCGTTATCATTACAAAACTAACTTCCCGGAGGAAATCATGAAACAAGTTCGCGCGAATCTATTGCTGCTGCTCACGGCGATGATCTGGGGCGCTGCCTTTGTGGCCCAGAGTGTCAGCATGGATTATGTTGGTCCCTTTACGTTCCTGTGCACCCGGTCTATCTTAGGCGGCGTGGTGCTGCTGCCGGTGATTGCCGTGATGGGAAAGGGGAAAAAGAAGCAGGAAGCAGCGCAGGTGAACCGCAAAGCGCTGCTGATTGGCGGCCTGTGCTGCGGCACCATGCTGTTTATTGGAAGCGCCCTTCAGCAGATCGGCATTCAGTATACCACTGCCGGAAAGGCTGGATTTATCACCGCCATGTATATGGTGCTGGTGCCCATCTGCGGGCTGTTCTTCGGCAGAAAGCCCAGCGGGAAGACATGGGGCGCTGTGGTGGTGGCACTGGTGGGCATGTATTTCCTGTGCCTCTATGGCAGCGGCATGCAGAGCCTCAGCAATGGCGATGTGCTGGAGCTGCTGTGCGCCCTGGGCTTTACGGGGCATATTCTGGTGATCGATCATTTTTCCTCCAAGGTAGACGGGGTGAAGATGAGCTGTATTCAGTTCTTTGTCTGCGGCATTCTGGCGGGGATTTTTATGCTGGCACTGGAAACGCCCAGCTGGCAGAGCATTTGCGATGCGGCCATGCCCATTGCCTATGCGGGCATCTTGTCCAGCGGCGTGGGCTATACCCTGCAAATTGTGGCCCAGAAGGACACCCAGCCCACGGTGGCGTCGCTGCTGATGAGCCTGGAATCGGTGTTTAGCCTGGTGTTCGGCTGGATCATTTTGAAGGAGGCCATGAGCGGTGTGGAACTGCTGGGCTGCCTGATGATGTTTGCGGCGATTATTTGGGTGCAGCTGCCCGGAAAACAGAAGGAAATGACATAAAAACAGCCTGCTGCGGAGAAAACCGCAGCAGGCGAAACTTTATTTGGCAGGCCCGCGATCAAAGCAGGAGAAGGTGCCGGTGGCCAGCAGCTTTTCCCCGGCGGAAATGGTCACCTGGAAGGTCTTGATGGTCCTGCCGGAGTGAATGGGCGTGGCAAGGGCGGTGAGGGTGCCCTCGGTTACGTTGGAGAGATAGTGAAAATCGCCGCTGAGGGTCACGGGCCGATCACCTAGCGCCCGGGCGAAGGCGGATACCACGCAGTCTGCCATGGTATAAAGCAGCCCACCGTGGATGGTGTCGCCGGTGTTTTTGCAATAATTGGCAACAGGAAGCTGGGCCTCGCAGCATTCCGGCTCCAGCTTAGTAATCCGGATGCCGCAGTGGTTCATAAAGCGGTTTTCGCGGTTGGTAAATTCCATTTGCTGAGAAAATGTCATAATTCGTTGCCTCCGATTTCGATCTCTATTTGTATTATAAAGCTCCTGTCAATTGCTTGACAGGAGGGAAAATGACCGGTACAATAAACTCGGATACTTTTATATCGTGAAGACGTTTTACGGTATGGCTCGATTTGTTTTGCGGCAGCACAGGGGTCAGGCCCCGGAAAGATGAGGTTTTTACATGAACATCACTGACGCAAATATCACAGAGGAAAAGCTGTACCTGTTCAATCAGGGGCAGTATTTTCACAGCTATCGGATTTTTGGCGCGCACCCGGTAGAGGGGGGCGTGCGGTTTACGGTATGGTGCCCGGATGTTCAGTCTGTGGGGGTCGTTGGATCCTTTAACGACTGGACGCCTCAGTATTTAACGCCCCAGGGAAGCACCGGCGTTTATTCCGGCGTTATTGCGGATGCGAAGCCCGGCGACCTGTATAAATACCGGATTACCTCGGCGGCAGGGGAAACCTTTGATAAGGCCGATCCCTATGCCTTCTGGGCGGAGGTGCGGCCCGGCACGGCGTCCCGGATTGCACAGCTGGACGGCTATACCTGGCACGACGGGCGCTATCAGGCCATCCGCCGGAGCACAAAATCTCCCCGGCCCATGAACATCTATGAGGTGCATCTAGGCTCCTGGAAGCAGCAGGAGCACCCGGAAGACCCGGATTATCCCTTCCTCAGCTATCGCCAGCTGGCGGACGAGCTGATTCCCTATGCCAAGGATATGGGCTATACCCATCTGGAGCTGCTGCCGGTGATGGAGCACCCCTTCGACGGCTCCTGGGGCTATCAGGTGACGGGCTTTTTTGCCCCCACCAGCCGGTATGGAGCACCGCAGGACTTTATGTATTTCATCGATCAGGCCCATCAGAACGGCCTGGGGGTGATTCTTGATTGGGTGCCGGGGCATTTTTGCCGGGACGCCCACGGATTGGGCCGTTTCAACGGGAAGATGCTCTTTGAAGGGGCAGATCACCCGGAATGGGGCACCTATAAATTTGATTTTAACCGCAGCGAGGTTCGGGGCTTTCTGATTAGCTCGGCTCTGTATTGGCTGGGCTGCTACCACGCGGACGGAATTCGGGTGGACGGCGTGACCAGCATGCTGTATCTGAATTTTGGATTGCCGGACTGGGCGGAGAAAACATATAATGACCAGGGCGGCGAGGAAAATAAGGCGGCGGTGGAATTTATCCGCCAGATGAACGATGCCGTACACACCTATGCCCCCGGCGCGATTACCGTGGCGGAGGAAAGCTCGGCCTGGCCCCATGTCACCGGAGATACGGCTTCCGGCGGCCTTGGCTTTGACTACAAGTGGGATATGGGCTGGATGAACGACACCCTGGAATACTGCAAGACGGATTTCCCGTTCCGCGCTTATCACCACAATAAGCTGACATTCTCCATGGCCTATGGCTTCTCAGAGCGGTTTATTCTGCCGCTGAGCCATGACGAGGTGGTCCATGGGAAGCTCAGCCTGATGGGGCGGATGCCTGGGGATTATTGGCGGCAGTTTGCGGGGCTCAGGCTCCTGGCGCTGTATCAGATCACACATCCCGGCGGCAAGCTCAGCTTTATGTCTACGGAATACGGCCCGTTTATTGAATGGCGGGAGTATGAGAGCCTGGAGTGGTTCCTGCTGGACTACCCGGCCCATAAAATGCACCAGGATTATGTAAAGTCACTCAATGGATTATATCAAAACACCCCGGCCCTGTGGCAGGACGATCACAGCTGGGAGGGCTTCCACTGGCTGGATGCCAACGACAGCGCCCAGTCGATTCTCCTGTTCCGACGCACCGGCAAGGAGAAAACCAAGGCGGTGACAGTGCTGCTGAACTTCCAGCCGGAGGTGTATTCCGATTTCCGCATTGGGGTACCCTATCCCGGGCTGTACAGGGAGCTTTTGAGCTCCGATGCAAAAGAGTACGGCGGCAGCGGCAAGGAAAATCCCGAGGTGCTGAAGGCGGAGCCGGTGCCCTGCCACGGTGAAAAATGGTCCGTTCGGGTAACGGTGCCGCCCATCGGCGGAATCCTGCTGCAAAAGCTGCCCAGAAAGAACGCAAAACAGAACTAACGTTAGGAGCGATGAAATGTTCGCGGGAAAAGAAGATTTTAAGATCGCCTACGGGGCCAAAGCATTGGAAACCCTGGCGAAGCCCATAGAAGAGTGCACCACCTTTGAGCAGTATGAGGTGCTGGTCTATCTGCTCTCCAGCTCGGTGAGCAAGGTGCGCACCCAGACCTCGCAGCGGCATATCCGCCTCCAGCAGAAGAAGGTTCACTATTTTTCCATGGAATTCCTCATTGGACGGCTGCTGAAAAACTATCTCATCAACCTCCAGGAGGAGGATACTGTCCGGGAAGGACTCAAGGACCTGGGCATTGATCTCGACGCCCTGTGCGCCTGTGAGCAGGACCCCGGCCTTGGTAACGGCGGCTTGGGACGACTGGCGGCCTGCTTCCTGGATTCCATGGCGCACCTGGGGGTTCCCGGCGTGGGCATGGGCATCCGGTATCGGTTCGGCCTGTTCCGGCAGAAGATCGTCAATGGATATCAGACCGAGGAGCCGGACAGCTGGCTGGAGAACGGCTATCCCTGGGAGGTCAAGCGCCCGGAGGACGCCATTCCGGTGCAGTTCGGCGGCCGGGTAGAGCAGCTTCCTACCCCGGACGGCAAGCTCCACTGTGTAACCCGGGATGCTATGACGGTACTGGCGGTGCCCTATGATGTTCCCATTGTGGGCTACGGAGGCAAAACAGTGAATATTCTGCGGCTCTGGAGCGCGGAGCCCGTGGTCACCCGACTGGATTTGGCGGCCTTTAACCACGGCGACTATTCCGGCGCCATGCGGGAGCGCAATGAGATCGAGGCCATCACCTGCATCCTCTACCCCGACGACAGCACCGAAGCAGGTAAGGCGCTGCGGCTGAAGCAGGAGTATTTCTTTGTGTCTGCCGGTGTGGTGGACATCGTTAAGAACTTTAAGAAGAACTATGGGCCGGATTGGTCCATCTTCCCGGACAAAATCAGTATTCACACCAACGACACCCACCCGGCCCTGTGCGTACCGGAGCTGATGCGGGTGTTGCTGGATGAAGAGGGGCTGGAATGGGACGAAGCCTGGGACATTACCACCCGCACCCTGTCCTACACCAACCATACCATCATGCCCGAAGCCCTGGAGAAGTGGTCCATTGAGCTGATGCGGTCCCTGCTGCCCCGAGTGTATCAGATCATCGAGGAGATTGACCGCCGGTATTGTGCTGCCTTTGACCGCTCGATGCCCGATTGGCAGGACCGTCTGCGGAACACCGCCATTCTCTGGGACGGCCAGGTGCATATGGCAAACCTGTCGATCATCGGCTCTTACAGCGTCAACGGTGTGGCGGCGCTGCACACGGAAATTCTCAAAACCTCGGTGCTCCGGGACTTTTATGCCCTGACACCGGAGAAATTCAACAATAAAACCAACGGCGTGTCCCATCGGCGGTTCCTGGCGGAGGCGAATCCCAGCCTATCCCGGCTGATTACCGACGCCATCGGGCCGGAATGGCTGGACAATGCGGCGCATATTCATGATTTGCTGCCTTATCGGGACGACCCGGCATTCCTCCAGGCACTGCGGGAGAGCAAACGGGAGAATAAGGTTCGCCTGGGCAACTATATTGGTAAAACCATGGGCATTGCCATCGATCCCGACTCCGTATTTGACGTGCAGGTGAAGCGAATCCACGCCTATAAGCGGCAGCTGCTGGCGGCATTTAAGGTGATGCACCTGTACAACACCCTGAAGGAGAATCCCAATGCCGATGTGGTGCCCCATACGTTCCTGTTTGCAGGCAAGGCGGCGGCGGGCTATGCCTTTGCCAAGGAGACGATCAAGTATATTTGCTCCATTGCGGATTTGGTCAATTCCGATCCCGTGGTCAGCAAGAAAATCAAGGTGGTGTTTCTGGAGAACTTCAACGTCTCCTCGGCCCAGCTCATCTACCCGGCGGCGGATATTTCCGAGCAGATTTCCACGGCGGGCAAGGAGGCCAGCGGCACCGGCAACATGAAGTTTATGTTCAACGGCGCAGTGACATTGGGCACCCTGGACGGCGCGAATGTGGAGATTTCGCAGCTGGTTGGGCCGGAGAACATTGCAATTTTCGGACTGAACGCGGATGAAGTCATGAATTATTATCTCCACGGCGGCTACATTGCCTATGACGCCTGCCACGGGGATCGGCGGCTGGAGAAAATCTGCGATCAGCTGGTAGACGGTACGTTCCTGCCTATGGGGACGAATTTCTATGGTATCCACGATGCGCTGCTCAAGGGCAACGACGAGTATTTTGTGCTGAAGGACTTCGACTCTTATTTCAAGACCTGGGAGCAGCTGACCCGGAAATATCAGGACACCACCGGCTGGGGCAAAATGTCCCTGACCAACATTGCAATGGCCGGAGATTTCAGCTCTGACCGCACCATTCGGCAGTATTGCGAGGATATCTGGCACGCACACTGCGATAAACTGAAGTAAATAGCCTGGGGCCTGATTTCTGGCAAGGCCCCGCAGCATATTGGCACATCGAAGAAGGAGGGTTCTCATGCGAAAGAAAAAGTGTATTGCCATGCTCCTGGCAGGCGGACAGGGCAGCCGCCTCAAGGATCTGACCAAGAAAAATGCAAAACCAGCCGTATCCTTTGGCGGAAAATATCGCATCATTGACTTTAGCCTTTCCAACTGCGTTTCATCGGGGATCGACACGGTGGGCGTACTGACCCAGTATAAGCCCACGGTGCTCAATGCCTACCTGGGCAACGGTGAAGCGTGGGATCTGGACTGCTCCAACGGCGGCGTTCATGTGCTGCCGCCCTATGAGACGGAGACGGGCGGCTCTTGGTATATGGGAACCGCAGATGCCATCTATCACAACATCGACTTTATCGATTCCTATAGCCCGGACTATGTGCTGATTCTCTCCGGCGACCATCTTTATACCATGGACTACAGCAAAATGCTGGCCGAACATAAGAAAAATCAGGCGGACCTTACGGTATCGGTGATGACCGTTCCCTGGGAAGAGGCCAGCCGGTTTGGTATTATGGAAACCGATGAGCAGGGACGCATTGTGAACTTCCAGGAGAAGCCGGAAAAGCCTGTGAGCAATCTGGCGTCCATGGGCATCTACATCTTCTCTTGGAATGTGCTGCGGGCATCGCTGCTTTCCGACCATGAGGACAAGACCTCGGCCCATGATTTCGGCAAGAACATCATTCCCGAGCTGCTGGCGGCAGGGAAGCGGCTGTTTGCTTATGAATTCTCGGGCTATTGGAAGGACGTCGGCACCATCGACAGCTATTACAGCGCCAATATGGAGCTGCTGGAGGACCATCCGGCTCTGGATCTCTATGGCAGCGTGAGAATCTACTCCAACTCCAATATCTATCCGCCGCACTTTGTAGGCCCACAGGGGGATGTGCAGAAAACCATCGTCAGCAACGGCTGCAAGATTATGGGCGCGGTGCATCACAGCGTACTGGGCTCCAACGTTACCGTGGGCGAGGGCGCACTGGTGAAGGACTCTATTCTGCTCAACGGCGCAGTGGTGGAGCCGGGGGCAAAGGTCTATCGGGCCATTGTCTCGGAGCGGGCCACCATTTTGGAGGGCACCACCTTCGGCGAGGATACATCGGACGGACCCATCACCCTTTTGGGCGATGATCTGACCAACGGGTAAGGAGGTATTATCTATGAGCAGTGTAATCGGACTCATTTCCACCAACTACACCGGCGAGCATTATGGAAAGCTCATTGAAGACCGTCCAGTGGCTTCCATCCCCTTTGGCGGGCGTTATCGTCTCATTGATTTTACCCTGTCGTCCATGGCAAACTCTGAAATCGGGACGGTGGGCGTGATTACCCCTTCCAACTATCGGTCATTGGCAGACCACCTGAATATGGGCCGGGAGTGGGGCCTGAACAAAAAGCAGGGCGGTATGTTTCTGCTGCCCGGGGCGGTGCATGGTCTCAAGGATCTGCATGCCCGGTTCAGCCTGCGGGATGTGATTCTCAATCGGGAGTTTTTCCTGCGGGCAGACGAGGATGTTGTGCTGTTCTGCGCGGCAAATCGGGTGTATAACATTGACTTCCAGCCCGCCATTGCCCAGCACGAGAAATCCGGCGCACCGGTGACGCTGATTTATAAAAAGGTTCGTTCCGGTGATACGGCCCACGGACTGTTTTTGGATTTGTCCCCTTCCGGCGCGGTAACGGGCATCCACGCCTCTGCCAGCGGCGAGGCCAATTGCTTCCTGGACAGCATGCTGATTAACCGGAAGCTGGTGTTGGGTTTCATTGAATGCTATCAGAATTTGGGCTATATCGACATTATGGACATTCTGGCCACCAGCATGGGGCAGATTCAGGTGAACTCCTGGTGCTATGGCGGCTATGAGCATGCGGTGGACAATGCCGAGGACTATATGCATGTGTCCCTGGATCTGCTTCGGCCTGAGGTGCAGGCAGAGCTGTTTACCGAGGATCGCCCGGTGCTTACCAAGACCCAGGATTCCCCGCCGGCAAAATACCTGCCCGGCGCCAACGTAAAGAATTCCCTGGTGGCGGCCAGCTGCATCCTGGAGGGCACGGTGGAGAATTCCATCCTGTTCCGGAGCGTGGAAATCGGTAAGGGCGCAGTGGTGCGGAATTCCGTGTTGATGCAGCACTGCACCATCGGCGCGGGCGCTGTGGTGGAGAATGTGATCTGCGATAAAAACGTAAAAATCAGCCCGGACGTGAAGCTGTCCGGCAGCGAGAAGAAGCCCTTTGTGATCGGAAAGAAGCAGGAGCTGTAAGGAGGCGATCCCATGGCAAAGAAGATCAATGTGCTGTTTGCCGCCTTTGAGGCGTCGCCTTTTATTAAGACCGGCGGACTGGGCGATGTGGCGGGAAGTCTGCCTGCTGCCCTCAAGGGGAGGAACTGCGAGATTCGTGTGATTCTGCCCAAGCTCCGTCAGATTCCGGCGGAATACCGGGATAAAATGAAAAAGCTGGCGGTGTTTACGGTGCCCCTGGGGTGGCGAAATCAATACTGCGGCATTGAAACCCTAAAGGTGGGAACCATCCAGTATTATTTCGTGGACAACGAATTTTACTTCTACCGGGATGCCGCCTATGGTTATGGAGACGACTGCGAGCGTGTGGCGTTTTTCTCCAAGGCAATTCTGGAGTGCCTGATGCATCTGGACGGATTCTTCCCGGATGTGATTCACTGCAACGATTGGCATACGGCCCTGGTGCCGGTGTTTCTCCACGAGCAGTATTGGGACATTGCGGAATACCGGCATATCCATACGGTATTGACCATCCACAACCTGAAATTCCAGGGGATTTGCGGGGAGTTTGCACTGGGCGATTTGCTGGCGCTGCATACCTGCAAGAATGCAGCGGATCAGCTGCGGTGGCATGAGGATGCCATCAACTTCCTCCAGGGCGGCCTGTATTACACGGACTATATCACCACGGTCAGCCCCACCTATGCCGGTGAAATCTGCACCTGGCAATACGGCGAGGGCCTCGATGGGGTGCTCAGTCAGCATAAGGATCGGCTGGCGGGCATTCTCAACGGCATTGATACGGTGAAATTCTCCCCGGAAAAGGCGATTCATCCGTTCTCGGCAGAGCATATGGACGGAAAGGCGCTATGCAAGGCGGAACTGCAACAGGAATTGGGCCTCCCCCAGAAGCCGGACACGCCCCTGATGGTGCTGATTTCCCGGCTGACGGATCAGAAGGGCATGGACCTGCTGGCCTGGGCGCTGGAATCTCTGGTCCATCAGGACGTGCAGCTGGCGGTTCTAGGCACCGGCGACGAGCGCTATCAGCGGCTGCTGGGCAATTACAGCGCGGCATTCCCGGAGAAAATTGCATTCCGGTGTACCTTTGACGAGCCACTGTCCTGCCGGATGTATGCAGCGGGGGATCTATTGCTGATGCCGTCGCTGTTTGAGCCCTGCGGACTGAGCCAGATGATCGCCATGGGCTACGGTACGCTGCCGGTGGTGCGGGGAACCGGCGGCCTCAAGGACAGCGTGATTCCCTACAACCGGTATACCGGCGAGGGAACCGGCTTCTCCTTCCGGAATCCCAGCGGAGAAGAGCTGAAAAACTGCATCGGTTCGGCGGTGGAGCTCTACCGGAATCATCCCGAAGCCTGGGCAAAGCTGCGGCAGCAGGCCATGGCCCAGGACTTTAGCTGGAAAATCAGCGCAAAGAAATATTTGGACATCTACCAGAAGATGATGGGATAAGCTCCCTCTTTCGGATGAGGGAAGGACGTGAGCGCGTCCTTCCCTCCTTTTATTTCATCATGGAGGCTTACATGGAACTCTATCATAACGCCCGAAATCAAATCTATCGCAGTCCCTATGGCGCGGTGCCGGTGGGAACAACCGTTACCGTGCGGCTGGCTGCGCCGGAGGTACACCGGGAGCCGGTCTATCTGCGGCTATGGACCGGAACGGAAACGCTGATTCCCATGGTGCAAACCGGTGACGGACTTTATCAGGCGGAAATTACACAGACAGAAACGCCGGGACTGGTGTGGTACTATTTCCGGGTTGATACACCTGCGGGCGCGATATACTATGGAAAGGATACCGGTGGACAGGGAAAGTGTACCGATCAGCCGGAATCCTGGCAGATTACCGTTTATCAGCCCCAGCGGCTGCCGGAATGGTACCGGGATGCGGTGGTCTATCAGATATTCCCGGATCGGTTTGCACGGGGCGCGGATTGGCTCCGGTGCCAGGAGAATGCGGCTCATCCGGCGGGCTGGAAGGGCACGCGGCGTATGGTAATGCAGGAATGGAACGACACGCCCTTTTATTGCCGGGATGAAAAGCAGCGGGTAACGCGCTGGCCATTTTTCGGGGGAAATTTGCAGGGCATTCAGAAAAAGCTGCCCTATCTCAAGTCCCTTGGGGTGGGCGCGATTTACCTGAACCCGATTTTCTTGGCCTCCAGCAACCATAAATACGACACGGCAGACTATCTGACCATTGATCCGGGCTTCGGTACCGAGGAGGACTTTCGAAATCTCTGCGCACAGGCGAAAGCCATGGGCATCCGGGTGATTCTGGATGGCGTGTTCAGCCATACCGGTGACGACAGCATCTATTTTAACCGCTGGGGCAACTATCCCCAGCCCGGGGCCTATGGGGAAAAGCCAAGCCCCTATGACAGCTGGTATCGCTTTGGGGACCAATATTCCGCCGGGTATGAGTGCTGGTGGGGCGTGGATTCCCTGCCGGATGTGGAGGAAATGGACCCGGGCTATCGGGAACTCATCTGCGGAGAACATGGGGTGATCCGGAAATGGCTGCGCCTGGGGGCCTCTGGATGGCGGCTGGACGTGGCGGATGAGCTGCCGGACCCATTTGTTGCGGAAATCCGGAACGCCTGTAAAACGGAGACGGAGGACGTGCTGCTGCTGGGAGAGGTCTGGGAGGACGCCAGCCATAAAATCAGCTATGACCGGCTGCGGGAATATCTGCTGGGGCGGGAGTTGGACTGCACCATGCACTATCCGTTCCGGGACGGTGCGGTGGCATTCCTGCTCGGGAAAAAGTCTGCGAGAGAATTCGCCGAGGAGATGGAGTCCATTCGGGAGAACTATCCGGGAACGGCGCTGTATGGAGCGCTGAATTTGGTGGGCACCCATGATACCCCGCGCATCCTTACGGTGTTGGGAGAGGCGCCGGAGGGACTGTCTGAGGCGGAGCGGGAGAGCTATCGGCTGCCTGCGGAACAGCGGAGCATGGCAGAGCGGCGGCTTCGGCTGCTGGATGTGCTGCTGTTTGCGTTCCCGGGGGTACCCTGCGTGTATTATGGCGACGAAACGGGGCTGGAGGGGTATGCCGATCCCTTCAACCGAGGAACCTTCCCTTGGGGCCGGGAAAACGGCGATTTACAGTACCATGTGCGGATGCTGTCGAACCTTCGAAAGGAATATCCGGTGCTGACCTATGGTACGGCGCAGTATACGGCGGTGAATGATGCGGTTTTTCTACTGGAACGCCGGTGGCAGGATACTCGAATTGAACTTTATGTCAACCGCTCCTGGATGCAGCAGACCGTGAATGTAGACGGTGATCGCCAATGGCTGGATTTGCTGTCGGGCGCGGTGGTAGCCGGCGAAACGTTGATACTGGAGCCTTGCACCGGAGCTATGCTCTACCGGGAAGGGGAGCAGCCGGACTATTCGCCCTTGCCGGAGCTGGTGAAAAAGCCGAAGGGCAAGGGAATCCTGTGCCCGATCTTTTCGCTGCCGGGCGGAACCATGGGCCAGGGCGCTTATGATTTCCTGGAGGCGATTCACCGGGCAGGCTATCAGAACTGGATGCTGCTGCCCCTGTGCCCGGTGGGAGACGGAGATTCGCCCTACTCCAGCCGCGGTATTTTCGCCGGGGATCCTCGGTATATTGCGCCGGAAATTCCGGTGGATATGGCTGGGTATGCGGCATTCTGCCGGGAGAATGCCTTCTGGCTGGAGGACTATGTGCTCTTTACGGTACTGCGCCGGGAGAATGAAAATCGCCCGTGGCAGTGCTGGCCGGATGAGCAGCGGAACCGCACCGACTTTCCGGCCCTTCGGAAGCGGTATGCAAAAGAGCTGGAGGCCCTGCGGCAGGAGCAATATCGCTTCTTCTACCAGTGGAACCGGCTGAAAAAACGGGCCGAAGCCCTGGGCATTGCGCTGATTGGGGACCTTCCCATTTACGCGGCGGTGGATGGGGCGGACACCTGGGCCCGTCGTGAGCTGTTTCAGCTGGACGAGAAAGGCTATCCCACCCTGCGCGCCGGCTGCCCGCCGGACTATTTCACGCCGGAGGGGCAGGATTGGGGCAATCCGCTCTATGATTGGGAGAAGATGGCCCAGGATGACTATGATTGGTGGACGAAGCGGGTAAAGCAGGCACTTTCGCAATTCGACTTCGTGCGGATGGACCATTTCCGGGGCTTTGCAGCCTATTATGCGATTCCGGCGGAGAAAACGGCGAAGAGCGGCTATTGGATGAAGGGGCCCGGGGTGGCACTATTCCGGGCGCTGGCGGAAAAGCTGGGCCAATTGCCGATTATCGCGGAGGACCTGGGCGCGCTGGACAGTCAGGTGACGGTGCTCCTGCGGCATACGGGCCTGCCGGGCATGAATGTCTGGCAGTTTAACGCCCAAGAGATGGCGGAAATGATGCCGGAGGAAGCGGAAAATCGCGTATTCTTCAGCGGCACCCACGATAACCAGACGCTAAAGGGCTTCTTGGAGACGCAGGGGAGCGACACTGCGCCGGAGCAAATTATAAATGAATTGCTGGAATCTCATGCGGCTGCCGTAATCTTCCCGGTACAGGATGTGCTGGGCCTGGGAGATGAAGCGCGCATTAACGTGCCTGGGGTTCCCACGGGCAACTGGAAATGGCAGATGACGGCGGAGCAATTGGAGCAGCTGAGAACAGGCGGCATCCTGTGAGGCTATTCTATGCGCTGGTTCCGGCGGAAACGGAGAAAATACAGATTCAGGCGCAGCAGACAAAACTCTGGGCAGTGGCACAGTCTGGGCGCGATACGACAACTGAAAATCTCCACATGACCCTGCAATTCCTTGGAGAGATTCCACCAGAACGGGTGGAGGCGCTAAAGGGGATTTTAACTGCCGTGGCCCGGAAATCTGCACCCTTTTCGATCACATTGGACGCCTATGGAAGCTTTGCCGGGCGGGGCAGGGAACGGTTATGGTATCTCACCGGAAACAGCCCGGAAGCGGCGGCGATTGCCCGTGCGCTGGGGGAACTGCTGGAGGAAAACGGGTTTGCGGTGGAGCATCGGGAATTTGTGCCCCATATCACGCTGGCACGCCGGTGCCAACTGAAAGATGGGGCGATTCCGGAAGCTGCGACGCCGGTGAACATTCGGGTGCAGCGGCTATGGCTTATGGAATCCCGGCGGATTCGGGGCAGCACCGTATATGTACCCGTATTTCATGCGGGGCTATTATAAGAAAAGGACCTGGCACGAAGCTGTGCCGGGTCCTTTTTGATGAAATGGGCGCAAAAAACTGCCGTGCATGGTATCCTTCTTCACCATACACGGCAGCTACTGCTGAGTGGGTTCACTCATACCCCTCTCATCCTTTCATATGAAATTATTGTTTACAAAGGTACTGTGGCGTCATTGCCAGATCATCTGTTCACGGGACTGTCCTCCAGAATATTGTGGATCAAAATTCGATCAAATGTGCGGAATCTCCGCATTAGTTTTTCATGGGACCCGAGCCTCCAACAAAATGGCGTCTGGACGATTGACGGATCAGTACATGGGAATTTACCTCCAATTTGATTACCCGGACGGCGATTGCCATGCGGGGACTTGTCATAAAATTTCGAATTTGACGAACTGAAGAAATATCAGCTGTGCATGGGATCCTTGCCTCCATCGGTGGGTGGATCGGACAAAACTTCGATCAGTACAGTTAGTACATCGGAGTGTACCTCCCAGTGTTGGAATATCTATTTTCAACCGGAAATCCCGGATAAGAACATTAGGCGGGGTTTCAATCATCTGAAAATAAATGATGCAAGATTACACATATCAAACCTGCAAATCTTCCGACAGAGTCGCTCGCTGAACTGTCGTGCTAGGTTACTTCATTGGAATCATTCCTTTCTTCTTTGTGTCTACAATATACAACAGAAACGAAAATCTGTCAAGGGGTTTTGTGAGAAAAATGCAAAATTATTTTTGCAGATCAAAAGACGGAGAACTTGCAATGACGGAGACGCATGAAAGATATTCATCTGATGCGCCAAGGGAACACTTGTGTACACCGGACATGCACAGATGATTGCGCAACTTGTACAAAAACCGCGAAAAAAACGGCAAAAAGGTTGTTGCGTGAAACGGGAATTGCATATTGACAAATTCCCCCGGGAATACTATGATAGACCCAAGTTCAAAACACTGTAAATGTAATGACGAAGACAGTAGGACGCAGGCAAACTCCAAAGCGAGCCGGGGGCGGTGAGAGCCCGGTGATAGTAGCGGCGACCTGAACATCACTTCTGAACAGCAGCCCAAAAGATCGTAGTAGGCGCTGCCGGTACCCTGCCGTTATCCGGGGATGCATATGTTGGTATGCAGTAACGGGTGGTTATACGAAGCGTTTGCGGCTTTCGTCCCTTTACGGACGAGGCCGCTTTTTGTATCCTCCGGCTGCATCAAAAACGGGGAGGTATTTTTGTGAACAATCAGGATATGGTGGAGATTCGCTGGCATGGCCGCGGCGGACAGGGCGCAAAAACCGCATGTCTGCTGCTGGCGGATGCGGCGTTTTCGTCGGGGAAATATGTGCAGGGCTTCCCGGAATACGGCCCGGAGCGCAGCGGCGCCCCCATCACAGCCTATAACCGAATCAGCACCCAGCGGTGCAGCATTCATTCCAATATCTATGAGCCGGACTATGTGGTGGTGGTTGACGAGGGCCTTATCGACTGCGTGGACGTAACCGCAGGACTGAAGGAATCCGGCGCGATTATCATCAATACAAAGAAGACCCCGGAGGAAATTCGTCCGCTGCTGGGCGGCTATGCGGGCCGGGTCTGCACCATCGATGCCAACGGAATTTCCAAAGAGATCCTGGGCAAGGTATTCCCCAATACCCCTATGCTGGCAGCCACGGTAAAGGTCAGCGGCGTGGTAGAGCCGGAGAAGTTTAAGGCGGATATGGAGGAGTCCTTCCACCATAAATTTGCCACCAAGCCCCAGGTCATCGCGGGCAATATGAAGGTTTTGAGCATTTCCATGGAGGAGGTACAGGGATGATTTACGCAAAGGATATTCACGAAAATTCCCCCTGGCAGCAGCTGACCCCGGGCGGAGAAATCTATGAGCCTGCCACGTCGCTGGCATTTAACACCGGGGATTGGCGCACCCAGACCCCTGTATTCCTGGCGGATAAATGTAAGCAATGTCTTCTGTGCGTGCCCTACTGTCCCGACAGTGCCATTCCGGTGAAGGACGGGCGGCGCGGCGAGTTTGATTTGCAGCACTGTAAGGGCTGCGGCATCTGCATCACCGCATGTCCCTTTGACGCGATTCAATTTCAGGAGGAGGGAGAATAATGGCACATCTCGACAGACTTTCCGGCAACGAAGCGGTAGCCGTGGCCATGCGGCAGATTGACCCGGACGTAATGGGCGCATTTCCCATCACTCCCTCCACGGAGATCCCCCAGTATTTTGCCCAGTATGTGGCGGACGGCAAGGTACATACCGAGCTGGTAACGGTGGAATCCGAGCACAGCTCCATGTCTGTTTGCATCGGCGCCGCAGCGGCTGGCGGACGGGCCATCAGCGCTACCTCCTCCTGCGGCCTGGCACTGATGTATGAGCTTTTATATGTGGCAGCGTCCAGCCGCCTTCCCATTGTTCTGGCGGTTTCTACCCGTGCGCTGTCCGGCCCCATCAACATCAACAACGACCATTCCGACGCCATGGGCGCACGGGATGCGGGCTGGATTCAGATTTATGCGGAGAACAACCAGGAGGTCTACGACAACTACGTCCAGGCCTTCCCCATTGCCGAGGCGGTTCGGCTGCCGGTGATGATCTGCATGGACGGCTTTATCACATCCCACGCAGTGGAGAACATTGAGCTCCTGGAGGATGGCGAGGTCAAGGGCTTTGTGGGCGAATATCATCCCGAGCATTCCCTTTTGAAGGCCGGAGAGACGATGGCGGTGGGCCCCTATGACGTGACCCATTACTATTTCGAGCATAAAAAGCAGGAAGCTGAGGCCATGAAGGACGCAAAGCAGGCCATTCTCGAGCAGGGCAAGCGCTTTGGCGAGCAGTTTGGCAGAACCTATGGCTTCTTCGAGGAATACTGCATGGAGGACGCGGAGGAAGCGCTGGTGCTCATTGGCTCCACTGCCGGTACTGCCAAGGCCACAGTGGATCAGCTCCGGGCCCAGGGCAAAAAGGTGGGCCTCATTAAGCTTCGCGTATTCCGTCCGTTCCCGGCAGAGGAACTGGCACAGGCCCTGTCTCATTGCAAGGCCGTGGCAGTCATGGACAAGTCCGAGGGCTTTAGCGCTTGCGGCGGCCCGATTTTTGCGGAAACCCGCAGTGCACTGTATGATCTGGAGCATCGACCCAAGCTCATCAATGTGGTCTATGGCTTGGGCGGCAGAGACGTGTCCACCGGCGACATTGCGGCTCTGTATCAGCGGCTGGAGCACATTGCCGAAACCGGCGAGGTTGGCGAAGTATACACCCATATGGGCGTTAGGGGGGAATAAATCATGGCATATCAGTTTAAGAAAGAGCTTGAAAAACCGGAACGTTTTGTGGGCGGCCATCGGCTGTGCGCAGGCTGCGGTGCGGGTATTACCTGCCGTGCCGTGATGCGCGCCCTGGAGCCCGGTGACCGTGCGGTGATTACCAACGCCACCGGCTGCCTGGAGGTTTCCTCCTTTATGTATCCCTACACCTCCTGGACCGAGAGCTATGTACATTCCGCCTTTGAGAACGCCGCTGCCACCTGCTCCGGCGTGGAGGCATGTTATAAGGCGCTGAAAAAGCAGGGAAAAGTCCAGGAAAACTTCAAATTCATCACCTTTGGCGGCGACGGCGGCACCTATGACATCGGTTTCCAGTCCCTGTCTGGCGCCATGGAGCGCGGACATGACATGGTGTATGTCTGCTACGACAACGAGGCATATATGAACACCGGCATTCAGCGTTCGTCCTCCACCCCGCGCTTTGCGGACGCTACCACGGCCCCTGTTGGCACGGAAATTCAGGGCAAGCAGCAGGACAAGAAGGATTTGACTGCCATTATGGTGGCCCATGGCATCCCCTATGTGGCCCAGTCCACGTTCATCGGTAACTTCCGGGACCTCCACGAGAAGGCGAAGAAGGCCATTTACACCCAGGGCCCCTGCTTCCTGAATGTGTTGTCTCCCTGTCCCAGAGGTTGGCAGTATGACACGGCGCTGCTGCCCACCATCTGTCAGTTGGCGGTGGATACCTGCCTGTGGCCCATGTACGAGGTGGAAAACGGCGAATGGCGGCTGACCTACGAGCCCAAGAAAAAGAAGCCCATCGAGGACTATATGCGGCTCCAGGGACGGTTCAAGCACTGCTTCAAGAAGGGCAACGAGTGGATGCTGGAGAATGCCCAGGAGTATGTGGACCGGAAATGGGAAGAGCTGCTGGAGAAGTGCAAGTAATCTTCGCGGAAAATAAAATGGATGTACTGCGGAATAAGCGGTACATCCATTTTTGCGTTATTGCGGCCGAATACTTTGTAGGAGAAGCTGGAGGGGCAGGGCGTCTATCAGGCTGAGAATACTGCGCCCCCAATGGGTGGACAGCTGGATCACCAGGGTATTGGGGGCGGCGGAGCCGGGGGCGGAATTGGGGAGGTCGATCCGCAGCTCCCAATAGCCCCGCCGACCGCTGAGATAGGCGGCGGAATGACCGGAAAGTCCGTTTTGCGAATAGGGGGTGATGGGAGAGAGAACGTGGTAGCCGCCTTCGGAGAGAATACTGTGCAGCTCATCGCCGGAGGGCTTTGCGCTGCGGTCCGTGCTGATGGAGATCAGGTAGCTGCCATCCGGGGCGCGAAGCTCCAGTGTGGGGTTGACATGAGGTTCTTGGGATTCCAGAAGGAGAAAACCGGTGGGGAGTTGGAATGATACCCCGGCGGCGGTGATGCGGGCGGATTCGATTTCAAACATGTAATTTTCCTCCGTAATGTCCTTTATTTGTAATTACATCATAGCACAAATGGAGATTGCAGACAAGTACAAAGTATAAAACATTCCACTTTGAAGGTAAAATAATTACAAGAAAGTGGTGATGTTGTGGATGTACTTGATCGTTTAAGGGAATTATTGAAGGAACGCGGCTGGACGGAGTATCGTTTAGCTAAGGAGAGCGGACTATCGGAATCAACGATACACAACATCTATCGGCGAAATGCATTGCCGTCCATTTACACGCTGGAAACCATCTGCCACGGCTTTGGCATCACCCTATCCCAATTCTTTGCGGAGGGCGAAATGGTGGAGATGACCCCGGAATTAAAAGCCCTGTTCGAAGGCTGGCGGCCATTAACGCCCCAGCAAAAGGAGGCCGTGCTCACGGTTGTGCAGGCGTTTGGCTCCAATGACCTACAGAAAACAGAAGAATGACAATAAAAACCGCTGGAATGCATTCATGCAATCCAGCGGTTTTTGACGTTTCGGGGCAATCAACGATGGGATTGCCCCAAAGAAAAAAGTTCCGCAGTGGTTTCCCACTGCGGAACTGATGTATGAGAAGTAAATTACTTCTTGCCGCCCATGGAAGTAGCAGCGAAGTAGGGGCCGCCGAACTCGTCAGCAACAGCCTGCTTAGCAGCTTCCAGATCCTCAACCTTAACAGCGTCGAGCGCAGCGCAAACAGCCTCATGATCCAGGGGCTTCAGGCCGAGCATCTCACGAGCCTCAGCGGGGGTAGCAACCTCGTTGCCGAATGCCTCGATGGCACGAGCAGCGCGCTGAACCAGCATCAGGTTGGTAGCCAGGATCTTCTTGCCGTCCTTGTCCTTGCCGTAAACAACGTTATCCTCCATGCCTACACGGACATGGCCGCCGTTAGCGATGCAGGAGAACATAACAGGCAGATGACCCTTGCCGATGCCGAAGCCGGACCAAGTGCACTCAGCGGGCAGCTTGCCAGCAGCCTGCAGGTTGTGCATCTCGTCGAGCAGGATCTGCAGATCGTGGGGAGTAGCGTCCATGCCGCCAACTACGCCCAGGCAGAACTGGAAGTGCAGAGGAGCAGCTACGAAGCCCTTCTTCCAATAGATGCCGACAGCACGCAGAGCGCCGAAGTCGAAGATCTCGAACTCGGGCTTAATGCCCTTCTCCAGGTACAGGGTACCCAGGGTGGACAGCATGTTGGGGGAGTTGTGGAAAACGCCGCCGGGGATGCCCCAGTTGAAGGAGGAAGCATCAAAGGTGCCCATCTCAATGCCGGGGACGTTCTTGTGGTGCAGCATACGCATAGCGTTGCCGTAGGGGGAGTCATCGGAAACACGGTTGTCACCGGAAGAGGTGCAGTTAACGATAACGTCGCAGTCCTTGTGAGCACGGATCAGCTTGATGGTCTCGTAGAACTTTACGGGATCCATAACGCCAGCGCCAGCGTCGTCACGCATATGCAGGTGAACAACAGAAGCACCAGCCTTCCAGCACTCATAAGCGCACTCGGCGATCTGAGCGGGAGTCTCGGGGATGTCATAACCAGCGGGAGTTACAGCGCCGGTCAGAGCGGCGGTAATGATGGTCTTTGCCATGGAAAATCAATCCTTTCTTAACTTCAGCGTCCTCCGAAGAGCACGCTTTTTTCTTCCTCTATTGTAGCACAAAATAGACGAAATGCAATCCTTTTTCGGCGATTTGTCACGAATCCATTTCGGCAGATTGAAAAAAGGAGGACGGGATAAGCCCGCCCTCCTGATGGTAGGAAATCTATGCTTTGTACATCCGGTCATAAACGGCCTGGTAGATCTCTACGCAGCGGGAAAGATTCATAGATTCGCATTGCTGCACATAGCTATCCCAGCTCTCGTCGGTAAGCTCTGCCTCGCCGATCATCCACTTGAGAATTTGCTCGGTGGCAAAGGTATAGACGGTGGTGGCAATGTTGGCGTATTCCGCGTTTTCATCGGTGGTCAGGGACAGGGTGGGCAGCGAGCATTCGTCGGTGCCGTTGTTGTTCCAGATATCGAAGGCGGAGAGCTCCACCTCGTCATAGGTGTAGAAGACGGCGGTGGCATTGGTGTAGTTGTTGAACACGGGATTGGTGTACATGTTCCGCAGGTTCATCACGTTGTAGCCGTCGGGGTTATGAACAATGAAGTCAGTGTAGACGGGATCGCCGTTTTCGTCATACTCGAAGCAAACGCCCTCTTCGCCATAGTTGGTGACCATATAGCCGTCATAGGTGTAGAACCAGTTCATAAACTTTGCAGCCATTTCGGGGTTCTCACACCCGGTGGTGATGGACATGTTGCCGTTGCCGGTATGGCTGGTTTTCATGCAGAACTTATAGGTGTCGCCCTCGTTTTCCACCAGAGGCGCCATGGCCTCGAAGTCGAAGGTGGGGGAGATGGCGGCGTCGGTCATGGTGGTGAACTTATCGCCGCGGATGGAGGTAACGGCGCACTGGTCGTTGGAAACATAGCTGTTGATATAGTCGGGGCCATAGGATTCGGAGTAGAAATCGTCCTTAATCAGGCCCGCGGCATAGAACTTATGGAAGCCCTCAATGTAGTTCCGGAAATGCTCGTCGGTGAGAGAGGAAACTACGGTATCGCCGTCCATCATCATGCCAAGATCGGTCCAGCCCAGGTTGATGCCGGTGGTGCCGAATGCGCCGGTGAAGCCCTCCAGGGTGGCGGAGTTGTCGATGAAGATGGGATAGGTGCAGTTATATTGGTTCTTTACAGCGGTGAGATAGTCGAACATGTCGTCTACAGTCACCGGTGCGTCCATGCCGAACTCCTGGGCCCAGTCGGCGCGGTAGCTCAGGCCCTGCTCGGATACCACATTGGAGGCCAGCGTCCAGATGCGCAGAATTCGGTTGTCGTCGGTGTAGATGCTCTTTTTGGTGTAGTCGTCCATGGTGTCGATGAGGGTCTTGTAGTTGGGCATGTTCTCATCCACCAGGTCGGTGAGGTCGATGATGATATCATCCTCATAGGCAGCGGTAACGCCGCCGGAATAATAGTCCATGGCCATCAGGTCGGGATAGTCGCCGGTGGCAATGGTCAGGTTGAACTGCTCATAGGCGGCGGAATCAGAGCACTCGATGAACTTCATGTTGACGCCCGTTGCCTCTTCAATGATGGGCAGGGTGGGCATGTCGGCATAGGACTCCATCAGGCCGCTCCAGATAAAGGCGGAGAACACGCGCCACATGGTCAGTGTGTCGCCGTCGGCCAGGGGATAGGAGATTTCGGTGCCAACGCCATCCTCCAGCTCTTTGTAGGCCTCGTTGGTGTCGTGGCTCATGGCGGCGTATTTTTCAGCCATGGTGGCGTACTCTACGGGGGCTTCTTCTACCACGCTTTCTTCTGCGGCAGAGGCTTCGGGCTCAGCGGCAGGGGTGCTGTCCTCGGGGGCAGGGGCCGGAGCCTGGGAGGGGGTACTTTCTTCCGCAGCGGAGGAAGCAGCCGGGGCGGCAGAGGATGCGGCGTTGTTTCCGCAGCCCACCAGCATAGAGGCCAACATGGCGGCGGCAAGCACGATGGCAAGGATGGATTTTCGCATGTTTCATTCTCCTTTCTCGGGAAAACCAAATCAGTTTTGGATAGAAATATTATAAAATCTTCCATTTGGTTTGTCTATCTGGAATAATTCACAATAATTACTTAATAATTTTGTAATAACTATTTGAGAAGAAGCAATTCTGCGCAAAAAAAGCCCCTGCGAATACAAATCGCAGGAGCCGCTGCTGTTATCGGGGCAAACGCTTATGGAGCTCAGTGACAATATCGGTAATCCAGCCCTCGACCTTTTCCACTTCCTCAGGGGAAAGCGCAGTGGGGTCGTAGTGGAAGCAGCAGTCGTCGGTGACACATTCGCTGCTCATTCGAACCAGAATGCCGTCCTTTTGGAACGAGCCGTCCACACACATACTGTCCACACCGTAGGTGGCCTGCTCGGGGGCAAGGAGTTCCTTGATAATATCGTACATGGCATAAAAGTCGCTTTCGCCGCTGTAGCCGTTGATGGATACCAGCACAGAGCCGTTTTTCAGCTGAATCTCTTGGGTCATAGGGGGTCCCTCCAAAATCATATGTAGTGAAGCTATTATACCACAAAGGCGCGGGTTCGTACACAGGGGATTTTCGCAGGTTTCATTGCATTTTTCCCCCGGCTGTGGTAAACTGGAGCTATTCTTTGAACCTGGGAGCTGAAGCAATATGAATTGTCCTCTGTGCGGCGAGGAGTTAGACCAGGCGGGACATTGCCCCAACTGCGGCGGAGAAGCGGATTGGCTGGCGCAGGATGCGCCGGAACCTGCGAAATCGCTGCCCGGTATTTTTTATGAGAATCTGGCGGCATCCCAGGAAGAGGCAGAGCAGGAGCGCCAGTTGCCCCGACAGCCTCGGTTTACCTCCGGGGAGCGGCGGGGGCTTTTCTTGTCTCTGGCGCTGCTGGTGGCGACGCTGACGCTGGTTTGGGCGGGGTGCGGGCAGTATGACCCGGACGCCGTGGCCATGCGGGGGAGTGATGGCATTTCTATGGACAACCGCACCTTCGCCATCTACTATTACAGCGCAGTGGCCGAGACGAACAGTCAATATGCCCAGCAAAATGCCCAGGCGCCCTTTGACCCGTCGGGAAATCTGGAGCGGCAGTATATCAGCCTGGAGGAGGACTACAGCTGGGCGGATTATTTCCGTCAGCAGGCGCTGGAGGATGCGGCGCTGACGGAGAGCCTGGTGTCCCGTGCCAGGCGTGCAGGCTTCCAGCCGGAGCCGGAGAAAATCAGCGCCTTTGAATCAACGCTGGAGCAGCTCCCGGATATGGCGGCGGCATCGGGCTATGTGCAGAAGGACGGTACCGGTGATATGGCGGCCTATCTCCAGGCACGCTATGGTACTGCAGTGACCGTGGAAACCTATCGGCAGTATCTGCGGGATACGTTTATGGCCCAAGCCTATTCCGATGCCCTCTATCGGGCCGGAAATTTTTCGGATGCACAGCTGGAGGAATACTATCAGGCACATGGCGCGGACTATGAGGCGCTGCCGCAGTCGCAGCTTCCCAATGTAGACATTCGGCAAGTGCTCTATTTGCCGGGAGATGGGGAGGACAGCACGGCAGTGTGGGCCCGGGCAGAAGCGGATCGCCAATGGCTTTTGCAGCAGGGTGGCAGTGAACAGTCGTTTATGGAGCTGGCCCAGCGCCAATCTGCCGACAGCGGAAGCCGGGATGTAGGGGGCCTACTGACCAATATTGCACCGGGGCAGCTGGGGGAAGATTTCAGCGCCTGGTGCTTCGAGCCGGAGGGACACAGCTACGGAGACATCGGCATTGCATCCTCTGACTATGGGGTCCACCTGATTTTCTTCCTGGGCTACCGGGACAACTACCAGTGGAAGGATCAGGTGACCGAGGACCTGCGGACCCAGGCCCTTTCTCAGCGCTTTTCGGAGCTGCTGGAGGAGACGGACTGTAAGCTGACCAGATTTGCCCTTTCACCGCCCCTGAACTAAGGCACCGCCGCGTAATTGCACTTGATGATTGCGCGATCTTTCTGAAACCACTATTTCCTATGGAGGAATCAAAATTATGAAGAAAATGCTGTTTTTTGTGAATCCCGCAGCCGGTAAGGAGGAGATGCGCTTCCAGCTCATGGACGTGATCGACTATTTTACTGCAAACGGCTATGACGTATTGTGTCATCCCACCCAGAAGCCCTTGGATATTCCGGAGTTTTTGGAGGCCCGGGGCGAGGAATTTGATATGGTAGTCACCTGCGGCGGAGACGGCACCCTCAACGAGACAGTTTCCGGACTGATGACCCTGAATCGCCGCCCGGTGCTGGGCTATATCCCTGCGGGCACGGTCAACGACTTTGCAACGTCGCTGCACATTCCCAAAACCATCAAGGAGGCGGCCCAGAACATTGTAGAGGGCGAAGTGTTCCCGGTGGATATGGGCGGCTTTAATGACCGTTACTTTACCTATGTGGCGGCATTCGGCGCGTTTACCAAGGTCAGCTATGCCACGCCCCATGCCAGCAAGCAGGCGTTGGGCAGAGCGGCGTATATTCTGGAGGGCATTCGGTCCCTGTCGGATATTCGCCCCATCCATGTGGTGGCTGAGACGGCGGACACGGTGATTGAGGATGATGTGATTCTGGGCATGGTCACCAACGCGACCTCTGTGGGCGGCTTTAAGGCCCTGGACGACGACATTGTAAAGATGGACGACGGCCTCAATGAGCTGATTCTGGTCAAGGCCCCCAAGGTGCTGGCGGACTATAATGCACTGGTGGGCAGCCTGATTGCCCGGGATTTTCGACCGGATTACTTCCATATCCTCCAGTGCGATTCGGTTACGCTCAAGTTCCAGGAGCCGGTGCCCTGGACCCTGGACGGCGAGTTCGGCGGGGAAACAGAGCAGGCGCTGGTGACCAATATTCCCAAGCCCGTTGAGATTATGGTACCAAAGCAGGAGAACGAATAAAAAGAGTCCCAGACTGCACGGTAAAATGTGATATGTACCCCCAATACTGGACACCCGGTATTGGGGGTATTGCTATATGAAAT